>JBKQRC010000118.1:0-36910 GCA_052326105.1 Candidatus Sulfotelmatobacter sp. | reverse complement strand
GGATAGGCCATCAGGATCTTGCGGATCTGGGGAGCGAATTTGGCTGCCTCCTCGAAGGAGATGGTGTAGGGCATGGTGGCGCGGACCCACATGGCTCCTTCATCCAGGTGCGGCATGAACTCACCGCCGATGAAGGGAATCAGAAGAAGCGAAGCGCCAAAAATGGCGGTGGCCAGAACCATCGTAAGATTCGGCCGGTCCAGGCACCAGCGAAGTTCCGTAGCGTACTCATCCTTTAGCCATTCGTACGCGCGGTTCACCTTTTCCTTCACCCCGCGTTTGAACCAGTAGGAGGCGAGCACTGGAACTAACGTAAGGGTGAAGAGCAGCGAGCCGAGCAGCGCCCAGGACATGGTTTCCGCCATCGGGTGGAAGAGCTTGCCGGACGGTCCGCTGAGCGCGTAGATGGGAATGTACCCGGCGAGGATGACGGCGATGGAGTAAAAAATGGGCCGGTCGACATCGTGCGCCGCCGTAATGATCACTTCGTGAAGTTTGTACTCCTGCCCGTGGCGCGCCGCCAGCTCGCGGTAGATGTTTTCCATCATGACGACCGTGCCGTCGATGATGATTCCGAAATCGATGGCCCCGATAGAAAGCAGGTTCGCCGGGATGCCGCGTGCGTGCAGGAAAAAGAAAGAAAACAGCAAGCTCAGCGGAATGGTCAGAGCCACGATGATCGCTGCACGCACGCTGACCAGGAAGAAGATCAAGACGATCAAGACCAGGGCCATGCCGAGCAGCAGGTTATGCTCCACCGTGTCGATGGTCACCTGCACCAGGTCGCTCCGGTCATAGTAGGGGCGGACTTTCACGTCATGCGGCAGGAGGTCGCGATTGATCTCCGTGGTCTTCTCTTCTACACGCTTAAGGACGTTCTGCGTCTGCTCGCCGGTGAGCATGAGGATGACACCTTCGACCCGGTCGTCATCGTTCTGGAAACCGAATTCTCCGAGGCGGGGAGCGTGGCCGATGGTGACCTCGCCGATGTCGCGGATGCGTACCGGCACGCCGTTGTTGTTCCCCACAACGATGTCGCCGATGTCTTCGGTCTTGGCCACCAGTCCAAGTCCGCGCACGTAGAAGAATTGCGAACCTTGCGAATAAAAGCCGCCGCCGGCGTTGGCGTTATTGGCGGCCAGGGCATTGAGCACCTGCGGCAAGGGAATGTGGTAGCTGTAAATCTTGGCTGGATCGAGCAGGACCTGGTATTGCATCACCGTACCGCCGAAGCCCGAATCGTCGGCCACGCCCGGCACGGACTTGTAGGCGCGTTCGATCACCCAGTCCTCGTAGGTCTTCAGCTCTTGCGGCGTGCGGTCCGGGCTCTCAATCACGTAGCGATAGACGAGATTTGACGGGCTCGACAAGGGCGCCAGGCTGCCCGTCACGCCCGGTGGCAGGTTGGCAGTTGAGAGCCGCTCAAACACGACTTGCCGGGCGAAATAGTTGTCCGTGCTTTCCTCGAACGTCATAATGACGTCGGACAAGCCATAGAGCGAGATCGAGCGCATGAACACCATGTGTGGTACGCCGTTCATCTGCAACTCGATCGGCAGCGTGACCAACCGCTCGATTTCCTCAGCCGCGTGCCCGGGCCACTGCGTGATGACTTCGACCAGCGGGGGTGAGAGGTCCGGATAAGCATCCACGGGCATCTGCTGAAACGAGAGTGTGCCGGCAATGACCACGAGCGCTACCAGCATCAGGATCAGGAATCGCTGACGAAGAGCGAATTGAACGATGTGATGAATCATCCCTGGTCCCGTCCCCTCAGTGCTGGAGCGAATTCTGGAATTGCAGGAAAAGGCTGCCGTCGCCGACCACACGATCATTCACTTGCAAGCCAGTGAGGATTTGGGTCTTCCCGGCTTGGCTTTCGCCGAGCGTGACGTCGCGCCTGGCGAACTGTCTTTCTGCGGTCTGCAGATAAACGTAGGGCATGTTTTGTTCGTCGCGCAGCACGGCGGAGTGGGGGACGAACAGCGCCCTAGGAATCACGCCGACTTGGACCTCAGCCGTCACGTACATTTCCTTCTTCAGGCGCTCGCCCGGATTGGGGGCTTCAATGCGCGCTTGCAGCGTGCGTGTGTTGGGGTCGAGCGCGGGAGAAATGTATTCGATCTTCCCATGCACAACCTCGGGATACGATTCATTGTCAATCGTCACCGGATCGCCGACATGCACGTAGGCCACGTCGTTCTGGTAGATGTTGATCAGAATCCACACCGAACTCATGTCCGAGAGGGTGAAACACTGCGTCGCGCCGGCCGCCAGCAATTGCCCCGCGGAGCATTGGCGGTCCACCACCTCTCCGGCCACTGGCGAGTACAGCGGGATTTCCGGTGAGGGAGGCTTGGTGACAATCGTTTCCGGGTCCGCTACGCCCAGGACGCGGATGGCGTCGGCACTGGACTCGAAATCCGCCTGCGCCTGCGTGCGGTTCGATTGGGCCTGCTCGAGGTCGGCCTGCGCAATGGCGCGATGGGCATAGAGGTCTTGCGCGCGGAGGTAGAACTTGTCCGCCAGTTGGAAGGCGTCCCTCGCCTTAATATAAGCGGCGCGCAGCAGAGAGTAGTCCGGGCTGGCGATATAAAGCAGTGGCTGGCCGGCGCGCACGTGCTCGCCCTGCACCACGGCGACGCGACTGACCGGCCCACCCACTTGCGTGATCACCGGCGTGGTCTTGAAGTCGTTGTACTCGACCGCGCCGGTCAGGCGGAGCGTGCGCGGCAACGGTCCCTGCTCGACGTTCACGACCTGGATGTGAGACATCTGGTCGGCAGGCAGCGAGAACAGCTCAGCTTTGGATTTGGGACTTTCCGTCGTCGAGAACGAGGTCATCTTGCCGGCCTGTTCTCCTGCTCCTCCGCAACCGGCAAGCACCACCATGATCGCCGACAGGGCGGCCGCTGCAACCAATCGCTGCCAACGACTGTCAGGGAGCCTCATGGCAGGTTCCTCGTTCCCACCGCTTGCTTCAGTTGCTCCAGAGCGGTCATGTACGAGGCCAGCGCCTGGCGATAAGCCAGCTGAACCGACCGGTAGCTGCGTTCAGCGTCGAGAAAATCTAACAGGCTGGCCGCACCGCGTCTATAGGCATATTCGCTGATATCGCGCGAATCCTGTGCCTGCTGGAGGTACCCGGAAGTATAGAGTTGCACCACTTCGTCGTTGCTCCTGACCGCCTCATAGGCATTAGCCACATCGGAGAGAACCGTGTCGCTGGCGGCTTGCTGCTGCTCTTCAGCCTGGGTGAGCGCGTAACCAGTACGCGCGATTTCTCCCTGATTGCGGTTGAAAATCGGCAACTCAAAATTCACAAAGATCGAAGCCGTGTTCTCCCCGGAAACATGGGTAAAGTCGTACGTGCCGTTTACGTCCACCTTGGCATTCGCTTTGGCCAGGAGGATCTGGCTCCGTGCGGCCGTGATCCCCAATTCCGCCGCGCGGTAGTCCGGGCGCTCGCGCAGCGCCTTCATCTGCAAGTCTTCCACTTTCGCCTGGAGCGGTTGGTACGCCAAGTCGCCCATCACGTCATAATCGGCCGGCACCGCGTTGTAGCCCAGGAACTCACGCAGGCCTACCAGCGCCTGTACCTTCGCCAGGCGGGCAGAAGACACGTCGGTCTGAAACTGCAGAAGCTGCAGCTTGATCTTCAGATAATCGCCTTCACTGATGGAGCCTGCCTTGAGTTGCGCCTCGCTGATGTCAACGGTCTGCTGGAAGCTCTTTAGGTCTTGAAGCGCAAACTGGAGTGTGGATTCCGCCAATAGAACGCTGACGAACTGCTGGCCTACGTTGAAAACCAGAGCGCGTTCCGCGTCGGTGACCTGGGCCCGCGTGACCGCCGTCTGATCCCGCGCCGCCTGCAGCCGCCGCTGCCGCTTGTGGCCGCGTTCGAACAGGTACCCGATTCCAATATCGAACTGCTGCGTCTCGTTCAGATTGTCGCCAGAAAAATCCTGCGGACTGAAAAATGGGACGAACTGGCTATCCGCCCCAAGAGTCGGATTAGGGCGCAGGTTCGCAGTAATCTCCTGAGCCTGATTCTGAAAAATCAGGGTTCGCGCCGCTTTGATCGAGTGGTTGTGCGCCAGCGCCAGATCAATAGCCTGATCAAGACTGATCAGCGTCGTATTCTGCCCGCTGCCTGTCCCCACCAGCAGCAGAAAAAATATCGCAGTCGAGGCGAGAATCCAATAGCGCCCGGAGCTTATCCGAGTCGAGATCAAAGCGCACTGGCCATGTCGCAACAGGTCTCGCGCGGATGTTCGGAACCTAACACGCATTCTGCCAAGCTCCGTGGTCCGTATCGTCCTCCTGTATCTTAGACAGCGACTCAGAGATCAATGGGTGTATTGTAATTCAGACGCTTCACGATTTGGGCCATGCTTGTAATCTCCGGGATGGCCTTCAATGCGAATGTTGAACAGCGCATCGCTAATCTGACCAACTACATCCGGTCCCTGCAGGAAAAATAGAACGAGCCAGTCACCGGGGCGATAACTCGCCGTAACCGGTCCCCTGCCCCGATCATATAGTTCATCTCTGCTAAACGTCCTTCAGTTGGTTCTCATCCATCCCGAAATAGTGGCCCAGTTCATGGATGACCGTCAGGCGGATCTGTTCGCGGACTTCGGCATCGCTGGAGCAGACCGCTTCGATATTCTTCTGATAAAGCACGATGTAATCGGGCCCCGTCGCTAAGTTAAAGACGCTCTTCTTGGTCGTGGGCACGCCATGGAAAAGGCCCAAAAGCAGCCGCTTTTGCTTTCCCGACCGCGGTGATCGCTGTTTCGGCGGCACATCCTCTACCAGAACGGCAACGTTATGAATGCGACTGCGAAATTCTTGCGGGAGCGAGTCCAGCGTCTCCTCGACTACCTGGACAAACTGTTCGCGCTTCATCCTTCACCTGCCGAAAAGAACGGCGCACGCTCACTCGGAGTAGCCCTCGTCGGTCGTGTCATCATCATCGTCGTCATCGTCATCTTCATCGTCTGTGTCGTCGTCTTCCTCTTCTTCCTCTTCGTCTTCTTCCTCGTCTGGCTCCTGGCGGACGAGGACATCGGGAGGCAACCGATTCGAAGCGTCTGAGTCGGGGCATTCTGAAATTGTTCGGCGCATGCTCAATGGTACGCCTCGTCCACTCGGCAAACGCAGCGTCAATGGGCCATAACACGAAGGCTTGCCCCAACTCAATACAGCGGCAACTGTAAGCGTCCCTTCGCGCACCAAGGCATACCAGTGCCCAATTGGACATCAGGATTTTCCCACACGAACCACGTTAACCAGGACGTTCGGCGCCAGGATTACGGTAGTGTTTTATCGGAGCGCGCTTGCCGCGCGGAGAAATCGGACACCGCTAGCGCCTCTTCAATGCTTGGCACCTTCCATCCAAGCAGCTTCTTGCTCAAACTGGCGGCTTCGTCCGAAGCGCCAGTCTTGCGATAAGCGGTGATTAGGAGTTTCATCGAGAGGGGATTTGCTACGTCCTCTTCCAGATGCGGAATCGCATCGGCATATTTCATCTGGGCAGCGAGCAGTGTTCCCGCAGCGCCGTGATAGATCCTCTGCATGTTGACGCTGGAACCCGGTGACGCCATCTTCTCAAGTTCCGCCACCAGCTTTCCGGCCGTGCTGCGGTCACCCAAAGTTAGCGCGCGCTCTACCCGCACCCGGAGCACGTGAGCTTTTTCTTCATCCAGATCAAGCTGGGCGATTTTCCCGTTTGCCGCCGCCAGCAGGGCTTCCGCCTGATCCAGGTTCTTCGTGGCGGCGGCTTGATCGGGCTCGTACATGGCCATCACGCGGTGCGCCCGCGCTTCCCAGATCCACTGCTTCGTGGCGTGCGCCTTAGCGGCGGCATCGAGATAGAACCGATCTGCTTCCCCATACTTCTTCTCCCGCACATACGTCAACGCCAGCTTCTGCAGGTATTCGGCTTTGACCCCGTCGCCGGGAGCCTCGTGAATGGCTTTCTCATATTCTTTGCGGGCTTGATCTTCTTCGCCCATCAGCGAATAGGTCTCGCCCAGCTCTTTTTGCGATATATAGAAGGTCGGATCGATCTTCAGGGCGATCCGGTATTGCTCCAACGCGTCTTGATATCGCCCGGCGAAGCGCAGCATTTCCCCGTAGGAATCGTGCGGATTGGGCTCATTGGGAAGAAGCTGGACGTATTTTGCGGCGTACTCCAGCGCCTTGTCGAGATCGCCAAGACGTGAATAGACATAGCCCAACTGGTTGTAACAGGTGGCGTAATTCGGGTCGTCGGCCAAAGCTCGCAGGGTCAACTTCCTCGACAGTTCGTACTCATCCTGCCAGCGGAACAGCCAATAACCGACCAGAAAGTTCAGCCGCTTGTCATGAGGAAACATGGCCAGCATATCGTTCATGGCCATAATGCCTTCGACGTAGCGGTTCTCATGAACGCCCGCCATCCACCGGATCAATAACTGTTCCCCTGGAGTGACTTGTTTGCTCAGAGCTTCGGCTCTTGCCCGGTCGCGGGCTTCTTCGGCGGGATCCGACGTGGTGAAACAGATCCAAACGCAAGCCTGGGCGAAGTTCGGGTCGATCTTGATGGCTTCGTTCCAATCCCTCAGGGCAAGATTCCATCGGTGATTCTCGTAGTGAACCATGCCAGTCTCGAAATAGCGCGCAGCCGCCTGCGACGCGGTTGTAACCGGCATCTTGGGAGCGCTGGCTTCGGCTGCCGCGCGGCTCGGCATGGCTGGCGCGCCCATCGCCATGCAAATCATCACCGGCAGCGCAAATGAGAAACGCACGAGTTTCATTTCATTCCTTCGGGTCCATTGCCATGGAGAGTTACCCTTGTTCCATCGGCAGTTTTTCGTGCACCTTCAGGACCTGGACGAGACTGTTGATGGAATCAACGTGCCGTTTCCGATTGCTCCGGGGTTGTTGTCCACCATCGTCAAGACAATTTCATCGGAGCCAGCCACCTGGATGTCACCGCCTGTGACCATTAGAGCTCGCAAGCGAGTCTGCCGGAACATAACCATAGTAATCGCGAGCGAAACACGCAATCACTACCGGCGGGAGACTCCCCCGGGTGCGCGTGGCTTTCCGCGGGCGAAGGCCCCCGGCCGATCAAAGTCCAGCGGACGTGCCGCTTAGGCGACCGTCCATGCGCTTTCTGTACAGGCTGCGGGCTAGACGCCTACAATGCACAAGCCAGAGGCTCCGAGTCAGAATTCAGGTTCAGGAAAGCTACCGAGCTGGTTCGAACTTTTATCGAGCCGAAGGAGGAGCGTTCATGCGACCCGCGAAGGTCATTTCATGTGTCCTCGGCATTGTTGGCGTCTGCGCCCTGGCGCCTCGAATTCCTGCACAGACGCTGGCGTCGCACCAACGCATCGTAATTGCCACGAGTGTGGTGCTCGATGGCGAGGGCCACATACTGCATGACGTTCGGATCGTGATCGAAGGGTCAAAGATTGTCGCGATAGGGCCTGACCTCGAGGGGCCGGTGGACTACGATCTGCGCGGCCTGACGGTGTTGCCGGGCTGGATTGACGCGCACGTGCACATTACATGGATTTTCGGCAAGGACGGAAAAAATGCCGGCACGCAAGGGACGACGCAAGAGGACGCCTATCAAGCGGCATCGAATGCATGGGTGACGCTGATGGCAGGTTTTACGACCGTGCAAAGTGTGGGCGCGCCCAATGATATTCCGCTGCGTGATGCCATCGCCAAAGGAATGCTCCCCGGCCCGCGTATCCTGACGGCCGGCGCGCCACTCGAAGGGCGAGGCGAGGCGACCGGCACGCCCGATGAAATTCGGGCCTATGTGAGGAAGCAAAAGCAGGCCGGCGCGGACCTGATCAAAATCTTCGCGTCGGAGTCCATCCGCCAGGGCGGAGGAATGACTCTTTCGCAGGAGCAATTGAACGCGGCGTGTGATGAAGCCAGGAAGCAGGGACTGCGCACGCTGGTGCACGCCTACAAACAGGCGGTCCGCGCCGCGACTTTAGCGGGGTGCACCCAGGTGGAGCACGGTACGCTGGCCACAGACGACGACTTGAAATTGATGGCAGAGAAGGGCACCTATTTCGATCCCCAAGCCGGGCTGGTCATTGAGAACTACTTGCAGAACAAAGAAAAATATCTCGGCACAGCCGGCTACACCGCCGAGGGATTTGCAGCCATGGAGAGAATCCTCTCCGTGGACCACGAGGTGGTACGACGCGCGGCACAAACTCCTGGACTGAAAATGGTTTTTGGCACCGACGCTGTGGCGGGCGCGCACGGACGCAATGCCGAGGAATTCATCGATCGCGTCCGTGACTCCGGTGTGGACCCTATGGCCGCGATGGTCTCTGCCAACTCACTGGGGGCTGAAGCGCTAGGCTTGGGCGACCAGCTTGGAGCGATCGCCCCCGGCCTGCAGGCGGACATTATTGCCCTCGATGGAGATCCGTTGAAAGACATCACAGCCGTTCGGCGCGTTGTATTTGTCATGAAGGGCGGCGTTGTTTACAAGAATGCCGCCCGGAGACAGCGCTGACATCGGATGGCGCTCTACGTGTGGCCGGAGCCTTCTAATGTGCTCCGGTCACGGGCCGCGGCGGCGCATTTTTCACGTATTTGTCGAACCAGCGAAGCATCTCGTAAACCTCCTGTTCGTTCGACTCCATGGCCGTATACCAGTGCGGCTCGTGCGGAAGCATCACCAGGCGAGTGGTACCGCCGTTGCCTCGAATTGCTTCGTAGAGCTTGTTCGATTGCAGCGGCGTCGTGCCAGGATTGGCGTCTTCCGCGCCGTGCATGAGGAGCAGCGGAGTCTTGATTTTGTCGGCGAAGAAAAACGGGGAGACTTTCAGATAAACGTCCGTCGCCTCCCACACCGATCGCTGCTCGTTCTGGAAACCGAATGGCGTGAGCGTCTTGTTATAGGAACCGCTGGTAGCGACACCAGCCCGGAAAAAGTCGGAGTGCGCCACCAGGTTCGCCGTCATTAAAGCGCCGTGGCTGTGTCCGGTGACTCCGACGCGGTCAGGGTCCACCACCCCAAGGCGCACCGCCTCATCCACCGCCGCCTTGGCATCGCCGACCAGCTGTTCCATATAAGTGTCGTAGGCTTTTTTCGGATCGCCGATGATGGGGAACGCAGCGTTGTCGATGATCGCATAGCCCGCGAGAAGCAACAGTCTATATTGCCGCAGCTGCGTGAAAGTTTCCTGCGAGCCTGTGACCTGGCCGGCTGTTGCAGGGTCGGCGTAGTCGAGAGGATAGGCATAAAGAATAGCCGGAACCCGCGTGCCCTCCTGATAGCCGGGTGGCGTATAGAGCGTGAACGACAAGTCAAGCCCGTCGGCGCGTTTGTATTTGACCAGCCGCTTCTTGATCGCGCGCACCTCGGGTGTGGGATCGGGAAGGTGGGTGATCGCGGCGCTGGTTGACGCATAGGCCGCTTCTCCGGCGGGCGCATCGAGCGATTTCCCCAGCGTTCGCGTGAACGCGTTCGGCGGGTCAGTCGGCGATTGATGCCAGGTGAGAAAGGTCCGTGTGTCGGGCCCGGTAAACGATAGAAATCGCTCGAGAGAAGTCTGATCGCAGCGAAACAGGCGTTCCGATTTCAGCGTGGTGAGATTGAGCCGATCGAGGAACGGGCGATCTCCGTCGGGCGAAGCGCCGGCCCCCGAAAGGTAGACGGAATCCCCATCCTGGCGAAGCACCCTGGAACCGTTCGCCAGCTGGCGTCTCACTGGCGAGCCGGGATTCTTGTACCTCTCGTCCGTCGAGAGATCCCAAAGCAAGCGAGGCTTCTGTTGCAGATCATCGATATCGATGACGAAGCTCTTTCTCCAGTGCCGGTTGTTATCGTACTCGGTCAGGAGAGCGACGTTCGGTTGTTCGCTCCAGGCAAAACCGACATACCGTTGTTCGGTGCGCGTGATCTCGACGGCGGGCGCGGTGAACGGCGCCTTCAGGAGCAGTATCTTGTCGCGAGCCGGCACATTTACATTCCAGTCGCCGCCATCCAGGGCCTCCGCCCAGACGAGCGTCGCTGGATCGGTGGCGCGCCAGGAAAAATCGCGCGGACCCACCGGAACGCCTCGGATGGGAACGCGATCCGCCAGCGGAAGCGACGCGATCGTATGCGTGACAACGTGCGAGCGGTGGGACACATCCCAGACCTCGACTTCCTTGGGGAAGCGATCGTAAGTGGTGACGTACGAGTAAGGCTTGTGAATCGCGGTGACCAGGATGTGCTGACCGTCGGGCGCGGGACCGAGCGACTCGTAATTCCCCGGCTTTCCGATCGGCGTGATCGCCCCGGTGCTCGCACTGACCAAAGCAAGTTGCGAAGCTGCGAAGTAATCGAAGACGTCCTCATCGTGCTTGTTGCCCAGCGTGTCGCGGTTTTCGTACGTGCTGCTCTGCCCTTTCTGGCCTTCGGTCTCCTGGATACTCGGCCCCATCGGCGCGATTGGTTCCGCCGGAGGCGCGCCCATCCCCTTGGGCACCAGTTTGACCAAAAGCGTTTTCTGGTCTGGCATCCATTGCATCTCGTCGCCGAACATCGGGTTGAGGCGGGCTTCCGGTATTCGATGTATTTCGCCGGTCCTGGCCTCGCCGATCCAGAGTTCGACCGACTCGGGAGCGATATTCACGAACGCGAATCGCTTTCCGTCAGCCGCCCAAACTGGATCGCCGGGGCATGCGCCCGCAGGAAGCGCGACATGAGTTTGCGCGCCATCGGCAATGTGTACCAGTTCGAAGTTCCTGGCGCAGGGTGTGACCCCGTACCCGCCCGGAGTGTCATGCTTACTGTGATTCCTGGGCTCTACGCGCGCACCGGCAAGGCGCAAGAAAGGCGTCGCCACGCGAGAGATGGGCGGGTAGTCCTGCCACGACACCAGGAGAATCGTGCCCTGGGTCGGACTGACCTCGGGAATTGGCGGCGAGGGCGCATGCATCACATCCAGAATGTTTTTCGGCGGCTGGTTATATCCGGATGCAGCTTCGACCGGCTTCGCCGATGCCGAAACCACTTTCGACGGAGATGCGGTTGACTGCGCCACCATGGGCACACACGTCGCGCAAGCCACGAGGGCTGCGACCAAAAGACAGTTCAACGCTTTCTGGATTGGCATAAGTTATCTCCACTTCAGTTCACCAGCAAGAACCGGCAGACCAGATAATGCCCCGTGGCTTCGGTATCCATTCAAGGGACGCCAATTGACAGAACCCACAGGTCGCCGTCCCCTCAAGATTCTTCTAAACCTTGCACTGCTCAGCGCTTCCATCAGGCCACGCGAATAGAGCTTTGCCGTTCACAAGCTTCACGTGAACATACTGGATAGTGGTGGCCCTCCACTCTTCTCGTTGCAACCTTGCACACCCCACTACTTGAAACCCATCGGCCTCTCTGTCCACCTCGGTCAACGTGAATGCTTTTATTTCCGGGTATCCGATCCCGATTGTGCTTCGCATAGCATCGACGTATTGTTTTCTGTCCATATCGGATGCATCCTTGCGCCCCAACAGCAGGTCGTTTTTCAATTCTGGGGTTTGGTCCTGTATTTCCCACAGGTCAGACCAATCATGTTTTACTTGATCGTGAACCCATCTCTCAATCTGCGGTTTTAGAAGTGCTTTCTCCGCAGGAGTCAGCGATCCGAACGGGTCTGTCGCAGCACCGACGCCGACAACAACAAGTATCCCTAAAAGCATTATGAGATTGGCGAGAGCCTTCATGGCGAGTAGTCTCGAAAGCAGCCTCCCATCTTAGCCCGGAATATCGGTTTCGGCGTAACTGGCGAAAACGGGGCGTTATCACAAGTGAGCACAAACAGAACTATTTTGACTCGCAGTTAATGAGTGCCGCCGCACTGTTACGTAAGCTGCCAGCCTGATTCCCAGTTTCAGAGTTGCCGGCCACTTCGGAACTTGCGCCTTCTGGCGGCGGTTTGTCTTTTAGCACCTACGGGCGTATAGTAAAAAACTGGAACTGTTGTGTACTACCGGCATTTGGCGAAACACACCAGTGGGCGCAAGCCCACTTTTTAGTTGGAGCTTGAGCCGGTTGCGGGCATCATCTGTAAACTATTGGATTCATGGCGCTTGACGTGGATCGGGTGCGGGAGATTGCGGAGCGTGTCGCCGCCTCCAGCGGGCTCGAAGTGGTCGAGATCGAGTTCCTCGGCGGAGGCAATGCGCGCATGCTGCGCGTGTTTCTCGACAAGCCTGCGGCGGGAACCGATCCTCTGGCTGGCGTGACGCACGAAGACTGCGCCAACTTCAGTCGCGAGTTCGGCACGATTCTCGACGTGGAAGATGCCGTGTCGGGCGGTTCGTACACGCTGGAAGTTTCGTCGCCCGGACTGGATCGTAAGCTGACTCGGGCAACCGACTTCACCCGCTTCGTCGGGAGCCGCGTGAAGCTGATGACGCGCCAGCCGGTCGACAACAACCGGCACTTTGAAGGGCGGCTGGAGAGTTTCGAGAACGGCCGTCTGACGCTGGATTTAAGCGTGGCCAGCAAAAAGTCGCAGAAGAAAATGGGCGCGGCAGCGGGACAGAAGCTGGAGATCGAATTCGCCAACGTGGAGAAGGCGAATCTGGTGCCGGAAATTTAAGAGCGGACGTCGGACATCAGACCTCGGACCTCAGCAATTAGTGAGATCCTGAGGCCCGAGGTCCGAAGTCTGAGGTCCGATTTCTTATGGCTAGCGAGCTCTACAACATCATCGAAGGCGTCAGCCGGGAGAAGGGCATTGATCCGCAGATTGTAGTCAGCGCGGTGGAAGACGCCATTGTCATGGCCACGCGCAAGTACTACAAGTCGCAGGAAAATCTCCGCGCCAAGCTGGATAAAGAAACCGGCAAGATCAGCGCCTTTGCGGTGAAGACCGTGGTGGAGACTCCGGAGCAGGTGGAAGACGCTAACCTGCAGGTCACGCTCGAAGAGGCGCGCAAGACCGACCCGAACCTGGAGATCGGTGGCGAACTGATAATTCCACGGCCGACCGAGGGCATTCTCGGACGCATCTCCGCCCAACTGGCCAAGCAGGTGATTTTCCAGAAGGTACGCGAGGCGGAACGCGACACGGTTTACAACGAATACATCGGGCGTGTCGGCGAGATCGTCAACGCCACCGTGAAGCGCGTCGAAGGCCCGGATGTGATCTTCGACATCGGCAAGGCGGAAGCCCGCATGCCGCGCAAGGAGCAATCGCGGCTGGAGTCGTTTGCCGTGGGCGAGCGCGTGCGGGTGGTGATTGCCCGCGTCGAAAAGGCCGCCAAGGGCCCGGGCGTGGTGGCTTCGCGCGCCGCGCCGGAACTGGTGCAGCATCTGTTCCAGACCGAAGTTCCCGAAATCTACGACGGAACTGTGGTCATCCGCGCCATCGCCCGCGAGGCCGGCGAGCGCACCAAGATCGCGGTCATGTCTAAAGACAAAGACGTGGACGCCGTCGGCGCCTGCGTCGGCATGAAGGGCATGCGGGTGCAGTCCATCATCCGCGAATTGCGCGGAGAAAAGATTGACATCATCGAGTGGCATGAAGATCCGGTGACCTTCGCCGAGAAAGCGCTGCAGCCGGCGAAAGTCAGCCGCGTCACCGTGCTCGACGGCTCCGACAAGCATCTCGAAGTTGTCGTGGACGACAGCCAGCTTTCGCTTGCTATCGGTAAGAAGGGCCAAAACGTGCGGCTGGCGGCCAAGCTGCTGGGCTGGAAGATCGATATCAAGAGCGAGGAAGAGAAGCGCCAGGAAGTCGAGCAGCAGATGGCCGCGATGGCGCCGCCGGCCACGACTCCGCTCGAAAACGTCCCCGGCCTGGGTGAAGGACTGGTAGAGAAGCTCAAGGCTGCGGGTGTGGCCACGGTGGAAGCCCTCGCCGACATGACGCCGGAGCAACTCGAGGCGATCGAGGGCATCGGCCCCAAGACGGTGGAAAAGATCAGCCTGGCCGTGAATAATTACTTCGCCAGCCTCGAACCGGGAGAAGTCGCGGGAGAAGCCGCGGGAGAAGCCGTCGCCGCCGAAGGCGAAGTCCCGGCGGAGGGCATAGCCACAGAAGCAGAAGCCGCGCCGGAAAGCGCTGACGCCGCGCAGGGTGAAGCTGCCGTCGAGACCGAACCGGCTGCTGAAGCGGCGGGCGAAGTTGCTGCAGCGGAAGAAGCGGTGCCTCTGGAAGTGATAGCAGAACCGGCTGCGGCGGAAACAACGAAAGAGCAGGGGCCGGAAGACGGCTCCGCTCCCGAAACAACTGAATAGTCATGGCACGCACAGGCATGGTTGGCGATGTGCGGGTGCGCAAAGCTGACTCCGTGAGGCTGCGATGAAGACTTAAGCACAACGCGGGGTACAAGAAAGGCCGGATGAGCAAGGTTCGAATCAACGATCTCGCCAGAGAGCTGGAAGTCAAGAGCAAGGCCATTACCGATATGCTGACGATCGTCGGAGTGACCGAGAAGAAGACGCATTCCAGTTCTCTCGAAGACTACGAAGCGGAAAAAGTGCGGGCTCACTTCCGCGGCTTGTCCGAAGCGTCGGCGCATGCGGCCAAACCTGCTCGCGCGCTGCGCGGCGAAGAAGAAATCAAGACCAAGATCGACCTGTCACACATCTCCCGGCCGGGAGACGTGCTCCGAGCCATTACCCAGCAGAAGGAGGGCGCAGCTCCTCATCCCGCGCCTGCGCGTCCTGCCGTCCCGCATCCGCCCGTCGCAGCAAAGCCCGCGGTCGCGCCGCCGCCGGCGAAACCGGCTCCGGCTCCGGCTCCGGCTGCTCATCCCGCGAAACCTGCGGTTGTCGCGCCTGTGCTGGAGAAGCCCGCAGCTCCCGTGACTCCCGCTGCCCCGCCATTGCCTGCACCGCCGGCAGCGCCACCGCGTCCTGTCGCGGTACCTCCAGCGGCAGTGCTCGCGCCCCCGGCGCCCGCGCCGCCAGTTCCAGCGGCTGCGCCGAGTCCAGTCTTGCCGCCCGTAGCGGCCGCGCCTCAGCCACCCGCACCGCGCATGATTATGCCGCAGACCGGACCGCGCCCGGTATACAAGGCTCCGCCGCGCCCCGCCGCGCCTGCTGCGCAAGCCGGTGCCGTTGGCAGCGCGCGGCCCGCGCCCGGACGGCCCGTGCCCGGGCAGCCCATTTTTCAGCGTCCGCGTCCGCAGGCGGCGGGAGCAGGTGCGGCCCGGCCGCTGCGCCCCGGCGAACGGCGTCCCATGCATCCCACGCGCACCGCGCCCGCGGGGTCTCGTCCGCTTGGCGTAGGACCCGGGTTGCCGCCTCCGGGACCGAGCCGTCCCGGCAGCCGTCCGGGCGCGCCCGCCCGCCGGCCCGGCCAGCGTTATGTGCCGCGCGGCGTAAAAGAAGGACCGATGAAGGGTTACGTTCCGCCACCGCGCATGGTGGTCTCGAACGAGCCCATGCCCATCACGCGCAACATCACCATCACCGAAGGCATCAGCGTAAAAGACCTGGCTGAGAAGCTCGACATTCGCGCCAAGGACCTGATCTCACGCCTGCTGGCCCGCGGCGTCTTCGCCACCATCAACCAGACGCTCGACGCCGAGTTGGCCAGCGAAATGGCGCGCTTCTTCGGCGCCGACACCAACGTGATCACCTTCGAAGAGCAGACGGCCAAGGATATTGACGCGGCTGCCGCCAGCGGAGAGGAATCCGCCATCGAGGTTACGCCCCGTCCTCCCGTGGTCACGATCATGGGCCATGTGGATCACGGCAAGACAACCTTGCTCGATGCGATCCGCTTGACCAACGTGGCCGGGGGCGAAGCCGGCGGCATTACGCAGCACATTGGTGCATATAAGGTCCGCATTACCGACCAGGAATCCCCCGCCTTAGGGCGTGAAATTGTTTTTCTCGATACGCCGGGTCACGAGGCGTTCACGCGCATGCGTTCGCGCGGAGCCAAGGCGACCGACATCGTCGTGCTCGTGGTCGCCGCCGATGATGGTGTGATGCCGCAGACGCTGGAAGCCATTGATCACGCACACGCCGCCGAGGTGCCCATCATCGTTGCCGTCAACAAGATTGACAAACCCGAAGCCCTGCCGGATCGCGTCAAGAAGCAGTTGGCCGATCGCGGCCTGATGCCGGAGGATTGGGGCGGCAAAACGGTTTTCGTCGATGTCTCCGCGAAGAAGAAAACCAATCTGAACCTGCTGATGGAAATGATCTGCCTGGTCGCCGATCTGGCGGAGCTTAAAGCGACTCCGGAGCGCGCCGCTACCGGCGTCGTACTTGAAGCCAAACTCGATCGCGGCCGCGGTCCGGTGGCCACGGTCCTGGTACAGAACGGCACGCTCAATGCTGGCGATAATTTTGTCGTAGGCAACGTCTACGGCAAAGTGCGCGCCATGTTCGATGATCGCGGAGCTGTCCTGGAATCCGCGCCTCCTTCCACCCCGGTCGAAATCCTCGGCATGGAAGGCTTGCCGCAGGCCGGCGATCAGTTCGTCGTGGTCGCCGATCGCGACAAAGCCCGCGGCATCTCCGAATACCGCGAACAGAAGGCTCGGGAAGCCGCGCTGGCCAAGAGTTCCCGCGTGTCGCTCGAAGGACTGGCCGAGCAGATTCAGACCGCCGGCACCAAGGAACTGAACATCATTCTCAAGGGCGACGTGCACGGTTCCGTGGAAGTCCTGAGCGATCTGCTGGCGAAACTTTCGAACGACAAGGTGCGCCTGAAATTGCTGCGTTCCGGTGTAGGCGCCATCACCGAGACCGACGTGCTGCTGGCCTCGGCGTCGAACGCCATCATCATCGGCTTCAACGTGCGGCCCGAGCGCAAGGCGCAGGAACTGGCCGAGCAGGAAGAAGTGGATATCCGCCTGCACTCGATCATTTACGAACTGCAGGACGAGATCAAGCGCGCCATGACCGGCTTGCTCGAACCCACGATCAAGGAAACCTACCAGGGCCGCGCCGAAGTGCTCGAAACCTTCCGCATCCCGAAGGTGGGAATGGTTGCGGGCTGCCGCGTCAGCGATGGCTTGATCAAGCGCGACTCCGAAGTCCGCCTGCTGCGCGACAACGTCGTCGTCTTCAAAGGCAAGATCGGCTCGCTGCGCCGCTTCAAAGACGACGCCAGGGAAGTCCACAACGGCATGGAGTGCGGCATCTCGATCACCAATTACGGCGACGTGAAAATCGGCGACGTGATCGAGGCCTTCGCCACCGAGCGCATCGCCGCGGAAGTAATCGCGTAGAAAACCGTCGTTGGTCGTTCGTCGTTGGTCGTTTGCGAGGAACCGTTGGCCAGACGGTTTTGCCAACGACTAACGACCAACGACGAACGACCGAAATGCCCATCGCTTTCCTCACCCTCGAACTCCACATCGAAGCCGCGCAGTCGCTCAAGGACCGGCGCCAGGTCGTGCGCAGCTTGAAAGACCGCCTGCGATCGAGTTTCAACGTTTCCGTCGCCGAACTCGATGCCGCGGAACTCTGGAATCGCGCCACCATCGGCGTGGTCAGCATCTCCAATTCGCGCGACTACCTCGACGGCCTGATGAAAAAAGTGGAGCGCGCGGCCACCCGCATCGCCAACAATCACGGCGCGGAGATCGCCGATTCGTTCGTGGAATATTTCTAGAGAGCCTGCGGCATCAGGGGATTAGCCCGGATTATTCATGAGGGTTGTCACGGTTTTGAAAGGGCGCGGCTTCCAGCCGCGCCGGCACGGGCAAAAACAAGTCCGGCTTTAGCCGCTGGGGCGAGCCGTTTGAAGACAGCCTGTGGGGTTGGAAGGGAAGATGGCACCGCGTTTGTCCCCAGGGGCTGAAGCCCCAATTCCCAAGCGGGCCATGGCGGCGCGGCTGCAAGCCGCGCCCTTTCAAAGCAGCTTCATGAATAATGCAGTTAGGGTCGTTGCAGTTGGACCGACACGAGTCGCACCTCGCTTGAAAAATTCCCCAGATCGCGCGAATAGGTCACAAAAATCGTCTGGCCGCCGTTCAGTTCGTATTCGGCGTGGTCGCGCGCGTCGTAAGTGTTTCCGGAAGCCGGTTGCATGGCGACGAAGGCCGTTACCTCGCGCGACCACGGCCCCTCCGGTTGCGGCGACGTCCGCAGAGTCACATTCTGAGAAAACAGCTGGCTGGCAACCGCGACGTATTGCTGCAGGTAGTCGTTCCACGAGATGCCCGCGATATTCGTTTGCGGAATCACTGAGACTGCGTCGCTCAGCTGAGACGACCACTTGCCGTTGCCGGCATAAAAACTCCACGCGTTGCGATTCAGCACCCCGCTCGGATCTACTTTCGCCAGCCGGCATCCCTTGTCGTAGCTGTTGCCTGGCACTCCGCAGCCGTAGACGTAGAGACTTCCTCCGCGGATGAATGCCGCGGATCCGAAATTGGGCTCGTTTTGATTGAACATCAGGTCGGGATGATCGGCCACAAACGGCGGGGTAAAATTAGGACGCTGCGGCTGTTGGTCGAAGTTCTGCCACACCGCGACCGAGTTCCCGATGCCTTGAAAGTTGAAGCTTCCCGGCAGAGAGTATACGAGCATGTAAAATACCAGCGCGCGATTGTTCGCCGTATCCGTGACAATGGTCGACGGCCAAAGCGCCCAGCGCGCGCCGCAAGGCTGCACCTGACAATGATCACCGTAGTGAGCCTGGTTGAAGGAATACTCGGCCGGCGTTTCGACCAGAATCATTTCTGGCGCCTTGACTGAGTCGAGTCGCTCCGTGAAGCCGCTGATGCCGTCCTGCGCATTGAGGTCCATCGTGAACGACCACGAGTCGCTGATCAACGTGCGGCCATCCGCATTCGGTTTACCTAGAAACGTGTCTCCATAGAGCCATACGGAATAGCCCTGAAAGGGCGCGCTTGCGGCGCCATCCCTGCCCAGGATGTCCGGATTGGTTGCGATCGTTCCGAGATCGGTCGCGCTCACCACAGTTAATGCCGGGGGCCCTCCCGGATTCGAGTTGCAATGTGACATAGCCGCGACCGAGAGCAGAATAAGACCGATGTCGAGAATTACGAAGAGGCCCAACGGCCTTCCGGCGAATGGACGTTCGAGTTGAACGGTGGGGCGCGGCACAGACTTCACGGAATCCTATTGTAGGCAAGTCCCACGGCCCGAATTGTAAAAAGATTGTCCCCAGCGTGCTCTGGCCGATGTGAAGATCGGCCGTCCCAACACTGTCTAACACGCTGTTACCTCCGTACTTATCCCTGCTTGCCAAAGCGCGCGACAATAACAACTCATCCCGGCCAACACCTGCGCCCCGTTTTCTGATATTCTCTTGCGTTTTACTGCGGGGGGTGAGGCCGTGGAGAAGCGCGTAGTGAAGTACCATCGCGGCCGGGTCGGCGAGGCCCTGCGCGAAGAAATCGAAACGCTGGTCGAAGGCGAACTGGCTGATCCGCGCATTGGGCTGGTCAGCGTGAGCGGCGTGGAACTGGCTGAGGACGGCCGTTCGGCGCAGGTTCTGGTGGATGTCGAGGGCGACGACGAAGAGGCCGAGCGCAGCCTGCAGGGCCTCGATGCTGCCAAGGCGTACATCCGCCGTGAACTGGCAGACCGGTTGCGCTTGCGGCGAGCTCCGGAATTGATCTTCCGGCTCGATCGTGCGGAGCGCGAGAAGGCTCGAGTCGAGGAATTGTTAGCGCGGGCGAAAAAGCGCGGCAAGGCCCGCAGGGGACCCGGTGGAGAGAACGCATAACATGCTCGAGGATGTGCTGCGGCAGATCGGACAGCGCGACCGCTTTGTGCTGACCTCGCACGCCCGGCCCGACGGCGACGCCGTCGGCTCGGCGCTGGCCTGCTGCCAGGTTCTGCGGGCCATGGGCAAGCAGGCCGATGTCGTCCTGCACGACGGCGTCCCCCGCATCTATCGCTCGCTTCCCTTCGCCGATCAGGTGGTGCAATCGAGCCGCGTCATGGGCAGTTACGAGGCGGCGATCATTCTGGAGTGTGACAGCATCCATCGCACCCGGCTGGAGGGCCTGGAAGATCAGTTTCTCATCAGCATCGATCATCACGTCAGCGGGCGTCCGTTCGCCCACGTCAACTGGGTTGATCCGCATGCGGTCGCGACCGCGGAAATGGTTTTTCGTCTCGCTCGCGAGGCCGGTGTAGCGTTTTCCCCGGAGATTGCCACCTGTCTCTACACCGCGCTGATGACCGACACCGGCTCGTTCATGTTCCAGGGGACGAATGAAAATACTTTCGCGCTGGCGCGCGAGTTGGTGCTGGCCGGTGCCGATCCGGCGCTATGTGCCCGCGGCATCTACTTTGCGCACTCGGAAGCCAAGATCCGCCTGCTCGGCGAGGCCTTGCGCAATCTGTATATCGAAGGGCAAATCGGTTACGTCTGGGTGACGCAGAAGCAGATGGAGCGCTGCGCCGCCATCGAAGAAGATTGCGAAGGCCTGGTGAACTACGTTCTTTCCATCGGAGCAGTCGAGGTGGCCGCGTTTTTCCGCGAGTTGCCCGACGGGCGGTATCGCGTGAGCTTGCGCAGCAAGGGCAAGATCGACGTCGCCCGCGTCGCCGAGAGTTTCGGCGGCGGAGGCCACGAGTGCGCCAGCGGTTGCTCGCTCGACGGCCCCCTCGCCGACGCCGTGCGCCAGGTCCTTCTCCAGATTCGCCGCGGACCTTCCGTGCAATAATTTCCGATTGACGATTTTCGATTGCCAATTGAAGAACAACTCACGGCGATCTCACGGTCTCCAATCGACAATCGTCAATCGCAAATCGGCAATTCCCCATGACCCTCCGCACCCGCACCGACGCTCTCCTGATCTTCGGCTTCTGCGCGTTTCTATTCTTCTACGGCGCCGGCCAGTTCGGGCTGATCGGCGCCGACGAGCCGCGCTATGCCCAAGTCGCGCGCGAGATGCTCGACCGCCGAAGTCAGATCGACGGCTGGATCACGCCGGTGCTGAGCGGACATCCATGGCTCGAGAAGCCGCCACTCTACTACTGGCAGGCGATGCTGGCTTACTCCGTGCTCGGCGTGAGTGACGTGGCGGCGCGCGTCCCCTCGGCGATTGACGCGACGCTGCTGGTGATTGCCGTGTATCTTTTCTTCCGCCGCTTCCGGCGCGGCGTCGAGGTGGACGCGGCCCTCATCACTGCCTCGTGTGCGGGAGTCATCGGCTACGCCCGCGCCGCTTCGATGGACATGGCTCTGGCCGCCAGTTTCAGCGTGGGCATGCTCGCCTGGTGGGCCTGGCGCGAAAGTGGAAAGCGAATCTATCTTGCGCTGTTCTACCTTTGCATGGCGCTGGGCATGCTGGCCAAAGGACCGGTCGCGCCGTTTCTGGCCGCGATCGTGATCGTGCTGTTCGCGCTGGCGGCGCGAGATTTGCGCCTGGTCGTGCGCACGCTCTGGCTGCCCGGCATCCTGTTGTTTTGTGCGCTGGCTCTGCCCTGGTACGTCGCGGTCGAGATCCGCAATCCGCAGTTCTTCCGCGAATTTGTTTTGCAGCACAATCTGGCCCGCTTCTCGACCGATCTCTATCATCATCGCGAGCCGTTCTGGTATTACCTGCCGGTCACGGCTCTGGCGTTCGTACCGTGGATAGTCTTCGTAATCGCGGCCTTCGCCGAATCTGCGCGAACTTGGTGGGCGAAATGGAAATCGGTTTCAGCCGAGCCGAATTCCGAATTGCAGCTCAATCTCTTCGCCTGTATTTGGCTGATCGTGCCGATTTTGTTCTTCTCTATCTCGCAGTCGAAACTTCCCGGCTACATTCTTCCCGCAATCCCCGCCGGAGCCGTGCTGCTCGCGGATTACCTGCGCCGCCATCTCGAGCAGGAAGAATCCGCCTCGAAGTGGCTGGCCGTCGTGCACGCGCTGGTGGCTGCGGCGCCGATCGTCCCCGCCGTGCTCATTGTCCATGTTGTGACCGAGCACCGCCTGCCCGCCAGCCGCCCGATGCTGATTGCGCTGGCCATTGCCTTCGTGCTCTGCGCCGCCATCGCGCTCACTCTGGCCAGCCGCTTGCGCCTGCGCATGCTGCGCTTTGTCACGCTGATTCCCGTGGTGCTGGCCGTGGCTGCCGTGCTGAAGCTGGGCACAACGGCGATCGATCAGACACTCTCGGCGCGTCCGCTGGCTTTGGAACTGGCCACAGTCGAGACGCATGAACTACCGCTCGCAGTCTGTGGCGTATCCCGGGAGCTCGAATACGGGCTGGCGTTCTATCGCAACCAGACGATCGCGCGCTGCGAGTTCGGGCCGCTCCCAGCGGAGGAGCATCTGCTGGTGGCCCCGACTACGTGGAAGACCGAAGTCCCCCGGCAAACGGCAGGGCGCCGCGTGTCATTCCTCGGCCACTACGCCCCGCAAGATGTGGATTACTATTGGGTCTCTGCCGCGGAAACCAAACGTTGACGACAGTGGCCAGTGCCTTTGTCATCCTGAGGCGCGCGTTCTTGACGCGCCGAAGGACCTATGCAATCGCCGGCGGCCACAATGTGCCGGCAGGGTTGCATCGGTTCTTCGCTTCGCTCAGAATGACAAATCGGTGGAGACGACAAATAGGCGTGCTGCGTCTGACGACTGCCTCGTGGGAACTTTCGACCGACCACATGCGTATATGAGGACATGCGAGAGTCACTTGCTAGGGCGGCCCGCCGCTGCGCGGCGCTCTTGGTACTGCTCGCGGCCGTCCGAATTTCAGTAGTCGCGATTCCTGCCCCTTCCGGTCCCAACACGCCCCCGGTCACCGCATTGGTGAACGTCACCCTGGTGCCGATGGACCGCGAACGTCTGTTACCCGGACAGACGGTGATCGTTCGCGGAGGTCGGATCGCCGAAATTGGGCCCGCGAACGCAATAGCTGTCCCCGCAGACGCGATCGTCGTCGACGGGACAGGACGATACCTCACGCCGGGTTTGGCAGACATGCACGTCCACCTCGATTCGTTAGTACAGGCCAGGCCGAATTTCGGTGACGCTCCGCTGTTCCTGGCCTACGGAATAACCACTGTTCTCAATTTACGTGGCGAACCCGAGCATCTCGCGTGGCGGCAACGCATACGCAATGGAGAGCTGCTGGCCCCAAACCTCTACACGTCTGGCGAGTTCATCAACGAGCCACGCGAACGGACCCCCGAGGAAGTGGAACGCGAGGTTGTCAGCCAATTCCGCGCCGGCTATGACGTGATCAAGTATCACCAAATTGTGGATGCTGAGGGTCGCTATCTAACCACATCGGGTCTATCGCGTGCAGCATACATGCGGATGAACGAGGTAGCGCGGCGCCTCGGAATTCCCCTTCTCGGACACGCACCAACGCATCTGGGATTGAGTGCCTTGCTGGAAGCACGCCAATCGCTGGCACACGTAGGGGAATTCATTCCGCTATATTTTCTTCCGCCTGATCCGAGGAACATGAATCTTTTCTTTCTTGTCAGTGCGGCGGCTCTCCTGCTTCTACTGATTAGCTGCGCCACATGGGCAGCGGTCGGCATGGTCCGTCGCGCCCGCAACCGGGTCTCAGCAGTATGCCCAGCACAGGTTTCCCGGACTCGCAAAATAGTGCTCGCATTCACCGTATTCGCCTTGGTCTCTATGGTGTTGTCCACTCTTCTAATCCTGAGCGGAAACATTCCTCTGCTGATCATGGCGACGGTCCTATGGTTGGTCATGGCGGTGCTAGCGATTGGGATGGTCATCGCAGTTGCAACCTGTTGGCGAAGATGTCCTTCTTCGGCAGGTACGAATCTGCATCTCGCGCTGTTGACCGTTGCGATTCTCGCGTTCCTTTCAGCGACTGCTTATTGGCTTCCGATTCTCTGGCGCAGCAGCGATACTCAACTCGCCGCGGTTGCTGGTTCTGCTTGCAGCGCAGGAATCTGGGTTGAGACCACGCTGAACTTATACGACGATATGAGTCATCAGCAGCGGGTGAAGCTACTGCAAGACCCTGCGTTCAAGGCCCTGCCACCGGACATTCGTGACGACTGGACGGCCGTTGCGGGCCAGGACTTATTGCCAGCATGGCAAATGATCGTTTTCCGTAACTACCCTAGTTTCACTCGAAGGCTAACCAGCGCGTTGCATAAGGCTGGAGTACCGCTGTTGCTGGGAACGGATGCGCTAGGAGCTCCATTGGCGATTCCGGGCGCTTCCGCACATCAGGAGTTGCAGTTGCTGGTAGAGAGCGGCTTCACCCCTTATGAGGCACTTAGAACGGCGACCGTCAATCCGGCAAAATTTCTGGGGAAGGAAGACGAATTCGGGACGATCACGGTTGGCAAACGAGCGGATTTGCTGTTGGTTTCTGCGAATCCCCTAGTGGACATTCATGCTTTGCAAAATCCCGTGGGTGTAATGGTTCGCGGACAATGGCTGCCCGCGGAAAAGCTGCAGGGCATGCTTCGCACGCTCGCTCACTAAGGAAGCGAGTGTTGAATTCTATTCCTTCTCGTACGCCACTTCTTCCAGCTCCGGCGGAGCGCCGGCCTTTGCCGTGCAGCCGTATTCGAATCCCCGATCAAAAGCCTTGATGTTCAGCTCGCGGAAGCTCGGCGGGACCGAGTCGGCCACGGCTTTGCGCACCGCATCGGCGGTGAGAAGCTTCGTAACTGCGGTGAAGAATCCGACCATCACCGAGTTCAGCACCATGCGCTTGCCCAGTTCTTCGGCAAAGCGCGTAGCCGGGATGCTGTAGATTTTCTTGTCCCTGTTCAGATTCGAGACCCGCACCAGGTCCTCTTCAATAATAAGCGTGCCACCCGGCTTCAGTTCCGGCGCGAAACGGTTGTAAGCCTCCTGCGACAGAATCACCATGATGTCGGGCCGGGTTACGTATGGATACAGCACCGGCGAGTCCGAAAGGACGAGCTGGGCGCTGCACGCGCCGCCGCGCGCCTCCGGGCCAAAGTTCTGCGTCATCGTGGCAAAGCCGTTTTCGTAAATCGAAGACGCCTTGCCCAGCACTATGGCCGAGAGGATCACTCCCTGGCCCCCGAAGCCTGCAATTCGAATCTCGGTTAGCCGCATAAGTACTCCAGGAACTGTCAATTGACGATTTCCGATTGTCGATTGAAAGCCCACACTCGCCGCACTTAAATCCAGCAATCGGAAATCGAAAATCGCAAACTTAAAATCACCCTTCGCAGCAACACTCCGCCGCTTCTTCCACATAGCGATCGCCCAGCGCTTCCACATATTGCGCGCGCATCATGGTTTGATAGTCGGGCCGGTCGCGATCCACGAACTTGCCGACCGCAATTTCTCCGTTGAGCGTGAGTCCGACTTCTCCGGTGGGCACGCCGTTCTTCACTTTGCTCTTTTCTTTGTAGTACTTCATGGTGTCGAGGCCGTCGCCCATCTTGTTGCGCCGCTGGTAAAGCGTGGGACACGGTGAGATGACCTCAATAAACGAGAATCCCTTTTTCGCGAACGCTTCGCTGATCGAGCGTGCCAGCTGCCGCACGTGAAAGGTCGTCCACCGCGCCACATACACCGCGCCGGCAGCATCCACCAGATGCGGCAGATTGAATGCCGGCTCGAACGTGCCGTAAGGATTGGTAGAGGTGGTGGCATGGCCGGGAGTCGTCGGCGCGGTCTGGCCGCCGGTCATGGCATAGATCAGGTTGTTGACGCAGATCACTTTCAGATCAATGTTGCGCCGCGCGGCGTGAATCAGGTGGTTGCCGCCGATCGCCGACAAATCACCGTCGCCCGAGTAAACGACCACATTCAACTTGGGATTCGCCAGCTTCAACCCCGTGGCAAACGGGATGGCGCGCCCGTGCGTGGTGTGGAACGAATCGAGCTTCACGTATCCGGCCACGCGCCCGGTGCAGCCGATGCCTGAGACCAGCGCCAGCGACTCCAGGTCAATCTTCGATTCGATCAGCGCGCGGGCAAACGAGTTCACCGTGGTGCCGATGCCGCAGCCCGGGCACCAGATATGCGGCATGCGGTCGCTGCGCAGGAACGGCTCAATGGGATTGACGGTTTCGTCCAGTACATTCAGCATCGGCTTGCCTCCACGATGGCGTTCAGGATTTCGTCAGGGTTGTGGACTCCGCCTCCCGCGTGCGTCACGGCGAAAGTCTTCGCCTTGCCGGCCGCGGCGCGTTCCACCTCGCGCACCATCTGCCCCAGGTTGAGTTCGGGCACCACAAAGGCTTTGACGTGTGCCGCCAGTTCGACAATCTTTTTGTCCGGGAAAGGCCACGCGGTAATCAGCCGCAGTTTCCCGACGCGCAGTCCGCGTGCCCGCGCGGCATCAATGGCCCGCTGCGCCACGCGCGACGTGATGCCGTACGAAACCACGACCACGTCGGCATCCTCCAGCCGGTCTTCCTCAAACAGGCAGATTCGATCGGCGGCCACGCGAATCTTGTTCTGCAGCCGCCGCACCAGCTTGTCCTGCGTCTGCGGCGTCATGTTGGGATAGCCGCGCTCGTCGTGAGTCAGGCCGGTCACATGGAATTTGTAGCCTTCGCCCGCATGTGCCATCTCCGGAACCATGTCGCCATTGGTTCCATAGGGCAGGTAATCTTCTATGGATTTGTGCGTGTGCTTGCGCGGAGTGACCTCGATCTGGTCTGCGGGAGGGATCACGACTTTCTCGGTCATGTGCCCGACCACCTCGTCCATCATGAACATCACCGGCACGCGAAATTCTTCCGCCAGATTGAACGCCTTGATCGTCAGATCGAAGCATTCCTGCGGAGAGTTGGGACACAGCGCGATGATCTCGTAATCGCCATGCGATCCCCAGCGCGCCTGCATCATGTCAGCCTGCGCCGGAAGAGTGGGCAGTCCCGTGGACGGCCCGCCCCGCTGCACATCCACGAACACGCAGGGTGTCTCGGTCATGGCTGCGTAACCGATGTGCTCCATCATCAGCGAGAAACCGGGGCCGGAAGTTACCGTGAACGCCTTGGCGCCGCCCCACACGCCGCCCTGCAACGCGATCGAGGCGGCCAGTTCATCTTCCATCTGGATGAAGCTTCCGCCCACGGTCGGCACGCGCGCCGCGAAGCGCTCCACCACTTCGGTCGAGGGCGTGATCGGATATCCCGCCGCAAATCTCGCGCCCGCCGCCAGCGCTCCCTCGCAGCAGGCGTGGTCGCCGTCCATAAAATGTGTGCCCGTCAAAACTCCATGCGGGTCGGCTTTCATTTCCCACCTCCGGTCTTTTCCTCGGGACTCTTCTCTGCCGCGACTTTGGTCCCGTAGATCGCGAAGTCCGGGCAGTACATCCCGCACAGATCGCAGCCGCTGCATTTTTCCGGATGTACCACGTGCGGCGGATGGTAGCCCTTCGAGTTGAAGGCGGAGGAGAGCGCCAGCACGTGCGTGGGACAGAACTCCACGCAGAAGCCGCAGGCCTTGCAGCGCTCCACGACAACCGAAACACGTCCTTTTGCCACGATATCCCCCAGCGAAAAGAGTAATGATTACTCCCAGGTAAGGTGCGATTATGCGGCGGAATAGGCTGGGCTCGGTGTGATCGCCGTCACATATTGCGGTGAGGGGAAGCACGAGCGGATTGGGAAAAGAAACTCCCGTAAAAGCATACCGGCCTATGAGTTAGCGGCCCAAGGCGCGTTTCGTGCTTTGCCGATTGCGCGGCGGCAAGTGCATTTTTGGTGACCCGGATCACCTTGAATCGTGAGGTTAGATACAAGAACGTCAGCCGGATTCCCTCCCCACGATTCTGGCTGGGCGCGAGACTGGCCGGCCGGTCTGGAAACGTCACCGCATGCAACGCCGGCCATGGAATGAACCATGGAATGAAATGATCCCTGCCTGTTGCCGCCCAGTGTTCGCCCCGTTTGCCTCCGGTCCGCGAACCCACTACACTCGGATTTTTGCCGTGACATTTGCCGCCCACTCCAGCGGCTGCCGTCGCGGGGCGCTTTGGAGATTGTTCTTGGAAATTCTTGACCTCAGACACTTTTCTTCTCCCGACCTGCGTCCTCTGCTCGGCGACGAGACGCAGCTCTGGGCGCGTCTGCTTTCCTGGGACTACTCCGGCTCGGCGGAAATGATTCTGCGCTATGTGGACGCCAAGATCCTTCCCGGCTACGCCGCCGTGGACCGCGGCCGTGTCTTTGGCTACTCGTTTTTCGTATACGAAGGCAATAAGGGAGTCATTGGCGACCTCTACGTTGCCAATGGCAACCGCCTTCCCAATGCCCGCGAGGTTGAATTGCAGCTGTTGACGCACGTCATCGAAACCCTGCAGCAATCTCCCGGAGTTCACCGCGTGGAGGCGCAACTGCTGGCTCACGACGCCAACGCAGTCTCGCGCCCCTTTCTCGAGACCGGATTCCAGCGCCATCCCCGCCTCTTCATGGTGCTGACGCTGGGAAAGCCGGCGGTCGAAGAAATTCCGGTTCATCCGGAAGTTGAAATCCGTCCCTGGAATGAGGCGTATTACCAGCCTTCGGCCGCCGTCATCACGGCCGCGTATCGCGGCCACGTCGATGCCCAGATCAACGACCAGTACCACACGCTCAGCGGATCCCTGCGCTTCCTGAACAATATTGTGCGCTTCCCGGGATGCGGCGTGTTCGACGCCGATTCGTCGTTCGTGGCTCTCGATCGCAAAGCGAAGAGTCTGATCGGACTGATCCTGTGTTCGCGTGTCCGCCACGACGTCGGCCACGTCACCCAGGTCTGCGTGCTGCCGGAGTACCGCACCCGCCGGATCGGCGAGTCCCTGATGGCGACGACCATGGCAAATCTGCAGAAAAGAAAGTTCACCATGTTATCGCTCACCGTTACCGAGGCGAACGCGCGCGCCGTAGCCCTCTACCGCCGCCTGAACTTCGATACGAAGAGGATTTTCGACGCGTTCGTGTGGGAAGGATAGGCGACAGCTACGAGCGGCGAGCTAAGAGCAACAACGGGGTGACTCGTAGCTCGAAGCTCGCAGCTATCTTCGCAACACCCACATCACCCACCCGGCCACCAGCGCTCCGCCCAGGAACATTGCGAAGCATTTCAGACCGTAGAGCACCATGTCGCGCGTGGTCTCGCGGTGCGTGATGCCGAACACGATGGAAGTGAACAAGGCAAACACCGTAGCCGCGCCGAAATGATTGAGCGTAATGGTCAAAGTACGCATCCTTTCGGGATGATGTTGCCCGAGGTCTGAGGTCCGACGGCTGAGGTCTGCTTCACTGCTTTTTCCCGATCGCAATGTGATACGCGTCGGCCACGGAAATGAAATTCAGCAATCCGGCCACGATCATGAATTTCGTCCCGTAATCCGCCGTGGCGAAGGCGATCGCCCCCTGACCCCAGTCCATCGCCGAGCACAGGATGTAAAGCCCGCCTGCGCCCAGGTTTCCGATGAAGCCCAGGATGTCCAGAATGTCGCCGCCGTTCGCCTTGTAGATGTGCCCCTGCATCGCAAGCCCGAGCAGGAACAGCGTCACAATCGAAACGAACAGCAGCCCGCCGCGAATCCAGCGCTTCTGGATCATGTGCCCCGCGCCCGGAACCAGCCAGCCGATGGCGGGCGCGACCACCGCCATCACACTCAGCGGTTCGCCCTGCTCCTTCGCTTTTTCTGTCGTGGAATCTGCCATTCAGATGGTCACAATCTCGCGTTGAATTTTCCCGGTGACTTCCGCCGACTTCGCCCGCACCAGCATGTTGACCTCGGTGCGCACGCCAAACTCCGGCAGGTAGATGCCCGGTTCGATCGAGAAACAGGAGTTCGGAAGAAGCTGCCGCTCGTCATGAATCTCGAGGTCGTCCATGTTGGCCCCGTTGGAATGGACGTCGGTGCCAATGGAATGTCCGGTGCGATGGATGAAATAATCGCCGTAACCGGCCTTCTGAATATGTCCGCGAGTGGCCCGGTCCACTTCCCATCCCGCGATGGGGCGTCCGGCGCCGATGGCGTCGATGACCGTCCTCACGCCCGCATCACGCGCGTCGCGCACGATCTCGAAAACTTCGCGCATCCGCGCCGACGGCGCTGCACCCACGAAACCCATCCACGTTATGTCGTAATACACCGCGTTCGGAGTATTCTTCTTGCCCCAGACGTCGAGCAGCAGCAGATCGCCCTCGCGGATCGGCATCGGATGGCTGGCGTTCGGTTCGTAGTGCGGGTTTCCGGCGTTGGCATTGACGGCCACGATGGGCGGATCGTCAGTCAGAAGATTCTCCCGGCTGAACGCTTCCATGAACCACTGCTGGATTTCATGCTCCTTGGTGCCCCCGTTGCGCACCCGCCGGCCAACCTCCTGGAACGCTGCCGCCACAATCGAATCGATGCTGTCGCGGGCGGCGAAGTGGGACTTGATCTGCTCTTCGCTCCAGGTGGATTCGAACTGCGCCACCAGATCCGCCGAGCTGACGATGTTTTTCCCCAGCCCGCGCAACAGGTCAATCGTGCCGCCGTCCACCAGCGAGATTGTGAACACAATATTGTTGGGCGAGTACTGCATCGCGAGGTCGCGGTAGTTGGCCAGGATCGTCTTCAGCTTGTCGAACAATTCCTGCCAGCCGGAGTATTGGTGTTTCTTGCCCGGCAGCGAATCCAGATGCCCGGCCTCGATCTTGTGCACCAGTTTGACCGGTTCGCCTTCCGCGGGAATTAAGTAAAACCAGCGCCGCGTTACCATCAAGCTCGCGGGCACGCCCAGCACGCGATAAGCGATGGGATCCCGGTGATGGTGGTCGTAGAACAGCCATGCGTCAATATTGCGTTCGCGCAGAGCAGACTGAATGGCAGCAAGGTCCATAGGCAAACCTCTATTGTAAACAAGAGAAAGGATTTGGGCGAATCGTCGCCCGAGGATTCATGCGGGGGCAGCCGCCCTATTCTGTCCAGTCGGGCGAAGATCGACGGCGCGGTCCGCGAGCTGCCCTCAGCTGTCCGAATCACATTTGGGCGGCAGAAAGCGCGCTTTACGTTTTCTGAGCGGCCAGAATCCTCCGCTTCACTGAAATCGGCAGCGTTTCGCAGGCGGTCCGCAACACCAACCGCGGAGCTCGCCCGCGAATCTTCATCAGATACGGCACGGTCCGCCTGGCATCGAACTTCGCGGTCTCGCGCAGCAGCCAGCCCAGACCCTTCTGTACCATGTCGTCTTCGTCGGCGAGAAGCGAGTTGGAAAGCCTGGTGATCTGCGGGAAGAACAATCTGCATCTCGTCCCCTGAATCAGCGCCACGCAGGCAGCGCGGCGGTGCCAGCGATCCTTCGACTTCGCCCAGCGAAACACGGCCTTCACCCGCGCCGGCTGCGCCGCGACCATGGGCGCGATCAGGTAATGCACCAGCCCGTCATGATCGGCCCAACTGCTGATGCGGTCGAGCCACGCTTCAAACAACCCGAACTCGCGATCGCCAAACTGAGCGTCCAGCTTCTCCAGCAGGAACACGGCGGCGACCTTTTCTTCCAGCACTGGCCCGGAAAAAAGCTGGTCGACAACCTCCACCAGAAAAGAAAAGTCGTGCTCCCGCAGAATCTCCTTCCGGCAACGCCGCACGGCCCGCCGCAAGTCGGCGGTGTACCATCCGTGGGATTTGATTTCGTCTTTGAAAAACCACTGCACTCCGGCAGCATGCTCGGCCGAACCGCCGTCTTTCAATGCGCGCCGAATCTGCGCCGCAACATCGGCCGGGTTGGGATTGGGCGAAGTCATCGCACTTCATTCTGCAGAGGATCAGGGGGAGATAGCAAGAAGAGAACGACATGAAGATGACAAGAAGCGGCGCCTCATGTGGGGACAGCCGCCCTTCGACAAGCTCAGGGCAGGCTCCCGGCTGTCCGGTCGAGCGAAGCTCGACGGCTTGCGTCCACTCGGGAGCAGACACCCTACACCGTTTTCTCCTTGAGCACAAACCTGTCATAGATCCACAGCAGCCCGGCCGTCCCGAGGCCCACCCCAGTCACCACCCACCACATCTGTGCCGGCTGGTGTCGTACCTCGCCGAAGTGATGGATGAGCGTGCCCCCAAACCATCCTCCAATCAGCGAACCGATTCCTATCGGTAAAAATGCAAAGCCCATATACGTGCCCTGCTGTCCCGCGGGCGCAAGCCGCGAAATGTATTCGTAGTAGCGCGGCTGTTGCGTGATCTCGCCCAGCGCCAGCACGAACAGCGAAAGGATTGCTCCCCAGATCGTCGGCCGCAAGGCGAGAATCAGCCACGATACCGATGTGATGACGGTGCCCAGAATGACGGCCTGAAATGCCGGAATCTTGCGTATCAGGAAATTTACCGCGAGGGTCAGGCAGATCACCGTCAGCCCGTCTGTGACCAGAATCATTTCCACGTCGGCGTGCGGACTGATGTAGCCGTGAATGTAGCCGGGCAGGCTGATGTACTGTTGCCAGAACACCACCCAGTAGCCGGTGAAAATCGCCAGGAACCACATAAAGCGGCTGATCCCCGCCAGCACCAGCAGCAAAAGAATCGTCCAGATCCACCAGGGCACGCTTAGCCCGGGCTTGACCCACAGCGCGATGCGCAGCAACAAGGCAATCAGCAGCGCAGACAAAACCAGACGGTAATTGCCCACCACTACGCAGAAGTTCCGCGCGACCTGCGCGATCGAAGGCGGAGGCGCATCCCCGAACTGGCGCGGCTCGCGGAAGAAAATCAGCACGACGAAGAACATGGCAAAGACGCTGAGCGCCGCCACGCGGTAGACATTTTCCACGCCTAAGTGCCGGTGCGCCCAGGAAGCACAATAGGGGCCGGCGGCGCCGCCAATGTTGACCATGGTGTAGTAAATCGAATAACCGATGGAGCGCACGTTCTCTTTCGACGCCCGCGCCGTCGTGCCCACCACGCAAGGCTTGACCAGCGCGATCCCCAGCGCCGGAAGGGCCAGAATGAAACCGACAAACAGTCCCAGCGGCAGCAGGTTGCGCACCGGTCCGAGCCACGGCGCTCCAATCGAGCCGATCAGAAAATATGCCGCCGCCAGAATGAGATATGCGGTGGAAAGCGCGCGGCGAAAGCCCATCCGGTCCGCCGCGGCCCCGCCGAAAATCGCCAGAAACCACACCATCCCGCCGAAAATGCCGGTCAAGGTTCCAGTCTGCTCCGAAGAGAAATTCAGCTTTTCCTGCAGATACAAAGCGAGAGAGGCAAACGCCCCGTAGTAAGCCAGGCGCTCGAAAATTTCGCTGATGTTTGCGACCCAGAACGGCCGATCAAACCCGGTGCGAATTTCGTGAAAGCGTTCGGAGAAGGTCAAGGTCGCTCCTGAGATTGCAGAAGTCGGAAGTCAGAATGCAGAATGAAAACCTGGATTTGCCGCAGCGCGAGCAGCCTCGCAATCTGTAATTTTACTTCTGACTTCTCACTTCTGACTTCTGCATCCTGACTTCTGACCTCTGCAATCGCCCGCGTGGCGCGGGCACTCCTGCCCGCGACTGCCTGCGCGCCCGCTCCTCTGGTTCGCGGCTATACTCCCAACTTCTCCCGCACCTGCTCGGCCGTTACCCCTGCCACGCGAATCACTTTATTCCGGCTGGTCTGGCCGGACGCAATGGTAACGGAAGATCGCGGCACCCGCAAAAGTTTCGCGAAGAATTCGATGCAGGCCTCATTGGCCCGTCCTTCGACGGGAGGCGTGGTCAGTGAGACTTTCAGCGCGTCGCCCAGCTCGCCGGTGATGGCGTTCTTCTTCGCGCGGGGATGAACCCGGACCGCGAAACTGACGCCGTTGCTATCCTGGTTGATCACAAGTTTTCGCTCCCGGAAGCCTTGTCATCCTGAGCGAAGCGAAGGACCTGTGCACTCCGCCCGCGGGTTGCCCAGGTCCTTCGCGGCAAAGTACGCCGCTCAGGATGACAATACGCTAAGTTTTCATACGCTCCCCGAAAACCGCCGTCCCAACTCGCACGCACGTTGCACCCTTCTCGATCGCCACCTCGAAATCGTGCGACATCCCCATGGAAAGCGCGTCCATGCGAATCGCCGGAAGTTGGCGAGTGGCGATGGCTTTTCGCAGTTCGGCCAGCTTGCGGAAGTAGGGCCGCGAGCCCTCGGGATCCTCGATGAACGGAGGCACCGTCATCAGCCCACGAAACTCCAAGGCCTCGAACCGCGGTGCGGCCAGCAGCAATTCTTCCAGTTCCCGCGAATCCGGCGCGACCCCGCTCTTGGCCGCTTCGCCGCCGACGTTGATTTCGATCAGCACCGGCAGCTTCTTGCCCAGAGCCCGCGCCGCCATATCCAATTTCTCCGCCAACTTCACCGAGTCCACTGAGTCAACAGCGCCGAACAGTTCCACCGCCTTCGCCGATTTGTTCGTCTGCAGGTGTCCGATCATGTGCCACTCGGCTCCGGCCAGGCCGGCCAGCGCGCCCGCCTTCGCGGAGAATTCCTGCACCCGGTTCTCTCCGAACAGCCGCAGCCCTGCAGCATAGGCCTCACGAATCCGCTCAGGCGCCTGAGTTTTTGTGACGCCCATCAGCGCGATCTCATTCGCAGGCCGCCCAGCCCGCCCGGCCGCGGCTTCGATTCGCGACCGCAGCACCGCAATGTTTTCCGCAATCGACATAGGGACACTCAGTCAGAACACCATCCCACGCAGACAAAAGCGCGGGCAGGAGTGCCCGCGCCACACAATCTGGATCCCTCGCTCGCGCCGTCACATGATCGCCGTTGGCGGTGCCGGATCTTCCGGCCGCCCCGCGTTCGCCAGCGGCACCAGGATCATGACCGCGACCAGCGCCGCCAGCGCGATCAGGCTGGTTACCGGATGGTCTCCAATGGCCAGGTGATACAGTTCGGTTTTCGCGTGCGGATCGTGCGCCAGCCTGCGGGCAATCACGGCCGCGACCGCAATGCCGCAGAGCGCTTCCCCGGCAATCAGGCCCGATGCGGTCAGCACTCCCGCATTGTCCACGCGCGCCTTCTGCGCATCGTTGAGTTTGCGCCGGTCGCGCAGCTTATCGGTGCCCCAGCGAATCATGCCGCCCACGAAAATCGCGAACGTTGTTCCCAGCGGCAGATACATTCCTACCGAGAACAGCATCACGCTCTTCACTTCGATCATGATCATGGCGAGCCCCAATAAGATGCCGACCACGACCAGCGGCCACGCCATGTCGCCGCCCACAATGCCCTTCGCCAACATCGCCATCAAACCCGCCTGCGGGGCCGACAGTTCCGGACTGCCGAAGTGATACACCCGGTCGAGCGTGGAGAGCGGGAAGAACAGCACCAGCGATGCGACCACAATTCCGAGCAGGTCGCCGATCTGCATCTTGGAAGGTGTGCCGCCCAGGATATGACCGACCTTCAAGTCTTGCAGCATCTCGCCGGCAACGGCGGATGAGACGCACACCACCGCCGCCACTCCCAGCACTGCCGCAACCCCGCCCAAACCAGAAACTCCCAGCGATACCATCAGGAGTGCAGCAATCACCAGCGTGCACAAAGTGAGTCCGGAGACGGGGTTGTTCGAGGAGCCGATCATTCCCACCAGATTTCCCGACACGGCGGCGAAGAAGAAGCCCACGATGATCATGATCCCGGCCGCGACCAGCGAACCAGCCCAGATTTTAGAACTCGTGAGTCCGGCTGAGCCGCTGATGAAGTAGTGATAAAGAAAGATCATGGCAACGAACACAATGCCTATCCCGGTGAAGATCACCCGGGCGGGAAGGTCGCGCTCCGTGCGATTGGTCACGGCTTGCGTGGTTGCGGATTTCTTCAAGTCCGAGACTGCCCGCCCCATTCCCACGGCGAGCTGCTTGCGCATCTTGAACAACGTATAAGTTGCGCCCACCAACATTCCGCCCACGGCGATCGGGCGTACGATCGAGTAGTAGATAGCCCCAGCCAACAGATTCCATTCGAGAGGCTTGCCGCCGGGTTGCGCGGCCTGAATATACGGTCCCACGGTGAAGGTTAGGAGCGGCACCAGCAGGCCCCAGGCCAGAACACCGCCGGCAAAGTTGAGCGCGGCCAGCCGGGGCCCGATAATGTAGCCCACTCCCAGGTACGCAGGACTGATGTCGGGTGCGCTGAATAGGGTCGCGCCGCCCGTGATCGTTGTCGTCACGTTCGGGTTCGTGCTGGTGCGCAGCAGCAGTTTCTTTCCCAGTTCGCTGATTTTCGCGTGGAACGTATTGCTGGGACTGAACAGGTTGACCGCGCCCAGCAGGAACACGAGGGCGCCGTAGCCCATGTTGGCAAACAGAATCTTTGCGGCCCTCGCGCCTTGTTGTCCCGCCTTGTGAATCTCGGATGCGGCCACGGATTCGGGATAGGGAAGGTCCGGGTCCTCGACCATCACCCGCCTGAGCAGCGTCACGAACAGGATTCCGAGCGTGCCCCCAATCATCATGAGCGCGACCGATTTCCAGTACTGGTCTTTCGTGAGCCCGGGCCACAATCCCGCCATCACGAACGCGGGAATCGTGAACACCGCGCCCGCCGCCACCGACTCGCCGATCGAGCCCACGGTTCGCGCGATGTTTTCTTCCAGAAGCGATCCTTTCATCAGCCGCAGCAGCGCCATGCCGATCACCGCCGCCGGATAGGTCGCCGCAATCGTCATTCCGGCCTTCAGCCCAAGATAGGCGTTGGCCGAACCCAGCAACGCGGTCAGGAACAAGCCGATCAGCACGGCGCGGAAGGTGAACTCCTTCATCTCCATGGTTTCGGGCACATACGGTGTGTGCTTCTTCTTGGCAGGAAGATCGGTAGCTGTGCTGCTCATAGACAAAATCCTTTTAGGGCGTGGGATAGAAGGCAAGTTTGTCTGCCTTGCCTCTCGAACTGTTCAAAACAATGGAACGGCGCACGTTAGCACGCGGGACAGCCGCATGACAAGTGCGCTGCAGCCTGGTGTCGTTAGCACATGATATGTCCGGTTGAGATAGCAAGTGAAGTGTCCGCTATGCAGGCGGCGAGGGTAGGAGACCATGGAAGGCATGTTCTCTTACACGCAGGCCGCGATGGAGCGGGCGATGAA
>JBKQRC010000117.1:0-22636 GCA_052326105.1 Candidatus Sulfotelmatobacter sp. | reverse complement strand
TGCTTCAACAGATCTCGTCTTGAAATGGCGGAGAGAGCCTTCACTGGGACGTATGCACTCAGAATGTTGGCAAGACCCGCACTATACCGCATGCGCTCGCCAGCGTGAACGGCAAATTCTTCTGGACCCCTGCTGACGGGAGCCCCAAATGGGGCCGGAACCGACAGCGCCGGACCTAGGACAAGCAGCCGAACTGGGCAGGCGGAAATTATGGTTGACAAACAGATCGAATAAAGTATACAAAATCCGCCAAACAGGTAATGCTTTTGATTTAGTCGCTTTCCAGGGGTGTGGTCGGCCCACTGAGCGGTTTTCGGGTCATCGTAACCGCCAGCCGGCATTTTGAGCTTGGGAATGCTGAACGACTTTCTACGTGCCGAAGGAGGATGTATGTTTAGCCGGTCCTCGAAGGGACTCATCGTTGGTCTTGTCACGTTTCTTGCAGCCCTGTTTGTCGTGAGCACTCCGTCCCTCTGGGCGCAGCACGGGACGGAAGGAAAGGTCGTTGTAACCGTGCTGGATCAGAGCGGGAGCGTGGTGCAGGGCGCACAACTCGAGCTTCGTGACCTCGCCACGAATGATGTCCGGAAAGGCGAGACGCAGGGCGCCGGGACGTACAGTTTTGTCAATCTGTCGCTAGGTACGTATAAGCTCACCATCTCCAAAGCCGGATTCAAGACGCAGGCCTACGATTCCGTCGTAGTAGAGGCGACCAAGACGACGGATATCAGCGCCAGCCTCAAGGTCGGCGCCATCAGTGAAACCGTCGAGGTCACCGGGGGCACGGCTCCGTTGGTGGAAACGACTTCCTCTGCCATCGGTACGGTTGTGGATCTGAAGCAGGTTGAAGACCTCCCCATCGATGGACGCGACCTGGGCGTTCTCGCCACCCTGGTTCCGGGATACTCGGGCACGTTCTCCGATGGCGGCGGGACTTTTAATGGCCTGCCCAGCATCGCGCAGGGAAGCAACATCGACGGCGTGATCGGCAGTCCCAGCCGCATGAAGTTCGGCGGCAACGGTCCGGTTGCTGAGCCCGTAGTGGAGCCCAGGGTCGAAGATATCGCCGAAATGGCGATTCAGACCGACCAGCTTGACCTCAACCAGGGGTTTGGCACTTCCAGCATGCAGGTCAATTTCATCACGCGGCGTGGGACGAACGCTTTTCACGGCCGCCTGTACGAGGATTTTCGAAACTCGTACTTAAACGCCAACAGTTGGTACAACGACTACGTGCAACTCCCCAAGAACCACCTGATCCTGAATGAATTCGGTGGCAGCGTCGGTGGACCAATTATCAAAGACAAGCTGTTTTTCTTCGGAACGTTTGCGATGAGCAAGCGGCCGGGAGGGTCCAATACGAATGAGTGGATTCCTACGTCGGCCGCCCAGCAAGGCAATTTCACGTACATAGGCACCGACAACGTGCAACGAACGGTCAACGTCTTGACCCTGGCGGGCAACTGCTTTTCGGCCGGGAACTGCGGACCGACCGCACTACCCACCGCTGTGAACGGTCGGACTTATGCGGCTCTTCAGGCAGACAACGGCATCCTAACCTCGGGCGTACTGAATTCGCCCAGCGATCCCAACTTCCAAAACATCAGCTGGCTGTGGAGTAACCCTGAGACCCGCTATTTCCCGACGGTTCGTGTGGACTTTAATCCGAATGCCAAGGCGCGTTTCAACATAGCCTGGAACTACACAAAAACTGTCGATCCGACTGGAAACGCACCGAATCTTCCGGGGGCGGCTTTCGCAAAAACTGGAGCGGGCAACCAATTCAAGTCGTACACCGCCGCGCTGGGCTTCGACTATACTTTGTCCCCCACTATGGTTAACGAGCTTCGCGGAGGCTTCCTCTACAACGGCAACTTCTTCGCCTATAACGGAGTGACGCCAACACCCACGACCCAGCAGATTGGTTGGAACTTTCCCAATTTGCCCTACGGCTACTCAAACACCGCAATGAACGGGACGAATTTCCAGATTCCCACGGGATCGTATTATCCCGTATTTAACGCATCCGACACGTTGACGTGGCAGCACCGGGCCCACACGTTGAGTTTTGGCTTCTCGTGGTGGCGCGAGCAGAACCATTACTACAACGGTGTCCTCGGTTTCCCCGCGATTAACCTGGGACTAACTGCTCAGGATCCCGCCATCAACGCCTTCACAAGCTCAGCAAGCTCACTCCCCGCCGCATCGGGAACAGCTCTCGGCGAGGCCCAGGAACTCTACGCGGTTCTCGCTGGCAGAGTGTCGGGGATAGGTGGCAGCTATTTTTATGATCAGAAGCAAAACGCCTACTGCGAGGGCTGCATTGGAGCGTACAACCTGGATGAGGTGCAGAAGGCCTGGGGCCTATTCGTGCAGGACTCCTACCGCATCAAGCCCTCTCTAACCCTGAACTACGGGTTGCGCTGGGATTTCGTCTGGCCCGACTACGATGTCACCAACGCTTATCACTCGGCGTTGAATGCCGCCATCTGGGGACCCTCCGGGCCCAACAACCTGTTTAACCCGGGCTCGCTGAAGGGAACGAATACGCCGACTATAACCCAAAACAGTGCTCCCGCCACGCCCAAGTATGTCCTTCCGCAGCCCGCCATTGGAATTGCCTGGAATCCCAAGTTCGACAGTGGCCCTTTAAACAAGCTTACAGGTGGGGATAAAACAGTCATCCGACTAGGTTTCTCTCTCCGAAACTTCACCGAGCCGCAGCAATACTTCTGGAACCAGGCTTCCGACTATGCGTCGTTCTACTTTCAGGGATTTGGCTTCAACCCCCTACAGGTCAGTGGGACGCAGCCAGCTGGGACCTACGCGCCTGGAGCCCTCTCGCTGGGCTCCTCGGGGAACGATTTGACTCTGAATGGCGGTCCAATCGGCGCCCTGAGTTGCTCGCCTGCGGGGGTGTATGTTTGCAACCCCGCGACGTACCGCGTGAGCGAAGCGGAATCCGACTTCACCTTCATCGGTGGTCCCGGAGTGAACGGGGTCGGCCCGAACATCAAGCAACCGTACACTGAGTCCTGGAACCTGGGAATCCAGCGCCAGCTCAGCGAGACCAAGGCTCTCGAGATTCGCTATGTTGGCAACCGGAGCCTGCGGCAGTGGATCACCATTGATCCAAACGAAGTCAACATCTTCGAGAACGGATTCCTGCCGCAGTTCAAACAGGCGCAAACAAATCTGGCAGCCTACGAGCAGGCGACAGGCTGCAACCTGCCGACGAGTACAACGCCGTGCAGTTTTGCCAATCACAGTCTGGCGGGCCAGGGAGCAACCCCCGTCTTCGATGCTGCCTTCGCGGGAGAAGCTCCGGGTCCCGACGGAAGCCTTGGCGACTATACGAATGGCGGGTACGTCGGCCAGTTGCAGCAAGGCGCGGCGGGCGGACTCGCCAGCACGCTGGCGAATACTGCGTTTTATTTTTGTAACATGGTCGGCAGCGCTAACTTCGGCCCATGCCTGAACAATGCCAACCTGAACGATCCCGGCCCTGCCACTCCATACCCGATCAACAACTTCCAGGTGAACCCCTACGCGATCGGAACCGGCTTCACTTTCAGTCAACTGGTGGCGGAAGGCTACTCTAACTACAACAGCCTGCAGGTGGACTTCCGGCAACGACAATGGCACGGTCTGCAATTTGACGCCAACTACACCTGGGCGCACACGCTCGGAATCTCGACCGCGAACAACTGGCAAGGAGCCGTAACTTCGTTCACCCTGCGCAACATGCGCCTGAGCTATGGGCCGACTTTGTTTGACATTCGCCATGCGGTCAACGCTAACGGAACGTACGATCTTCCCTTCGGCAAGGGCAAGCCCTTCGCCAACCGGGGCGGCGTCGTAGACAGGATCGTGGGAGGCTGGACGCTGGGGTCAATCTTCACCTTCCAGACCGGAAACCCGTTCCTGCTGCAAGGAGGTTACAGCACCTTCAACGACTACGCCGATGGCGGCGTGGTGTTGAACGGAGTTACTCCGGCACAGCTGCAAAGTTCGATCGGGGTCTACCACATTCCTAACCAACCACTGGTTGACTTCATCAACCCTAAGTATCTTGCCAACAGCGGCACCGGGGGCGGAGCTAATTTGAGTTACATTACCGCCAACACCACGCCGGGAATAATTGCTCAACGTGTCTGGCTCCATGGGCCTCGCTATGTAAACGATGACTTGTCGATCTCGAAGCACTTTGCCATAACGGAGAGATTCCGCTTCAGTTTGCAGGCCGAAATGTTGAACGCATTCAACCATCCGTCGTTTCAAGCCGGTTCGGGGGCGGGCTGCTCCTACGGTTGCTATGCCGCTGGAGGCGGGTTCCCGAACGTGCAAGCCCCTGGGTTCGGGATCGGAGGACTCTCGCCGAGCTACCTCCCGCGGCGGATCGAACTGCGAGGCAATGTAGAATTTTGAGAAGCGCTTGAGCGGTTCATTGATCGAGGTGCATTCCCGGGCATGGGCGAACTCGGCGAGCCGGGAATGCACTTTCTTCTTGCTGGGTGAACCTTAGCTACTGGCTATACCGAGCCGAATCCCAATGAGCTTACACCGCCGCAGGTGGATCTTCCTGTTCGTGCTGTTGCTGTTCGCCCTGCCTCCGGCCATCGCGCAGGGGACTCTGGCAGATTATCAGCGGGCGCAGCAGTTTCTTCCCGGGAATCTGCGGCATCGGGTATATATCGCCGATGTAAATCCGCATTGGATCGAAAAGACGAGCCGCTTCTGGTATCGGAAGGAATCGCCCGCCGGTTCTGAGTTCGCGCTGGTTGACGCCGAGCAGAATACGAGCGCTCCCGCCTTCGATCACGCGCGATTGGCCGCAGCGCTCTCGCACGCAGCGAAGCAGGAGTATTCCGCATCGGCCCTCCCCTTTTACGACATCGAGTTTGTGGACGGCGGGAAGGCGATTCGCTTTTCCGTCGAAAGCGCGCCCTGGACTTGCTCGTTGGCCACCTACGAATGCCAACGGGAAGCGCCCCGACCGGAACGTACGAACGAATCCCTCTCGCCCAACAAACGCTGGGCAGCGTACGTCAAGGATCACAACCTGTATCTACGCGACGTGTCGACGGGCACAGAACTGCAGTTAACGCATGACGGCGTCGCGGCCTGGGACTACGCTACTCCGCTGCCGTCTCTGCGACTGATGATCGATCAGGGCACGGAAGACGTGAAGCAACCCGCTGCCGTTTTCTGGTCGCCCGATTCTTCGAAGCTGGTCACCTATCGGATCGACTCCAGAAATTCCGGACGTTTCACCAGTCTGCAGTTCGTCCCGCCGGACCAATTGCGACCCAAGGCCTACACCTATGTTTATCCTTTGCCGGGAGAAGTGCTGGCCAAAGCGGAGCCGATCATTTTCGATATTCAGTCGGGCAAGCGGATTGACGTGCCCTCCGCTTCGATCGAGCTGCCATTTCAGGACGGTCCGGATTTCGAATGGTTCCCCGATAGCAAGGGCTTCTACTACGACAACGACGAGCGCGGGCACAAGGCCAAGGAACTGCGCGTGGTCGACGCCTCGACCGGAGAGCAGAAGGTTCTGGTGCGCGAACAATCCAACTACTATGTCGATCCCGGCGAAACGTCTTTCCACCTCGTCGAAGACAGTGGAGAGATACTCTGGACTTCAGAACGCGATGGGTGGAACCATCTGTATCTCTCCTCCAAAAGCGGGCAGCTGGAAGATCAGATCACGCAGGGACCGTGGGTCGTTCGGCAGGTTGAACACATTGACGAGAAGAATCGGCGCGTCTACTTCTCCGCGAGTGGGCGGGAGAAGAACGAAGACCCGTACCAGACTCATCTGTACAGCGTGGGGTTTGACGGCAAGGGACTGCAACTGCTTTCACCGGAGAATGCCGACCATTCTGTCAGCATTTCGCCCGATGGGGCGTTCTTTGTGGATAGCCATTCGCGTCCCGACTTGCCGGGAAAGACAGTTCTGCGCCGGACCAAAGACGGATCGGATGTGCGCGTTCTCGAAACGTCTGATGCTAGCGAGCTCACGAAGACCGGTTGGAAGTTTCCGGAACCGTTCCAGGGGAAGGCTGCGGACGGCACAACCGACTTGTACGGCCTGATCTGGCGACCAGCGAATTTCGATGCCGCCAAAAAGTATCCCATCATCGAATTTGCCTATACCGGGCCACAATCGTTCTTTGTGCCCAAGACATTTGGCGGCACCTTCTGGCTACAGCCGATGGCCGAACTGGGCTTTGTCGTCGTGATGGTAGATGGCCGTGGCACAGCCGGGCGCTCCCGGGCGTTTCATCAGTTTTCCTACAGAAATCTGGGCGGAGCCTTCGAAGATCATGTGGCGATGATCAAACAGATGGCCTCGCGTTATCCCTACATGGACGTGACGCAAGTCGGCATCTACGGAACCTCGGCGGGCGGCTACGGAGCGGCCCACGCCATGCTGGCTTTTCCCCAGTTCTACAAGGTCGGGGTCTCCACTTCGGGAGATCACGATGCGCGTCTCGATAAAGCGTGGTGGAACGAGCTGTACCAGGGATATCCGGTCGAAAAGGACTATGTTGACCAGTCCAACGTAACCATGGCGGGCCGCCTTGAGGGCCATCTGCTTTTGGAACACGGAGACATCGACGACAACGTGCATCCGGTGGAGACGATGCGTTTCGTGGATGCGCTGATGAAGGCCAACAAGAACTTCGACATGCTGTTCGTGCCCAACATGTTCCATGGCGAGAGCGGAGAGCACGCGCTATATCTGGTCCGGCGGCGCTGGGACTACTTTGTGCAATACCTGCTCGGCGTAACCCCGCCCGCCAACTTCGAAATCAAAGAAGACCGCGAATCTGACGGCGGCCGGAGACGCCGGCGATGAACGCTCTTCTTTGCGGGCGGTCGGACTAAGGATTTTTACTATGGATCGACGAGATTTCCTGCAGGGCCTGGCGGCCACCGCCGCCAGTCTCGAAATTCTGTCTGGCAGGGCTGGCGCGGCAGGAGAGCTGCCTCCGGCGATCAAAGAGCCGGCCAGAAAAGCTCCTGGTCCTCCCCCGTCGGTCGAGGGACACACTCTCGTCGCGGAATTCAAGATCGCCGCGGCCACCTGGAAGGTGTACGAAGATCTGCGCACACGCGAGGGCCCGCTCGTCTTCCTTTCCTCCACGGGAGAGTCGCATGTACTCGCCAAAAGCGCGGAAGCGTCGATGCCGGAAGGGACGCCGTATCTGGGGCTCGCTCTCAAGGATATCGGGCTTTCTTCTCCCGACCTGCTCGCTGATCGTCTTTTGCAGAACGGCGACCCTGATCCCGACATGGTGAAATCGGCAGCTCCGCCCATGGCCTCAGCCGAAAAGAATCCGCGAGTTTGGACCACATTCGTCGGGACCAAAGAGGCTTACGACGTTACTCCCGTCTACCGCAGCGGAAATACCAGGACTTATCATCCGATTCAGTACTCTCGCCAGCTCCGCGAAGCTCTGAAAGCTGGAAAGCTCTACGACGGTTTGGTTGGAGGCTGGATGCCCGCCGTCCGCAAAGTAATTCCTGTCTCCGACCGTTCGTGCTGGGAAATAATTCTGTTCGGAGATACCGCGCCGAACAGGAATAAGTACATTGTGCACACCTGGCATCGCACGACGCGGATTGAGGATGGCAAAATCGCCGAGGTCGTATACGGCCACAGCTATCCCGCTTTTCCGCCAGCCCGGCAGGACCCCCAACCGGAAGAGTTCTATCGCGCGCTGCTGGCGTTTGCCGAATATTGGGAGCAGCAACTTCACGACGTTGCGCCAACGTCGTTGCCTCAGAATGCCTGGACCGACATGTCGAAATATGCGTTCGCCAAAGAGTTGATGACGCGGCCCGGCGGAGTGTGTCCCAAGTATGGCGCGGTGGACCGCGACTATGCCGGCTCGGAATACGATGGCTTCCAGGACATATTCACCAGCGCCATCTACACCAACATGGAGTGGGGCCGCCTCGGCACCGCCCGGCTCTTTATCGACAATTATTTCTCGGAATATGTGAATGAGAAAGGTATGGTCGACATGCGCGGTCCTGAGACAGCGCAGTTCGGTATGACTCTTTCGCTGTTGGCGCGGTACTTCAACTATACGCGGGACAGCGCTCTGCTGTTGAAACACCGGGCGAAGATCGAAGCGACGGCAAAGCTGCTCGCTGACATGCACGATGAGAGTCTTCGGCTGCCGAAGGATAATCCTGGATACGGCCTGATCCGCGGGTGGAGCGAATCGGACTCGTGTCTGAGCGAGAATCCGTCCTTGTACTGGCAACCGTATTACGCTAACAGTGCGTTTGCCGCACGCGGCCTCAAGGACATCTCGCCGGTCTGGACCGCGCTGGCACGAACTTCTTCGATGCCTGACATGGAGAAACTGGCCCTGGAATGGCTCAAGCGCAGCAGCACTCTGCGCGTCAGAACCATCGAAAACGTCGAGAAGAACATCCAGAACGACAAGGCACCACCCTATATCGGGTTATTCCCAGGTACGACGCTCACCTTCCGCGAATCGCTTGAGAAAGAGCGTCCCAGCCCCCAGCAGTGGCCACATCGTCCCTACGCAGAACTGTTGCAGGCGGACATCTTGCCGCCGCAGTTGGCGAACACAGTCATCGACTGCATGCGGGCCTACGGAGCTACAACGCTGGGTGTGGTGGCGAATGTGGGGCGGTTTCAGGCCGATGGCCGCGAAATTTTGGGGTTCATTTCGTACGGCTATGCGCAGATGCTGCTGCGGCTGGACCGAATCGAAGAATTCCTGCTGTTTCTGTACTCGCATCGCTATCATGCCCACACGCGCGGAAGCTGGACTGCGGGCGAAGTGACCGGTATTACGGGCGATTCCGGGACTTATTGCGTTCCCGCGCAGCAGACGATTCCTCTGCTCGTGAGGTGGATGCTGGTGCTGGAAGATTCGGACGAGGACCGCCTGTACCTGGCAAAGGGAGTGCCACGGGAGTGGGTCGGCTCCGGCCGGGAGATTTGGATCGAACGCGCTCCCACGCGTTGGGGACAGGTTAGCTTTAAGCTTATCGCGAATCCGGGAGCGAAGTCGGTCTTAGGGCAGGTGCAACTGAGCGGTGCGCGAGCGCCCGAAGAAGTTCATTTCAAGTTGCGGCTTCCGGCGCAGATGCCGCTCACAAGCGTGACGGTAAATGGTCAGCCTGCAACGTTGCAAGGTATTCACAAGGATACGGTCGTCATCAAAACCGGCAACCAGAGAAGGTTCGAAGTCGCTGGCCGGCTTGGCTGATGGCGCGGAAAACTTCGCACGACTTCTTTCAACATGTTGCAGGCTGGAGCGGAAACGGATTCGTGAAGGCGGTAATCGAACCATGAACAAGCTCATTCTGACTGTTCTTTTTCTCACTGTTCTTGTCCTCGCAGTTGCCTTTCCAGCAGGCGCCGCCGATTCCACGCTCGCTGCCACTCCTCCCATGGGTTGGAATAGCTGGAATCATTTTGCCTGCAAGGTCACGGCTGCCGATGTTCGCGCCGCTGCAGACGCCATCGCCAGCAACGGGATGAAAGATGCGGGCTACGTCTATGTGAACATTGATGACTGTTGGGAAGGGACTCGCGACGCAGCGGGAAAAATCCAGCCCAACGACAAGTTCGCCGACATGAGGGCGCTCGTGGATTACGTTCACGGCAAGGGTTTGAAGATAGGAATCTACTCTTCGCCGGGCCCCAAAACCTGCGCAGGGTACGAAGGCAGCTACGGACACGAGGAGCAGGATGCACGGCAGTATGCCGACTGGGGATTCGACTACCTGAAATATGATTGGTGCAGCGCGGAAAAGGTCTACACCCGCGATCAAATGCAGGAAGTCTACAAGAAGATGCACGACGCGCTGGTGCATACGGGGCGTCCCATTGTTTTCAGTCTGTGCCAGTACGGGTTTGGCCGCGTATGGAGGTGGGGCGCATCGGTCGGGGGAAATCTCTGGCGCACCACGGAGGACATCAGCGACCGTTATGATCGCATGTCTGTGATTGGATTCGATCAGGACGGCTTGGAGCCGTTTGCCGGGCCGGGGCACTGGAATGATCCTGACATGCTGGAAGTCGGCAACGGGCGAATGAATCACGATGAATACATCACGCACATGAGTCTGTGGGTGCTGCTGGCCGCGCCCTTGCTGGCTGGGAACGACCTTTCGCAGATGAGCCCCGAGACGCTCGACATCCTTACCAACAAGGAAGTCATCGCAGTGGATCAAGACCCTAAGGGAGCGCAGGGGCGCCGGATCGCGCAGGAAGGCCCGCTGGAGGTGTGGGCGAAGCCTCTCGCCGACGGCGGACTGGCGGTCGGCCTTTTCAATCGAGGGGAATCCACCAACCCGGTCACGCTGAGCTTCAAAGACATCGGAGTGTCCGGATCGGCAAAGTTCCGCAACCTTTGGACTCACACGGATATGGGCTCATTCGACGGAAGCTACACAGTAGACGTTGCGCGGCACGGAGCAGTTCTCCTCCATGTGAAGTGAAACCGAGAAATGAAATCAAGGTGAAATGAAAATGCGCCCCCTATCGAGACGGCAATTCGTTACTACGACGGCCACACTCGCCGCTTCCGCGCTGGTCCCGAAGCGGCTGTTTGCCACGCCGGGTTCCGGACCCCAGCGCGTGGTGATCCACACCGACTCCGAAATTGGCGTGGTGCGGCCTGAATTTCACGGGCACTTCATCGAGCATCTTGGCTCTTGCGTTTATGGCGGGCTGTGGGTGGGCAAGGACTCGCATATTCCCAACCTCAACGGGTATCGCAAGCAGGCGATGGAGTACCTGCAGGAGTTGGGCGTGCCGGTCCTGCGCTGGCCGGGCGGCTGCTTCGCTGACGACTACCACTGGCGGGACGGCATTGGTCCCAAGCGGCCTAGGCGCGTGAACATTCATTGGGGAGAGTACGTCGAGGACAACAGCTTCGGCACCCACGAGTTCATCGGCTTGTGCCGGATGCTCAACGCCGAACCGTATTTTGCCGGAAATGTTGGCAGCAGCACACCCCACGAACTGCGCGACTGGATCGAGTACTGCAACTATCCCTCCGGCAGCACACTATCGGACGAACGCGCCGCCGACGGCTCTCCCCAGCCCTTCCGCGTGCGCTACTGGGGCGTGGGCAACGAAAGCTGGGGCTGCGGCGGCAACATGCGCCCGGAGGAATATGCACGTCTGTACCGCGATTTCGCGGTCTATTGCCGTAATTTCGGAGGCACAGACCTCTTCCTGGTGGCCAGCGGCCCCTCCGGCAATGACTCGCGCTGGTCACGCGGACTGATGGACGGTCTGGGTTGGGAACGGCCGCAGGGCGTGTCGATGCACTACTACTCGGGCGGCGCCGATCGTTCCACCACCTTTACCCCCGAACACATGGACCAGCAGTTCGCCTCCTACGTCAAGGTCGAGGAAGCGATCATTCATCAGCGCGCCGTGCTCGACAGCTACGAGAAGGGTAAGGAGATTGGCCTGATTCTCGACGAGTGGGGTGTATGGGACAACATTCCCGAAGAAGACGAAAAACGCTATGGGAAGCTCTGGCAGCAGAGCACTATACGCAGCGCGCTCGCCGCCGGAATGGGGCTCAACATCTTCAATCGCCAGGCCGACAAACTGCACATGTGCAACATTGCGCAGATGGTCAACGTGCTCCAATCCCTTCTGCTCACCGACGGCTCCGAAGGGGAGCATTGCATTCGCACCACTACCTACCACGCTTTCTCGCTTTTTAAGCCACATCGGATGAAGACTGCCGTGCGCGTCGAATCCGGCGATTCGTCGCCCTCAGGGCTTTCCGTCTCCGCTTCGAAGAGCGATAAGGAACTTGTATTGACGTTCGTCAATCCCCGCCACGATGCTGACCTGCAAGTGGAGTGCACGCTGCAGGGAGCCAGCGCAAGTGGAGGCACGGCGCAGATCCTGCACGATGCCGACTGGAACGCGTGCAACACGTTCGACAATCCCGATCGTATCGTCCCTAAGCCGCTGACGCTTCGTGTGGATGGGTCTAAAGTGCAGCTTGATTTACCGCGTTTGTCGTTGGCGACTGCGGTCGTGCCGATTCACTGGCTAGCCGCGGAGAGAGCCGGGCCTTCGGGTGGCGCAGTGCTTCAGCGCTGCGATAACCGGCCCATTTTTAGTGGCGGCTTTAGCCGCTGAGGTTGCTTTTTCGACTTTTTTCCTCGGCCTGCCAGGACCTTTTCAAGGCTCGCAACGTCACTCGTCGTTGCCCTCAGCCTGAGCCAAAATTCGCTTTTGTTCGACGGCCTGCTTTAAGGATTCCCCGGCGTTTTGGATGTGCAGGCGCAGGAGTTTGCAGGCCCCGGTCACGTCCCGCTGGCGGCACAATTCCAGCATCTGGTGGTGCTCCTCGTTGGCCCGCTTCATGCCGTGGGTCAGGTACAACTGCAAGCGCGTGTAGCGTTCGCCGCTGTTGTTGACGTTGCGTATGATGGCCATAAATCGTGGCTGATCCGCGCGGGCATAGAGGATGGAATGGAACTGCCAGTTCAGCCTTCCCCACGAAGAGACGTGGTCATCCCGCCGAAGTTCAACGACATACCTGCGTAATACTGCTTCTGCTTCGGAGAAGTCATGTTCAGTGAGGTGAGGAATCGAAAGCTTCAAGACCTCCGGTTCGAGCAACGCGCGAATCGAGAAGAGTTCCTCAATATCGTTAGGAGAAAGAGCCGGCACGACCGCGCCGCGGTTAGGGACAATGGCGATTAAACCCTCCGCGTCCAGTTGGCGCAGCGCTTCGCGAACCGGAATGCGGCTTACGCGATACTGGCTCGCAATCGCATCCTGGCGCAGTTGAGCGCCCTCCGGAATCTCGCCCCGAATAATCTGATCGCGTAATTTATCGGCCACCGCCGAAGTGAGCGATTGGCGCGGAATGGCTGAATCGGATGCGGTCTCTAGACGCATTTCAGTGGATTCTTCGCTGGGAACTCGCCAGTTTCCCTTCCTGGCAACATCCTACTATAGCGCATATAGTATCCACGGAGAGCGGCTACTTTGCGGCTGGTCCCGGCACAACATGCTCCTCCAGGTAGCGGGCTAGCAAACAATAGACATGGTAGGACGTTCCCGGGCCTTCGGCGATGGCGTGGGTCCGTCCCGGGTAAGTCATGAAGTCAAACGGTTTGCCCAGTTCGATCAGCCGGTTGACCAGCAACTCTGTGCCCTGATAATGCACGTTGTCATCGCCGGAGCCGTGCACCAGCAATAGCTTGCCCTGAAGTCCTTCCGCGAAGTTGATCGCGGATCCCGCCTTATAGCCCTCCGCGTTGTCCTGGGGCAATCCCATGAAGCGCTCCTGATAGATGGTGTCGTACAAGCGCTGGTCGGGTACGGGAGCCACGGCCATGCCAACCTTGTAAATCTCGGGATGCCGAAACATGAGGTTCAGCGTATTGGTGCCCCCGCCGCTCCAGCCCCAGACCGCGACGCGACTGGTATCTATGTAGGGATGCGTCCGCTCCAGAGCCTCGATAGCCAAAGCCTGCTCCTTGGAGGAGAGTACTCCGACGCTGCCATAAACGATCTTGCGCCACGCGCGTCCCTTCGGAGCCGGCGTCCCGCGATTGTCAAAGCTGACAACAACGTAGCCTTCTCGCGCGAGGGCGCGATGAAAGATGCCGTTCCGGCCTTCCCAGCGATCAACCACGGTTTGTGCCGCCGGCTCGCCATACACATAAACCAGAATCGGATATTTTCTGGCAGGGTCGAAGTTAGGCGGCTGCATGAGCCAGCCGTCCAGGATCACGCCCTCGCCGATATCCACGTGAAGAAATTCCGTTGGCGTGGAGACCAGATCCTTGACGTTGGAGCGCAGCTTTGCATTGTCTTCCACAGTCCGCTGTACCTTATGGTCTCGCAGTTGAACCAGGTCGGTCACGGGCGGCGTATCGAAACTCGAGTACGTGTGGATGGCCCAGCGTAAGTCCGGCGAAACTTCATAGGAATGCGAGCCCGGCTGGTTCGTCGGCGTCAGCCTTTCGGGCGTGCCCTTGCCCGTAAGCCGAGTCCGGTAGAGATACCGTTGGGTGGCATTGTCGGGAGATGCCATGTAGTAAAGCCATTCCTCTGCGGGATCGACTCCGAGGAGATCGATGACGTCGAAAGCGCCCGGGGTTATCATCTGCACCTGCTTTCCATCCCGGGAAACCAGGTAAACATGCCGCCAGCCGTCCTGTTCGCTGATCCAGAGGAAGTCCTTTCCACCGTGGACCCATTTCAGATCATCCACCACGTCCACCCACGCCGCGTCGTGATCCTGGTAGACGGCGCGTACTGTGCCCGTCTTGACGTCGGCGAGCAGGACATCATTCGTGTTCTGCAGACGATTCAGATGCTGCAAAACCAGCGTGTCGGAGTCTCCCGCCCATTCCATGCGCGCAATGTAGTTCTGGTCCGGATAGCCGGGGACTTGCATCCATTCAGTTTCACCGCCGACGGCAGGCACGACCGCGACGCGCACGGAGGAATTCTCGGTTCCGGGCTGCGGGTAGGGAATCTGCCGAACCGTGGGATAGATGCCGAGCCCCGGATAAGGAATGCCAGTCTCGATCTTGTACGGCGCGCCCGTGTCGTAGACCAAGGGGAAGTTCGTAACCTTGCTCGTGTCGAACTGCCAGTAGGCAATGCGTTTGCCGTCAGGGCTCCAGCGAAATCCATCACGGAGGAAGAACTCTTCTTCGTAGACCCAGTCGGAGGTGCCGTTCACGATCTTCTCCGATCCATCGTTTGTGAGCCGCGTCGGCACTCCAGTTTCGACATCCTCCACAAAGATGTTGTTGAAGCGCACGTAAGCGACTTTGGAACCATCGGGAGAGAATTTGGCGAACATCAGAGAGGACGGAGGTCCGCCCGCTCCCAACTTCCGCAACGCTCCCGACTTCCGGTCCAGCACCCAGTAATCCCCGCGCGTGTTCTCGCGCCAGAGACGCCGCGAATTGGTGAAGACCAGCAGGCGGTTCGTATCCGCCGAAAATGCGTACTCTTCAATTGCCAGCGGCTTATCAGCGCCCGGCGGTGTGAGTTGCGCCGCCGAAACCAGAATCTCACGCGCAGTGCTGGCGGTGTCATAGCGCACCAGATCACGGGCTCCTTCCCCCTTGGCGGAGGGTTCGAGAGTCGTATAGGCTGCTCCGCCGTTGAGCCAATGTACCGGCCCGAACGACTTTACCGCAAAGTCTTTGGCAACAAACTCCCTGTGCAACAACTCCGCTAATGCGGGAGATTGCGCGTGGGCAACCATCGAGCCGAGACTGACAATCGCCAGCCAAAGGACCACTCGCAGGCACGGCATCCAACGATTCCAGGTTCTAACTTGTCTGATCAAAGGCATCCCAGTCCTCCGATGATTTCGTAACAACGGTTATCGTGACAACGGTTATTCCGCTTTCTGAAAGTGCGCGCTTTGAGGCGGCGGCTGCGCGTCCTGAATGCGCGACGTCCACCGGATCAAAAGGTAGATAGGTATCCCCAGGAGCACAATCAACAACCCCGGCCAGGTAGTCGAGGGACGATAGACGAACAGCACGATGAGAATGAGCGTGGCCACAAGAATATAAAATGCCGGGACGAACGGATATCCCAGCGTGCGATAAGGGCGTGGCGCATCGGGCCGCAGTACGCGAAGGCGGAACACTCCGGCGACGGTGAGTACATAGAAAATCAAGGCTGCGGAGATGACGTACTCCAGCAAGTCACTGTAGAGATTTCCCCAGGATCGAGTTGCCGGCGCATAGGTGCGGGGCAGCACCAGGAGCGCGGCCCACAACCCCTGCAGCTTCAGCGAGGAAGCTGGCACCCGCGCGGCATTGAGTCTGCCTGCAAAAGGGAAGAAGAGCTTCTGCTGAGCCATGGCGTAGTAGACTCGCGCCCCGGTGAGGGTGAGCGCGTTGATGGTGCCGAAAGTCGAGATCATGATAGCTGCCGCCATCACGCTTGAGCCAAACCGCGGAAAGATGGCCTGCAGCGTAGCGGTTCCCACGCGATCCGCAGGCGCGTGCTGGATTGCCTCCAGAGGCAGCGTGACCAGATAGGCTACATTAGCCAGGAGATAGAGCGCGATCACAATGGTTGCACCGACAACCATAGCAAGCGTGACGTTGCGTTCCGCTTTTCTCACTTCGGGAGCGGCAAAGGCGATGTTGTGCCACGAGTCGGCGGAGAACAACGATCCAGTCTGGCTCAGGCAGATGGCCACGAAGAGCCCATACACTGTTCCCGCGGCCAGTCCTGTCCCCAGGGAATCAACGCCGTGAGGATGCCAGGCGCTGCCGAGATTGGCGGAGACCGCCGCAGAGTTGCGCCCGAACAGAATACCCAGAACAATCAGGCTGCCCAGTGCGCCAGTCTTGGCGACCGTGAAAATGTTCTGGACGATCTTTCCGTAGCGGAGTCCCAACGTGTTGCTGAAGGTCAGCAGAGCGATGACGCCGATGGCGAGCAATTGTGCCGTAGAGAGGGAAAGCGCGTAGTGGGTGGACACGTGGACTGGTGCCAGCAGATATCGCTCTTCCGAAACGAACGGCCAAAGCACGCCGGAAAAACGCGCGAAGGCAACCGCTACCGCGGCAATCGTTCCGGTTTCGATGACGGAAAACAAAGTCCAGCCGTAGAGAAATCCCCACAACGGAGAGAACGCCTCACGCAGGTAGATGTACATGCCGCCGGCATGAGGCATCATGGCCGAGAGTTCTCCGTAGCAGAGTGCGCCCGCGATGGTCAACATGCCGGCTACGCCCCAAGCCACCAAAAGCCAGCCTGCGCTTCCAACGTGGCGGGCCATCTCGGCGGGAACTATGAAAATGCCGGAACCGATCATCGCCCCGACCACAAGCATGGTCGAGTCGAAGAGGTTTAGTCCACGGGCAAACTCCAGACCGGCTGACTCTCGTGAGGCCTGCGTCACGGCGAACCTCTTCTGGATGACGCCTTGAAGTCAGCGACTCCGACCTTGACCACTGTTCCACGCGGCCTGGGGAGGGCCGTGGTCTTTCCTTCTCTTTCCGGGGCAGGAGGCGGCTTTTCGGTCCACGCCCCATAGACGCGGCCGTCATACGCGGCCAGCCCGGTGTAGTCTCCGAAAAAAACGCCGCCCGCTTCGAACGGCTCGGTGGTCCACGCATAGTTCATGAAGCTCTGTCCGCCATCGGTCGAACGGGCTAAGGCCACGATCTGTTTCCGCCCTTGTGGGTCCCCACGCCGGTCATAAAACAGAATGTTGGCCGAGCCGTCTACAGGATCCACGGCCAGCCATTGGAAAAACTGGTCGGCGCCGTTATGAACTGGGTCGTTGTTCACTCGCACCGGATCTGACCAGGTGCGGCCCTTGTTCGTGGAAGTCGCGCAGAAAACGTCGAGGTCGCCGTTGCGATAGTCACTCCATGTCACGTACAGTCGCTCGCTCTCCGGATCGACGGCAATTTGCGGGAAGCCATTAGCGCGGTCCAGCGTTTGGATGGCAAACATGATGGGCGCGGTATGGATGACGGCCCGGGCGCGAGAGAACGTCTTTCCTCCATCGTGGGACGAGGTCAGGAAGATGTCGTTGTCCTGACTCCACACAGCGTACAACGTGCCATCGGGCGCGACCGTCCCCGCGAATCCTTCGGCCGCGCCGTTGTCGTCCCGGGGCAGGCCAGGATGAAGGTCGATTTCGATTGGCAGTGCCCACGTTGTGCCGCCGTCAGTGGACCGCGAAAGCATGATCTTGGAATCCGTCAGAGTCCATCGCGTCCATCCCACGTAAAGATTCCCGGCATAGCGGCTCTTCGTTGTGTCGGAGACAATATAGGGCTTGTCCTCAAACGGAATGCCCGCTTCGGTGGGATGTTCGATGATCGGGACGTGGTTCGCATCCCAGGTTTTGCCGCCGTCGAGCGAGCGCCGCACGAACAGACCGCTGCGCGATGCGCCGTGCCCCCAATAGTTGAAGCTGCCCAGTTTGTCGAAGGCCATGTAGCAAATGAAAACGCGTCCCTGCTGGTCGAAAGCCACCGACACGTCGCCCGAGACCCGGTAGTTAGGCGGTTCCACGCCCGCGGCCAATTGCCAAGTATGACCGGCATCCTGCGAATAAGCGGCGTGCGCGTTGTCCTGAAAAACGGCGACGACCTGCTGCGGATTCCGAGGATTGACGGCGATCGCCGGTTCCGTGAAATAGCCGGGCGTTGGAGTGAGAGAGAACACTTCTGCGCCAGGAGCCATGGCAAGCTCCTGACCACGCACCAGAGCCGGCGTGCTGGCGACAATCACGAGCGCGATTAAAAATCTGCCAACATGAAGGTGCGCTACGCTCTTAGCACCGAGTTCCTTGTGCATCTCTTTATGAGTTCCCCCTGGACACGAGTCGCCGCGAACGCCTGAACACTGCCGCCCATCTACCCGCAGGAAAATTCGGATTTTTCGGACCTTTCGTCTGGGCAGCATTCTAAGGTACTATGCTCGTTGAATTGGATAAAGTATAAAGTTCGAAACGAGGGTTATCGTGACACGTTCTTCCTCCTTATTACTGCCCGCGATCCAACGAACTTGCCTGGCTTTCAGCCTGTTGGCGATGGCGCACACCTCCGCCGCTCAAGAAGAAAAGAAAAAGGAGCCTCCCACCCCAGGCCCCATGCTCAGCCAGGGGACTGAGGATTTCGACACACCGGACTTCGCGCTCACGCTGGTTCGTTCTTCGCAGACGGTGGCGGCCCTGAAGCCGAAGGGCGCCGGCGATTTCGATTTCACCCCGGGTGATCTGCTAGTAGAACGCTCCAAGGACGGCTATTTCCATCTGGGCGATATAACGCTGCGTCTCCGCGCCGGGACTTCCGGTGACTGGAAGAACTACTCAACGGCCTCGGGGCGCAATCCGGTGACAGCTTTGCCGGTTGCAAAAGACGTTCTGGCCGCCGCGGATCTAGCGCCCACGTTGCCCGCCGACGTCCCTTTGCAGATCACGCGCACTTGGCTGCTTGAGTCAGGCAAACTCGTGCTTCGCTTCACCTTGAAGAATAAATCATCCGACAGTGTCCAAATCGGGGCGCTCGGCATGCCGATGATCTTCAACAATGTCCTCAACGATCGTTCGCTGGAAGAGGCGCACGCCAAGTGTTCCTTCTACGATCCGTACATTGGCGAAGATGCCGGATATCTGCAGGTAACACGGTTGAGCGGCCACGGGCCGGCCTTGTTGGTCGTACCCGACGGCAAAACGCCGTTTGAGGCGTACAACCCGATTCTGGATCACCCCGGACGCCAGGGTGCGAAACCCGTATTCACCGATCCCACGCTGCGGGGGATCACATTCGAGGGGTTCTACGAGTGGATGGTCCATAGCCAGGCCTACGCCGAGAACGAGTGGAAAGCGGCACAACCCTGGAACCCTCCGACAGCCCTGAGCCTTGCGCCAGGAGAGTCAAGAACGTACGGGCTTAGATTCCTGCTTTCCGATTCGATCCGCGACATCGAAAAGACGCTGGCGGAAAACGGCCGGCCGGTGGCGGTTGGCGTCCCCGGCTACGTTCTGCCCATGGACATTGATGCTCGTCTATTTCTGAAGTTCCCAAGGAGCGTCAGATCCATGACGGTAACGCCTGAAGCGGCGCTCTCGATCAGCCAAGACGGTTCGGGCGGCGGCTGGAGAGCTTATACCCTGAAGGGCGAAACCTGGGGCCGCTCGCGATTGACCGTGGTCTATGCGAACGGGTCTGTCCAGACGATCCAGTATTTTGTGATCAAGCCCCAGTCGCAGGCGGTGGCAGACATGGGTCATTTTCTGACCACCAAACAATGGTATGTGGATGCCAACGATCCCTTCCACCGCAGTCCATCCGTCATGACCTACGATCGTGAGGCCAATCAGATTGTCATGCAAGACAGCCGTGCGTGGATCGCTGGCCTCGGCGATGAGGGCGGAGCCGGAGCCTGGATCTCGGCCATCATGAAAGAACTGGTCGAGCCCAATCAGGGGGAACTCGAAAAGATGGAGCAGTTCGTGGACAAAGTTGTGTGGGGCGGGCTGCAATACAAAGACGGCCCGCAGCAATATGGTGTGCGCAAGAGTCTCTTCTACTACCAGCCCGACGAGATGCCGCCCGGATACTACCGCAGCGACCTCGACTGGCGATCATGGACGAGTTGGAACAAGAAAGCATCAGAACAGGTTGACCGCTCTTTCGATTACCCGCACGTGGCGGCGGCGTATTGGGTGCTATATCACCTAGCCCGCAACCACGACGGCCTGGTGACCGGCCATCTTTGGGATTGGTACTTGAGCCACGCCTATGAAACGTCGATCGCAATGACCAAGTTCGCAGACGGTTACGCTGTCTTTGGACAGATGGAGGGAGACATTTTTCTCCAGATCCTCACCGACCTCAAACGGGAAGGCTGGAAGAAGCAGGCTGACGACCTGGAAGCGAAGATGCGAAGCCGTGCCGAGCATTGGAAGCAGCAAGCCTATCCCTTCGGCAGCGAGATGCCGTGGGACTCGACCGGCCAGGAAGAAGTCTACGCGTGGACGAAGTATTTCGGTTACCAGGACAAAGCTGAGGTGACCCTCAATGCGATTCTCGGTTACGATCCGACGATTCCGCACTGGGGTTACAACGGAAGCGCCCGCCGTTACTGGGATTTCATTTTCGCGGCCAAAGTCCGGCGTCTGGAACGGCAATTACATCACTACGGTTCGGGGATCAACGCGATCCCGCTGCTGGCCGAGTATCGAGAGCATCCCGACGACTTCTATTTGCTGCGCGTGGGCTACGGAGGAACCATGGGCGCCCTCACCGACATCGACGAGGAGGGCTTTGCCTCGGCTGCATTTCACGCCTTCCCCGACATGCTGAAGCCAGATCCGCTGTCCGGCGACTACGGGCCCAATTTTTTTGGCTATGCCTGGAACACTGCCACTTACGTCGTAGATCATCCGCAGTTCGGATGGCTGGCCTTTGGCGGCAATGTCAACAAAGAGAACGACGTAGTGAAGATCACTCCGCTCGATTCCTTCCGCTCGCGAGTTTATCTGGCCACGTTAGGCTTGTGGCTTACTCTCGACTCTGGGACTTTCGAGACCGTGGAGGTGAACTCCAAGACTGGTTCCGTGCGTGTGGGACTTGCCTCCGCCACACCCTTCACGCGGGCCGCGCGCCTGCGCGTGGAGCAACCCGCGAAAGTGAAGATTGGTGTCTACCGCCCGGTGAAGGCACTGAATTCGGAGCGGGATGCATGGGTAGTGCCGCTGGGCGCAGCCACCACCTGGGTGGACCTGCAGTTGAGGCCTTAGGACCGTGACCGCGTGATGATACGGCGTGCAAAACCAGTAGCGCGGGCATCTGCCGGCTGTCCCGAGGGCGTCTCGCCCTCGGCACGGCGGGCGAGGACGCCCGCCGGACAGCCAATGGGACGGCGGCGCTACTCCCAATGGTCAAAGCGTACAAATCACACGGACACGGTACAGGCTATGCCTTCTCCCGGAATCCCACAACTCCTCTCATACTTTTGTGAGTTCGGGGATGGCAGCGGCGAACGACTCATGTTCCGTGCGCGCGATAATTTCGTCCTGCAGCGCGCGCGTGAGATCACAGAAGTAATCACTGTACCCGGCAACCCGTACGATGAGGTCGCGATATTTCTCAGGCTCTGCTTGTGCCGCCCGCAGGGTTGCCGCGGTGACCACGTTGAATTGGATGTGATGTCCATCCAGCCGGAAGTAGGATCGCACCAGTTGTGCGATCTTGTTGAGCCCTTCGCCTCTTGCCAGTTGCGGAGTGAACTTCTGATTCAGGAGGGTTCCGCCGGTCCGCAGGTGATCCATCTTGGCGGCTGACTTGATGACCGCCGTCGGCCCGTGCCGGTCGGCGCCCTGTACCGGAGAAATCCCGTCGGAAAGGGGTGTCCGCGCTTTGCGGCCATCTGGAGTTGCTCCAGTCATCGATCCGAAATACACGTGACAAGTAGTAGAAAGGTAATTGACCCGGTAGCAGCCGCCTTTGGTGTTCGGGCGCCCATTCACTTCATCGAAAAAGGTGTTAAACACACCCTGCAAGATTGCGTCAGCATAATCGTCGTCATTCCCGAACTTGGGCGTCTTGTTCCACAACAGCTGGCGTGTTTTTTCGTGTCCCTCGAAGTCCTGAGCGATGGCCTCCAGTAGCTCGCCCATGGTCAGAACTCTGCGATCAAACACGTGATACTTGATCGCCGCCAGGCTGTCAGTACAAGTGGCCGGCGCCACTCCCATGATGTATGTGGTGTTGTAGCGCGGACCGCCGTCGTTGTAGTCCTTCCCTTTCGCAATACAGTCGTCGACAAGAATGGAGAGGAATGGTGCGGGCATGTAGTCGGCATACATTCGTTCAATGATGTTGTTGCCGCGCACCTTGACATCTATGAAGTAGCGCAACTGCTTGCGAAACGCATCAAACAGTTCTGCGTAAGACGAGAAATCGCGAGCATTCCCGGTTTCAATTCCGATTCTTTTCCGGGTGAGCGGATCCACGCCGTTGTTCAGCGCAATCTCGAGCACCTTGGGCAGGTTGAAGTAGCCGGTAAGAATGTATGCCTCGGTCCCGAAAGCACCCGTCTCCACGCATCCAGAGGTTCCTCCGCAACGTGCATCTT
>JBKQRC010000116.1:0-11588 GCA_052326105.1 Candidatus Sulfotelmatobacter sp. | reverse complement strand
TATAGCTGAACACCTCGGTTTGCTGATCGTCTTGGCCTCGCATGCTACCTACATAGCAGACTCGCCTGTGGAAACGCTGCACCTTTCGTGGTGCACCCGACTTTTTCAGCGGCCTGTTAAGCCGCTGCGGTGCGCCGGCAAAGCTAGCGGCTATATTCCTCGCCGTGGGCGGCATCGCTGACGCGATGCCCTGATACGAACCGTTCTTCCCAGACTTTACGACTACCCGAACGTCAGACGCAGGCAACCTTTCTTGCCCGTCAGGCTTATAATCTGAATGTGGACCTATGCGTCGCCTGCTAGCCATCACGGCGTTCGCTCTCTCTCTGGCCGTGCCCTTGTGGGCACAGCATGGCGGAGGTCACGGCGGTGGTGGCGGCGGAGGTCACGCTGGTTTTGGTGGTGGCCACGCTGGTGGTTTCGGTGGCGGCGGACATGTCGGCTCCGGCGGTGGCCATGTCAGCAGCGGACATGTCTCCGGCGGAATCCACACCGGCTCTGGCTTTTCTCGCGGCTACGCGCGCACCCCTTCGACCCATGCGGGCTTCTCGCGTGGCCCCTTCCTGCACGACAGCTTCCGCAGGTCACGCTTCGGCGGGTCGCGCTTCCGTGGACCACGCCTTCGCGGCTACGGATATGGCAACAATTGCTACGGCTACGGATGCTTGGGCTATGGCTATCCCTGGTGGGGCTACTATGATCCCTCGTGGTGGGACGACGATTCCTCCTACGACCAGGGCTACGAGCAGGATCTGGCCAACGCGAATGACATGAACCAGCAAAGCCTCGATGAGCAGCGCGTGCTGCGCCAGGAGGAAGCGGACGGCGATCAGGATATCTACGCGCGCTCGGCCCCAACCCCCAGCGCCGGGAGCAGTCAAGAGCCGCAGGGTTCCCCGATTATGCCGGCTACCGTTCTGGTCTTCCGCGACGGGCGCCAGCGTGAAATTCAGAACTACGCCATCGTGGGCCCGACGCTGTGGAGCTTCGCTCCTCAGCACACAGAGAAAATTCCCCTGGCTGATCTCAACCTCACCGCCACGGTCAAGGCCAACGACGATCGCGGCATCTCGTTCCGTCTACCCTCCGCCGGCGCAGCCCAATAAGCGTGCAACAGACTGACCGTAGGGACGGGTCGTCCGGGCTTTGCCTTCGCGGGTACGACCAACGCCGTGGGTGGCGGACGGCCCGCACCATAGATATTGCCTTCACGGTCTGCCCGAAGGCCTGCCCAGATACGAACCTTCGGCCAGATTACGCCCGGAACCCGCGGAAGCAAGTCGCGAATCCATCCCGGATGCTAAAATAAACACTACTCAATATGCCCCTAAAAACACTGTTTCTGAATCCGCCTTCGTTTGAAAATTTCGACGGAGGCGCTGGTTCCCGTTGGCCTGCCACCCGCGAAATTGAGAGTTACTGGTATCCGGTATGGCTGGCTTATCCTGCGGGGATGCTGGAAGGTTCGCGTCTGCTGGACGCGCCGCCGCATCACGTTACTGGTGAACAGACCATCCAGATCGCCAAGGACTACGAGTTCGTCGTCCTGTTCACCTCAACCCCGGGCTTCCCGGGCGACATCCGCCTGGCTCGCGCCATGAAAGACGCAAATCCCAGGGTCAAGATTGCCTTCGTGGGCCCACACGTGACGGTGCTGCCGGAGAAGTCGCTGCGCGATTGTCCCGCCATTGATTTCATCTGCCGCAAGGAATTTGATTACGCCGTGGTGGACTACGCCAAAGGGAAGCCGCTGGAGGAGATTCCGGGTGTTTCATTCCTGAAAGACGGCCAGGTCGTGCACAATCCCGACGCGCCCCAGGTTCAGGATCTTGATGCTCTTCCCCACGTCACCGAAATCTACAAACGCGACCTCGACGTGACCCGCTACAACGTGCCCTTCCTGCTGTATCCGTTTGTAGCCCTTTACACCACGCGAGGCTGTCCCGCGCAATGCACCTTCTGCCTGTGGCCGCAAACTCTGAGCGGACATCCGTGGCGCAAACGCTCCACCGATGATGTAGCTCGCGAAATGGCGCGGGCGAAACAGTTGTGGCCGGACGTGAAGGAATTCTTCTTCGACGACGACACTTTCAACATCCAGAAAGCCCGTACCATCGAGCTTTGCGCCAAGCTGAAGCCACTCGGCCTGACCTGGTCCTGCACCTCGCGCGTCACCACTGATTTTGAAACGCTCAAGGCGATGAAGGAAGCCGGATGCCGCTTGCTCATCGTGGGCTACGAATCCGGAGACCCGCAGATTCTCAAGAACATCAAGAAAGGCGCGACGGTCGAGCGCGCCCGCCAGTTCACCAAGGACTGCCACAAGCTCGGTCTCATCGTGCACGGCGATTTCATCCTCGGCCTGCCCGGCGAAACCCACGAAACCATCAACAACACCATCGCGTTTGCCAAGGAACTTGATGTGGAGACCATCCAGGTCTCGGTGGCCCATGCCTATCCCGGCACCGAACTTTATGACCATGTCACGAAGAACGGATTCATGGTTGCCGGCAGCAAAATGGTGGACGAAGGCGGCCACCAGTTGGTGCACCTGCAGTACCCCGGGCTTCCCGCGGACGACATCCTCGCGTCCGTCCACCGTTTCTACGACGAATATTATTTCCGCCCCAAAGCTGTTTTTCGCATCCTGAGGAGGGCGGCGTTCGACGGCGGTGAACGCAAGCGCCTGTACAAAGAGGCCAGGATGTTCCTGAAGTTGCGCTCGGCCCGCAACAAACTGGTCAAGCAGCACCATGAAGCTGCCGCCGCAGCGGAGCCCGTAAAAGCGTAGTAATGCAAGTTTCAAAGTTTCACGTTTCAAGGTTTCAAGGTGTTATGCCCTTGAATTCATTGGCGTCTTTGAAACTTTGAAACTCTGAAACCTTGAAACCTGAGCCTAAGTGACCTTTCGTAAGTATCTTGTCCTGGCGGGAGTAACCGTGTTTTCCGCGGCCGGCGACTCCATGCTCTCCTACGGGATGAAGCAGACCGGCAACATCTCGCTCCAGCATCTGGGGAGCGTGATCGTCGCTGTCTTCAATCCCTGGATCGCGGTCGGTATCGTTTTGCTGCTCGCTTTCTTCGCCTCATACGTAAACGCGCTCTCCTGGGCCGACCTTACGTACGTGTTGCCCGCCACGTCGCTGGGCTACGTCCTGCTGGCCCTGATCGCCAGATTCGCGCTGCACGAGCATGTCAGCCTGCTGCGCTGGCTGGGCATCGTGCTGATATCGGGCGGGGTCAGTTTAGTCGCCGGAGGCCCGGCGCTCACTTCGCACAAGCATCGGCAAAAGAGCAGCACCCCGGAGCCCGAAGGCACCAGAGTTACAGGAATCGCCGGTTCTTGCGATTCGTATCAGGGCACGCCTTCAGGCGTGCCATACCCGACTGCAAACTCCGCGCCTTCAGGCGCCGACAGGTCAGCAGATGAATAGCCGAGCCCAATCATGAAACACGTCTACACCTGGACTGCCATCCTGCTCGTCACCATGACCTCAGTCGTGGGCGACGTCCTGCTGTCGCGCGCCATGAAGCAGGTCGGCGATCTGCATCACCTCTGGCGCCAGGTGGGCGTCTGGACGATTGTGGGCCGCGTGCTCGCCAATCGAAACTTCATCGTCGGCATATTTGCTATGGCCGTGGCTTTTTTCAGCCTGCTGTTTGCGCTCTCCTGGGGAGACGTCAGCCTGGTCTCGCCCGCTGCCTCATCCCTGACGTTTATCGGCACCGCCTTCGCCGCCAAGATGTTCCTTCATGAAAAGGTGGATCGCCGCCGCTGGATCGCCGCTCTGCTCGTCGCTGCCGGCGTCGCCCTGCTGGCCGGGTAAGAATTGTGGGGACAGCCGCCCCTTCGACAAGCTCAGGGCAGGCTCCCGGCTGTCGGGTCGAGCGAAGCTCGACCGCGCATTCAGCCGCAGCTACCAAACCGGGACATTCCTGCCGCCCTAAAATCACTTGCACAACGCCTTTCTCTGGGGCATACTGTCGCGCATCTGGGGGCGTTCCTATGCACAGAATGGCATCGCTTGTAGTCATCGCCCTGCTCTGTGTCAGCGTAGGTCATTCTTCTCCGCCGGCAGCTGACTGGGCGATTAACGCAACCGCAATTGAGGCATGCAGTTGTCCACACTTCTGCATGTGCTATTTCAACGCTCATCCCGCCGCTCACCACGAGAATGGCAAAACCGAACACTTCTGCAAGTTCAACAACGCTTACAAGGTGAACAAAGGGCATTACGGCAGCACCGACCTCACCGGCGCCAAGTTCTGGCTCACCGGCGATCTGGGCGGCGACTTCTCGCAGGGCCAGATGGAACGGGTATTGGCCACGTTTGACAAGGCCACGACGGCAGATCAACGGCAGGCTCTGGGAGACATCCTGGGCCACGTTTTTCCGGTGAAGTGGAAATCTTTCCAGACCGCCGAGGGTGACATTGACACCTGGACCTTTGACAAGGACCAGGCCCACGCCACGCTGAACGGCGGCAAGACCGCTGAGATCAAGCTGAAGCGTTTTCAGGGCATGACCGACGAGCCCGCCGTGCTGAAGAACGTCAGATACTGGGGCACGCCGCGAAACGACGGCTTCGTCATGATGCCCAACGAACTGGAGACCTACAAAGAGGGAGCAGATGCCTTTGAGTTCAAGGGCACCAACGGGTTCATGCTCACCTTCGACATGACCTCGAAGGACCTTGCGCCGCAAAAGGGCTCCATGGGTTACTGAGGGTTTTCCGCTGAAGGACCATAGCACTCGCTGCACCATGCGCCGGGAAGTCTCCGGCGCATTCTTTTTTCTGCGCTGCCTGTGTGGAATGAAAGCCTCTTTCAAAGGCTAGGCCGGTTCTTGTCTTTCACTCGAACATCCGCATGAGTCCGGTCGCGGGTAAATCAGGGGATAGAAACCGCGCGTCCTTTCGCCCGGCGGCGCGGGCCAACGCTTCGGCTGCCAGATATCCGCTGCGGACCGCGCCTTCCATCGTGGCGGGCCAGCCGGTAGCAGTCCAATCTCCAGCCAGAAAGACGCGGGGCCACTCCGTTGCCGCCGTGGGACGGTGCGCGTCCATCCCCGGGCGCGGCGAATAGGTTGCGTTGACTTCTTTGATCACGGTGGACTTCACCAGATTCGCTGCGCGCGCTGCGGGGAAAAACTCGCGCAACTCGCTGAGGGCGAGGTCCACGATCTCAGAGCGTGATTTGTCCACCAGCGTCTTCGATGAACTCACCACCAGTTCGATGTAGCTGCCGCCGTCAGGGGCTGAAGCCCTCTTCCCGTTGGGCGTCTGTTCGGCACCCTTCGGCTCACTTCGCTCGCTCAGGGCAAGCTGAGAGCTGGAGTCGTGCCCTTCCCGGTCGTTACCGAGCAGCGGTCCGCTTGCTGCGGTCCTCCCGATTTGTGTGCGCACCGGCTGCAGCCGCGATTTGTGGAACATCCACTGAATGGTGCGGTCGAGCAGCACGGCGTGGTCGAGATCGGATATCTGGCGATCGAACCACAAATGAATGCCCGTGATGGGCGAGCTCTCGAAGTGCGCAAGCTCCTCGCGCAGCGGCGTACTCTCCGGCGACTCTGGCAGGACCCGGTCGAGCATGTCGAAAGGCAACGCTATAACGAGAAAGTCAAACGCCTCTTCCTGATCACCCAACCGCACGTGCACCTCTGAAGATGAAGCCGCGAATCCCTCCACCGGACGCCGGAAATGCAGCTCGCCGCCGCGCGCCCGCACATAGTCTCCGGCGGCATTGTAGAGCTCGGTCAGCGGAACGGTAGGAACGCCCATGCGGCCTCCGGCGGCCGATTTCAAAAACGACTCCCGCACCACCTGCGCCGCATAGGGCAGGGAAACACGGTCGAGGTCTTCGTTGAGAGCGCTGACCAGTATGGTCTTCCAGAAACGCTCGATCGCCCGCTCGGTCTGGTGCTGACGCCGCAGCCAGGCCTGGAAGGTCTCGCCCGTATCGCGAGGCACGAGTTTGCCCTCGGAGCGAGCCAGGAACGGTTCGGCTCCTCCATCCGAAACGACTCCGGCGAGAATCATCATGGCGCGCGCAATGGCAAGCTTGTCGCGCCATCCCAGGCAAGCGGCGCGCAGAAAGGCGGGCGCGGTGTGCATGGGCGCGGGCAGAAAGGACGGCTCGATGAAAGATGCGCGTCCGCCGGGCTCGAGAAATACCAGTTTGTCGTACCAGCGAATTTTGTCTTCCACGCCGGTGCGGCGATAGAACTCGATCAGATTCGTGCAGCAGCCCAGGAGCACATGCTGGCAGTTGTCCACCACTTCGCCGGTTCCGGGATGCTCGTAAGACGACGCCCGTCCGCCTAGAAACGGCCGCTTCTCAAACAGCGTGACCCGGAAGCCCGCGTCGGCCAAAGCACAGGCGGCGGCCAGTCCGGCGAGTCCGCCTCCCGCGACGGCAACGGTGGGTTGGGATGAAGACGAGGGCAAAAGTTAGCTCAGTGAATCATTGAGTCATTTAGCCATTGAGCGATTGGGTGATTGGAAGGATCGCAAAGTTACGTGCGGTCCATGGGTCAAGTGATTTCAAGGAATCAATGACTAAATGGCTCGATGACTCAATGGCTCAATCATCACATCAGCCGCATGAAGAAGCCCTTCCCCAGGATGCGCAACTTTTCCCATCGGCTCAGGGCAACCTTCGCGGTAAAGACGTCGAATTGTTTTTCGGCAATCTTGTCGAGCAGCCGGCGGTAGATGTTCACGAGAACCCACAACGCAGGCTGGCTGTCTTCCGAGACGTAGGGGATCAGCGCATCGCCCGCGGCGTAGAGCTCGCGGGCCCGGGCGGCTTCGAAGGCAAACAGCGGGCGGAAGCGCGCGGGATCGGGCGCCGTGAGCAACTCCGAGGCGGACACGCCAAATTTTTCGAGATCGTCCTGCGGCAGATAAACGCGGCCCATGTTCGCGTCTTCCTTCACGTCGCGAAGGATGTTGGTGAGTTGAAACGCGAGGCCACAACGCTCGGCCAGCGGCTCGGCTTCGGGATCGCGATATCCGAACACATGGATGCAAACCAGTCCCACAACCGAGGCCACGCGATGGCAGTAGACGCAGAGGTCCTCGAAAGTCTTGTACTGCACGGTAAGGCCGGGGGTGCTGGGCGGCGCGGCGGCTGCGGCATCCCACGCGTCAGCGGCATCCGCCACGTCCATGGCGGTGCCGAGCGCGAGTTCGTCGAGCAAGCCGGCAGGAATCGCATACCGGCGCTGGGTGTCGGTCAGGGCGAGCAGGATGGCGTCGTCGGTGGGCTGGCCCTGCTGGGCGCGGTGAAGCGCGTCGAGCCACAAGTCGAGTTTCTGGCGGCGTTCGGGCAGGCCCATCGTGGCATCGTCGGCGATGTCATCGCAGCGCCGCATGAAGGCATAGACAGCACATAAAGCTTCGCGTTTGCGGCGCGACAGGACGAGAAACGCGTAGTAAAAATTCTTGGCCGCGGTGCGCGTGATACCGCGACAGACCGAATACGCCATGACGAGTTGCTGCGGCACAGGTGTCCAGGGAACCGCCGCGGACTGAGTCCCAGCGCTCATTTCGCCCCTCCCAGCACTTTCCTGATGGCAGCGCGCGCCACCAGAACCAGCTTGCGCGGCTTGGAGATCGCCGGACGATTGCCCAGAACGGCGTAACCCTGCCCTTCGATCGCGCGCAGGATTTCCTGACCACCGCGGCTGAAAAGTTCCAGGTCAATGGCGAGCTCGCGATCGACTTTGTCGATCAACGGCAGTCCCTGGCGAAACCAATCATGCGCGCGCTCGACTTCGAACCTCATCAGGGAACAGAAAGACGAAGTGTTCCGGTTCTCGGCGATGTCTTCTTCGCTGACGCCGAAACGGCGCAAGTCCTCGAGCGGCAGATAGATGCGGCCTTTGCCGTAGTCCACGCTGACATCCTGCCAGAAGTTCGCCAGTTGCAGCGCGGTGCAGGTGAAATCGGAAAGCTGCTGGCGCTCAGGGTCGCGGTATCCGCAAAGGTAGAGCACGAGGTGGCCGACCGGATTCGCAGAGAAGCGGCAATAGGCGAGCACGTCGGCAAAAGTTTCGAAGCGCGTAACCGTCTGATCCTGGCGGAAGGCAATCAGCAGATCAGAGAATTCATGCCTGGGAATATCAAACTCGCGCACCGTCTGCTGCAGCGCTACAAATACCGGATGGCGCGGCGTGCCTTCGTAACAGGCGTCGAGTTCGGCTTGCCATTGGTCGAGCAGTTCGAGCGAGGCGGCGTCGTCGCCAACTTCATCTCCCAGGTCATCCGAGATGCGGCAATAGGCGTAGACGTTGTAGAAATGCTGGCGCAGACGGCGCGGCAGAAACCAGGTTGCTACCGAGAAGTTCTCATAGTGCGTGCGGGCCAGGCGGGCACAGTATTCCCGCGCTTCAGCCAGCGTGGGCGGAGTCGAGGGAATGGCATAGCCGACCGGAAGACGGCTCCAGCCGGGCGATGTGCCAGAAGGCGTCCGCGGTGTAACCGGCGGATTCTGAGTAACGGTCTGAGTCACGTTGATCAGGCAATTGTTGATTGTTGATTTTGATTAAGGCTTTTCAATCAGCAATCAACAATCGTCAATCGACAATTCTTCTCAGTGTCCCGGGATGATCGCGGTTTTGATGTCGCCACCGCGGTTCAGCATGTGGCGCAGAACCTGCTGCAGACGCGACAGCGGCGCCTCCCCGGTAATGTAGTCGGTAGGGCGAATCTTCTTGGCGGCGATCAGCCCGAAGGCCCGGCGCACGGTTTCCGGCGTGTGATGGAAGGTGGCCTTGAGCGTGATTTCGGAATAGTGCAGGCGATTGGTATCGAGTTGCACTTTCGTCCCGCTGGCGCAGCCACCGAAGAAGTTGACGGTGCCGCCCTTGCGGACCATCTCGACCGCCCACTCCCATGCCTCGGGTTTGCCGACGGCTTCAATCACCACGTCGCAGCCGCGCTTTTGCGGGGAAAGCGCGCGCACGGTCTCCACTACATTCGGAGCTCTTGAGGTTTGCACGATTTCGTGCGCTCCCATTTGCTTGGCAGCTTCCACCTGTTCGTCGCGTTTGACCACGGAAATGACGTTGCAGCCGATGGCGCGGGCAACCTGGACGAACATCAGGCCGATCGGACCGCCCCCCAGAATCGCGACCGTGTCGCCGATCTCTACCCCGGTTTCATGCAGCCCGCGCAGCACACAGGCCAGCGGTTCGGTCATGGCCGCGTCTTCGAAGCTGACGTTGGTGGGAATGACCAGCATGTTCGCTTCCACGATGCGCCGCGGTACGCGGATGTACTCGGCGTAGGCCCCGTTGTTGAAAAGCAGATCTTCGCAGAGATTCTCCTGATGCTTGGAACAGTAAAAGCACATCTGGCAGGGCGCGGAGTTCAACGCCACCACCCGCATGCCCTTCTTGAACCCGTTCACGCTGGAGCCGACCTCCTCGATCACCCCGGCCAGTTCGTGGCCAAACAGGGCTGGAGGGACGATCATGCGGGCGTGGTAACCGCGCTGGTATACCTTGAGGTCGGTGCCACAGGTAAGCGCCACCTGCACCTTGACCAGAACTTCGCCCTCACCTACGCGAGGAATCGGAACCTTTTCGATTTTCAGGTCTTCTTTGCCGTACAGGACGGCGGCGGTCATTTTTCCGTTCACTGCGAGTTTCCTTCCAGGTACTGCGCCCAGGCACTACCGGGCTGGATCAAGATCTTCATGGACGAGGGTTGAGGGTGAGCCGCCAAGTCCAGCGCGTTCTTGCTGTCGGAGAGCGGAAAGCGATGGCTGACGAGGTGTTCCAGATCCATCTCCCGATTCATCACAAAACGAACCGACTCCTCCTGCAAATCCACGGAGGCACTGTACGAACCCACCAGGGCCTTCTCATCCACACAGATAGCCGCCGGATCGATCACGGCCTCTCCGTGCTGCGTTTGCGCAAACAGCAATACCCTCCCACCAGGGCGCGAAGCCTCCATCGCGGTACGAATCAAAGAGTTACCGCCGACGGCAAGAATCACCGCGTCGGCGCCACGCCCCTCAGTCAGTTCGCGGACGCGTTCAAGCACATTTTCCCGCGAAGCTTCGATTGTATGCCCTAATTTGAAACTTGACGCTATTCTAAGCCTCTCGGCATACAAATCGGAAGTAATTAGGGTGGCCCCTGCCCGCCTTGCCAAAACGCTCAGGATGATGCCGATGGGACCTTGTCCAATGGTCAGAACGGTTTCGCCCCGGCGCAGGCGCAGGGCCTCGATTCCTTTCATGCAGGTGTTCACCGGCTCGACGAAACAGGCCTGCTCGAAGCTGACGCCGTCAGGAATCCGCACCGTACCATGCTCGACGATCCAGTCCATGACCCGCACGTACTCGGCGAATCCGCCGCCGGAAGGCTCGAATCCCGAGGTGCAGCCGACTTTCTTGTAGGTGGCGCATTGGGCGAAGGTCTTGTTTTGGCAGTAGAAGCACTGCCGGCAGGGAATGTGGTGAAAGACCACGACCCGGTCGCCGGGGCGGTACTGGCTCACGCCTTCCCCTACGGCCGCGACGACCCCTGAGGTTTCGTGGCCGAAGATGCGGGGGGCGGAGTGCGATCCTGTGGATATTTTCTTGAGGTCGGTGCCGCACACGCCGCAGGAGTGCACGCGGACCAGCATCTCTCCGGGGCCGATGGTGGGGACGGGAACGGTCTCCAGCCGGACGTCATTCACGCCACGGTAGACGGCCGCCAGCATGGTCGCTGGGATGGAACGCACATCAGTTTCGACCGCGTACGGTCCGGCAATCGCCATAAGTCGGTTTAGATGAGGCCCACTGTAGATTCGTTTCAGAGGGTGAATTGACTATTGTATGCCGAAGCGCTGGGGAGCGTGGCTGGAAGGTAGCCCATTGGTAACGCGGTTGTCGAACGCCGGCGACTGACCACTGGCAACCGGCAACTGCCTTTCGTGCTATGCTGCGCAAAACTCCGTGTTTCCAGGATGGCCTGTGCTGGTTGAATTGCGACTGGAAAACTATGCGGTGGTGGACAACCTGGCGGTGGAGTTCGCGCCGGGATTGAGCTTGCTGACGGGAGAGACCGGAGCGGGGAAATCCATTCTGGTGGACGCACTGGCGCTGCTGCTGGGCGAGAAAGCGTCGAGCGAAGTAATCCGCACGGGAGCGGAACGAGCCGTGGTCTCGGCAGTGTTCGAGGCAGAGGGGCCGACGGAGAAATCGCTCGCCAAGATCCTCGAAGCCAACGGGCTGGATGAGTCCGACGACGGCTCGCTGATTCTGCGGCGCGAGATCGCCGCTGGAAGTAAGGGCCGCGTATTCGTGAATAATCAGCCTGCGACCGTGGCGGTCCTGCGGCACCTGGCGCCCCATCTGGCGACCATTCACGCCCAGAATGAATCCATTCTTTCCTTTGACGGATCGGAGCGGCTGGCGCTTCTGGACACGTTTGCCGAGAGCCACCTGGAGCCGGTAGAGACGGCTTTTGCAGCCTGGAAGAAGATTCGCACCCACATTGACGAGTTGGAGCGCGGCGAACAAGACCGCTTGCGACTGGTGGATCTGTGGGTGTTCCAGAAGCGCGAAATCGAGCAGGCGCGCCCGGA
>JBKQRC010000115.1:0-43782 GCA_052326105.1 Candidatus Sulfotelmatobacter sp. | reverse complement strand
GCGGCGGCGCGCGTCATGCGGAGACGAACGCGAGTCCTACGGATTCCTTCGCCGCTTGCGTACGCCGCAGGCGGCTTCGCGGAAGTTTGCTCGCGACTTACCGGGAAGCCGGTGATCATCTCGCGCGAGAAGGTGAAGGAAGCGCAATGCCGCCACTGGACCTGCGACACGCGTCGCGCGGCGCAAGAGCTCGGCTTCGAAGCGCAGACACCTCTGGAGCTTGGACTTGCCCAAACGCTTGCTTGGTACAAGGAGGCGGGTTGGCTGAAGTATTGAACTTGGACGGGCGCTTTTGGGCCGCTGACAAACTGATCCTGGCTTACCTTGCTGGCACAGGTGCGTTGGTCGCGGTGTACTGGAATCGGCTTCCCGAAGCCCCGGAATTGCTGGCCTTGCACGTTGGGGCTGCCATCGCCATCGTGTTGGCCCCGACGCGCAGCGGTCGCGCGGTCTGGTACTTCCGCCACTGGTATCCGCTTCCTCTGGTGGCTTCTTGCTATAAGGAAATGGCGATTCTGATTCCAGCGGTCCGAGGCGCGACCACTGACCGATGGCTCGCGGATCTCGACTTTTCGATTTGGCATGCGAATCCAACCGTCTGGCTGGAGCGCGTCCAAACGCCGGCGCTCACGGACTTTCTGCAACTTGTCTATACTCTGTTTGTTCCCGCGGTGGTGTTGGTCCCCTGGCTGTTGTGGCGGAAACGGCGCTTCGCGGACTTTCGGTATTGCACTTTCCTGATCTCGCTGGGCTTTCTGGCGTGTTATATCGGGTACATCCTTGTGCCTGCGCGCGGGCCCCGCTTCCTGCTCGATCACTTACAGCATTCGTCTTTACAAGGAGGATGGGTGGTGCAGGTAATGCGGGCGACGCTTGATCGCCTCGAATCAGCCCATTACGATTGCTTTCCGAGCGGCCACGGCGAGCTCACGATCATCGCTTGGTGGAGCACCCGGCAAATCTCGAAGCGGCTCTCCCGGGTGTATTTGGCGTACACGCTATGCATGATTTTTGCTACAGTTTACCTTCGATACCACTACACGGTTGACTTGGTGGCGGGCGCGCTGCTTGCCGCAGCCTTGATTGCGGCGGGGCCCATGATGTACCGGAAGCTGTCAGGAAGGGAGGATTCGATTGCCGCTTGAGGTCGTACCGGCAGAGAGCAAGCAGGGATTAAGAGAGTTCATCGAATTTCCCTATTCGCTGTACCGCGGCGACCCTTTTTGGGTGCCTCCCTTGCGGATCGCGGTCAAGGAACTGCTGAACCGGGCCAAGCATCCGTTCTATGCCAACGCGGAGGCCGAGTTTTTCCTGGCGCGGCGCGACGGCCGCGTGGTGGGCCGGATCGCCGCTATCCTAGACCGCAATCACAACAAGTTTCACGAGGAGAACGCCGGTTTTTTCGGATTCTTCGAATCGACGAACGCCCCAGAAGTGGCGGCGGCTCTGCTCGGCGCCGCGCGAAAGTGGGTATTCAGCCGCGGCGCAGTGCTGCTCCGGGGGCCGGTGAACCCCTCCACCAACTACGAATGCGGCATGTTGGTCGACGGCTTCGATTCCAATCCGATGGTCATGATGACCTACAACCCGCGCTATTACCCGGCGTTGATGGAAAAGACAGGGCTGCGCAAGGCAAAGGATCTCAGCGCTTACGTCAACACTGCGGCGGCAGTCGAGCTGGAGAAGATCGCGCGGGTGGCGGACCGCAAGCTGGCCAAGAGTGGGGTCACGGTCCGGCACATCAACATGAAGGATTTCGACGGCGAATTGGGGCGGATCTGGGGGGTGTACAACTCGGCGTGGAAGCGCAACTGGGGATTTGTACCCATGACTCGCGAAGAGTTCTTCCTGATGGGCAAAGAGATGAAGCAGATTCTCAAGCCTGAGCTGGTGCTGGTGGGGGAAGTGGACGGGAAGCCGATTGGGTTCGCACTGGCCTTGCCCGATGTCAATTTCGCGCTCAAGCCGGCGGGCGGCCGCCTCTTCCCGACGGGCTTGCTCAAAATTCTGTATTATCAACGGTCGATTAAAAGTCTGCGTGTTATTGCTCTTGGGGTGGTGGAGGAGCATAGAGCCTCCGGTGTAGCGGCTGCCTTCTATGCCACGCTGGTGCGGACGGCCAGGAAGTTGGGATACAGCGGCGACTGCGAAATGTCGTGGATCCTGGAGGATAATGTTTTGATGACACGCTCCCTGGAGATGATGGGCGCAAGACACTACAAGACCTATCGAATCTACGAATGGCACTGAACACAAACCCGACGGCCACCGTGGAAAAGAAGGGCGCTGGAACCAACGACATTTTCGAAAAATGCCGCGCGTTCACCCGCCCAGGCGAGCTCCAGAAGGCCGGTCTGTACACGTACTTCGAGACCTTCGGAGACCGGGAGGGCTGCCAGCCGGGAGAGGTGCGGCTGGGCTCGTCGAGGGTGCTGATGTTCGGGTCCAACGATTACCTGGACCTGATTACGCACCCGCTGGTCAAAGAAGCCGCCGCGCAGGCGATCCGGAAGTACGGCAGCGGTTGCAGCGGCTCGCGCCTGCTGAACGGGACCCTGGATCTGCACGTGAAGCTGGAGGCGGAGCTGGCCGCCTTCGTGCGCAAGGAAGCCGCGATGATCTTCGGCACCGGGTTTCAGGCCAACTACGCGGCGCTTTCGGCGCTAACCGAAAAGGGCGACGTGATGATCTGCGATCACCACCTGCACGCCAGCTTGGTGGAAGGAGCGTTGCGGTCGGTAGCGCGGGTAACGCGCTTTCGGCACAACGATCTGGATCATTTCGCGCGGTGCCTGAACAACTGTGCTTCCGAAGAGAAGATCCTGGTGGTCTCCGAAGGCGTGTTCAGCATGGAAGGGGATCTGGCCGAGTTGCGCGGGCTGGTGATACTTTCAAAATCCAAATCGGCGCGCATCTATGTGGACGAAGCACACGGGCTGGGAGTGTTGGGGCCGACCGGAGCGGGCGCGGCGGAACACCTGGGGGTGCTGGACGAAGTGGACATCGTGATGGGCACGTTCAGCAAGGCTCTGGCGTCGGTGGGCGGTTTTATCGCCGGCCCGCGCGAGGTGGTGGATTATCTGAAGCACACCGCGCGGCCGTTCGTGTTTTCGGCGAGCCTTCCGGCGGCGTCGGTGGCGGCGGCCGGGGCAGCGCTGGAGATCATCCACAAGGAGCCCGAGCGGCGCCTGCGGTTGCTGCAGGTGGCCCGCACGCTGCGCGCACAGCTGCGCGCGGGCGGCTTTTCGGTGCTGGATGGGGAGACGGCAATCGTGCCGGTAGTGATCCAGGAGGAAGGGGATCTGTGCCGGCTGTTCAAGGCGCTTCTGGCCGAAAACATCTACATCAACCCGGTGCTGAAGCCGGCTGCGCCGGAGAATTTGCTCCGCATCTCCTGCACTTCCGCACATACCGAAGCGCACGTCGAGAGGCTAGTCGCGACGCTTACGAAGGTGGCGGAGCGCCTTGGCATCGAGCGCTAGCTCCTTAAGAATTCGTCAGGCCCACCGGTCCTGCTCGCTCAGGTGGTTCCGCTTCCAGATTCTGAAGGCAACAGCGACGGCAATCCGAGCTTCTCAGCCAGGTACGTCGTCACTTGCTCGGGGGTTTCGCCCTTAAGCAGATGCTGACGGAAGTCCTCCTCATCCAACTTTCGTGCCAAGGAAGAAAAAACCTGCATATGAGTGCTGGCGACCTCCGACTTACGCAGCGCGAGAAGGACGACCATGCGCACTGGCTCTCCGTGAATCGAGTCCCAGTTGATTGGCTCATTGAGCCTTAAAACGCAGATCGAATTGGCGCTGACCGCGTCGGTCTTGCAGTGTGGAATGGCAAAGCCATGGCCCAGGCCCGTGGAATACTCGGCTTCGCGCGCCCACACCGCTTCTTCAACGAGATCCCGACTGTCCGTCCGGCTGGCGACATAAAAGGCGTCCACCATTTCCTGGATTACTTCCTCCTTGGTCTGGCTCGTGCTTCCCAGCAGGACTAGTTCGTCACTAAGCAGCGATTCCGGCTGATGGAGGGGACGCGCAGCCAGAAGATCATCCACTTCGGCGGCGGTTCCGCGGGCGATGGCGCGATCAAGGAGATTGATGCCCTCCGAGGCGTGCAACTTCGCGACAGCCCGCTTTAAGTCATGGACTTCCGCAGCCGGCACGCTGATCTCGTCCAGTCCCAGACCAAGCAGAAGCGGAAGATTGCCAACATCTGCCGCCATTTCTCCGCACATCCCAACCCACTTCTGCGCGCGATGGATCTGTTCCACCAGTTGCTCCAGGAACCTCAGGAAACCGGGATGGCGTACGGAGTAGAGTGAAGCGATCGCGGGGCTGCCTCGATCTGCGGCGAAGAAGTATTGGCTAAGATCGTTTGTGCCGATGCTGAAAAAATCCACCTCCGCACTCAGCTGGTCGAGAATAAACGCAACCGAGGGAACTTCGACCATGATGCCGATTTTGACGTCGTGCTGAAATGGGATGCCCTTTTGAGCGAGGTGTTGCTTCGCCAGTCCGACCGCTGCCTTGAATTGCAGGAATTCCTCGAGCGACGAAATCATGGGCGCCATGATTTGCACGCAGCCTGCAGCCGACGCGCGAAGGATGGCGCGCAATTGAGACTGCAACAGTTCGTGATGTTCGGCATAGATGCGCGCGCCGCGATAGCCGAGAAATGGATTGTCTTCCCGCGGAAGATTCAGGTAAGGAACCTGCTTGTCGCCTCCGATATCGAAGGTACGGATGATCACGGGGCGGCCACTGGCTGTGCGAGCTGCCTCGGAGTAAATCGCGAACTGCTCTTCTTCCGATGGCGGCTGTTCGCGGGTCAGGAAAATCATTTCCGTGCGAAACAACCCAATGCCGTCCGCACCGTTTTCGAAAGCCAGGGCCAATTCGTCCCCGGAGGAAGCGTTGGCTGCGACTTCCAGACGCTTTCCGTCCGCGGTAATCGCCCATTTGCCGGCATGGCGGGACCACAATTCCTTTCGGCGTTCCAGCGTCTTCTGCTCACGCTCGTAGAATCGGCGAACTGCCGGAGAGGATTGCGAGACCACAAAACCGCGATTGGCATCTACTACCACCTCGCGTCCTGCTGTTAGCGCAAGGCGGGCATTGCGCACCCCCGCGAGAGTCGGGATGCCCAGCGAGCGCGCGAGAATAGCCGCGTGCGATGTTGTTCCCGAATATTCCAGCACGATCCCCTTTAACCAGCGCCGATCGAGTTCCAGAAGTTGCTGCGGGGCCAGCGTCTCGGCCACGACCACGGAAGGTTCGTGCAAATCGAGCGCGGGTGCCGGGCTGGCGCCGCAAACTTCCTCCAGCAACTGCAGGCAGATTTCTTCGATGTCGGCCGAGCGCTGTCGAATGTATTCGTTCTCGGAATGTCCCAAAAGAGCGATGAAGAATTCACCGGTTTCCACCACGGCCTGCCCAGCGGACTTGCCGCGCAAAACCTGTTCGGAGAGTTTCTCCACCAGCAAGACATCGCCGGCCATCGCCAGATCAGCCTGGAGCACGGCCGCGCCAGTTGAGGTAAGCGAGTACTTGAGCTTTTCGCCAATTCGGTGGCGAACGGCAGAGACAGCTTGTTGGACACGCTCCAGTTCGCGAGTGGGATCGACTCCAGCTTTTTCGCCCAGGTTGCCCGGTAGCGTCATCCTTTTTAGGAGCACGACATGGCCTTGGCTAATACCCCGGCTCACCGGGGTTCCAAAAATGCAGTTCGCTTTCGCTGCTTGCAGAAGTCGTGGCGTAGTGTTGCGGCCCGGCTCAGCGATGCCAGCCAGGGGAACATCGCAGCGAGGCAGAGCCACGTCCACGAACCGTCGCAGAGCCGCGTGTGCGGCGCGCTCATCCGGCCCACTTACGCGCAGAGCGCACCGGTCGCCATGGCGGATGTCTGCCGCAATGACACCGAGGACACTTTTTGCATTCGCCTCCAGCCCGTTGCGCAAATTCGTCACCGTACATTCGGAAGCGAACTCATTTGCCGCTTCTGCCAAGTGACTGGCGGGGCGGGCGTGCAGGCCGCTGGGCAGCGGACACGAAAATACGAACTCCAAGGAACTGTCACTCCTGTGCGTCATCTTCAGCTTTTGATCTTCGAGAAAATACCTTCCGGATTCTTCAGCGCTTCCTGCAGGGGCACCTGAATGACTTTCACGCCATTGAACCGCTCCCTGCCCTCAACTTCGATATCGACGGCGAAGATTGCGATATGAGCCTGACGGATATCGTTTTCGGTCAGCTTGTTTTCGATTCCCATGGCGCCCTGAGTCTCAACTTTGATTTCGTGGCCGAAGTTCTTTGCGACTTTCTCCAGGCGAGCCGCGGCCATATAGGTGTGAGCGATGCCCGTTGGACAAGCGGTGACTGCGACAATCTTCATTCGGGCTCCCTCCTTAGTTCTTCCTCCAGACTCGTTCGTTTCAGCAAAATCATCAGAATCGCAGTGACCAGTGTCCCAACCACAATGGCCGCCACATAGACCAGCCGGTGGTCGACGACCGGCAAGACAATCGGACCGCCGTGCGGAGCATGATCTCCGACCCCGCCCACCATCGCGATGACCGCAGCCACTGCAGAACCCGCAACTATGCTGGGAATCACACGCACGGGATCTGCGGCGGCGAACGGAATTGCGCCCTCCGTGATTCCCACCAGTCCCATGGCAATTGCCGCAAGGCCGGCCTCGCGTTCTTCCGCACTCCAGAGCTTCTTGCGAATGAGCGTGGCTAATCCCGTTCCCAGCGGAGGCGTGCAAATGGCTGCAGCACACGCTCCCATAATCTGGTAATTGCCCTGGCTGATCATCGCGGCGCCAAAAAAAAATGCGGTCTTGTTCACCGGTCCGCCCATATCGAAGGCGATCATCGCCCCGAGGATCAGCGCCAGCAGCACGTCGTTTCCGGTGCTCATCGACTGCAATGCGTGGTTGGCGTGGTTCAGGAGTAGCGCAATCGGGACGCCCAGGACTTTGATCATCAATACGCCGACGATTGCCGCGGAAATGATCGGGATTACAAGAATCGGCATGATCGGGCGAAGATGCCGGGAGACCGGCACCTTTTTGAGCGCCTCGACTACGTATCCCGCCACCAGGCCGACCAGTATTGCTCCCAGAAAACCAGCCTGCACCTGGCCAGAAAGATAGCCGCCAAGAAACCCGGGAAGAAGGCCAGGCTTGCCGGCGACGGAGTACGAGATGAAGCCAGCGAGAACGGGAAGCATCAGGGCGAGCGCAGCCGTCCCGATATCGTGAATGAATCTCAAACGCGGCGCGTTGGAAAAATCCGGGCCGGCTGCAGTCATTGGAGCAAAGGCAATGGCAATGGCGATGAGGATTCCCCCGCACGCGATAAACGGAATGGCGTACGAAACTCCCGTCAACAAGTGCTGCCTTAGTTTTCGGAGTGATTCAATCATTAGAGTCCGGCGCTGCCCGAGCAATGTCCTGCACTGCAGCCACAAAACTTGTTTATCAGCTGGTCAGCAATGCCGGATATCCCTGAGATCGAAGTCAGGTTTCCGGCTTGCATCCTCTACGCGTCTATCTATCGCCACTGCCAGCGCCTTCCGAGATTCGCGGGCCTCGTACCATGCGAGTTTTCCTATATGCTGCAAAACGCAGCTTCTTCGCAGTATGTGTGATCTGTCCTAGTCTGGAAACAGGATAGATGGAACGTTTGTTGTACCAGAATAACCTTTTGGCTGGTTCCGATCGCGAGCTTTCACGCTGAGACCCGGGTGGTGTTGTTGGCGCGGTACTCGGTTGGTGTAACTCTACAGACCTTCTTGAAGACCCGGCAGAAGTATGCCGCATCACTGTAACAACAACTGGCGGCAATCTCTTTGAGGGTCAGGCTGTAATTCTGCAGCATGAACTTGGCCCGGTTCACGCGCACCAGATTCAGGTAGTCGTTGAACCGCATGAAGCCTTCCTTCCGGAACACGCGCGAGACATGGTTCGGGGCCAGGCCAAAGTGTCGCGCAACGGTCTCCCGCGTGATCGGGCTATGAAAGTTCTCCTGTACATACAGACAAAGGGTTTCAAAGGTGCGGATCGCTTTGCGGGGGCGCCGGGTCTGGGGAGACTTCAGGAGCCGCAGGCAGGCATAAAGCAGGGCCTCGGTCGAAAGGCGCGCCAATGGCCCTTTTGCGTGATCCGCGGCCAGGACCATCAGGGTGGCAAGGATGCTGTGTGTGGGCACGTCATAGCCGCTGTGAACGCTGGCCTTCACCGCGGCGGGCGTGACCTGTGAGCCGCCATTGTGACGCACCAGGCTGATGCCGATTTGTTTCACCCCAAACAAGAAAGTGACCACCTCGACATGCCCCGACCAGTCGGGCTTGTTCCACGCGTGATCGGGCACAAAAACGGCGTGGCCGCGGACAGGCTTGATGGTTTCGGTTCGCCCGCAGGATGCCACTTGCATGGTGTGACAGCCGGCCAGCGGCACCGAAAGCCGGGGAAAATTCGTGACATAGGCGAGCGGCGGCGGGACGGTAGTTCCATCCCCGAAGTGCACGTGACGGATCCGGGTATTGCGCAGATACTCTTCCAGTTCGTGAATGATCACCCGGCTGCCAGAGGGCGGCGGCGCAATCGATTGCAGCGACGATGTCACGGAACGTTACGTTAGTACAATTAATGTTAATTGTCTACTATTTCTTTTGCGGCCCGTTTCCACCATACTGCCGAACCGTGAGTCAGGCTGCGACTTTTTACCATCTCTATTTACCACGGGCCACTTGGCGACAGACGCCACCGACGTTGAGCTTTCTGGTTGTGGGCATGACGCGCAGGATTTGCATGGCCAGTTCCGAGCGAGGTGCACAATGAACCGTAAACTCTTTGTCCTCCCTCTTCTTTTTCTCGTCGCGGTTACTCTCGCAATGACAGCCTGCGGAGGCGAAGGCACTCCTCCCGGTGCCGGCGGATCTGGCGCCGTCGGCGGCGGAGCCCTCTCCGTAAGCCTCATCACGCCTCCTCCGGCGACCATGGTAGCTGGACAACAGGCAGGTCTGGTCGCCACGGTATTCAATGACAAGAACAATGCCGGAGTAACTTGGACTTGCACGCCCGCCAGCGCCTGCGGGGCGTTCAGTCCGACCACGACTGGCTATCTGATAGACACGCTTTATACCGCGCCTGTAGCTGCGGCGAACGGTCCTATCACCCCGAATCTCGCCTACGCAGTCACCATTACAGCCACGTCGGTTGCCGATAGTTCGCAAAGCGCGAGCGCGACGGTCACGGTCGGCCAGCAGTACGCGCTTGTTCTGTACCCGGGCAATGGATCGTTTGGCATGGTGGCCAGCGTCACACTGGAGGGAAACGGCAACGTAACAGGCGGCGAGGCCGACGGCTCCGCCAACGGATTCTACTGGAATGCACCCTCCGTCACTGGTACTTACACACTGGATGCAACAGGCCACGGCAACATTTCGTTGAGTCTCAATAATTCCACCTGCTGCGGCACCCTCCAGCAGACCCATGGCATCACGGCCACATCGAATTCGCACCTCATCATTTCCGAGGAGGACAATTTCAACGGTCTTACCATCGGCGCGGTCGGCAGCATGGATCTGCAGACTGCGGGCCCAACATTTTCCGGATCGCAGGTTTCCGGCGGCTATTCCTTCACCCTGGCCGGGTATAGCCATGTCATGGGCCAGAACGGGAGCTGGGGCGGCATTTTCACCGCGGATGGCACCGCGGCCACAGGCACTCCGGGCAACATCACGGGCGGAATCTTTGACGAGAATGTGGGAAATGACGGGGGCGGCACCGGCTACAACAGTGGGCTAACATCGCTGGCGGCGGGTCTCCCATTCACCGGCACGTACACGGCTCCCGACGCTATGGGGCGAGGCATTATCACCCTGACTGCTGCTCCAGACACTCCCCCACCTTGCGGCGGAACAGGGCAATCCGGCTGCACGCAGTACGTCTACTACATTGTGACGCCGGAGGTGCTGCAACTGACCAGCATGACCAATGTCGGCAATGCGGGTAACAGCGGCACCGCGTTTGGGCAGGGCTCGCTCGCCACCGCCGCGAATGACACCAACGCTGCTCTAACCGGGGGCTTCGTCTTCAGCTATTACGGTTTTGGCGACAATAACAATGGGGGCGACTCAAGCGCCGCGGCGGGCCAGTTTGCCACTGACGGAAACGGAAACGTCACCGGCGGGATCATGGACCTCAATGTGGCCGACGGAGGAACTCCGGCGCCCACAATCGTGACGACGGGCATTTCCCTCGCCAATTCCACGTATTCTTTCTCGGGCAGCCCGCGCGGGACTTTTACCACTCCTTCCGGGCAAATCTATAACGTTTACCTGACCGATCCCAATCTCAACCTGCTCGATCCGAACAACCCCAGCGGAGCCGGAGGCGCTTTGCTTTTCGAGGCGAACAATACCTCCGCAGCCACGCCGTATGGCAACGCGATCGGCGTGATGATTCCTCAGGCCAACGCGGCCGCTGCGACCCTGGCCGGAAGCTATGCGATTCTGCTCTCGAATCAATCGAATCTGGGCGGCTGTTGTAATTATGACGGCGGGCTGACCGGCGATTTCACCGTCAGCACCACAACGCCCGGAACCTTCAGCGGCGAGGGCGATTTCCAGGGCAAGGGTACAAACAGCGCCACGCTGATCACGGGCCCACTGACCGGCACGTTTACGGCAGATGCCAGTAATCCCGGGCATTTCACAGGCACCATCGTGACTACGCCTGCCTTCCCGCTCGGAATTGGCGGAACGACTCCGGGCACCGAGAACGTTGACTTCTTTCTGGCCAACGGTTCGCAAGGGTTCATCGTGGAGACCGACACTCTCGCTCCAATATTCGGCGCGGTCGAAGCGCAGGGAACAATCACCGGAGCCGCGGCCGCCAAACGCCCGCGTGCTCAACAGCAGCACACTCATCCTAAGAACCTTCTCCAGATGTTGGAGGAGCAGCACCGCCGGATCTCCGGCCAGCCTGGCAGCGAGCACGAGTAAGCACTGAAATCTTGAGGAGGGTCGCAATGACGGTTCTGTCGAGTTCTAGACTTCACGATCGTGGCGGAATGTGCCGGCTCTGGATCGCAATCGGCCTGACTGCGTGCCTTCTACTCGTGGCCTTCCCGTCGCGCTCGCTGGCTCAGGAATTTCGCGCCACGCTGACGGGCCTGGTCACCGATCCCACCGGTGCGGTCGTTCCTAAGGCGAAGATCACCGCTACCAACGTCGAAACCGGATCCACCTACACCGACGTGACCACCAATGCGGGCGTTTATTACATGCCGTACGTCGTGCCCGGCACGTACAAGGTGAAGGTTGAGGCGCAAGGCTTCAAGACCGCGATCCAGGACAACGTCTTGCTGCTCGCGGGCAAATACTTCGGCCAGAATTTCAAGCTCGAAGTAGGCAGCTTCCACGAGACCATGGAAGTGACGGCCGCGCCTCCTCTGCTCGAAACCGAGAACGCCTCGGGCGGAACCATCCTCGACGAAAAGACCCTGCAGAATGTTCCGGTCAATGGCCGCCAGGTTTACATGATGATTGGCACCACGCCTGGGTCCCAATTCACGCAGACCACGTTTGGGCCGGGAGGTTTTTCCGGTACGCGGGGCTGGGACGTGAATAACCAGTACATCATCGGCGGCGGCGTGAATCCGGCGGACACCTCGGGCGGATTCAATCAGTTCACCCTCAACGGCGCCAACGTCACCGAGCAAACTACCTACAACGCAGCGGGTGCAGGGACGTGGACTATCGCGCCCACTCTGGATTCCATCCAGGAAGTCAACGTGATGGATACCACCTACGATGCCCGCTTTGGCCGGACCAGCGGCGGTACCGTCACGGTCGTGACCAAGAACGGAACCAACACTTTTCACGGGGAGGCGATTGAGGGCTACAAGGGCGGCTTCATGGACGCCAACTTCCTGCAAAACATTTTTGTCTCCCCCGGCAGCGATCAGCAGGTGGAAAACCAGTTTGGCGGCACTTTTGGCGGCCCTATCAAGAGAGACAAGATTTGGTTCTTCTTCAGCTTCGAGGGCTATCGCCAATCAATTTACAGTCTGGTGGAAGGCAACGTTCCTCCCGCCTATCTGCGGCCGGGATACAACAGCAACCCAGGGGTTGATTTTGGCTTGGTTCAGAGCACTTATCAGCAGTTAAACCCCAACTCTCCCTATGCCCTGTACGGCCTTACGCTCTTTCAGCCGGGCGACAGCAACAATCCCAGCAACCCCAACAATGCGCAATGCTTCGCGAACGGCCCGGGCACTTCGCCCAGCGGGCCGGCCAACGCCTGCGGCTCGACTACCTTGGGTTACCCCAATGCCTATACAGGCGGAACGATGCAGACCAGCGGGCAGCAGGGCAGCCTGCTCCCCGCCGCCCAGTTGAATCCAACTGCGTCAACCATGCTGCAACTGGGCTACGTTCCCCTGCCCAATATCGGCGGCGCCGAAAATTACATCGGCGGATTTGGCGATCCGTACAACTATGCCGCCGCCTCGCCGGATGTCTACAGCTATAACCAGCCCATGATCCGGGTGGACTACAACACCAGCGATAAAACCAAGTGGTATAGCTTCTTCGCCTGGCAGAAAGGGTACGAAAACCGCAGTACCAACGGGTTCAGCGGCCTCGAGGCCAACGGCAACCTCGACCATTCCCGGGAAACCTGGACCGCGATGCAGGACATGACCCACACTTTCTCGTCCACGTTCATGGGCGACTTCAAGGTTTCATTTAACCGTTTCGTGGATTCCGCACCGGACGGGAATCTGAACCTCGCGCAATCCGCCAGCAAGATCGATCTCAACATGCCACTCCCGCCCACAACCGTGCTGAAGGATTACCCCGAGATCAGCGGTATTCTGAGCAACACCAACACCGGCAACAACACCATGTTTGGCAACAACCTGAGCGTCAGCGCGACCACCAACGTCATGTTCGACGCAGACTTCACCAAGGCCAAAGGAGCGCACAACATTCACTTCGGCGGTGGACTCGGAGAATTCTTCTTCGGCAATCCGGGCAATGCAGGCAACGCCAATGGAGCTTTCAACTTCACCGGGCGGTGGACGCAATACGACGAGGCGAACAGCCTTTGCTATGAGCCGGCAAGTCTGGGCTTTTCACCGGGTGCTCCAGCTTGTAGCGCCTCCACCAGAATGGTAGGCGGCCAGCCTCTGCCTGGGTATGCTCCAAACGGCTATGGGTTTGCGGACTTTCTGCTGGGCCTGCCCGACAACCCCGGTACCGGCCCGAACTCGCACATCGATTGGAACGACTCGCTTTTTGACTACGAGCCGGTTTGGTATCTCTACGCGCAAGATGACTGGAAGGTTACGCATCGCCTGACCATCAACGTCGGGTTGCGTTACGACGTGCAAGTCGGACTTAAAGAGCGATACAACGAGCTCACACGGGGGGTCTGCCTGACGTGTATAAATCCCGTCACCAATGATGGCGTTTTCCAAGCGAATGTGGCGAACTCAGCGAACCAGGCTGCCTGGCAAGCAGTGGCAAACGTGGCGCAAATCAAGCTGCCATCCCTGGCCACAGTTTATGGGGGCGCCATCTATGCCGGCCACAATGGCCAGTCCCGCGACGCCTACAACACCGATTATTCCAACATCGGTCCCCGCCTTGGTTTCGCTTTCGCGATCAACCCCAAGACCGTGATTCGAGGGGGGTGGGGCTACTTTTATTCTGCCGGGCTGGAGGGCGGATCGCCCGTCGGCTACCAGCAGAGCACCCCTTACATTTCTTCACTGGATAGCTTCAATCCGCAGCAAGGCGGTGTGGCGCCATTGTCGGCGCCCTCGGCCGGACCCTACGGGTTGGGCGCGCCGTTCCCCGCTTCCGCGCAATATCCCATTGGACTTTTGCCGCCGGTGGGCGCGAATGCCGGAATGCTGACTGATATCGGCCAGGGCGCTCAGGTATTCGACTTCCCCCAGCGCAAGATTCCCAGGACCCAGCAAATGTCGTTCGGATTCCAGCACGAAATGCCCGGCAGTATGGTCCTGGATGCAAGGTGGGCTGCCAATTACGCCAGCCGCCTGCGCGCAGGCATAACCTGGCTTAACGGGACTCTAACCTACCCGGAGCTGCAATATGCGCTGAACAGTCCCAGCGATCTAAGTACGCTGGTGCCCAACCCGTATTACGGAGTAGCGGCAGAATCGTCCCCTGGCGGTTGCGGGACCTACCCCGAAGTCCAGGCGATTGCCCTGCTCTTACCTTATTCGCAGTATTGCTCCGGCAACGGGGCAGCTCTGCTGGGCCAATACAATCTCCCCGTGGGCAGGAACTGGTACAACGGCATGGAGGTCAAGCTCAGCAAGCGAGCCACCCACGGCCTGGAATTCAATCTGGCTTACACCTGGTCGAAGAACATTAATGGCGATGGCTATCAGAACGGCTATCCCTACCAGGATGCCAACGAGCTTCACTGGATTTCCGCTTATGACCGCACCAACGTCCTGACTGTGACCGGCGTATATGAAGTCCCAGTGGGCAAGGGTAAGACGTTTCTGGGCACCGCCCCTCGGGCGGTGGACTATGCCCTCGGCGGCTGGAGCCTGGGCTGGGTGTTCGCTGCCCAGAGCGGTACTCCGATCGGGATCGACAACGGCGACGTCACCAGCTACAGCTGCTACGACTGGGAGAACCCCAATGGACGAAATGTTGCCCATTGGATCAATCCAGCGATCCAGGGATGCGGAACTCCCCTCGAGCACATCGGCGGTACTGGCTACACCTACAACATAGCGCAGGGCTACATCAGCCAGGTGCGCAACCCCACCGTGCCCAACCTTGACCTCTCTCTGCAGAAGAGCTTCAAGATAACGGAAAGGGTGAGCTTCTCGCTGCGCGGAGAAGCCTTCAACGCGCTCAATTCTGTGCTGCTGGCAGGACCGGACACCAACGTCACGCATGCGCCGGCCAACCTCTTTTTCAACACCACGACCAAGCACGCGTATTGGCAGGGATTCGGAACCGTCGCTCCGATTCAGCAGAACTTTCCGAGGAACCTGCGGATCACGGGAAAGATCATTTTCTAGACCGGCGGTGGCCTGAACCCGGAATGGGAACTCTAAGACTCGCACACGAACATGTCGTTGGAGGGAAGCAAAGATGATCACAACAACAAAATCTTCGTGCATGTTCTTTCTGCTGGCAGCGGCGTTGGTCCTGGCTCCTGTTTCGACAACACCGGCTCGGGCGCAAGGCGTCGCGCAGCAGCAGGTAGATCTGTCTCCGGTGTTCAATGTGACCGGCATTTACACCGACGGGTCAGGCATTACCGCTGGTCTGGACGGTGGCGGAGCTGCCTACTCGGCGACCGCAATGGCTGAGACGGCACCCGGACCTGCCGGCACCATGAATCCTGCGGGCACCACGTCCTACCCGACTCTCTCGCTTCCGCAAGCCCCAAACACGATTGTGTTCAATTTCGGGCCGACGAATGCGCCGGATGCGGTTTCCGGGTGCGCCCCCGTCAGTTCCAACTGCACCGTGTCAGCTGTGGCAGGTCCCATCAGCCTGCCCGCTGGCGAGTTCACAGTACTGGAGTTGATCGGCAGCGGCGTACAAGGCGGCCAGACCGGAACGGTCACCGTGGGTTACACGGACGGCACCAGCGATAATTTCACCCAGGGCTTCAGCGACTGGTTCAGCACGGGGCCCTATAACATTGGTGAATCCATTGCCCTGAAAATGCCTTATCGCCTTTCAGGAAGCTCGATCGACAACCGGGCATTTCGCGTCTACAACTATTCGATCGCGATCAATGCCACCAAGACTGTTCAAACCCTTACTCTGCCGAACAACCGCGACATTGTGGTTCTTGCCGCTACTCTGGTGGCGATACCGGGCTTTGCGACCACGGGAGGAACGCCCAGTCCAACGACCGTCAGTGCTGGCAGTTCCTCCTCCGTGCCGGTAACGGTGACTTCGGAAGCGGGCTACAACGGCACGGTTACGCTGAACTGTACCATCTCGCCCACCATCAAGACTTCGGGGGCGACGCCGCCCGGATGCTCTTTCAGCCCACCCCAGGTGATCGTGGCTGTGGGGGCGCCCGGTAGTTCGACGCTGATGTTTTCCCCGGCCGCGGCGTCATCGACGGCCAGCCTCAAACCACGCGCTTCTCTGCTGTATGCGTTCTGGCTGCCCATCCCGGGACTGGCGCTGATCGGCTTCAGCTTCGGCTCGGGATCCCGCAGGAAGAAGCTGCTGGGCTTGTTACTGCTGGGAATCTTAGTGGCCGGCCTGATCGTCACTCCAGCTTGTGTAAGTACGGTTCACCTCGGGAATGTGGGAACTCCTCCCGGCCAATACACGATCGCAATCACAGGGACAGATGCGAATGGGCTGACGCAGCTCGGCGCCGGTGGCAGCGTCATAGTGACCGTCCAGTAGGCCAGGAAGCAGAACGGAAAAACGGGAACCGAGCCCCGTCCGGTCCTGCGCTTCGCTCTGCTGGCGCCATTCGCGTTTCGATCAAGGCTCGATCCGGCTCATCCCTTCGGATGATTGCACGGAAGTCCCGCCCAACTTTGGAGACTCAAGATCATGCGCAGATTTCGTCAGGTCGGTTCAGTCCTCTTGCTGGCAGCGTGCGCGGTCTTGTTGCCGCTGGCAACAAAACCTGCTCAGTCGCAAGAACGGCAGGTGCTTCAGTCCAATGTAGCAGTGCCTGGTGATGCGAAGCTGATCGGCCGGATGCCCGCCTCCGAGCGTTTGAGACTGGCCATCTCGCTGCCGCTGCGCAATGAGGATCAGCTCCATGCGCTCCTGGCGCAACTCTACGACCCCGCCAGTCCAAACTATCGCCATTTCCTGACGACGGAACAATTCACCGAACAGTTCGGTCCCACGATCGCGGACTACCAGCGGGTAATCGGGTTCGCCGAGTCTCATGGCTTGAAAGTGACGCACACTTTTGCCAATCGACTCGTGGTTGATGTGAAGGGAACAGTCGCCAACGTCGAGCAAGCTTTTCAGGTAAAGATGCAGGTCTACCAGCATCCGACGGAAAACCGCACGTTCTACGCTCCTGACGTCGAGCCTACGGTCGAGCCGGGGTTGCCGATTCTCAGTGTCGTGGGTCTGAGCACGTTCAACCTGCCTCATCCCATGCTGAAGAGAGCTCCGCCGAACCAGGGAGTGCACAGCAATCAGACTGGCTCCGGGCCCGGCGGCCAATTTCTCGGAAGCGATATGAGGACTGCCTACGGCGGCGGCACTGCTCTCGACGGCTCCGGGCAGGCCGTCGGCCTGATTGAACTAGGTCCGTACCGGCTCGCCGACGTTCTCAGCTACTTCAGCACTCTCAGTCAGCCGCTGAATGTCCCCATCACGAATGTGCTGGTGGGCGTTGACGGAGTTTGCGGCGTCGGCTGCGATGACGGCGAGGAGGCAATTGACATCCAGCAGGCCATCGCCATGGCGCCCAATCTCTCCGCGCTGCTCGTCTACGAAACCAACGGCCCCAGCACGGACGCGCTCAGTGCTTACTCCCAGGCGGCTTCCGACAACATTGCCAGGCAACTCAGCATATCGTTTGGCTGGGGAGACACTCCCGGTTCATCCGCAGGCAAAGCCTATGAACAGGTATTCGAAGAATTGGAGGCCCAGGGCACGAGTTCGTTCGTAGCTTCGGGCGACGCTGGAGCATGCCTTCCTGGGCTCGGCGATTCGTCGTGCGGCACAGGCGGAGGAGGATACCCTGGGAACAGCCCGAACATCACAGACGCGGGCGGAACAGACTTAACTACAAGTGGCGCGGGAGGAGCCTGGCAATCGGAAACAGGGTGGATCGGCAGCGGCGGCGGGTGGAACAACCTGTCTCCGATTCCGGCTACACCTGCCGATTCATGGAATCAGGGTCCAGCCATTAACTCATCGAACGGTGGCAGTTCAACCTACCGCAACATTCCAGACGTCGCCGCGGAAGCGAACACCGACAATTATTTCTGCGCCAACGGTTCGTGCCAGGGAGGAATCGGGGGAACCAGTCTGGCTGCGCCGCGCTGGGCGGCGTTTGTGGCGCTGATCAATCAGCAGGCTACCGCCAACTCCACGAGCGCTGGCGCGAATCCGACCCTGGGTTTTCTCAACCCGACCATCTACACGTTGGGGAGCGCGGCCTACGGCAGCGACTTCCATGACATCACCACCGGCAACAACGAGAGCGGAGTAGTCTGCACACCCGGCACGCTGGGCTGTTTCCCCGATGGCCATCAGGGTTTCAACGCTGTCACGGGTTTCGATCTGGTCACGGGATGGGGCAGTCCGAACGGACCGACCGCGTTCGATGCTCTTTTCCCCGCCACGACCAATCCCAATTTTTCGATGTCTGCCTCGCCCAGCGCGCTGCCCCTCACACCAGGCCAACAAAAGACAAGCGCGATCAGCCTTTCTGCCCTGAACGGCTTCAACGCCACTACCAACTTGGCCGTCGTAATCCCGGGCACAGGCTCGCCAAGCTACGCGCCGGCAGGATTGACGGCCAATCTCAGCGCATCGTCGATCCCCGCCGGAGGCGGTTCTGTGAACCTGATGGTCTCGACGACGAGCTCGACACCCGGCGGAACCTACGTAATCGCAGTTGTGGGAACCAGCGGGAATCTGACCCAAACTGCCTACGTCACCGTCGAACTGCCGGCGTTCGTGGGATTGAGCGCGACGCCAGCGGCGGGTGTATCCCTGAACCAGGGTGGGACGGCAACTGCGACACTCACAAGCACGGTCATCAACGGATTCAACAGCTCGATCACTCTTGGCGCGTCCGGCCTGCCCAGCGAAGTGACCGCGTCGTTCACCTCGGTCAACGCCACCACAACAACGGTGACGTTCTCGGCCAGTGCCAGCGCCACGCTCACCGGAGCAAATGCGCCCGCCGTCGTTACCGTCACCGGGACAGCGGCCGGCTCCAGTTCGCAGGCGACCGCCATCAACCTGTTTGTCAATCCGGCAGCCAGCGGCGGCGCCGGTACCCCGGTCGATCTTTCCTCCGCTTACAACGTGTATGCCTTCTACACCGAAGCCGATGAATCCGCGATTACCGATGCAAATAGTCTGGACGGCGTGGGTTTCACGTACTCGGCGAACTTGCTCAACTCCGGCCTGAACTTCGAGGGAACTCAGTTGAACTTTGGAGCCGCGAATCATGCGAATGCCGTTTACGGCACAGGCACGCCCATTGCTTTGCCCGCGGGCCAATACGCTGCTCTCCAACTGCTCGCAACCGGAATTGAGGGCAATCAGGCCTCGCAGACGGTTACCGTCACCTTTACCGACAGCACGACTTCGCAGTTTACGCAGAGTTTCAGCGACTGGTGCAGCCACCTCAATGGCGGTGGCTGTACCAGCACCGGCGGGAATTCGGGCGAGTCGGTCGCCGTGGCGATGCCTTACCGTATCAGCGCCACTGGGCCAGATAATCGGGTCTTCTACCTTTACGGATATTCTTTCACCCTCAACTCCACAAAAACTGTGCAGAGCGTGACGCTTCCCGACAACCGGGACGTAGTTGTGCTGGCTGCGAGCTTGACTGCTCCGCCGCCGGCTTATTCGCTCTCCGCCCCGCAAACGACAACGCCATCCTCAGTGAACGCAGGCAGTTCATCAAATGCAACCGTGACGCTGACTCCGGCTAACGGCTACACGGGCAGCGTCACACTCTCTTGCAGCATCTCGCCGGTCGTCACCGGAAGTTCCGCGCCGACATGCAGCTTCAGCTCCAATCCAGTCTCGATCACGAATGGCACTGCCACGGCAACGCTCATCTTCTCCACCGTAGCCCCGCCGGGGCGAGCGGCTTTCCGCGGTCTTGCGGATATTCGCGGGCTTCCTCATCCCGCGCCAGATGTCGCGCGCCACGGGACTCCGCTGTACGCATCGTGGGTTGTTTTTCCCGGACTCGCTTTGATTGGCCTCGGCTTTGGTTCCCGCGGTTCGCGCCGCCGGAAGGTGCTGGGCTTCTCGCTTTTCTGGATGATGTCGGCGAGCCTGCTTCTTCTGCCAGCCTGTGGCGGCGGGTCGTCCACGCCACCCCCGCCTGGCTGTTCGGCCGCGCCCGGAGTGCCCACAGCGCTGGCGGCCTCTGCCACTACCAGTTCCGGCACGACCCTGACCTGGTCAGCGCCCACAACCGTTCCTTCGGCGTGCACCGTGACCGGCTACACGGTCTATCAGAATGGCTCGTCAATCGCCACTACCACGACCCCTACTTACAATGTGACCGGTTTGTCGGCGTCTACCCAGTACAGTTTTTCAGTAGCCGCGAGTGACTCCTTTGGAGCGTCCGCACAGAGTACGGCGATCAACGTGACGACTCTTTCCAACGGAACACCCTCGGGAACCTATACGATTACGGTCACGGGCAAAGACGCGAACGGCATGGCTCAGACGGGGAATGCCCCCGCCGTGACGGCAATAGTCAACTGAGAAGTACCGGTATGAGGAGTCACCTTGCGGGAACGGCCCCTCCTCTGCAGGAAGCGAATACACTCTTGAGTGTCCCTCATACGCGTGGATAACTTTCAGAACCGCTTGGAGAATCAACAATGCTGCGACGCTGCATGTCCCTGCTGCCATTCGTCATCGTCAGTTTAGTTCTCGCCGGCGCGGCCCACGCGCAATCCGCTGAGAAGCCCGACCTCAGCAAGCAGCCAACCCTGTACGTGGTCGGCTACGCCCACCTCGACACCGAATGGCGATGGGAGTATCCCCAGGTCATTGACGAATACATCCGCAAAACGATGGAGGATAACTTCAGGCTGTTCGACAAGTACCCGCATTACGTCTTCAATTTCAGCGGCGCGAATCGCTACCGTTTCATGAAGGAGTACTTCCCGGCTGATTTCGCGAAGCTGAAGAAGTATGTAGATCAGGGACGATGGTTCCCGGCGGGCTCTTCGATGGAGGAAGGTGACGTGAACGCGCCCAGCGCCGAAGCCATTATCCGGCAGATTCTGTACGGGAATAACTGGTTCCGCAAAGAATTCGGCAAGGCCAGCGCCGAATACATGTTGCCCGACTGTTTCGGATTTCCCGCATCACTGCCGACCATCCTCGCGCACTCTGGGGTGAAGGGTTTTTCCACGCAAAAGCTGGTCTGGGGTTCATCGGCCCCGGGCGGTGGCCAGCAGTCGCTCGAGAAAACGCCGGAAGGAACTCCGTTCAATGTCGGCGTCTGGGTCGGACCCGACGGCGAGAGCGTGCTCGCGGGCATCAATCCCGGAAGTTATGGCTCCGACATTGAGACCGATCTGAGCAAGCCGTTGCCGCCCGAGCCGCCGAATCCGGCTTTCGAAGATCTGCAGAAAAAGATCGGTGAACTACAAGGGAAACTGCAGCAGGCCGAGCAGAACCACCAGCCGTTCGATCAAAAGGATACCCAGGAATACGTCCGCCTGACCAGCGAGCAGAGGGCCATGGCCCGTGCGCAGCGGGACGATGATTTCCAGCGCTACCAGGACGATTGGGCTGCGCGGGTTCTACAGAACGGAAAAGTCAGCGGCGTCTTCACCGACTATCACTATTACGGCACGGGCGACATCGGCGGAACTCCGAACGAAGAATCGGTCAACCGGCTCGAGGCCATTGTGACCAAGGGAACCGCGAGCCTGCCGCCCGAAGGCCAGTTCTTTGGGGGACGGCACCATCCCGAATGGCCCGCGGTAGAAGTGGGCGACGGCCCCGTTCATGTGATTTCCGCAGCCGCGGATCAGATGTTCCTCGATATCACGCCCGCCGAAGCCGCCGGCCTCCCGCGCTACACAGGGGAGATGGAGTTGACAAATCACTCGGCAGGGTCGCTGACTTCACAGGCGTATCAAAAACGTTGGCTGAGGAGGGAAGAGCTGCTGGCCGACGCGGCGGAGAAATCGTCGATTGCCGCGGCATGGCTGGGTGCGCGCCCCTATCCGCTCGAGCGTTTGAATGATGCCTGGACGCTGGTGATGGGCGGACATTTTCACGACCTGGCGGCTGGTACTGCCACTCCGAGGTCGTACGAGTTCGCGTGGAACGACGACGTGATTGCGATGAATCAGTTCGCGGACGTTCTGAGCAACGCCACCGAAGCGGTTGCTGCCGCGCTCAGCACTGAAGTCAGGGGAGTGCCTCTGGTTGTCTTCAATCCGCTCAATATCAAACGCGAGGACATCGTGGAGGCGAGTGTGGACTTTCCCGGCGGCACGCCGAAGGCGGTCCACGTGATTGCTCCCGACGGAAGGGATGTGCCGGCGCAGATTTCGGGTGGCAAAGTGGTTTTCATCGCCAGCGTGCCCTCCGTGGGCTACGCGGTGTATGACGTCGAGCCCGGCGCGAGCGCAGTGGCGGCGGCATCTTCCCTGCACGTCTCCGAGGACGGCTTGGAGAACGCGTACTACCGGGTGAAATTGAACAGCGATGGCGATGTCGCCAGCATCTTCGATAAGACGACTGGACGAGAACTACTCTCGGCTCCCGCGCGCCTCGCCATTTCCTATGACAATCCCCGGCAGTGGCCGGCGTGGAATATGGACTGGGACCAGGAACAGGCAGCGCCGAAAGCATACGTCGCAGGCCCGGCGCAGATTCGAGTGGTCGAAGACGGCCGAGCCCGTGTGGCCGTGGAAGTTTCCAGGGAAACGGCAGGATCTCGCTTTGTCCAGACCATCAGCCTTTCTGCCGGCGACGCAGGAAAACGCATCGAATTCGGCAACGTGATCGATTGGAATACCCGCGAGTCGAATCTCAAGGCAACGTTTCCGCTCACTGCCTTGAACCACATCGCGACTTACAACTGGGACATCGGCACCATCGAGCGGCCCACGGCAGAACCCAGGAAATTCGAAGTGCCTTCGCATCAGTGGATCGACCAGACCGACATGAGCGGTGAATTCGGCGCCACCATCCTCACCGACTGCAAGAATGGATCCGATAAACCGAACGACAACACCATCCGCCTCACCCTGATCCGCACGCCCGGCACCGCCGGGGGCTATCCGGATCAAGGCACGCAGGATATTGGACACCACGAATTTGTTTACGGCATCGCCGGGCATGCCGCCGGCTGGCGCGACGCGCAGACCGACTGGCAGGCGCAACGATTGAACGCTCCGCTCATCGCCTTCGAAACTGCAAAGCACACCGGTGCGCTGGGTCGAACATTTTCTCTGCTGAAAGTCAGCAACCCGCGCATACGAGTCCTGGCCGTGAAGAAGGCGGAACAGAGCGACGAAATCGTGGTGCGCCTGGTGGAGCTCGATGGCAAACCGCAGCCCAATGTTCGAATCTCGCTGGCCGCGCCGATCACTGCTGCGCGCGAAGTGAACGGGCAGGAGCAACCGGTCGGTCCGGCGACGGTAACTGGCGGTGTCCTGGTGACCTCGTTCAGCGCGTACCAGCCGCGCACTTTCGCGGTTAAGCTGGCAGCGGCTCCAACTCGGGTTCTGCGCGTGCTTTCCGCGTCCGCGCCACTGCGATATGACCTGGCTACCGCCAGTAATGACGGCACGAGATCGGAAGGTGGATTTGACGGCAAAGGCAACACGCTTCCAGCGGAGATGCTGCCCGATCATCTTGTGTTCGACGGAGTGCAGTTCCAGTTGGGCCGGGCCAAGACTGGAGCGCCCAATGCGATCGCCGCAAAGGGCCAGACAATTGATCTGCCCCTGGGCCACTACAATCGTGTATACGTGCTTGCGGCATCGGCCGATGGCGATCAGAAGGTGACCTTCGAAGCTGGTGCCAACAAGGTCGAACTCACGATTCAAGACTGGGGTGGATTCATTGGGCAGTGGGACAACCGGCAATGGACTTCGACCGATGTCACACACGACAATTACGGCGACATGATCGGCCTCAAGCCCGCCTACATTAAGCGCTCCGAACTGGCCTGGTATTGCAATCATCATCACAACGCTGCCGGAGAGAACGTTGCCTACGCCTATTCGTATCTGTTCGGCTATGCCATCCACTTGCCATCTGGGGCAAAGACCCTCAAGCTGCCAGACAACGACAAGGTCCGCGTTCTGGCAATCTCGGTAGCGGACGAGAATCCGGAAGTAAAGCCGGCGCAGCCCCTGTACGATGTGCTTCCGTCACCCAATGCAGGCCCCGCCGACTTCACACTCTCCGCATCTTCGACCAACATGTCGGTTTCGCAGGGCCGCAGCGTCACAACCCGAGTCATCGTCATGCCCAGAGGCAGTTTCACCGGCGGCGTCAGGCTGACGGCGGCGGGATTGCCTCAGGGCGTAACGGCGTCCTTCAGCCCGGAAGAAACCAACGGCGCGAGCACGATGACGCTCACCGCGAGTGCTTCCGCGCCTCCGGCAACATCCGCGCTGACCATCACGGGAGATTCCCCCGGTCTGTCTCACGCCATCACAACCTCCGTAAGCGTTACAGCTGTCATCACCGGGACGGTGCCAGTCGATCTCTCATCGGACTACAACGTCACTGGCATTTATAACGACGGTTCCACATTCGATCCGGAAGCCAGTTTGGACGGCGACGGCTACTCTTTTTCTGAACAGCTTCTCGGCTCCGAGCAGGTCGGAGATGGCGTCGTGTTCAAGCTGGGGCCGGCCAACGCCCCAGACGCCGTCACCGGCAAGACTGTTGCTCTCCCGGCGGGAAAGTTCAGCAGCCTCAAGATTCTCGCCATTGGCGTTAACGGAGCGCAGGAAATGCAGACTTTCACGGTTACCTACGCCGATGGCACATCCTCTTCCTTTACCCAGAGCCTGAGCGATTGGGCGTATCCCAGAAATTTCACCGGCGAGTCCGAGGCGGTCAGCATGCCGTATCGCCTGACTGCTGACGGCGAAAAAGACGGCCGCACATTTTATGCCTGCGGCTACTCTTTCAGTCTCGACCCGAATAAGGTGGTGCGCAGCCTCAGCCTGCCGAGCAACCGGGATGTGCTGGTTTTCGCCATGACTGCGGTGCCGGCCACGAGGTAGTCGGCCGACTGCTGGTCGTGAATTTCGATATCGAGTTCGCGCGCAACTGCGACCCGAAAGCCTTGTGGAAGTTGAACTGGTTCCTGCGCCCAAAGCGGCTCCGCGCGAGGCAGCCAAGAAATCCGCGGCTCCCAGGAGGGGAAAGCGGATCTGATGTAAGTCTTTGTTTTGCAATATCATAGGTCATGCAATTATGGTACGGCTTCTGGGCGTACATTTTGCTTGACTTGTCCGGCTGAGGTTTGGCTTATGCCAGTAAAGCATGGCCATACCTCAAGAATTTCGGCATCGTCTACGACGACGTGCTTGGTGAAGCTCGTCTCGCACCGGTCTATGATCTGGTGACGACTGCCATCTACCTGCCGAAGGATAGTCTGGCGCTTACGCTCAATGGAACAACCCAGTGGCCGGGCAACAAAGTGCTCCGTCGGCTCGGTGAAACACGGATGACAGGCACGCCCGCCAAGATTCGCGAGATCCTTGAGCGTGTCTCAGACGCCCTCTCGCAAACCGAGATCGATCTTCGGTCATACATCAAGGAACATCCCGATTTCAAGGAAGTGGGTGAGCGCATGCTGCAGGAATGGGCAAAGGGGCGACAACTCTCGCTTTCAAGGCGGACCATAAGAAGTATTAAGTGGACCCAACTGTTGACCCAAGCCGCAAAAGGGCCGTTTTCCCGACGTTCTTGTCAGTTCTTAGTTCAACCCGACTGACTTAGGCCACTAGCAGGGGTAGTTTTGCGGCCTCTTACGGCAAAGTTGCGGCACTCTTGGTCTTCCCCGTTCGTAAGACCTTTGCATGCGGTGCGATTCGTTAACAAAGTCGAATGAAGCCTCCGCCGAAAGAGTTTCAGACTCGTCCAGTTGGTAGCTGATGTTTTAGGCCGCTTCAGGGAATAGAGCTAGATGGGAGGCTGGATAGCGCCTGGTTAACCTTTTCGGCGAGTGAAGCACTCGTGAACGGTTTTTGCAGGAATTGAGTCTGGGCGCCGAGGCCGCCGTGATGGTCAATGACGTCGTCGGTATAACCCGACATGAACAGGATGCGGATCTCAGGGCGCAGGCGACTGACGGCGACCGCAACTTCCTTGCCGGTTATTCCGGGCATGACCATGTCGGTGAGCAGCAGATGAATAGGTTCGGGGAATTCGCGGCAGTGCTTCTCTACAGCGGAGATGCTGTCGGCCACCAGCACCGAGTAGCCTAAGCCTTGTAAGAGTGAGCAGGTCAGTTCGCGAACTTGGGGATCGTCCTCGACGAGCAAAATGGTCTCCCGCCCGAGGGTTTTCGGGGTGTGCTGCATGCTGGGACTCGTTTGGACGACGGGTTCATCGACTCGCGGCAGGTAGATCTTGAAGGAAGTTCCCCGCCCCGGCTCACTATAGACGAAGACATACCCCTGGCTTTGCTGCACGATGCCATAGACGGTGCTGAGGCCAAGTCCCGTGCCCTTACCCGGTCCCTTGGTAGTGAAAAAGGGCTCGAAAATGTGAGCCAGGGTGTCCTTGTCCATGCCGACGCCGGTGTCGCTGACGGTCAGGAGAACATAGCGCCCTGGAACAACGCCGGAGTGGACGCGGGCGTAGGCTTCATCGAGGTCGGTGTTGGCGGTTTGCAGCAGGAGTCTGCCGCCCTCGGGCATTGCGTCCCTGGCGTTGATGGTCAAGTTCATGATCACCTGTTCCAGCTGGCTTGCATCGGCGCGGATGGCGCCGAGGTTTTGTGAGGGAGTGAAGGTAATCTCGATGTCCTCACCGAGCAGGCGGCGGAGAAGGGTCTCCACCGAGCCCACGACAAAGTTGAGGTCAATGACCCTGGGCTGAAGGACCTGCCTGCGGCTGAAAGCGAGCAGTTGCTGGGTAAGAGCGGTGGCGCGCTCAGCGGCCTGCTTGATTTGAGCGGCGTAGGCGTGCTTGGGATCCGCCGGCGCAAGCGCAGCCAATTGCAGGTCACTGTAGCCGGTGACGACGGTGAGGAGATTGTTGAGGTCGTGAGCGATTCCGCCGGCCAGGCGCCCAATGGCCTCCATTTTCTGAGACTGGCGCAGTTGCTCCTCGGTAGTCTTAAAGTCACTGATGTCGCGGTAGATGGAGTATACGGCGTCGAGTTCGTTGCCCACTAGGACGGGGGATACCAGAACAGAAACCTCGACCAGGCTGCCGTCCTTGCGGCGGCGCTTGGTCTCCAACCCACTGGTGAGGGGGCGGGTCGTGTAATTCTCCAAACTCAGGCTCTCTTCCTCTTTATCGGGAGGAACGATGAGAGCACTGAGATTGCGCCCACGAGCTTCTTCGGCGGGGTAACCGAAGACGCGGGTAAACTCGCGATTCACTTGCCGGATGGTGTAATCAGGATCCGTAATGGCGATAGCCTCCGGGGCATTCTCGATGAGCTGCTCCAGAAAAAGCTTCTGCACACGCAGGTTGTCTTCGATACGCTTGCGATCAGTGATGTCGCGGGAGATCCCGAAAGAGCCTGCAATTCTACCCTGAGCATCGCGGAACGGCCCGCATGTGGTGAGGCAAGTGAGAGCGACACCGGACGCAGTGAGGTGTTCTTCAAATGTCTGGGTTTCTCCGGCTTGCAACGCCCGCCGGTCGCGTTCAAGAATCTGTGGAATTGCCTCCGGGGGATACAAATCGCGGCAGGTCTTTCCCACAACCTCGCTTACCTGGCGACCAACGCGGTCTGCGGCAGAGGCATTGACCATCAGATAGCGGCCTTCGCGATCTTTTACAAAGATGGCGTCACTGGCACCTTCTATCACCGCCTCCAGAAGGTGCTGGCTGCGCTGCTGGCGGAGTTGCGTGATCAACAAGCGCGTCCCCGAGCAAGCGACGGAAATCAAGATCACGCTGGCGGCCCAGTTCAGCCGCTGCTCGGCAATGCGCACGGCGATCCCCGCAATCAGCAAGGAATAGAACAGGGGGAGAGCCTGGACAAGCAGCGGCGTGTGCGGGCGCACCAGCGCCGTGTCTCGGGAAGCAATAGGTTCCGGCACCTGCCAGGTCGCGGCAAAGACGAGAAAGAGGAAATTCGTGGAAATCCAGACAAAGTCGTACCAGGAGCCGTCATTGAGATCTTTCCCCGGTCCATAGTAGTAGAAATAGTCTGCCACCCCCGTAGCGAACAGAAACACCACGATACGGAGGAACATCGAACGGATCAGGGCGGAGTCCGCGAGCCGAGCCCGAAGAAGAAATGCCGCCAGCAGAAACCCCATGTAGATGAAGTAGGGAGCCCAAACCGAGTGACCTAGCTGGGGCCCGAAGGTCGCTCGCTCCGGCAGATAAAAGAAATAGAAGTAGCCCGCCAGCCAAAACAGAATCACCTGAACCAGATCAAGGATCAATAGCCAGTCGAAACTGTCCGGAACGAAGTCCAGGTTCAGAAACAGGGCCATGCCGAGAGGCGTAAGCCAGAAGAAGAACAGGACGTTGATCGTCCATTGAATAAAGTGAGGAGCATGGAACACATTGTCGTAAGTGGCCAAGGCCTGGGCAGTAACGAAGAGCGCAAAGGTGACGACTCCGAACCCCCAGAAGTAGCGGCCGAACATCCCCGGTAGGCGGGATGCTTTATAGGCCGCCACAGTGCAGAGTGTCCCCATGGCCAACTGGATGAGGTCAGAAAAGATGGGCCCGGGAGGGTGGGTTCCCCACAACAGGAGATTGGCAGCCTGCAGGAAAACGACAAGACCGCCTGCGAACAGAATGTAGGGAGCCGCAAACCTCTTGTAGGACTGCTCACCAGGAAATTCCATCTCGTACTGTTTGCGACATCAAGCGGACTGACACGCTTTCGAACCAACCGCAACTGCAGTACGGCTGGCACTGCCGGACGGCGCAAATAAGATAAGGGCAGGGCGTGCCCCGCCAACTCCGGGCCGCCGGCGCGACGAACGTATCGTCAGGAGCCTTACAACCAGAACAGACATGCCTACCTGCAACAGCTTACTGTGCGGAATCATAGCCGACTTTGCAAGGGGCGTGCATAGAAATATAGAAATAAGGTAACCTAGGTACCCCAGCGGCTCCTGCCGCGGAGTGCGGGGGGCGAAGGAAGCGTCGGTTCGGTGGATCCGAACGATCGTCTGAGTCCCCAAACTCGGGTAGGGTTTCACCACTTACTCGTTCTGCCCGGACCTCTTGACCCTCAACCCCTGACGTTTTCCGCGGAGTATGGTGAGAGACGCGGCCGGCAGGGTGTAAGTCGTGCTCTCGCTGCCTGTGAGCAAGGACCTGGCCGGCGGACCGTCCGGTTCAGCGTACCCCTTTTTGCGGTTGGAATGCCACTGGTACTGTGCCTTGCCGAACGTGATCATTGTGACCGGGCCGGCGAGGGTGTCGTCCTGATTAGTTCGCGCGTTGTGAAACACGACGCGAACCTGGTGAGAGTGGTCATAGTCTTTGTTGATGACCATGAGCGCCCATTGCCCGTCGGGACGCTCGAGTGCGTAGGCCGTCACCAGCACATGCCCTTCGGAGTCCTTCACATCGCTGGCCGCCCGGAAGAGCCGGTGCTCGGCGTCTTTTGGCTCCGCCCACTCCTCGGTCAGTAACTGTGCGGCGAAGAATTGTGACGTGCGCTGAATCACCTTGTAATTCTCATCCACCATGAACATATGGTACGTTCCCCAGCTGTTGGCGCAGGCAGGATGGGGCGGGGAATACGGCAGGTCGTGGTAGTAGTGGGTGGATTGCCCGCCGGCCGTCAGAAATCCTGCAAAGGAATCAGCCAGCCATAGAGCACCGAAGATATCTACAGCGGCCTCTCCGCCATGGGCATTGGTTTCGGTGTCGAGCAGGGGAATGCCGGGCGGCAGGCCGTCGTCTCGCCACACCTGCATGATGTGAGTGATCAGCTCCGGCTCCTGATAAAGGTTCTTCCAGGGCGTTTCGCAGCCGTCATAGGGATAGTGCTCAAACGACATGAAGGCCAGGTCCTGCAGGCGGCCGTGGGCTTTCAAATAATCGAGGAAGCGACCGAACCATGACGTCCGGCCCTGCGCATCGGGCCAGGCCTTGATGTCCTCAGTGACGCCTTCAAAAGCCGGACCTCCCAGCTTAAAGTTCGCATCAATCCGGTGCAGCGCGGTGGCAAACTGCAGGTACAGAGTGGCATAGTCTTCGGGAAGCATGTACTGGCCATCGGCTTCTTCTCCCATTTCGATGTAGGAAACGGGATAGCCCCGCTTCTTGATGTAAGCCATTTGTGCGGCGGCATCCTCAGGCGTGCTGTACAGCATGGCGATGGGGATGATGGCGGGAAGGCCACGGGTGATCCCGCTGGTGAAGAATAGATCGAAACCCGGCTGGTCGCCGGATTCCATGCGATCGGGTGCGACGTAGAGATCGGAAACCTGGTGCCAGGGATCCACCGAGGAACACAACGTGAGCGTTTGCTTCTGATCCGGAGAGTGGTGAAGCAGGTCGGTGAATTCGCCTTTGTCGTCAATGGTTCCGAGATACAGTTGCCGAATGGCATATCCGACGCAATTCCGCCGGTCTGTGGAACCGTGAGTATCGCAGGTATTCGACGACCGCGTCATCAGGATGCGGACAAACTTCGTGCTTACCGTGGGGTCAGAGAGGCGCAGAGTAGACGTGCCGCCTCTGCCCTCTTTCTCATCTCCGGAAACGAACGTTTTCCATTCGCCCTTGTCCGGTTCGTCCATGGCATCGCCGTCGCCCACCCAGTACTGTACCTGGTAAATCTTGGCGTAAGGCTGGGCCCAGGCAATGCGGATTGCATTCACGTCTTGCTTCCTGTCGAAAACCACGACCACCCATTGCGGGTGTAGAAAGTCCTCGTCGCCGGTAAAGGGCTTCGTCAGGTAGGGATTGCTCTTCCAGTAGGTGTTCAGATCGCCGTCGTCGAGGCGCGAGAAGCCGTCAAACTCAGTCCCGTTGTTGCGGGTGAACCCGCGGTGGGGAAGTGAATACCCGTAGGAATGGCGGATCATCTCCTTGGTCGGCGTTGCGTCTCCGACAAAATAACCCATGCCCCCAGGATCGCTCCACGTGCCCTTGGGATTCCAATGCCAGGCCTGCACGAAAAGATCGGTGTTTTGGCGATAGCTGATGACGCCCCAGCCGGCGGAAAGGGTTTGCTTGATCTGATCGGGCCGGAAGAACATGTCGGTAGCGTTGCTGGGCACGCGGTCCACTGTCGAGCCCAAGGCGTAAAGCGGACTGAATTTGTTCACCACGTGACTGGGTGTGGCATCGACGGTCACGGTTTGGGCGCTGGTCCGAATCGCAAGCGGAAGAACTGTGCAAGAAAGGAGAATAATGAAGAATGAGCGATGCATGATCATCGCTGGGGTTGACAGGAAGCTGATCGGCTCTTTGAACATAGACCCCTCCGTCCTTCTTGCCTTTGTATAATAGCGGCTTTCGAGAATAGCGGTGACTGGAGGGAGAGCTGCTCATGTTGATCAAGGTCTTCAACGATAAAGTCTCTTTAGGCAAGGCGGCGGCCGAGCAGGCGGCAACGGCGATTCAGCGCGCGATTGCGGAACGCGGGCAGGCGCGGATCATTGCGGCGACGGCAGCGTCGCAAATGGAATTTCTCAACGCGCTCACAAGCACTCCGGGTATCGACTGGAAGAAAGTCGAGGCATTTCACCTCGACGAGTACATCGGTTTGCCGGTCACTCATCCCGGGAGCTTCCGCAAGATGTTGTTGGAGCAACTAATCCAGAGGACCGGCATCACCAGGTACCACTTGCTGGACGGCGATGCTGCGGACCCTGCCCAAGTGGTACGCAGTGTGGGCAGAGTTCTGGCTTCTGCACCCATTGACATTGCCTTCCTCGGCATCGGCGAAAACGGGCACATCGCCTTCAATGATCCACCTGCCGACTTCGACACGGAGGACCCGTACATCATTGTCAATCTCGACGAGGCTTGCCGGCAGCAGCAGGTCGGAGAAGCCTGGTTCACCGACATTTCACAAGTGCCGAAACAGGCGATTTCCATGTCAGTACGTCAGATGATGAAAGCGAGAGAAATCCTTGCGGTCGCACCGGACACACGAAAAGCGCAGGCCGTGAAGTTGTGTTTTGAGGGAGACATCAGCCCTATGGCGCCGGCGTCGATTCTACGCACACACGCCGACGCGACCGTATATCTCGACAAGAATTCCGCGGCGCTGCTGGGTCCGGTGTTGCAGAATCCACTAGTGAACGAGGCGCAGGTGGTGGTGGGACGTTAGTCCGCGAGATCACTGCGCTGTGGCCACCGTCCGAAGCGCGATTCACTCCATTCCCTCGTTAGTGGATTGTTAGACACGACGCGCGCGGTGACGAGAAATGCGCCGATTCCGGCTTCCACTTGCATCCATTCTCACCCACCCAGTACTGTCTTTCATTGCACTGAGCCAGTCCCTGCTTCGCCGGAACGAAATGTGTCGTTCTTCCCGCAGGAAAAGGTTGACAGCAATGCCAGAATCGAGTTCCATGGTGCTTGTTATTGAATCCTTTTACTAGGTCGAAGGTGCCGAGACCAGGGGAGTCTTGCTATCGCTTTCTTGCGACAGGAGGTTTGATATGCATCGTCGTCAGCGCGCTAGTGTCAACGTTTTGGCCTGCTTGTTCCTGGCATTAGGACTGGCGTGGGCCAGCATCACGGGCAGCATTTCCGGCGTGGTCACGGACCCGAGCGGGGCTGTGATATCGAGCGTTTCCGTCGTGGCCACGAATACTCAGACCGGCGTCAAGACGACGGTCACCACCGACACCAAGGGCTTTTACAGCCTCCCGGCGCTTGCCATCGGCACGTATGACTTGCAATTTGCCGAGACTGGCTTCAAGGGGTACACCCGAACCGGCCTGGTGATCGATGCCAACTCCGCGCTTCGCGTAGACGCTGCGCTACAGGTCGGAGCGATCGACGAGAAGGTCGAGGTGCGGACCGATAGCGTTCATGTGGAGACGGAAAGCAGCCAGATGGGCGAGGTCATCGCCGGGAAGACCATCACCGCGGTGCCGCTGAATGGCAGGGCGTTCACCGACCTGCTGGCGCTGCAGACCGGCGTCTCTCCCTACAGTTCATCGGACACGGGTACGCCCGGCGTGAACGACCGCCCTGTGGATGGCGGCCTGAACTCGGGCAACCAGTCGGTAAACGGACAACGCGAAGCGTCCAACGGCTTCATGGTGAACGGATCCAGCGTCGAGGAAGGCAAGAACAATGGCGCTGCGATCATCCCCAACCTGGATTCGATTGAGGAGTTTCGCATTATCACCAACAACTTCGATGCGGAATACGGAAACTATAGTGGGGGACAGGTCAACGTGGTTACGAAATCCGGCAATAACGGATTTCACGGAAGCGCTTTCGAGTTTCTCCGCAACACCGCGCTGGACGCGAAGAACTACTACTCGCTGCCCACCGACAAGACGCCCGTTTTCCGCCAAAATCAGTTCGGGGGAACGTTCGGTGGACCGATCAAAAAAGACAGGACCTTTTTCTTCGTCGACTACCAGGCCACTCGTCAGACCCAGGCGCCCACAGTGAATACGCAGATGCCATCGGCAGTGAATTTCACCGGCGACTTTTCCGACTACCAGTTCCCGTTCTCCAGCGGCCAAGATCAGGCAGGGAATCCGATCATGTCCTTAGTGAACAGCGATGATAGTAGCCCAACATCCTGGTCGAGTGTCCTCGGGGGACGGTTGGGATCTACGGTTCAAAGCGGTGAGCCGTACTACTTCGCTGCGGGATACGTCAACCCAAACACGATCGACCCCAACACTGGCGTCGGAACCCCTGTTGGATCAAACTGCGCGAGCAATGACCCCACAACCGGTTGCGTGTTTCCTGCCGCCTCGATCCCCCAGCAGGCCTGGTCACCCGTGGCGCTGAAGATGACGAGCCTCGCCCTCATCCCGCAGCCGAATTCACCCAACAGTTTCTTCGAGACCTCCAGATACCCGCAGAAACTGCGCGACGACAAAGGTGGAATCCGGATCGATCAGAATACTCATTTCGGTACTCTGTTCGCCTACTACTTCGCCGACGATTACTTGCTGAACTCGCCCTATCCTAACGGCGGAGCCTCGGTTCCGGCTTCCGGTTTCGCCTACAACGCGAACACGGCGGGGCGTGCCCAGATGGTGAATCTGGGAGATACCAAGAACTTTGGCGCCTATGCGGTCAATGAAGTCCGCTTGAGTTATGTGCGCAATACGCTGGCTTTGGCCGAACCGCAGGGCGGCGTTGGACCGAATTACAGCTTATCGAACCTGGGCTTCGTCACGCCCTGGAACGCCGTCACGGGAGGGATCAGCCCGATCGCGCCCGCGCTCGAAGGCGTGCCTTACATTACCTTCAATAACTTCGCTATCGGAGTCCCGCAGGTCAGCACGCGCCAATTCAATAACTCGTATCAGTTGTTGGATAATTTTTCCAGGGTCATCGGCACCCACTCCCTGAGGCTCGGCGGGCAGTTCCACTACGACCAAATTAACGAAAGGAACCTGGCCGCAGAAAACGGCCAGTACGGTTTTACCGGGGCCGAAACCGGTATCGACTTCGCCGACTTTCTGCTGGGCGCTCCCGACAGCTTGACGCAGGCCAGTCCGCAAATCCTGGATTCCCGCAGCAAGTACTATGCCTTGTTTGCACAGGACAGCTGGCGCGTCACCTCCAACCTGGTCTTCAACTATGGCCTGCGCTGGGAAGCCAGCATGCCCTGGTATGACACGCAGAACAAAATCGAGACGATTATCCCGGGTAAGGCGTCGGTGAAGTTTCCGGGCGCGCCTTTAGGCTATGTGGTGGCGGGCGACCCCGGTGTCCCGCGAACCCTGGCGCCCACCGCGTGGCACAACTTCTCGCCGCGTCTCGGCCTGGCTTATTCCCCAAACGTGTCCTCGGGTGTTCTGGGCAAGTTGCTCGGCGGCCCGGGGAAAACCAGCATTCGCATTGGCGGCGGTTTGTACTACACCTCGGTGGAAGATCTTTCACAATTCCTCGAAGTGGGTGACCCGCCCTACGGGCTCTACTATGGCAGCGCCGCCCCGCCGCTGCTCGAATCGCCTTACCTTACCCGTTCCACCGGCGCCAGCGTAGGACAACGCTTTCCGTTCCCCTACCCTCCGACCGACGTTTCGCCGCAGAACCCGGATTCGACTTTCCCCTGGGCGCAAGTCGAGCCTCTCTCCTACGACTTTTCTTTTGACTCCAGGAACAAATTGCCATACTCCGAGCATTACGAATTCTCCATCCAACGCCAGATTGGATCGAACACTGTTCTTACCACCAGCTATGTGGGGAACGAGGGACATCGGTTGGTTACATCGATTGAGGCTAATCCCACCAATCAGGCGCTGTGTTTGTTCCTGAACAATCCGAATAACCTTGCGCCGAACAGCGCAGGGCCATGTGGCCCGTTCAGCGAGACTCCTCCGTTCGATTCCACCACTGGAATAAGTACTCCATGGGTGACAACCTCCGGACAAGTCATTACTGCCGTTCGGCCGCTGGGGCCGCTGTTCGACACCAATCCCTTCGTCTCCACCGTGGCCAACTCGCGCTACAATTCGCTGCAAGTCAGCGTCAGCCACAACACCGGATCGTTAAGCTTTCTGGCTGGCTATACCTTCAGCAAGTGCATGGACAACGCATCCGGCCTGCAGGACTCGACCAATCCCTACAATCCGCACCTGAGTGAGTCTCTCTGCAATTTCGATGTGATGCACAATTTTGTTTTCAGCTACAACTGGCTCATGCCCTTCGACAAGTTGGTCGGCGGAGGCTGGGCCAAGAAAGTGGCCGGCGGATGGTCCCTATCCGGGGTTACGAACTTTGCTACCGGGTTGCCCATCACTCTGTCCGAGAATGACGACAATTCGCTGATTGGGGCCAATGCCATCCCGGTGGACGTACCGAATATGTCCGGCGGCGGAAGAGTCCTGGCCGACACGAATCCGCGCCATGGCAACGCCTACTTCAATACGTCCTTGTTCAGCAACGAGCAACTCGGGCAATTCGGAAACAGCCGCCGGCGTTTCTTTCATGGCCCAGGATTGAACAATTTCAACATGGCCCTGCTGAAGACAACCAGGATTACCGAATCGATGCAGTTCCAGTTGCGTTTTGAGGCATTCAACCTGTTTAACCATGCTCAATTTACCAATCCGAGTGGAGAAATCAACTCCAGTACGTTTGGCATCGTGACCTCAGCCCGAGACCCGCGCATTATGCAGGCGGGAGCGAAGTTCCTTTTTTGAGGGTCCGTGAAATTGGCGGTATGCAGGAGGCGAGAACCTTCAGCGCTTTACAGGGGGAAAATTTGCACGCACCGCAATCGCAGGCAAAGCTCATGATTCATTTCAAGGTGAACGGTGTCGGCCGGTCTTTCGAAGCCGACCCCGATATGCCGCTGCTCTGGTACCTCCGCGACATCCTCGGCTTAACCGGCACGAAGTTCGGCTGTGGTATGGCTCTGTGCGGGGCGTGTACCGTGCTCGAAAACGGGAAAGCTATCCGCTCCTGCGCCAAGCAGATGGGAACGATGGAGGGCCTCGAGATCACAACGATTGAAGGAATCTCGGCCGGCGGCCCGCATGCAGTACAGAAAGCCTGGATGGAGTTGAATGTCCCGCAATGTGGATACTGCCAGCCCGGCCAAATCATGCAGGCCGTCTCTCTGCTCTCGTCGAAACCAACGCCGACAGACGAGGACATTGATTCGGCCATGTCGGGCAACATCTGCCGCTGCGGTACTTACCAGCGCATCCGCGCCGCGATCAAGGCAGCGGCGAAGGAGAGCGCATGATCACCATCGAGAACATCAGCCGCCGCGGCTTTCTTCAGGGAATGCTCTCGGGCGGCGCTTTCGTCCTGTGCGCCCGCATCGTACCCAGTCCGCTGTGGGCAGAAGCGGAAGGCGCGGGCCAGCCCATCGATGCGACCGCCTTTCGCCCCAGTGTCTTCGTCGGCATCCAGACGGACGGGACGGTGTACATCGTCGCTCACCGCTCGGAGATGGGCAACGCCGTCCGCACCAGCCTGCCCCGCATTCTCGCCGACGAACTCGACGCCGATTGGGCCCGCGTGCAGGTGGTTCAGGGTGATGGTGACAAGAAATACGGGTCGCAGGACACCGACGGTTCTCATTCCGTGCGCGAATTCTTCGACGTATTGCGCGAGGCGGGCGCCACAGCGCGTCTGATGCTGGTACGCGCCGCTGCTCAGCAATGGGGCATCCCCGAAACCCAATGCGTGACTGATCCCGTTCACACTGTTGCAGATAAGAATTCCAATCGGAAGCTCGGCTTCGGCGAGTTGGCCTCTCTCGCCGCCAAGCTTCCTGTCCCTCAGAAAAAAGAGCTGCACCTGAAGCCTCCGCAGGCCTGGCGTTACATCGGCAAGCCGGCGCGCGGTTTCGATGTGCCGGAAATCTGCACCGGTAAGCCGCTGTACGGCATGGATGTCCGGGTCGAGGGCATGGTCTATGCCGCCATAGCTCACCCGCCTGTCCTCGGAGGCAGGGTGAAGTCTCTCGATGATTCGGCCGCTCTCAAAGTGACCGGGGTACGAACGACCATGGCGATCGATCCTTTCGCGGGGCCGCCTGCAGCTCAGCCTCTCGGCGGGGTCGCGGTCATCGCGGACAACACGTGGGCCGCATTGAAAGGCCGCGATCGGCTGAAGATCGAATGGCAGAACGGCAGCCACGCCGCCTACAACTCCACCGAGTACAAGAAACATCTGCAGCAGACCGCCCGTCAGCCGGGCAAGATCGCGCGCACCATTGGTGATCCCGATGCCGAATTCGCCAAGGGCGGGAAGATCCTGGAGGCCGAATACTTCGCCCCCCACCTGGCGCACGCCGCGATGGAGCCTCCGGTTGCCGTAGCCGATGTTCGAAACGACAAGGTCACGATATGGTCGCCCACCCAAGATCCGCAAGGAGTCCAGGAAGAAGTGGCGAAAGCCTTGCGCATGAAGAAGGAGAGTATTGTCTGTCACGTGACCCTTCTCGGCGGCGCCTTCGGCCGCAAGTCCCTGCCTGACTATGCCATCGAAGCGGCTCTTCTTTCCAGGAAAGTTGGCAAGCCGGTCAAGGTCACCTGGAGCCGGGAAGACGACATCAAGTTCGACTACTACCATTCCGTGGCTGCGATGTACGTGAAAGCCGCGCTCGACGACAACGGGATGCCGAAAGCCTGGTTGCAACGCTCCGTGTTTCCTCCCATCGGCTCCATCTTTAACCAGGACGCGGTCTATGGGGACGAAGATGAGATGTCCATGGGCTGGAGCCTTTTGCCCTTTGACGTTCCTAATTTCCGTGCGGAGAACGGCCCCGCCACGGCGCACGTTCGCATTGGCTGGCTCCGATCGGTGTCAAACATCTATCACGCTTTTGCTGTCCAGTCTTTTGCCAATGAACTCGCGTATGCCGCCAACCGCGATCCTTACGACTACTTGCTCGGGCTGATCGGACCAGCGCGCAATCTGGACACCGGCTCCCGGGACCCGGATGACGCGAAGTATCCTTTCGACACCGGCCGTTTGCGCCGAGTTGCCGAACTGGCCGCCGAAAAAGCGGGCTGGGGCAAAAAGAAGGATGGTAAGGGAAGCGGCCTGGGCATCGCCGTCCACCGTAGTTTCGCCACCTATGTAGCGACGGTGGTAGAGGTGGAAGTCGACGACAAAGGCACAGTCCGCATCCCGCAGGTCCACACTGCCGTGGATGCGGGAATCGTCGCCAATCCGGAGGCGGTGCGCCAGCAGATTGAGAGCGCTGCCGTCTTTGGTACCAGCATCGCTCGCACCGGCGCGATCACTGCTACCAACGGCTCGGTAGACCAGTCCAATTTCCACGATTACCCCGTCGCACGAATGGACGACGCCCCGTATCAGGTCGACGTCCACATCGTGCAAAGCAGCGCTCCGCCCGCTGGCATAGGAGAGCCCGGTGTGCCGCCGGTGGTGCCGGCACTTTGCAATGCCGTCTTTGCCGCCACCGGCAAGCGAGTGCGCGAACTGCCGCTGGTGCGGAACGGATTCTTCTAACCGCCTGGCTGCGGAACTGCTTGTGGTGCACTTCCAGATTTGAGATCGTGCCGCACGATTGACAGCGCCAGCCATCGCGGCGAAGCACCTGCAGAGAGATTCCTGGCACGCGGGATGCCGGTGTGCGCCCCGTGCAGCCCGAACTCTTCCAGTTCGGCAGATCACAGCTAAAGGTCGGCGTTACCGAGGAGGAAGCCTACCGAAGATGCAGACGCCTCCCACCCCAGAGATGTTCCCTGCGTTTTAGAGCTTTGGACATCGGTATGGCTGTTACTCCTTCTCCCAGTGGTACTTTTCCAGGTTGACGTCGTAGATTTTGCGTTCTGCAGTCTCAACACGGAAGCGGCCGCCACTCCATCTCTTTTCACCGTCTCGACCGTGCAAGGCCCACAACCGAGGTCTCCGCATCGGCCCGTGCGCGGAGTGCTCATTGAAAACAAACAACTTCTCGGGTTCGTTCGGCAATTTAGCATAGATACTCGCCGTCCGAGCATCCATCCTCGAATGCTGCTCGGCAGGCCTTGTTCTCGGAATGATGGTCGACCCAATAGATGTTGGTTTTCTCGGACGATCTAGAGCGGCACTCCCACAGGGCCGCATGCAGGTCCAGGTATTTGCCAGTGATATGTTCGGCCGCGGTCCTTGGCCCCTAGGGTCGGCCTGCTCTATTACAGCTGAACTCTGTGTCATCTCCGGCGACCTCTGCTTCTCGGCACGATCGGCCGGAGCTCGTAAGTGCTCGCTTTGATTCCCCCTCGGTAGCGACTTTCGGTCGTAAGCGGCCCCTCCGTTTCCCGGCAGGCTTATCTCAAAGCTTGCGGGCCGCGTTCCAAGAGTCGGATAGCAATTCCGCTTTCGGAGTCAAACAATACGGACTCGTACTGCTGATCCTGGCGAAAGCCACCTCGACGCAAACACTCCCGGGCACTCAGCATGGATGGAACAACGAAGGTTGCCCCCGCCCTCAAGTGTGGAATTGAAGCCCGATAAAGGAGAGCTTGAATGCGTTGGACACATGCATCGAGACCAATGATCGTTCCTAATCGCACCGGGCTTCGGGTGCCACCCGGCACCACATTCGGTTCGCCACGTGGCGTGGACTCGAGCATTTTATGGTTGTTTGTCTCATCATCGCTGTCCTGGATATCTGTGTTTCTTACAAGAATTTTTCGGAGGTCATCCAGGCTGACCGGACGCCAATCCGCATCTTTTTCTTTGACACTTAGATCGAAATCATTGTGAAGTGCGAAGGCTCCCAGCCACGCATCCTCGACAACAACATCGAAGCGACCGGCCAAGCCCGGATGAGATCGCAGATGCACAGATTGGGCTAGCGTGTCGTTGATCTTCACCTGCAGCCATGGTTCGATCTGGTGGCACTGGTCCATCCCGATTCCCCCTAAATCGTGGTTTTCAGAACAATGCACAAAGCACATAAGAAAGAGCGTTATCGCGCTGGCCATCTGAGGAAGGGTAAGCTTGCCTATTAACCCTATTCTACCAATCAGACGACCGAAATCGCTAATACGCAACTAATTGATACAATGGTACTTATAGGTTTCTAGAGAGCTTGCGCCGACTATCGTCAGTTCGTGCAGGTCAGGATAGTGAGAAGAGTGCCGCGGAAGCGGACTGTGGTGGTGGCTTATCAAATCGACCGGAACCGCGAAACAGAAGTTTGAGTTACCTCGCATCCTCTCCAACAAACGCCTTGACACCTTCCGATACCGTAATCATCAGCGTTATCGGACCGATCGGCGACGCCTCAGCACCTGCGTGACTCAAGATCCAGGAGGTGAGGATAACTGTCCCAAGTGTCAAGATTTCCGGTCGCGGGCAAAGCGGTCACGATAAGCGCGTAATACGAGGGAACGCGTCGAAGCCCGAATCGAAACTTAAGATCCGCTCGATTCCATTTTGTTCCATCACGGATAGATGCACCGCGTCACGGGCGGACAGTTGTCGATACCCTAGAACAATCTGCTTCGCACGCTGCACTACCTTGCCATCTACTGACAGCACTTCATCGACTACACCGAGAAGAGCGTCGAACGCCGGCTCAATCGCGTCGCGGCGATCGATGGCGACATATCGATGAAGGATTTCCTGCAGAACCTCGGCATCGGTCACAAGACGCTGACGGTCGGTGATTAGTTTCTCGAGCAAACGCTGCGCGTCAGCTTTGTGAGGGTGGGGTGCGCCGATCAGATACATCGGGATATTTGAGTCGACTAAAATCATGAATGCGCACCGGTTCCGTATCCGGCCTCGATCTCGGCCAGCATGCCGTCGATATCACCGACAGGATAGTCATGCTGGGCCGCCCGTCGGATGATTTCGAGCTTGTTCCCGATGCCGCCCAGAGGCTCTCGGCGGCGTGCTAGATTCAGCGCTTGCCGGACCCATTCGGCGATAGACATGTGGCGCGATCGCGCCACGCGCTGAATCTCACGATATTCCGGATCCTGCAGAATCACTTGCAATCTCTTAGCCATATGGTGAGTCTATCTGACTCATATCCATGAGTCAAATGTAACTACAGACGTGAAGGTTCACACTGCAGCGCAAGGATCGTTGCAGGCCGTTGGGGGGTGGCTTTCACCCGCGCGAATAGCTAGCCTCGCTATTTTCGATTATCATGGATTGTGAAAATGGACCGGAACGCTATTTTCGACCCCAAGAAGATGGATGTTGGCCCACGCTACCAACATTGCCGGCAAGAAAGTATCGCAGCGGAGCTACTCCGCCTTTGTGCCCAGCGCTCCTCCCCCCTGAACTGAATTGGACAGCGCGACTGATTGGCGCACTCTCGGATACAGACCGACTCGTCGGAAGGTTAGCCGACGAGGGTGGTCGGGTTTCCAATCGTCATATTTTGATCCGGCCTTTTGTACAGCGTGAAGCTGTTCTATCGAGCAAGATTGAAGGCACACAGGCCACGCTGGGCGAGTTGCTTGCCGCTGAGGCGGGAGCGATCGTGGATCGAAGTCCCTAGGATCAGGAAGTTGGCAATTACGTAGTCGCTCATGAGCACGGAATATCGCGGCTCAAGAAACTTCCCCTTTGCGTCTCGCTTACCCGCGAGTTGCACGAAAAACTCATGACGGACGTTAAGGGGGCACCAGGCAGCGCCCCGACGGTTTCGGAAGATTCAGAATTGGATTGGCAAGCTCGGAGACGGTCGAGGCAGGTTCTTGCTCGACGTTCTCCGGAGCCGGTTTTGTTGCGATCATTTTCAGAAGCCATGCGTTGACCTCCTTCGGTTAATTTAGGTCGGGCTGCGATGTAACGTGCCCGTTGGAATCCAGACGGCTCGAGCAGTCTAGAGCGGCCCTGTATAGAGATACTGAGAATTTGAGATTTTCCTTCGCTAAATTTGCAAGAAATGTTTGCGCCGGCGCGGCACCGAGTGGGACACATGTAAGGCGCACGATCTAAAGGACTTATGAGGAACTGCGCGACGTCCGGTGGCCGCCAAAGGCTAGAACGAAGGTCAAACATAATCCACCGACAATTCGCGAAAGTGCCGGATCGATTTCGGACACCTGTGGAGAAGTCCCAGCCTGGCGTGGCTTAATGTGCAGGTTCGAAAGACAAGTCGGACACCGACGTCATGACCCTTACGCGTGGACGTCGGCGGTCTGGTGAATTCGTCGCACATGAATTTGCCTCTCACGCTTGCGGGTTTGGGCAATATCGTATGAAACCTGCATCCGCATAAGGGTGTCCATCTTCACCCCGAAGGCCTTCTCAATGCGCAGCGCCATATCCCCCGAAAGATCCGCGTTGCCATTGAGCAAACTGGACAGCGCAGGCCGGGAAACCCGGAGCACTTGCGCGGCTGCCGTGACCGACAGACCTGCAGGCTTGATAAACACCGTCCGTATGAAATCTCCGGCGTGGGGGGGCGTCTTTATCGGCATGGCTGTTACTCCTTCTCCTAGTGGTAATCTTCCAGGTTGACGTCGTAGATTTTGCGTTCTGCAGCATCAATGCGGAAGGTCAGACGACGATTGCGCGTGACCGTGAGGCTCCACGTTCCTCTGCGGTCGCCCGTCAAGGTGTGTACCTTCCACGCGGGGAGAGCACGCAGTTCCTCCGGGTCTTGCATGTCGTCGAGGAACGCCAGCATCTTTCGCAACTTGTCCACCGTATCAGGCGGAACACCTTTGGTGGCGTCCTCAGCGTAGAGTTGCTTCAGGCGCTTATGAACGAAGTTCCGTATTTCCATCTAACAAACTGTAGCCTGTTACTTAACACTTGTCAAGAAGAGTCTGTGGAACATCAGCGAGGTGAGCTTTACCCCAATCTCGATTGTCTGACCGCGGGTGTAGATTTGGGAGACCAAGGAGATTGCCGAATTCTTTCAGGCATTGAATGCCTTCCTTCAAGTCGCTGTATTCTGAAGCGCCCTTCCACAGCGTCTCAACTCCCAACTCTTTGCTCGTGGGCGCGCTTTCCGATCATTTCCTGGGCTGATCCGAAGCCATACATTCTGGCGAGGGCGTCGTTGCATTCCCTCACGTGAGCATCGCGGCGGATGCGGGCAATCATTTCCTCTTCCGGCAGGTAAATGGGACCAGGAATACGCGAATCTTCTCGAAAGATTCCTTCGGAACTTCGTGCCACGAACCGACTTGACGTGCAGACTGAGTCGGGTATTACATTTGTTAATATGTAATGGAGGGAAAGATGGAATCCGCGATCACCGTCAAGGGCCAAGCCACCATCCCGAAACCTATCCGTGAACATCTTGGGCTGCAGCCGG
>JBKQRC010000114.1:0-47105 GCA_052326105.1 Candidatus Sulfotelmatobacter sp. | reverse complement strand
GTGCTTCTGCAACACCTTGGTGATGGCCGCCGTCAACGTGGTCTTGCCGTGATCAATGTGACCAATCGTGCCTACGTTGCAGTGCGGCTTGGTTCGTTCAAATTTTTCTTTCGCCATAGTCTAGCCTTTAGCTCCTAGCTTCTAGCTCTTAGCTCAAACCCTCGCAAAGAACGCTCAGGATGATCGCCGCGGGCTCCGCCCGCCATCGGGCCGGCGAGACCCTTCGACTTCGCTCAGTGCAGGCCGCCGGCGCTACTAGTAGTACTGGTACAGCTTCCTGAACTTGTGCCGCAGCGCGGTGTCTACGCCCTCGAGCCTCGACAGGTAAAACTCGCGCATCAGCGCCTGATCGGAAACCGGCAGCGCGTCATACAACTGCTGCGCTTCTATTCGCGGCTCGCCCAGTCCCGATTCGCCGAGACTTTCGAGGATGCGCTGCGCCAGCACCGCGTCCAGGTCGCGAATGCGAATCCCTTTGCGATCGAGCTGCTTCAGGAAGCGCTCGACCTTCCCGGGCAAGAACGCCCGCTCCACTGCCGCTTGCAGTCGGGCGAACTCCTGCTCCTTCTGAACCTTGATGGCAGCCTGTTCGAAAGCCATTCCCTTCTCTGTCATCCAGCGGCGACATGCTTTTCGTCGCCGAAGGACCTGGGCGCGCTGCGCGATCCATCTCGCGTTCTTTGCGAAATTGCCAACGGGCGCGTTTCGCGCGCTTCCAAATTCCTGGAGCGGGAGACGGGAATCGAACCCGCGACCAACAGCTTGGAAGGCTGTGACTCTACCACTGAGTTACTCCCGCTTAGAACCCAGCTGTCAGCTTTCAGCCGTCAGCCCTCAGTTCAACTTCAACGACTGAATCGCTTCCGCAGCGTCGTCTTGAGTGTCCGTCATCTTTCCCCTGTCCGGACTAAGTAACATGCGAACGAGCAGAACAGTCGCAACTATCGCCGCAGCTCCGACCACCACCATCCCGATCCTCACGGCCTCCGGATTCTCGAAAACAGTCCGGATCCAATCCCATACGAGATACAGGACGAGCACGACCCACAAGACATTCACGCTCCGTCTTCTTAGGTCGCCTTTCAGTCGTCGCCAAGCTAGCCACTGCACGCCGAGCCAGATGAAGCAAACACCCATCCAAATCCACTTAACGATCTGCCAGGTGTCGTGCATCCGAACTCCCGCACCCAAATCCATGGAGCCGATGATCAGGATTGAACTGATGACCTCTCCCTTACCAAGGGAGTGCTCTACCAACTGAGCTACATCGGCTCTAAACTCTCTCCGGCCTCGGCGGCTAAAGCCGTTTTCTAAAAACGACTTTGGCGGCGCGGCTTGAAGCCGCGCCCTTTCAAAACGACCTCACCTCAAAACGACCTCACACGGACCTTCTTGGCGACGCTCTAAAGCCTGCCTGTCCGAGTTATTCCGCGTCACTGCTTTTGTCCGGATGCAACACATCGTTCCGGCGCAGCCAGCTTTTGACCGCGAACAATGCGAGGATCGCGAACGTGACGCCCCGAATCCGCGAATCGCCAATCGTGAACCACGTCAGGACGCCAAGGACCGCGTAGGCGATCAAAGCTCCAGTTAAGCGATTCACGTCGTTGCCCTCGCAAAAGCCGCTCGGGATCAATCTCTGGTGCACAGGGGAGGATTCGAACCTCCGTACCTCGCTAGGAGGAACAGATTTACAGTCTGTCGGCTTTAACCACTCACCCACCTGTGCAGAAACTTTCGGGCGATGCGGCTACGGCGATCGTTCAGCACCACCTTCGGTACATCGTCTCAGCAGGGACTTCGAAGCGCTGGCGCAACCCCGCGGAACACAACACGCGCGACCGCCTGTTTTTCGCAATACTTTTTTTCGCAATACAGGGAAGCCAAGGCCCGCCAAAGACGCCGTGAAGACCGCTACACGCCGGAAAAGTTCCGAATGGAGTGCGTTGGAAAAACCTGTTGCGCCGCTAAACTGAATCCGCCGCCTGCCGGATAATTCGTCGCTTCGCTCGCTAAAGCTCGTTTTCTGGAGCTGGCGAAGGGATTCGAACCCCCGACCCTCTGATTACAAATCAGATGCTCTACCGACTGAGCTACGCCAGCACACCTAGGGACAGATGCGCCTTCGCGCAAACCAATCCCTCTGATCCCTTCCAGATGTCCGGGACAATTAGCTAAGGTATCACAAGGGGAACTTTCGGTGCAAGGAAACCCGTTGACGGCACTGGACTAACGGCTCGGACCTCGGACGTCAGACCTCGGACCTCAGACCTCGGACGTCAGACCTCGGACTTCAGACTTCGGACGTTGGACCTCGGCAGATCCGGCTGGCGTCCCGTCCCTCGGGGGCCTGACGTGCGTCGGCGGTGCGGGTCGCACAAGTCGGGGAAGCTCACCCTCAAGTCGATCCTCCATTCACGGTCCTTCCTCCGAGTGCTATTATTTCAATCCTGACCGCAATACATGCGAATTAGACGCAGTTTCCCCATCGCTTTAGCGGTCGTAGTTATAGCCGCGGCGGTAACGCTGACCGTCCAACTGCGAGAGCACGCCCCACCGGAGCCGGCGCGGCTGCTGCCCTCGGGCGACGCCTTTTTCTATGCCAACTTCGGCTGGGTGCGGAAGGCCAACAGCGGGAAGCCTTTCTTTCCGGTCTCCCATGATCCGGAATACGAGCGCTTCATCGAGGAAACGGGATTTGACTTCGAGCGCGACCTCGACGCGGTGGCTTTTGCCATGCACTATCCGGAAAACTGGCCGGGTGGAGGGACGGGCGGCAAGGCGCCCGAGCCCCGCTTTTCCGAAGTTATGACCGGGCGGTTTGACGGCAGCAAGTGTGTCGCATACCTGAAGCGGACGGCCCAGTCGGTCGAGAACTACGACTCAGTGGACATCTATACGATTCCGCTGTACGGGCGAACCTTCCGCATTGCGATTCTGGGCGTGGATACGGTTGCAGCCTCGAACCACGACGATCCCGCGGTGATTCACGGCATGGTGGACCGTTCGCGGCGGCTGGCCTCTCCGTTTGCGGGCCCGGCGTTCCTGCGCAGGTATTACAAGCAGGTGCAACTGGCGAGCCCGGTTTGGGCTATCGTCCGGGTGGAACCTTCGGTTCGGGAGTTTGAAGGGTGGTCCACGGTTTTTCCCAGGGCGGCCGATCTGGTCATTTCCGCCAGCTACAACCCGTTGCACCTGCCGCTGCGCTCCGGCGTGCTGCATTTGCGGGCCGAGGCGTGGGCCGCCAACGAGCAGGACGCGCGCAGCATCGCCGACAAGATGAGCACGTTCCTCGCGATGTTCCACAGCGCCGAAACATCGGTCGGGTCACCGGGCAGCGACGAAGACGTGAAGGCGTTTTTCTCCAGCCTGCAGGTGCGGCAGGAGGAGAACCGGGCGGTGCTCTACGCGATGCTGCCGACGAGTTTGTTCCACAAGGTCATGTCGGAGCAGCCGCCGATGCCCTTGCAAGCGCCAGCGGCGCAACCTGCCAAAACACGGTAGCCCGCGGCGGCTGAAGCCGCGATTCTGTTGTGGCGCTGACGGCACGGCTGAAGCCGTGCCCTGATACGAAGCCCTAAATTACGCGGCGAAGCTCTAAATCACGGCACTCCTGAATGACGCGGTGAACTTCTGACCCGGTCTCGAAAGCAAGAGCAGGTTTCTCGCTTCGCTCGAAATGACAATATTCAGCTTGACAATATTCATTTGACAATATTCGGCTTAATAATACTCGGCGCAATGAGCGTTTTGCGCGCGGGCACACTGTGTTTGCAACTGAGAGCGGCGGCGCGCGTCTTATGGAGAGGTAGGCACTGAAGAAGTAACTGCCAAGCAGGTACAATAGAAGCCAATGTCGAGCCTTCCGCTTCCCCTTGCCGCGTTTGTCGCCGGTTTGATTTCGTTTCTGTCGCCGTGCGTGCTGCCGCTGGTACCGGGATACATTTCTCTGATCTCGGGCGCGGGCGTCGAGGAGTTAAAGTCTCCGCAGGCGCAACTCATGCGGCGGGTCATGGTGAATTCCATCGGATTCATCCTGGGATTCAGCGTAGTTTTTGTGACCCTGGGTGCAATCTCGACGGAAATCGGCCAGTTCGCGGCCCGCTACAAGCACACGATCTCGATCGTGGCGGGGGTGGTCATCATCATCTTCGGACTGCACCTGACGGGGATTTTCAAGATCAAAGCGCTCTATACGGATGCGCGGCTGCACAGCGTAAAAGGCAGCAGCACGCCGATCGGGGCATTCGTGATCGGATTTGCTTTCGCGTTCGGCTGGACTCCGTGCCTGGGGCCGATTCTGACCGCGATCCTGACGCTGGCCAGCGAAGAGAACACGGTGGTGAAGGGGATCCTGTTGCTCGCGGTGTATTCCCTGGGACTGGCGGTGCCGTTCCTGCTGACGTCGCTGCTGATGGAACGATTTCTGAAGTTCTATAGCCGCTTCCGCACGCACATGCACGCGCTGGAAGTGGCGTCGGGCGGGCTGCTGATCGCGCTGGGCGTGCTGCTGGTGATCGGACGATTTACGCTGATTTCGAGCTGGCTGTCGTTCTTAAATCGTTTTGCGCTGTAAGAGGAGGATGTAGTTCATGTCTGAGGTGGAAAAGTCTCACGAGCCGCCGGAAGACCAAGGAAGCGGCCCAGTCCCGCCACTGGTCCGACCACGAAATCGTAATCCGCTGGCGCTGGTGGTGGCGGCCGTGGTGGTTGCGGGCATGCTGTATTTTGGGTTTCACATGGCGCGGCGTACGGGGGCAGGCCGGACGCCCGGTATGGCGCGGGTCACGGACGCCCCTGATTTCACTCTGGAATCGCTCGACGGCAAGAGCGTGCGATTGTCGGACCTGCGGGGCAAGGCCGTGCTGCTGAATTTCTGGGCGACGTGGTGTGCTCCCTGCAAGATCGAAATGCCCTGGTTCGTGGAACTGCAGAACGAGTACGGACCGCAAGGCTTGCAGATTGTCGGCGTAGCGATGGACGACTCCAGCAAAGAAGACATCGCCAAGTTCACTAAAGAAATGGGAGTCAACTATCCCGTTCTGCTGGGGAAAGAGGCGGTCGGCGATGCGTATGGCGGAGTGCCGGCGCTGCCCGAGAGTTTCTTCATCAGCCGCGACGGCAAGATTGTGGATAAGATTCTCGGCCTTGAAGGAAAAGCTGACATTGAGCTTGCGGTGAAAAAGGCGCTGACTGCGCAGCCGGGAACGAGCCCGACGGCAACCGCAGCGGCGCAGGCTCAGAAGTGACAATAGGAAGCGGAAGGCGATGGCTCTACTATTGGGTTCTGGCATGACACCCCGCTATAAATCGGCCCGCATCATTTCGCTTGTTGTCTTCTTCCTGGTTCTCCTCGTGGGCACGGCGATGCCGCAATCGGGCAGGGCGCCTTCGGTCACCATGGCGCCAGTGCCGCTGGTCACTACGCCGCGCACGACGCAGACCTTGGTGAATCTGAACTTCCGGGTGGCGCGCGACTTTCATATCAACTCCAACACGCCCCGGTCGGAGTTCCTGATTCCCACCGCCCTGAAGATGGACGTGCCGACCGACATCGCGCTGGGAAAAATTGCGTATCCGCCCGGACAGGATGTGAGCTTTCCGTTCTCTCCGGACGAGGCCCTGAACGTGTACACAGGCGATTTCACGATCACAGTGACGGTGCATCCGCTGCAATCGGTCGTGCCGGGGAAATACATCATGCACGGTGTGCTGCGCTACCAGGCCTGCGACAACGCGCAGTGCTTCCCGCCGAAGAACCTGCCAGTGAGTTTCGAAGTAAAAGTGGTGAAAGAGCCGCCCGGCCCGCGGCACAATCCCGCGCAAAGCCCGCACGTGCATACGTAGCGGCGCGCCGCCAGCTTTCGGTCGGTCAGCCTGCCCAAGTTTGTCATCACTAGCGAAGCGAAGCTTGGCGGAACGGAGTCCGGCGAAGCGAAGGACCGATGCAGTTTGCTCGTTCCGGCAGATTGCATAGGTCCTTCGGCGCAGAAGGCGCGCCTCAGGATGACAAGGTCCACGCCGATCGCCACTGCCTTTGGCCTAAGGTTGCTAATACGGGAGGAGCGGGAAACTAGTCCGAGCGCGGGGTCGCGCTGGCTAGCGCTAGAATCGCTCCGGCAAAAAGCAGCGTGTCGAAGAAGTAGTTGATTCCATCGACCTTGACGTCGGTGCTGGGATCCAACAACGAGGCGACCAGGATCGGGCCATAGACGACGAGGACCAGCAGAAAAATCCAGCTGCCGAGATAAGTTGCGGCCGTTCGCGTCTTGCTCCCCAGAATTCTTGCTCCTGCGACGAACAGAATCGCACCGGTCAGATAACTAATCAGCGCGCGCGCGGGAATCCACGTGGGCATCAGCTTTTCGAGAGGAACGCCGGGGACATTGAGGGGATGAAGAAAGTGCTCGACGCCATAGAAAATCGCGGCGATGCCGATCACGATGCGGCCCACGGTAACGAGTGTTCTCCTGCCCGGCCCGTGCTGGCCGTTCATTGCGGTTGCCGCCAGCAACCAGCCGCCGCCGCCGAACGACAGCTCACGAAGCATATACGTCCAGGAGAATCGGCTGTGGGGATGGGCCAGCGCTGCGGGGAAGTCCATCATCGCCACGAAGAGAAACATCATGATGCCCAACCACAGACCCGACCAGCGCACTTGAATTTTGGTGGTAATGCTCAAGGACGCGGCCAGCAATGCGCAGCCGACGAAATAAGTCCAGAAGAGAGGCCAGGGCATAAACTTGGGCACTATCTGCGAGATGCCGTTTGCGGCAGCGAAATGCTCCGCGCCGAAGACTCCCAGCGGCACGCCGAAACACAGATTGGCCAAGGCGACGATCTTGTCGAGGCCGCGAGCCTGGGCGAAATCGGTTTTGGCGGCCGCGAGGCCAATCAGGCAAAGCACAATGCCGGCGGCGCAGGTTGCGTTGACGGTGCGGGAGATTTCAAAAAGCGCGGGGAGAATAGTTGGGTGCATAGATTTTCCCGGATCGGGACAGCGCCTCAGAATTTTACGCTAAAGAGTGGGATCGAGGCCGGGTTCGCGGACTAGTCTTGTCGCAGGGCCCGTGGTGTAACTGGCAGCACACTAGCCTGTCCAGCTGAGAGGTGCGGGTTCGAATCCCGCCGGGTCCACAGCATTCCCTAGTTCTGGGAATCTGCAGGGGAACCTCAGGACAGGCGGGGCTCCCCTAGGTAATCTTGACTTCGAGTTTCCACCTGCCGATAATGATGGTGATAGCTGGACAGGCTAGTGCCCCGAGTTGAATTTGCGCTCGGGGTTTTACTTTTTGTTGGAGTCCTACAGCGGAACAACTATGAAGTTTCGATGCTGACGCGTTGGTGTTTCATAGCCATCCATTCCCGGATCAGCGTCGCGAGAGCGAGTACTGGAGCGACGACAAACGGGAACATCATGCCGTTCCCTTCCGTAAAGAAGCAGCTCACGTCCGCCCGGGTATTCTCAAACAGAAAATGGCCGTATCCCCGATAAATCCAGGGCGGGATGGAAGCAAGACCCAATCCCGCGATCAGTGTGCTCACGAATGCACCTAACCACCGCGAGCGTTTGCGCAAGAGGACGACCGCGAGGGCTCCGCATGCTCCTGCACAAAAGTCCCAAGCCGTGCAGGCGAGGGCAAGCTTCGCACTGACGATCCTGCGACCTCGGCCCCTGGATGTCGAGCAGAAGTAATTGTCAGCGTAGGAATAAAGAACTCCGTAGGCAAAGGCAAAATACAGCGCTGCCGAAAGAATGCGGACTGTTTTTCCTCGCGACAAGTTAGTCCTTCCCTTTCTGCTTCCTCTCCACCTTTGCCCAGGTATCTTTCAGCGCGACGGTGCGGTTGAAGATCAGCGCTCCGGGCTTGGAGTTGGGATCGGCGCAGAAGTATCCCAGGCGCTCGAACTGGTAGCGGCTGCCCGCGGCGGCGCTGGCCAGCGATGGCTCGAGCTTGGCGTTTGCGATCACTTCCAGCGAGTTGGGATTCAGATTCGCGGTGAAGTCCTGGCCCTCGGGCACATCCGCCGGATTTTCTTTGGTGAACAGGTTCTCGTAGAGCCGCACCTCGGCATCCACGGCGTGCGCTGCCGAGACCCAGTGGATGGTGGACTTGACCTTGCGTCCATCGGGTGGTGCGTTGCCGCCGCGCGTGGCCGGATCGTAGGTGCAGTGGACTTCAACTATCTCACCCTTATCATTTTTGACGACGCTCTTGCAGGTGATGAAATAGCCGTAGCGCAGGCGGACTTCGCGTCCGGGCGAGAGGCGGAAATATTTCGGCGGAGGAACCTCGCGGAAGTCATCCTGCTCGATGTAGAGCACGCGCGAGAACGGCACCTTGCGCACGCCCGCACCCGCGTCCTCGGGATTGTTGTGCGCGTCCATTTCCTCGGCCTGATTTTCCGGATAGTTATCAATCACGACTTTGAGGGGATGCAGAACGGCCATCACGCGCGGCGCGCGCCGGTTCAAGTCTTCGCGGAGGAAGTGCTCCAGCATGGCCAGATCGACGCTGCCATTGGTGCGCGACACGCCGGCCGCGGTCACGAAGTTGCGGATGGATTCCGGCGTGTATCCGCGACGGCGCAGGCCGCCGAGAGTCGGCATGCGGGGATCGTCCCAGCCGTGCACGCGTCCTTCCTCGACCAGGCGGCGCAGCAGGCGCTTCGACATGATGGTGTAGGTCAGGCTGAGGCGGTCGAATTCAATCTGCTGCGAAGGGAAAATGCCCAACTGATCGATGAACCAGTTGTAGAGCGGCTGGTGGTCGGCGAATTCCAGCGAGCACATCGAGTGCGTAACTTTTTCGAGGGAATCAGACTGCCCGTGGGCGTAGTCGTACATCGGGTAAATGCACCACTTATTGCCGGTGCGGTGATGCTCGGCGTGCAGGATGCGGTACATCACCGGATCGCGCATGTTGAGGTTGGGCGAAGCCATGTCAATCTTGGCGCGGAGAACACGCGAGCCGTCGGGAAATTCTCCGGCCTTCATGCGCTCAAACAGATTCAGGTTTTCTTCGATCGGCCGGGTGCGATACGGGCTGTCTTTCCCGGGCTCGGTCAGCGAGCCGCGATGCCGGCGGATTTCTTCCGCCGAGAGATCGTCCACGTATGCCTTGCCGTCTTTGATCAGCTTGACGGCCCACTCGTAGAGCTGGCCGAAATAGTCGGAGGCGTAGAACAGGCCGTCCCAGTGGAAGCCGAGCCACTGGATGTCCTCCATGATGGAGTCAACGTACTCGACGTCTTCCTTCTCGGGATTAGTGTCGTCGAAGCGCAGGTTGGTTTTGCCGCCGAATTCGTCGGCGAGACCGAAGTCAATGCAGATCGCCTTGGCATGGCCGATGTGGAGATATCCGTTAGGCTCGGGAGGAAAACGAGTCTGGACGCGGCCGTTGTACTTGTCGGTTTTCAGGTCTTCGACAATTTTGTCGCGTAAAAAGTTGGAGGGACGCGATTCTGAGGCTGCGCCGCCCCCGTTCTCGGAAGATGACGGATTCATGACTTGATCTTATCGCAAGTGTTTCGTGGAGAGGCGGACGCCCTCGTCCGCCCCAGCGGCTCCCCGGACGAGGGCGTCCGGGGCTCCACGGGCTCCCGGGGCTCCATGGTTACAGGGGGCCATAGGGATTCTGTTCCGGCGCGCACCAAGTCCAGCGATACTGGCGCCAATCGTCGGCTAACCCCTTCCGCACAGGGTTCTGCGAGATGTAAGCGATTTTCGCGTCCAGGTTCTCGGAAGAGCGAACGATGCGATCGAATGATTCTTCCTGCCAGATTGCGCCCTGATGTCCGGAACGATGATTGATCGCGTAAGCTGAGGCGCCCTTAATTGCCTTCAATATCTCGACCAGGGAAATGACGGTGCGCCGAGCCTCGTCCGTGAGTGGCGTGAGGACCAGATGAACGTGGTCGGGCATCACCACCGCGATGCGAAGGCGATACCGCCTTTCATGATCATGCGCGCAGCAGCTCAGCACGATATCACGGGCCCAGCCAGGTAACTCGTACCGGAACTTTGTGTTGAACGTAATGAAATGCGGAGTCCCGTCGCGCTGCATGTGCGGCAGATTGCGCCGATAATACTGCACGGATCAATCTTGTCACCGAGAGTTGAAGACGGGAGCAGAATCAGCGGGAAAGTATCGCTGGATTCCCAATTGGGGAACAGTCCGTGGAGAGGCGGACGCATTCGTCCGCCCCAGCGGGTCCCCGGACGAGGGCGTCCGGGGCTCCACGGGCGTCCGGGGCTCCATGGGCGGGCAGGCGCGGACTGCTTCGCGCCTATTGCACGCTTGCAGTTGCGGTGGGTCGCGGCGAGGAGACTCGCTGGCGAATGAATCCCAAGAACTGCCAAGTCTGAATGGCGACCGCGATGCAGACCCCCAGCCAGGCCGCGGCCAGGCTGAGCAGGATCGAAGCGTTCACGATGCCGGCGAGGCGGATGTACTGGGCTGAATTTTTGGCCGCATCGGCGAGAGCTACAAACGGATGCCAGTCTGCACCCGGCGTCTGGGCCGCCGCGTTGATGATGAAATTCAGCATGATCAGGCTGAGCACCGCTTGGACCAACTGGGCCACGCGCGCGAACCAGACCCATTGCGGACGCGCCAGGGTGATGCCCGACCGCAGCAGGCCAGCAATGGCCAGCAGAAGAATCGGCACGTAGAACGTGTGCCAGATTGGCCCTACCCTCAGGAAGGCGCTTGCCGGGCCGAAAATCAGTCCTGGGTGATGGGGCAGCAGCAGCAGCCACATCAGCCCGAAGAAGCCAAAGAAGATTTCGCAGACCGTGTGGGCGAGCGAAGTTTTGCGTTCCTGCTTGCGCACGGGCGGCAGCTTGAGCGGGTCCCACTTGTCGGCGATGGCGACATGCGCGTGGGTGCGCTCGAGCACGGCAAAGACAAGAGTAATAACGCCGGCAGCCACGAAGAGTCCGGACCAAAGGTCAGCCAACGTGGTGCCCACCGCCGTACCCCAATCACTGCCGGCCTTGGCCACGTTCACGGGACCGATAATGAAGATGAAGACAGGCACCAGAATCCAGAGCAGCACCATCTTCAGCACAAACAGATAGATCGGAAATAATGTGGGTCCGATCAGGTGCTGTTTTGGCCCCAGGCGAGCGGCGACGATCATGGGGCTGCCGCAGCGCTTCAGGATCGACGATACCTCGGTGGCGTCCAGCGGATGGGCCAGTTCGGCTTCCTTCGCGTCGATCTGGGAGTGCAGGTCCTCGCCTAACTCGGCGATAAGATCGTCTTGCCGCTGGGATTTTGGCAGCCAGAAGCGGACGGCCTGCAGGTAGCGGTCGAGAAGTTCCATGGGATTTTTCGGGGTGCTCATGGCGTTATGCCTCTTGAAGAATTTTGCTGAGCGACGTGTTGATGCGCTGCCACTCGCTTAAAAGCTGATTGAGAGTCTGCTCACCCTGCGGGGACAGGCGGTAGAAACGCTTGTTGCGCTTGTCCTCTTCGCGCCACTGGCTGACCAGCAGGCCCTGGGTTTCCAGGCGGCGCAGCAGCGGGTAGAGGGTGCCTTCGTCGATCTCCAGGCCATCCTCAGCCAGGGCCTTGCGCAGGGTGTAGCCGTATTGCTCGGTGCGAAGCTGGGTCAGAACCGCGAGGGTGAGACAGCCGCGGCGAAGCTCCAGCTTCAGGTTTTCGAAGATCTCGGCGTTTGCTGTAGTACTAGTCGGCATATAGGATGTGACACACACTGTATGACACATAGTATAGGTTGTCAAGTTTTTTCTTTGGAGTAAAGAACAGGGGGGTAGGACGGGGGTGCCAAATTGGTTGGCTTAGTTGTTCAAAATGGGAAGGAATTCAGCCGAAGAGTCCGGTTTGGGCACGTTTAGACTATTTTCACAGGTTAGGGTAGCCGATTACGAACTGCGTGACCCCGGGCGGGAGAGGGGTCGGCGGCCGCGATACTGGTGGTGCAGGCTAGAACCTGGATCCCTCGCGGTGCTCGGGATGACGAACGGTCCGGGATGACAAACGGTCTTCAGTCCAAGCTGCAGGTGAAAAGCGTTCAGGTTCCGGGGTTACGCCGAGACTATTTCTCGTAGTACAGCTTCTCCATCTCGGCTTTTACGCGGTTCGATAACGCTGCGAGATCTCGCGTGGTCAGGCCGGCGGTGGGGACGGGATCGCCTACGCGCATTTCCAGGGGACGGCATTTGATGTGATAGGTGTTCATGGGGAGCAGTTCGAAGGTTCCGACCAGAGCCACCGGTACGACGTCCACCTGCGCCTTGATCGCCAGAAAAAACGCTCCCGGCAAGAAGGGCTTGATTTCGCCGTCCGGGGTGCGTCCGCCCTCGGGGAAAATCACCAGCGGCATGCCCGTGCGCAGTCCTTTCAGGGCGGTGCGAATGCTGCCTACCGAACGCGCCGGATTCTGCTGATCCAGGCAGATTTGCCCCGACTGCTTTAAATACCAGCCCACGCCGGGATAGGACAGCAGCTCTTTCTTGAACGCGATGCGGAACTGAAACGGCAAATACACGTACAGCACGGGAATATCGAGCGCCGAAGAATGATTGACGGCGTAGACGTACGCCCGCGAAGTATCAACCTTGTCGAGGCCGGTGACTTTCACCGGCGAAAACATCGTCTTGGCGATCAGCCATGACCAGGCGGAGGCGACGCGGTGCTGGCGGCGACCGTCCGGATCGAACAAGCCCACAATCAGGACGATCGTCCCCAAAACCAGGGTGTAGAGCCAGATCAGCGGATCAATGATCAGATACGAGCGCAGGCGGCTCAGCCAGCCATATTTCCGGCTGGGAATGGTATGGAGAATTCGTTCGCCGGAAGCCAATGAAGAGGCAGACAACAACGAGTGCGACGCCGGGCCTTCCACGAGAGAGTGCTCTAGTTGAGCTTGCTCTGCCTGAGCTTGCTCTGCTTGAGCTTGTTCTGCCTGATCTTGCTCTATTTGATCTTCCTCTGCTTGACCCAGCGATGAATTCACGTCCTGCACGCTTCCATTCTAGGGGAAAGCCTTGCCGCAGTGCGGCTTACTTTTCCGCCTTTTGCGGCGCAAAATAGCGCATCGCCTCCCCTACCAGATAGATCGAACCGGTCACTACCAAAATAGCCCGGGCCGCGGCGACGCTGCGGGCACGCTCGAGGGCCAAACCAACGTCGGCGACCGGCTCAATCTCGGCGCCGGTGCGGCTTGCCGCCTGCTGAATCTCCTCGGGCGACGCCGACCGGGGATTGTCCGGGCGCGTGGCAATGATCCGTTCCGCCAGCGGAAACAGGATCTCCGCCATCTCCGAGATTGCCTTGTCGCGCATCGCGCCGAAAACAAAAACCAGCGGACGGTCGTCATAGCGCTCCGAAAGAGCAGAACGCAGGGCCCACGCGCCGGCCGGATTGTGGGCCACGTCGAGCACAACCTCAGGCCAGGGGCCGCGTGGGGGCAGCACTTGAAAACGGCCCGGCCAGTGCGTGTCGCGAATTCCGCGCTCGATGGATTGCGGGGTAATCCCGGAAATGCGGCCCTCGGACCTCAGACCCTTCGACAAGCTCAGGGCAGGCTCTTGGACCTCAGGCGTCGAGGCCTGGTCACTGACGGGCGAGGTTCGAGGCCCGACACCTGACCCAGATCCCTTTTTGGCCAACTCCTCCGCTGCGGCTACCGCCAGCGCGACATTGCGCAACTGATGGCGGCCCACCAGCGGACTCTCGACCAGAATCTGTTCGTCCATGACCTGCAGCGGATAGCGATAGCGACACTGAGAATCGCCCTCGGCGTTCTCCAGGTGCTCCGAGGTGAGAGATTCTTTCTGGTGAGTGGCGACCAGATACTGGGCGCTGGCCGGAGAAACCGGCGGCACATACTGCACGGCGCTGACCCCGCGCGCTCCCAAGTCGAGGATGGTATTGCCGATCACATCGTTGGCTTCCGGCTGTTGCGGCAGGGTGACCACTACGCCGCCAGGCCGGATGATTCCTGCCTTCTCGCGAGCGATCTCCCGCACCGTTTCGCCCAAGTATTTTTGATGGTCGAGCGAGATGTCGGTAATCACGCTGACCAGCGGCTCGACGACATTGGTGGCGTCGAGCCGTCCGCCCATCCCGACTTCCAGAACTGCAATCTCGACGCGTTCGCGCGCGAGGTGAGTGAAGGCGATCGCCGTCATCATCTCGAAAAAGCTGGGATGCCAGGGCAGTTCCTTCTGTTCGACCAGGTTCTGTGCCACGCGATCTACCTCGCCATGCAGCGCGGCAAAATCATCGTCGCGGATTTCTTCTCCGTCCACCCGGATGCGCTCGTTGATGCGCAACAGATGCGGCGAGGTGTAGAGCGCCGTCTTCAGCCCTGAGGCCTGCAGAATGGATGCCAGCGTCGCGGCAGTCGAGCCTTTCCCGTTCGTCCCCGCAATCAGCACGCTGGGGAACGTGCGCTCGGGATGATTCATGCGCTCGAGCAGGACGCGCATGTGCGCCAGGTCGAACTTGTGCGCCGGCATGTGGGCCAGTTCGTGTCCCAGCGCAAACATGCTCGCGACTGCGGAATCGTAGGACATAGGAGCTTCTAGCTGCTAGCTGCTAGCTTCTAGCTTTCAAGCGCAAGGAATGTTCGCTGATTTCAGACTATCAAATCTGAGTCAGGAATCGGGGGCGTCAATTCCCCGGATCACTTCCGGTAAGAGGAAGGGCGCAGCCGGTCGCGAAAACTCAGCATCGCAAGTCCAGCGCCTGAAGGCGCAATGATAACGCAGCACCTGTGGTATGCCTGAAGGCATGCCCTGATACGAATCGTGGATACGAATTGTCGATACGAATCGTGGATACGATCGCAGACACGAATCGAAGATACAAATCGTAGATACAAATCGCAGATATCCAATCGCAGATATCCAATCGTAGAAATCAAATCGTAGATATAAATCGCGCATGCACTCGCGCTGTTAGGTTTGGCTAGTAGCTAGGAGCTAGCAGCTGGAGCCATAAACTCCAGCGCGCGGGCGATGTAGGGCTTGAGCTGTTTGCGGGAAACGACGGCGTCGAGCATGCCGTGCTGCAGCAGAAACTCGCTGCGCTGGAAGCCGGGGGGCAGCTTCTGCCGGATCGTCTGTTCGATCACTCTGGGCCCGGCGAATCCGATCAGGGCGCCCGGTTCGGCGATATTCAGGTCGCCCAGCATGGCGAACGACGCGGTTACGCCGCCGGTGGTGGGGTCGGTCAGCAACGAAATGTAGGGCACTTTGAATTTGTCGAGCCGGGCCAGGGCGGCCGAAATCTTTGCCAGCTGCATGAGGCTGATCACGCCTTCCATCATGCGCGCCCCGCCCGAGGCCGACACGATGATCAGCGGCGTCCGGGTGTCGGCCGCACGCTCGATCGCGCGGGTAATCGCTTCGCCGACCACCGCGCCCATGCTGCCGCCGATGAAGGCATACTCCATCACGCTGGCGATGACCGGGCGCCCGAGCAGCTTGCCTTGCGCGTTGATAATGGCGTCTTTCAGGCCGGTATCCTTCTGGGCCTGCCGCAGGCGCGAGGAGTACGGCTTCAAATCCACAAACTTGAGGGGATCGGTAGAAGAGATATTGCCGTCAAACGTTTCGTACTGGTTGTCGTCGAGCAGCTGCGCCAGGCGGGTGCGGGCGTCAATCCGAAAGTGTTTTTCGCATTTCGGACAGACATTCATGTTCTCTTCCAGATCCTTTTTCCAGATGATCTGGCGGCAATTGTCACACTTCACCCACAAGCCTTCGGTGCGGACTCGTTTCTCGCCCGAAGTGTCCAACTCGCCGGATTCGCGTCGAAACCAAGCCATAAGGATTGGGTAATTGGGTAATTTGTAATTGGACCTTTGCCGCGCCTTTCAATTACCCAATTACCAAATTGCTCAATTGCCCAATTTCAGTACTCGATTCCTCTCTGCGCCATCACGCCCTTATCGTAGGCGTGTTTGACCTGGCGCATTTCGGTTACCGTGTCGGCGACATCCACAATTGTCGGGTGCGCGTTGCGGCCCGTCAAGATGACATGGACCATCTCGGGCTTCCGCTTCAAACACTCGACCACGCGGGCCGGATCAAGCATGCCATAACTGATGGCATAGTTGATCTCATCCAGCACGATGACGTCCCACTCGCCGGAGGCGATGGCCTTTTCGGCCTCAGCCCAAGCCGCTTCGACCATGCGGACATCTTCCGGGTCGGGCTTCTCCGCGCCGACTTTCACGAAGCCCCGGCCCATCTGCTTGATCACGAACTTGCCGCCGAAGGCCTGCGCGGCGTCAAGCTCGCCGTAATGCCACGAGCCCTTCAGGAACTGCAGCATCAGTACCCGCATGCCCTGGCCAACGGCGCGTAACGCGGTCCCGATAGCGGCCGTAGTCTTGCCCTTGCCCGGGCCGGTGTTCACGATGATCAGACCACGACGGATGTCAGCCATGGTTACCGGCGGTTTGATTCTACTAGAAGACGCGCATCAAGTCGTGTCGGCCCTCCTGGGTGATTCAATATGAGACGACGGCACGGGACGTCATGCCAAAAAAATTGAAACAAAGGGCTCGCGCCCGCAGTTATAACTGGTACTGAGATTTTCCGGCAAGTCGTATGCTCCACTGGAGTCGAGCGGGAGAATTCTTCGAGCAGAGAACTTTTTCACAGAACTTCGGCATCCAAGTTTGCGTAGCTCGGGTCAGCTGGGTTTCTGTCCCTTCGCCAACGGGAGGTCTCAATGGCGATCAACAGGCGTGCGGTGTTATTGTCGTGCTTCTTAACGGGCGTTCCGGTTTTCGCTGCACAGCATGTTGCGATGCGCCCCCGGCCCTCCGTTGATACCGGCGATCAGGCGACGATTCGGGAGGTCGTGGACATGGAGCGGCAGGCGCGAGAGGCTATCCTTCACCGCGACGCCGACTTTTCGCAGCGCGTCCTCGCCGAGGACTACGTCGCCATCACGCCTCTGGGACAGGTGACGACGAAACAGGATAGCGTCTCGGCTCGCAAGAGCGGCCAGCTTCGCTACGAAACCGTGGACGTGAGCGACATGGTGGTGCGCCTGTACGGCGACACCGCCGTCGTCACCGCGCGGGCCGATGTGAAGGGTCACCAGCTGGGGGAAGACTTCAGCGGCCCTTATCGCTATACGCGGGTGTGGGTGCGGCGCGGCGGACATTGGCAGGCCGTCAGCTATCAGGCTACGGTCACGCAGTAGGGCATTGTTGATTGTTGAATTCGTGATTGTTGAATGAGAAGCTGGGCTGAGCGATCGGCTTGCTGGATGGACTTTTCCGCTATCAGTAGTTAGTTTGAACTCGACGCTGCGGACAGCCTTGTCGCCTTTATTTATTGGACAGAGGCCGTATCCTGTCCCAGCATCCTCTTTTGCCCGAGGCGCCAAGTGCCGACCCGGGGGGATTTTGAGTGTTATCGCGACGTCAACTACGGACGATCAGCGTTTAGCCGAAGTATGCATTCTTTGCTTAGATACAGTTCCACAGGCGCAGAGCTGATCGTGCCGACCCAGACATCCTCTATAGGATAAAAGGAGGCACCGGGGCCAGTTCTTGGTTTGAGTGTGTAGTGCCCAACCATGCGGCCCGAAACCTCCTTGACTGGGAGCTTTGGCGAGACGCGCCATGTGCCGTCGCAGAGGTAAATATCGGTTATGAGTACATCTCCACGATTGATTGTGACGCTCTTTGGGAAGTTGCTATCCCAAGCTCGCTCTCGCCTCGTCACCTGATAATTGTTAGAACCCGAGACCGCTAAATCGAACATTCTTGCGAAGTATCCCCACGAGTTCCACTCGTCGTACACCTTCATGCCGTCGCGGTCGGAGAAAAGCAAGAAATGTAGGTGACTTCGAGGATGGGTTGTTAGAACTTCATTGTTCAGCCGAAGCTCACAACGTAGACCCTCAACGGGTTTATCGGCAGTCTGCGCCAAAATCAGGCTGGCTAAAGCAAGCATCAGAAGGCCAGCTCTTGCACACCGATCTCTCACGGAACAAGACTATTCCCGCCATGAATGGAATGCCAAGAAGTTTCAACTGACGCTATAAGGCCATGCACTCAAAACCCCTGCCAAGGGTCTGACTGAAAACCGGGGAATCGTCCGACAGCATGATGTGCAAGGTCAAGTCCTGGCTATCGCATCAATCAACAATCAAGAATTCAACAATCAACAATGCTCTTAGTGCCCGGAGTGATACGGGTGGCCTTTCAGAATCGTGAAGGCGCGATAGACCTGCTCCAGCAGGACCACGCGGGCCAGGTCATGCGGCAGGGTCATTTTGCCGAGTGAGATCGTGTGCTGGGCCGCGGATCTGGACGTTTCGCTAAAGCCGTCGGCGGGGCCTACGGCCAAAATCAGCGGCAAGGGATTCCGATCCTGATAGTCTCCCAGGAATTTCGCGAACTGTTCGGAGGACAGTTCCTTGCCGCGCGAATCCAGGAGCACGAGCGTAGACTTCGCTCCGCCCTTTGCCCCCGTGGTTCGGCCGCACAGTTGGAGCAAGGCGGGCTCATCGCGCAGGCAAACTCCCTCCACCGGCACATAGCGCGCGATCCGCTTCAGATATTCTTCCGTCAATGCCTGAATGGCAGGCTCTTTCGTCTTCCCGATCCATGCGATCTTGATCTTCATCAGAGGGCCAGTATCAGAGGGCCAGTCGTTATTTTTTCCCTGAAGCTAAGACTACGGTTGCGCCAAAGGCAATCTTTTCCCCGTCCGAATAGCGGCGCACCGCGGCGTGCACCGCGGCGTGAATCTGGGGCCATCGCTCTTGCGGCACGCGTTCGAGCATGGGACGGAACGGCACGGCCACGGCTTGCGCCTGCTCCCAAACTTCTTCCACCGGGCCGGGCCATGTCCATGGGAGGGTACGGGTCTCTTCGTCAACGTGGCGAAATCCGGCGCTGCGCAGAACTGCCGAGAGGCTACCGGGCTCGGCAAAGCGAAACGGATCGGGTCCACCGGGCTGCAGCAACAGCCCGCCTACATGCCGATGCACCACGCCCATCATGCTTTGCCAGTAAGGCTGGTCGAACGGCCCCCAGGCCAGGAAGCACGCCCGCGCTTCCGGTCGCAAAACGCGGAACACTTCGCGCAGAGCAAGTTGCGGGTCGCGGAAAAACATCACGCCGAAGCGCGACGTGGCAAGATCGAAGCTGTCGGCGGGAAAGGGCAGGTGGTGGGCGTCGGCCTGCTGGGTGACGAGGTGGTTCAGCCCGCGCGCCTGCGCGCGCTGCGCCGCAATTTCCAGAAGATCCGGGCTCAGGTCGAGCGCCGTGACATGTCCCTCGGGTCCGACGCGCGAAGCCAGGCTGATGGCGGGTTCTCCGGTGCCGCTGGCCAGGTCCAGCACGCGCATTCCGGGCACCGGCTGCGCGTATTCGACCAGCGCATCGGTTACGGGCTGGCCCATCGCAGCTGACTTGGCTTTCCACTTCTCAGAGGCAACCAGGCGAAACTGGTTTCCCCAAGCCGGTCCGTGGTCTGGCGCTGAAGTCATGGGAGTTTCGGAAACTTCGAATGAGAACGGTTAACAGGCCGTGCCCGCGATAGTCGGAGTCGCGAATGCAGCGCCTGAAGGCGCATTCGTAACGCGGCGCTTACGGCATGCCTTGAAGGCATGCCCTGATACGAATCGTACATACTGACTCGAATCGTACATAGCCTGCCATGAATCGGACATGCTGATACGAGTGCTACATACTGATCCGAATCGTACGTGCTGATACGAATCGTACGCGCTGATCCGAATCGGACATAGCCTGATACAAATCCTGCATACCCACGAATCGAACTTGCACCACGTGCCGTTAAGCCTTCTTCTTCCTCGTCTTCTTTCTCGGTGCGGGACGGGCCGGGGCAGCTTTGCGTTTCCTGGGCGCGGTTTTCAAATCAGAAGGCCCCAGCCGCTTCGCCGACTTCCACAGCCGTTCCAGATCGTAAAACCTGCGCGCTTTCTCGGAGAAAACATGCACCACGAAGTCCACGTAGTCAACCAGCACCCACTCGGCCTGGGTGTAGCCTTCGACGTGGGTGGGCCGCAGACCCGCGCCCTTCAGGCGCAGTTCGACTTCGTCGGCGATCGCCTGGACCTGCCGCGGATTGGTCCCGCTGCACAACACGAAGTAGTCGGTGAAGGCTCCCGAGCCTTTTTCCATTTCCAGGATGCTGAGCTCTTCGGCCTTCTTATCGAGGCAGGCTTGGATGGCGGCGGTGATTTGTTTTCGGAGATCGTTCTTCTTCATTCGTCGTTGGTCGTTCGTCCCTTCGCTCCGCTCAGGGCAGGCTTAAAACGGTCGTTGGCGTGAATCTCATTGTAACTGAGAGTTGCGTGGGACCGGACATGCGAAGTCTAAAGGTGCGCGGTGTCAGGGATCGGCCAACGACTAACGACCAACGACCGACGACGCCTTGTACAGTCCCATCTTTCTGATGTAGTCGGCCACCGCTGGATCGACAAACCGCCCCAGCGGCTTACCCGCCGACGCGGCCTGGCGGATCGCCGTGGCCGAGGCCGGTTGATGCAGGTCTCCCAGCAAATGGATCGTCACTCCCGACAGGACCAGATCGCCGGTGGCGGGCTGCTTGTGAAACGGCCGCGTGACTTCGGGCCGCGGACGCAGGTTCTCGGGCAGAGCGTTGGCGACGTCGGCCAGCGAATATCCGGGACGGCCGGCCACCACAAATTCGCACTCGCGAAATAATGCCTCGGCCTCGTGCCATTGCGCGATGTCGGCGAAGGCGTCCATGCCGATCAGCAGAAACAGTTTGTCGCTGGCCTTGAACCTCTGCTTCATCCGGCGCACGGTGTCAATGGTGTAGTTCGGTTTCTCGGGGCGCTCTTTGCGCGAGTTGCTTTCCTCGGGCGCTTCGAGAAGCGAGGGCACGAACGCCTTTTCCTGGGCGGTGGCCAGAACCAGCATGGCAAAGCGATGCACGAACGCCGTGTGCGGCCGGCGTTGTTTGTGCGGGGGAACATTCGCTGGCACAAAGTAAATCCGGTGGAGCTTGTAGCGTTCGAGCGCGGCGCGGGCCAAGGCCATGTGCCCGCGGTGTACCGGATCGAACGTCCCGCCAAAGAGAGCGATGTTCATGGGTGGTTAGGCGAAAGAGGCGATTCCTTCCAGTCCTTGTCGGAAAGTTCCGGTTTCTGTAAAACGGAATGTCGGGGTGCCCCTTTCGCCTTATCGGCGTTTACAATGTCGGCTTGGGGAGCGCTGAAACGTGTCTTCATCGCACGCTCAAAATTCTCTGTGGCCCTGGGCCTTTCTATGTGCTCTGCTTTGGGCATTGGGGCCCTCAAAGCCTAATCAATCTGGCAAATCCACAACACCACATGATAACGCCGGCACAAAACCAAGAGACGCTCCGATTAGGGGGTTGGCTACCTCCCAACTCAGCCCAGCTTCGCCGGATGCAGACGGCGCCAATTGGCCCAAAAACAAAACTCCGTTTTGGGAAAAGCTCGCAGTCCTCATCGCGCTCGGACTGCTCATCGTCAACATTCTTACACTGAGCACGATACGCGACTCGAACGCTATTTCGACAAAGGCGTTCCAATCCGCCCAACGTGCCTTCGTTGCTCATGGCAAGGTGGATCACAAGATCAAGGCGTTCCCTAGTCAAGCTGGAAAACAAGAAAGTATCCTTGAGTTCACTACAGAGTGGGAAAATGCGGGCAATAGCCCCGCTATTGGAGTACTCGGACTCTTTGGCTCGGTCGGGGAAGCGGATGAATTGACTGAAGCGGAATTCATGGGACTTGGTATGGGCTTGCCTTCGCCAAGGGCCGTTTCGTCGATTGGGCCAAAAAATAACTGGGAGAGCGCTCCGATGCGTCAGCCAGAGAGCTTCGTCACCGAGAGGCCAGACCTCAATAAGATCCTTTATGGCTGGATACTCTATGAGGACATCTTTTTCCCAGAGACCAAAGTCCATGTCACCGAGTTCTGTTGGAAGAGCGCTAATATTCGGAAGCTGCCCGACGGGGACTACGAGTTCAACGGGATTCCCTGCCAGCATCACAACTGCGTTGACCAGTTGTGTGAGGACTACGCGTCGATAGTTACCTTGTCCAAGTCTTACTGACCAACCTGTCACGGCGGTTGCCGTCGCGCACAGCGGTTCGGGGTACAGCTTCCCTCCGGCCTAAAGGCCGGCCCTTTTCTGGCGAACTTGACGCGGCGCTGAAGCGCCGCTCTTCCACGGTGGCGCTAACGTCGTTGCCGGTCAGAAACCTAAGGTCCCTCGACTCGGCAAAGAACGCCTCGCTCGGGATGACAGTGTCGGGATGGCGGAGTTGGGATGACAATGCGGGATGGCAGAGTTGGGATGACAGGGTTGGATTCCTACGGTTTCGCAAGTCCCACCCAACGAAAACCGCGTTGGGTGGGGCATCCGACGGCACGGCCTTCACCAACATCGGCATGGGGCACCCAGCTTGTGGGGCTTGTTCTCTTATGTTCAGAAGTCATCCTGTGGTGCGGATACGCTCCGAACAAAGGGCGAATATCCGTCTCGCTCTTCGACCGACCGCAGGGCCTAAAGGCCGCCCTTTCTAGCGAACTTGACGCGGCGCTGAAGCGCCGCTCTTCCACGGTGGCGCTAACGTTATTGCCGCTCAGAGACCCAAGGTCCCTCGACTCGGCAAAGAACGCCTCGCTCGAGATGACAGTGTCGGGATGGCAGTAGCGGGATGACAGAGTTGGGACGACAGAGTTGGAATGACGGAGCTGGGATGACAGAGGTGGGTTCCTACGGTTTCGCAAGTCCCACCCAACGAAAACCGCGTTGGGTGGGGCACCCGACGCGGACAGTCTAAACTGCACAACTGGTGGTCACACCCGACTGGACAGTGTCCCGAAGGCCAGGGAACCATCCTGGTAACCGACAGGTCCCTTCTCCAAAACGAAATGAACTCCTGTAACTATCCCGTTCAGGTTTCTGCCCATTAGGATTGGGCCATGCGGTTGACCCTCCCCCTACTGCGCATGGCGCCGTCGCATGCTCCCATTCTGCGCTATGGCGTAGCCGTGCTCAGCACGGCTCTGGCGCTGATCCCCACAATTCTGCTGGCAGACGTCTCCGAAAGCCGCCTCGCACTGTTCGGGGTAGCCGTGATGGTGAGCGCGTGGTACGGCGGCTGGAAACCGGGACTGGTAGCCACCTCGTTCGCTCTCACGGTCAGCGCCTACTTCTCGCTGGCCGGCGAGCACAGCGCGGCGCAGACGCGCACGGCCATCATCCGGCTGTCGCTGTTCTTCTTCATCGCGATGCTGATCTGCTGGCTGAACGCGGCGTTGCGCGCCGTGCAGGAAAACCTGCGCCGCTCGGAACTGAACTTCCGCTCGCTGGTAACGAACGCCCCTTATGGCATCTGCCGCTGCGATGCGACGGGGAAGGTTCTCGATGCCAATCCGGCATTTCTCGAGCTGCTGGAATATTCCTCGGTCGAAGAGTTGATTGGCCGGCACATCTACGATTTCTACTGCGACATCGATCAGTGGTTCGCGCTGGCCGACCTTCTGCGGGTTTCGGCCCCGTTCAAAGGACTGGCTGCGGAATGGAAGCGGAGCGACGGGACCACCACGGGGGTTCGAGTTTCCGGCCGATCGGTGGGGAACGGGCATGAAGGCGACGTTGTGTTCGAGCTGTTTGCCGAAGACATCACCGAGCGGCGCGCCCTGGAACAGCAACTTCGCCAGTCGCAAAAAATGGAAGCCGTGGGCCGCCTGGCCGGCGGCATTGCGCATGACTTCAACAACCTGCTGATGGTGATCTCGGGGTACTCGGAATTTCTGCTTGAGCGCCTGGGCGACGCTCCGGAATTGCACGCTCCGGCGCAGGAGATCCACAGCGCGGCCGATCGCGCGTCGACGCTTACCCGCCAGCTTCTGGCCTTCAGCCGCAAACAGATGCTGGCGCCGAAGATTGTCAATCTGAACGACGTGGTCACCGAGAACCTGAAGATGCTGACCCGCATGATCGGGGAAGACGTGGACCTGGTGATGGTTCCGGCCACGAATCTGTGGGCGGTGCGCGCCGATGCCGGGCAGATCGAGCAGGTCATCATGAACCTGGCCATCAATGCCCGCGACGCCATGCCTTCGGGAGGCAAGCTCACGCTCGAGACCAGCAACATGACTCTCGACGAAGACTATTCCCGCATTCACGCGCCACTCCGCCCCGGTGAGTACGTCATGCTGGCGATCAGTGACACGGGCGCGGGCATGGACGCGGAGACCCAGTCGCACATCTTCGAACCCTTCTTTACCACCAAAGGGCCGAAGGGAACGGGTCTGGGTCTGTCCACGGTGTACGGCATCGTCAAGCAGAGCGGAGGATACATCTGGGTCTACAGCGAGTTGGGCCGCGGAACGACGTTCAAGATTTACCTGCCGCGCGTGGCCTGGATTGGCGAGGCGGCCACGGCGCAGCCCGCAGCCTCGGTGGAGACGCACAAAGTCGAACCGGGAACGGAGACGATCCTGCTGGTGGAAGACGAAGCGAACCTGCGCTACCTGGCCCGACAATTCCTAGAGAAACAGGGATACCGGGTGATCGAGGCCGCTGACGGCGCCGTCGCCATGCAGATTGCCGTGGCGCATGAAGGCGTAATCCACCTGTTGCTGACCGACGTCATCATGCCGGGCATGAATGGGCGGGAACTGGCGCAGCGCATCTCGGAGATTCGCCCCAACGTGCAAGTACTCTACATGTCCGGCTATACGGAAAATGTTGTCGGACACGACGGCACGCTGGATGCCGGCGTACGCCTGCTGCAGAAGCCTTTCAGCCTGCGCAACCTGAAGAACACAGTGCGCGAAGTGCTTGACGCCAGAGAAGCATCCCCGGAGGTAGCCATGCCCACGCAGCCTGCTGGAACGCGTCCCGCCCTGACGGGGCGAGAGAGCCAACCCACACGCGCGCAACGATTCCAACTCCATTTGCCTCTGCGCTACCGCCGCCTGGGCGAACAGGAATGGCACGTCGGCACCACGGAAAACATCAGCCGCTCCGGAATGCTGTTCCAGGCCGATGAACCGCTGCAGCCGAGCGTGCAGCTGGAAATCAATTTAGTCCTGCCCGCAGAAATTGCCGGACTCACAGCGACCGAAGTCATCTGCCGGGGAGAAGTGGTGCGGACGGTCGAACCGCATGGTGAAACGCTAAGCCCGGCCCTGGCAGCGCGGATTCTGCAGTATCACTTTCAGCACGGGCCGCTGCCGAGAGCGTAGACTAGCCAACAGGTTTTGTGGGTTTTTCGTTTGGGGAAAGGCGGCCTGTACCGGCCGCCTTTTTTTGATTCACTCGGACTCTCTCCGCCACTCATTGATCTGCGCCACTCATGCGGCGGGTTTGCGGGCCTCGGCTGGCGCTTCCGAGCCGGGAACTGCGGAACCGGGCAGGGGCCCTGTGCTCGACACCGGTTTGGGACTGGCCGTTCTCGCTTTGGCCACGAGGCGGCTGCGGACGCGTTGCAGCGGGAGTTCGATCAGGCTGCGCATAGCCTGCGCATAGACGACGGTTCCGGCCAGAATGCCCATCGCCAGCAAGAAGCTGGGGCGGTAGAAGTGATAGAAGTGATAAAAGAGCGTGTGGTGAATCAGGTACATGCTGTAAGAGAGCTGCCCCAGCCAGCGCAAGACGGGCCACTCCAGCCAGCGGGTCAGGAAACGGCGCTCGGGAAGCGAGGCCAGGAAGAAAATTGGCGCCAAGCCGACCGCATTCAGGGTATAGCGAAAAGTGTCGCGAAAAAACGGGTTGCGGTAGGCGAATGAGAGGGCGATGAGGAGAGCTCCAGCGACGGCGAGCCCATTCGCGTGCTTTCTGAACCATGGAACCCGGTCACCCAGGCGGGGGTTGGCTACGATTGCCAGGACGCAACCGTACAGGATCGAGTCGAAGCGGGTGTCGGTTCCTTCATAGATGTTGGCCCAGGGAGAATGGAAGAGAGTGGCCCGGCAGCAGCGCCAGACGAGCGCTCCAGCACAAAGTGCCAGCAACCAGGCCGCCTGGCGCTTCCGGCTCACCGAAGCGAGCACGAACCAGGCGTACAGCGGGGGAAACAAGAGGTAGTAATGCTCCTCCACGGCAAGGGACCACAGGACACCCATGCCGGCCGGAAGGTTGCCGAAGCCCAGGATGTTCCAGCAATTCGAAAAATACAGGAAGGCAGCCAGCAGCGACTTGTAACTCTCCGTGTTGTAGAGCAGCCCAAGAGCGGCAAGGCTGGACACGATCGCGACGGTCACGTAGCAGGCTGGAAAGATGCGCAACAGCCGCCGCAGGTAGAAACTCTTCAGGTTGATGGATTGGTGATGCTGGGCTTCGTTGCGCAACAGGGTAGTAATGAGGTATCCGCTTAGAAAGAAAAAGACGGTAACGCCGAAGCCGCCGGGCAGGTCACGGTCCGGCATGGAGTGGGCGACGAAGACGAGCAGGAAGGCGATGGCCCGCAGGCCATCGAGGCTGGGAATGTAGATTGCCGGCTTCTCCATTTCTTGGCGTCCTTGCTGGCATTGGGCGTGGCCCACGATTCCAGCCACAACAAATCGTTGCGGCTAAGCGAGCGCCCTAATTTTCATCACCGCCGCGGGCCGCCGCTTGATCCTCGCCACACCCGCTTCTTCTGCGCGTAACTGCGACAGCTGTTCCATTCCAATGAGGCGCTTCGGCATTTCTTCACTGTAAGAGCAGAGCGGGGATTTGAGACGAGAAAAGCAACGCAAAAAATCGAGCAGTCCGGAATTGGGAATCCCACGCTTCGCAAAAAGGGAGGTGCGCTTCGCACCCTTTCGCTGCCACTTGCCAAGCAACCGGCAATGAGAGATACTGCCAGGATTCGGCGCGACCCCCTCGCCGACCTAGACAGTATGCCTTCTGTGGAGGCTGCCGTGAAATTCTTTTGCTTTGTTTCCCTGCTTGTGGTTTTCGACAGCGCGTTGACCCTCGCGCAGACCAGTCCGGTTCCGCCCAGCAACCGGCCGCTGGGCCCTCAGACGCTCAGTCTGGCGGGCACGCGCTCGCGGTTCCAGCTACGCCCATCCAGCCTGAGCTTTAACGAACGCGGAGAAAAACAGGTAACAGTAACCAACCTAGGGGGCTCGGCGTTGGACATCAGCAGCGTCGCGATCACAGGTTCTGAGACTTTTTCGCAGATGAGCACCTGTGGCGCCGTTGTCGAGGCGAGAAAGTCTTGCACGATCAGTGTGACGTTCAGAGCGCTTAAGGTTGGAAACTTTACCGGCGAGTTAGTTGTCGGCGACGGCGCCAGCCACGAGAGTGTAAGTCTGTTCGGTCATTTTGGGCCTTAGGCACATCTGAACAAAACTGCGAAGAGCCGGACCTCGGGTTCTGCTCAACGCCCGTATCCTTTCGAAGGCGCTCCGGGCAGGGTCTGTCGGACGGTCGGGAAGAGTCTTGTATCGATTCGATAGGACCTACGGACGTTCCGGCGACGCTTCGCTGAGTTCGCGCTCGCGCAATGCCTGGATTTCCTTTGCCATCGCGTACTTAAGTTCCTCAATCCCTTTTCCCGTGACGGCGGAGATTTCATACAACTTCAGCTTCTTTTTCTTGCAATAGCGCTTCAACGCCGCCAGTTTGTCCTTGTTGGCCACGTCGATTTTCGATGCGACCATGATCATGGGCTTCTCTTCCAGATGCGCGCCGAAGCTGGAGAGTTCGCCGAGAATCACCTCTACGTCCTTGGTGACGTCTTGGCGGCCGCTGCCATCGGAAACATCCACCAGGTGCGCCAGCAGACGCGTGCGCTCGATGTGGCGGAGAAACTGCGTGCCCAGCCCGGCCCCGGCGTGCGCGCCTTCGATCAGGCCGGGGATTTCGGCCACCACGAAGCTGACTTCATTCTTGGCATCGCCCACGACGACCACACCCAGGTTCGGCTCCAGCGTGGTGAAGGGATAGTCGGCAATCTTGGGGCGGGCCGCCGAAATGCGGGAGATCAGCGTGGACTTGCCCACGTTCGGATATCCCACCAGCCCCACATCGGCCAGCAGTTTCAATTCCAGCCGGTAAGTGTGTTCCTCGCCGGGGCGCCCGGCCTCGTGCTCTCGCGGAGCCTGGTGGACGGAGGTGGCGAAGCGGGCATTGCCGCGTCCGCCGCGGCCGCCGCGGGCAATCGCGATGCGCTGATCGGGGCCGGAGAAATCGAAAACTTTCTCTCCGGTTTCGTCGTCGTAGACAATCGTCCCGACCGGAACTTTCAGGAGCACGTCGCCGCCGTCGCGCCCGGTTTTGTTCGAGCCTTCACCGTGGCGTCCGCGCTCAGCTTTGTATTCGGGATTGAAGCGGAAATGCACCAGCGTGTTGTGACGCTCGCTGGATTCCATGACGACGTCGCCGCCCTTGCCGCCGTCGCCGCCGGAAGGGCCTCCGCGGGGAACGAACTTCTCACGGCGGAAGGCCATGCAGCCGTTGCCGCCGTCTCCGGCCTTGACGCGAATTTTGGCTTCATCGATGAACAAGTCGCGAGTCCCGAGTCGTGAGTCCCGAGTTCCTTAGTCATCCGCAGTCATCCCGCGCGGGGCGAGGGAACCAGGTTCTTGCTTGCACCATCAGAGCCGTCGCCGCAAGCAAACACCGAGATCCCTCGCTTTGCTCGGGATGACAGCAGAGTAGTTTTTTAAATCAAAAAGCCTCATCCCGAAGGCGAGGCTTGTGCGTGGTCCAGACATCCGCGGGCGGGAGCCCCTTCGACTGTCGCTCAGGGCAGGTCCGCGCCACACGTTCTCTACTTCACTTCCACCGGTTCGACCATAACGAACTTGCCCATTTGTCCCTTGTTCAAGAACTTGATGCGGCCGGTAATTTTTGCGAAGAGGGTGTCGTCTTTGCCGCGGCCCACGTTCAGGCCCGGCTTCACGCGCGTGCCGCGCTGCCGCACAATGATGGTGCCGCCGGGCACAACCTGCCCGCCGAATGCCTTAAACCCAAGCCGCTGTGAATTCGAGTCGCGGCCGTTTCGTGAAGTGCCTTGTCCTTTTTTGTGTGCCATAGGAATCCAGTTGTCAGTGGCTAGTTGCCAGTTGCCAGTCAGTTCGTGTGGAGGCGGGCGACCCGCCCGTCTTCCCTTTATCGTTTACCGTTTATTTCTTCTTACCGGCTGTCTTCTTCGCCGCTTTCTTAGGGGCGGCGGCTTTCTTCTTGGCGGTCGGTTTCGCTGCCTTCGCTTCGGCCTCCGGTGCCTCTGTCTCGGCCTCTTTGACCTTCCTGGGCTTCGCTTCCTTCTTCGGCAGTTCGGGAGCCTTGAAACTCTGGCCGCCGGCGGCGATCTCTGTGATGCGAACTGCCGTGTAACCCTGGCGGTGGCCACGCAGCTTCTTATACTGCTTCTTGCGCTTGTAATGGAACACCAGGACTTTCGCGCCGCGGCCTTCTTCTACCACCTGGCCGAGCACGCGCGCGCCCGGCTCCCGGGCCACCTGGCCTTCGACGCTGGAAACCGCCAGCACGGGGAACTCCACCTGGCCGTCGGTCCCATTGCCCAGACTCTCGACTCGAATGACATCGCCGGGCGCCACCCGGTACTGCTTGCCACCGGCGCGGATGACCGCGTACATACGCTTGCCTCCATCCAGAATATCGTGAACTTGTGCCGCTAAACGAAACTTGAGAACCGAGCCTGGGCGCACACGGGCGCTCTCAGGGACTCGCTGATTTCCTGTGCTTGCTGTGTTTTTCCGCCACGGCGGTTCGGCAGCCAGGGCAGGCGTCCCCAGAACGGGTCGGCGAATACAGGCAAACTCACCCATTCTATCGTGCGCTTGCAGAGACGGTCAAACGCAAGCGTAAGACAAGGCTTAACCGCAAAGGTCGCAAAGAACGGCCGCGAAGGACGCAAAGAAACCCAACCCTCAGCCCTTACGCAGATGAATCGAACCATCTCCGGTACGGATGGTCAGCAGGCTGCCGCCGCCGTTGAGCTTGCCGCGGACTTCATTCTCGCGCAGCTTGCCTTCGGTTGTGACCGGCATGTCAAGGTCAATGTGGCCGTCGCTGGTGCGGAGGTCCACGTCGGCCGCCGTCTCTGCCGGGATTTCAAGGGTCACGTTGCCGTCGCCGGTCTCGAGCCTCCAGCCCGCAGCCAGGGAAGATCCGGCCAGCGCGCGCACTTCGACGTGCCCGTCGCCGGTCTTGAGCGCGAGCTCATCAAAGCGTCCATCGGCGCGAATGTGGCCATCGCCAGTCGAGGCATGCAGTTTGCCATCTACGCCGTCGAGCTTTTCGGAGCCATCGCCGCTGTGCAGGTCCATTTCTCCCTTGAGACCGCTGATTTCGATCTCGCCGTCGCCAGTGTTCAGGTTGACGCGGCCCTGGCGCGGCATTTGAATGATGATGTCCACGCGATGATCGCCCCACCCGATGGTGAAGGGGTGGTGCGGGTAGCGCACGTCAATTTCGACCGAGTCGCCGGTCTGATGCTCTTCGACACGAATGCCGCCTTCGCCGATCTTGTAGTGCGAGGCGATGACCTTGGCTTCGATGGTGTTCTGGTCCCATGTCGTGACCCGAATGTTGGCGTCGGAGGTCTCGACCCGCAAGTCGGGCTTGCCGCTGAGGTTATAAGTCTTCGACCATTCGTCCGCCGATGCCGGCGGCGAGAGCGAGAACAAGAATTGCGAATGCGATCCGTTTCATGAAGAGTCCTCCGGGCAAGCACTCATGCCCAGCTTCTTAGACGGAAGTACGTGGGAAGGGTGAGGTTGGTTCCAGGGATAATGCGGTCCGGCTATCCTGATCGTGATCGGATGTAGGCCATCCGGATCAAAGTCCGTTCGGAGAAAGGCAAGTACAGCAGGGCGGCGCTGGCGGCGAAGGCTGCGCCCAGGCCGATTTTCTGCGTGAGCAGGAACGGGGCTACCGCCCAGAGTTGATCAAGCGCCAGCACGAAGGGAAACATCTGCCGGAATTTTTCGCCCAGCCGCTGATAGTCGAAGCTCGCTGCCGAGATCAGGTAGAACCGCAGCGGAATCCCGACACCGCCGGTCACCATCACGGCGCCGGCAAGAGCGGTCGCGCCCCACAGGGGAAGAAACCCATCCGCAATGTTCTGGATCGCGTGCAAACGAAAAAGCGCCGCGAGATAGAAGCAGAGATACATTACCTGAATCAGCGCGAACAGGCCGCGGGTGACGCCACGATGCGGGATGGGGACTTCGAGTTCAGGATGCAGCGTGGGCAGAGACGGAGAAGGCTGCGCAGACGCGGTTCCATTCGCAGCAGGGCTCGCGGCCAGGCTGTTCTGCAGCGGCGCGATGAAGCGGTACCCGCGGCGGGCCAGCGTCTCGACATAGCGCGGACTGGTGGCCGAATCTCCCAGCACCTCGCGCACTTTATTGATGGCTGTGTTCAGGCTGTGGTCGAAGTCTACGAAGGTGTCGGAAGGCCACAGTTTCTGCCGCAACTCCTCGCGCGTAACCACGTCCCCGGCGCGCTCCAGCAACAGCGCCAGCACCTGAAATGGTTGCTCCTGCAGGCGCAGCTTTACGCCGCTCTTGCGCAGTTCTCCGGCGGTGAGATCAAGCTCGAAGACTCCGAAGCGCGCGACTCGGCTGTGGTTTTGCGGCACGACGCCGTAGTGTAGCACTGGAAGGCCGGACGTCAGACCTCGGACGTCGGACCCCGGACTTCGGACCCCAGGCCTCGGGCCTCAGACATAACACCCAAGACCTGAGCACCGCCCAGCGCTACAATATCCGCGTGCCCGACACCGATCGCCAGGACGACACTTCGCAGAAACACCAGCGCCACGCGGTCTACGCATCGGAAGCTACGGGCTTGCTGCTCATCGCCTTTCTGCTGCTGGCCCTGACTTTGATTCGGTACTGGCACGATATCCACTGGAGCCTGCGCTGATCGTGGCTCGGGATCCCGATCTCACTTCCGCCGAACCGGTTCTGCTGGTGATTCTCGGACCTACCGCCAGCGGCAAGACGGCGCTTTCTCTGGCGCTGGCCGAGAAGTTTGCCGGAGAGATCGTCAACTGCGATTCGGTCGTGATGTACCGCGAGTTCGACATCGGGACGGCGAAGCCCAGCGCCGCGGAACGTGCTCGCGCGCCGCATCATCTTTTCGATTATGTAGACCCGACGCAGTCGATGACTGCCGGCGAATATGCCCGGCAGGCGCGGCAGGCGCTGGCGGAAATCGCTGCGCGACGGCATTTACCCATCGTCGTTGGAGGTACGGGCTTGTACTTGCGGGCATTGCTAGACGGACTTTTCCCCGGGCCGCAGCGGTCTGAAGAATTGCGTGAGCGTTTGCGCGCGCGGGCTGCGGAACGCGGATCAAAGCATCTGCACCGGATGCTCCACCGTCTGGATGCCGCGGCGGCGGAGAAAATTCACGCCAACGATACGCCCAAGCTGATCCGGGCCATCGAGGTCCGCCTGGAGTCCGGCGAGAAGGGGGCGCGGCAGAAGATGACGGAACTCTGGCAGCAGGGACGCGATCCGGTGCGCGGCTTCCGCATTCTGCGGATCGGCCTGGATCCTGATCGCAGCGCGCTCTACGATCGCATCAACCGGCGCGCGCGGGAGATGTTCGACATGGGATTGGTGGAAGAGACCGGGTGCCTGCTCGAGAAGTACGGCGCATCTGCGCGCCCTCTTGCTTCTCTCGGATATAAGCAAGCCGTTCAACTCCTGCGCGGAGAACTTACCGACGAGCGGGCGCTCGAGGCCGCGCAGCAGGCGCATCGCAATTACGCCAAGCGCCAGATGACCTGGTTTCGGCGCGAGCCGGATGTTGCGTGGCTGAAGGGCTTCGGCGACGAGGCGGGGATTCAGCAGGAAGCGGTGCGGTGCGTCGGTGTTTGTCATCCCGAGCGCAGCGAGGGATCCAGGTTCTAGCTTGCACCACCAGTGTCGCCGCCGCGGGCAAACCCCGAGGTCCCTCGCGGCTGCTCGGGATGACAGTTCGGAATGGGCTCGCTAACACCTAAGACCCAAGACCTGCCCTTCTGCTATCGTTCCCTCATGCGCCGAATTCTATCCGCCATCATTCTCTCGCTGATCTTTGTTCTGCCCGCCTTGGCCGCGGGGAAGGCTACGCCTGCGCATGCCGCTCCGATACGCCTTACCCGCGAGCGGCAGAAGTGGGCCGAAAGAACCCTGCGCAGGCTTACGCTTCAAGAGAAGATCGGCCAGGTGTTCATGATCTGGTGCCGCGCCAGTTTTCTCAACGTGGAGAGTCCCGAGTACCTGCAATTGCGCGAGGCCATGCAGAAATATCACGTGGGCTCATTCGCGATGACGGTGCACGTGGACGGTCCGATCCTTCTGCGCAGCGAGCCCTACGAAGCCGCCGAACTGCTCAACCGGTTGCAGCGCGATTCCAAACTGCCGCTGTTGTTTGCGGCGGACTTCGAACGTGGAGTCTCGATGCGTCTGATGGGAACAACCGTATTCCCTCACGCCATGGCATTCGGCGCGGACGGCAAGACTGAAGATGCCGAGATGTTCGGCCGCATTACCGCCCAGGAAGCCCGCGCCATCGGCGTGCACTGGAATTTCTTTCCCGACGCCGATGTGAACTCGAATCCCGCCAACCCCATCATCAATACGCGGTCGTTCGGGGAAGATCCGCAGCAGGTTGGCGATCTGGTCGCGGCCTACATCAAAGGGGCTCACGAAGCCGGCATGTTAACCACGGTCAAACATTTCCCCGGCCACGGTGATACGGCGACGGACTCGCATCTCGGAGTGGCCAGCGTGAACGGCGACCGCGCTCATCTGGACTCGATTGAACTTCCGCCCTTTCGCCAGGCCATTGCCGCGGGCGTGGATTCGGTGATGGTGGCGCACGTCACTGTCCCCGCGCTCGATCCCGATCCCAACCATGTGGCCACGATCTCGACGGCGGTAGTCACGGACTTGCTCGAAAAGGAACTGGGATTCAAGGGCATCATCGTGACGGACGCGCTCGACATGGCGGCTCTGACTCATCTTTTTGCCAACGACATTGGCCGCGCCGCGGTCGAGGCTTTCAAGGCAGGGAATGATTTGCTACTGATCCCGGCCGATCTCGGCGCCTCCTACGAAGCCATGCTCAAAGCGGTCAAGTCGGGAGAGATTCCGCGGCAGCGTCTTGACCGCTCTGTGCTCAAGATATTGAAAACAAAGGCATCCCTCGGGCTTGTGGAATCACGCACCGTGAATCTGAGTACGCTGGCGACTACGGTCGCAAAACCGGAAAACTTGGCTTTCGGCCAGCAGGTTGCCGATGCCGCCATCACGCTGGTGCTCGACACCGGGAGGGTTCTCCCCTTGAAGTCGGAGGGAACCACAAAGGCTGCACTTCCGTATATGACGAAGGAGGAGATCCGCAACCAGGTGGTGGCTGTCCTGTTCTCCGACGACGTGCGCATGGAATCCGGGCGCGTTTTTGGACGCGAATTTCACGCCCGTATCCCCAGCGCGCGCGTGATTTATGTGGATCCACGCATCGCGGCAGGCATGAGCGATGAAGTGCTCAAGGCAGTGGACGAGGCGCAGACGGTGGTGGCCGCCGTGTATGTGATTCCGACTGCGGGCAAGATCGATAACTCGACGGCCATGGCAGACGCCACCGGAACTCTGCTGCAGCAGTTGCTCGACCACGCGGCTGCGAAGACGGAGGTCGTCGCCATGGGGAATCCGTACCTGGCGAGCGATTTCCCCAAGATCGAAAACTACATGTGCACGTTTTCCAATGCGACAGTCTCGGAGATGGCTGCAGTCAAGGCGCTGTTCGGGGAGATTGCGATTCACGGCCATCTACCCGTCACGATTCCGAACGTCGCTCAACGCGGCACTGGCCTGGAACGTCCGGCGCAGGTCGCCAATGGAGGGTCTTCACATGATCAGAATTGAGTCTCGGGTTGTCGGCGGGTGCGCTTTGGGGCTGGCCATACTTGCCGCTTTCTTCGTGCTGGCGTGCAGTGTGAACGTGAAGAAAGAAGCCAACGGAGAAGACAAGCAGGTTGACATCAACACGCTGGTGGGCGGCATACACGTCAGCAAAGGAGTGGACCCGGCGGAAGTTGGTCTTGCCGTCTATCCGGGCGCACGGCTGAAGGAAAAAAATGCCGGCGGCGACAGCAAGAGCGCCAACGTGAACATCTCCAGTTTTGGATATGGGGTGAGAGTGGTTGCGCTGGAATATGAGTCGGACGATACGCCAGCGAAGCTGGTCACTTTCTACAAGGATCAACTCAAGAAGTACGGCGACGTGCTGGTGTGCCACACCACGCATCTTAACGTGAACACGGACATGAAGGATTCGGATAGCGATTCTCATGCATTGACCTGCGAAGGGTCCAGCGGCAACGACATCGAACTGAAAGTCGGCACCAGGGAGAACCAGCACATCGTAGCGGTCGAGCCGGAAGGAAAAGGATCGAGCTTCTCGCTGGTATATGTCCGCACGCACGGCAAGGAAGCGGATATTTGAAGTCTTCCGTAGGGGCGCACTTACGGCGTCTCTCTGGGGTAGCAAGAACAAAGTTTAGGAGAACAATCATGACTCGTAAACTCGCACCCGCACTCTGCCTGACTCTTGTTTTGAGCCTGCCGGCGTTGGCACAGAAATCCGATACACAGGACAAACCGCTCGACGTTCGCAGTTCGATCGGCGATCTTCACGTGGGCAAGGATGCCGATGCGCAGAAGGCGGGACTTCCGCTATATCCGGGTGCGCGCCCCAAACGTGAGGAGGACAACGATCCCCTCAACTTCGCCATCTTGACCGAGAGTTTGGGTCTAAAATTGGTCGTGGCGAAATATGAATCAGATGACGCACCTGACAAGGTCATCGGCTTCTATCGCGACAAGCTGAAGAAGTATGGCAAGGTACTGGAGTGTCACTCCCAGAAGCATGGCGGCGACGTTGAAGTGCACGACGATGACAAGGACTCCAAAGGCAGCAAAGAATTGAAGTGCGACGACAACTCCGGCCCGGTCACCGAACTGAAGGTCGGGACCGAGGACAACCAGCACGCCGTGGCCGTCGAGCCAGGTGACAAAGGCAAGGGATCGGCCTTTGCCATCGTCTACGTATACAGCCGCGGGAAGCAGGGTGATATCTAAGGTCGGATTGCTGATCGAGACCAAGGGGTGACCTTGCCTCCACCCAGCGCCGTGCGATACCTTCAAGGCGCACCCTCATTACGCTTGGTCATTGAGCGACGATCGCTTTGAGCGACGATGGAACAGCCCTGCTACAAGTGCGGACAAATAATAGAAGAAGGCGCCCCGTTCTGCCCGCACTGTTCCGCCCCGCAAATTCGCGTCGTGATCGCCGAGCCCACACCAGCGTTCCTGTCTTCCACTGATACCTCCGCGACTTCGCCGCACTCTGCCGTTCTTCCACCTGCGCAAACTGTCCCAGCTGTGGCCCTCCCGATGCGGTGGTCGCAGACACTAAAGCCATGCGCGCTGGCGGCCCTGGTCGCTTCTTTACTAATGGTGCTGGGACTCAACCCGTTTGTGGCCATGATCAGCGTGGGCTTTCTTGCGGTTGTCTTTTACCGCCAGCACCAGCCGGGAGCACTGGTGAGGGCTGGCGCTGGCGCGCGTCTGGGGGCGCTCGGAGGCCTGCTCTGGTTTGGTATGTCCGTCATTTTGCAGGGGCTGGTCGTGGGCGTTCTGAGGAAGGGTCCGGAAATACGCGGGGAAATGCTCAAGAGGCTCCAGGAGGCCGCTTCAGGCACGAATGATCCCCAGGTACTGGCGATGTTCGAGTACTTCAAAAGCCCGGCGGGCCTGGCGGTCCTGGTGGTTATGGCCATCATTTTCGCGTTCGTTGCGGCGCTGGTCCTGGGCACTCTGGGTGGAGCGCTGGGCGGGACCATCTTCGGGCGTCGCGATTCCGGCCGCCGGGACAAGCCGTAGCCTGCGGACCCTGTCTTTCCGCATCTGACGGCGGCCCTTGCAACCCCGATGTCCTCCGCGTATCATGCACCGTTCATAACTTCATGCGATGAATAAGCCTGCACGCGGTTCGCTGCTCGGGATCGAACACCTCGAGGCGAAGGAAATCCTGGGCCTGCTCTCGCTGGCCCGCCGCATGAACCCGCTGAAGGCCCGTCCGCTGCTGCGCGGCAAGCGAGTCGTCCTTCTTTTTTACGAGCCCTCCACGCGCACCCGCTCTTCATTCGAATTCGCGGCGAAATCGCTGGGCGCAATGACGACGCTGGTGCAATCTTCCGGATCGAGCATTGAAAAAGGCGAATCCATCCTCGACACCGGATACACCCTTCGCGGCGTGGGCGCCGATTGCATCGTCATGCGTCATCCGTCGGCGGGCGCGCCACACTTGATGGCGGCACACCTCGACATTCCGGTCATCAACGCCGGGGACGGCATGCACGAGCACCCGTCGCAGGCCTTGCTCGACGCTGTCACCATTCTGAAGCACAAGAAATCATTCAAGGGAGTGCAGGTGGCGATCATTGGCGACATTCTGCACAGCCGCGTCGCGCGCAGCGCCTGCCATTTGCTGACCAAGTTCGGCGTCAAGGTCACGCTCTGCGGTCCACCCGAACTGGTGCCCGATGTCGCCGCCACGCTCGCGCCTGGATTGCGCGTCACGCGCCATATCGAAGACGCACTGCGCGGAACCGATGTGATCATGCTGCTGCGCGTGCAGGAAGAACGTCTCGCCGGCCAGAAGATTCACCTGCAGGACTACATCGCGCGCTACCAGATGACCACTGCGCGCCTGAAACTGGCCAAGCGCGACGCCATCGTGATGCATCCGGGGCCCATCATCCGCGGCCTGGAATTGACGGCTGAGATCGCCGATGGCCCGCAGGCTGTGATCGTGGACGAAGTGCGGAACGGTGTCCCCACCCGCATGGCGATTCTGGCGCGGGCGTTAGGGAAGGCCAAATGAGCTATATGCTTTGTCATCCTGAGCGACGCGAAGGACCTGTGCAATTTGCCGGCAGTATCTGCGCCGCCTGCAGACTGCATAGGTCCTTCGCCGCAACAAGCGCGGCTCAGGATGACAAGCGGAACATGGTGGGGGCAGTCGGATGAGCCGACACGAGAACAAGAGCCTGCTGATCAAAGGCGGCCATCTGATTGATCCCGCGGCGAAGATTAACGCGCCCATGGACGTGCTGTTGCGCGAGGGCCGGGTCGCCGAAGTTGCGCTGCCCAACAAAATCCGCGGCTCCGCCGACGAAAAGATCGATGCCCGCGGCCTGATCGTGGCGCCCGGGTTCATTGACTTGCACGTTCACCTGCGGGAGCCGGGGCAGAGCTACAAAGAAACGGTCGCAACTGGAACTGCGGCTGCCGCCGTCGGCGGCTTTACCTCGGTCTGCACCATGCCCAACACCGCGCCCGTGGTGGATACGCCTGAGTGGGTGGCGTGGCTGCGCCATCCGGAGCGCGGAGCCGTGGTTAACGTTTTCCCAGTCGCCGCCGCCACACGCGCCAGCCGTGGCGGAACTCTCACCGACTTCAGCGCCCTGCAGCGCGCCGGCGCCGTCGCTGTCACAGACGACGGCAAGCCTATTCTCGACGAAGAGGTCATGCGCATGGCGCTTCGCCTTGGCGCCGAGTTGAATTTTCCGGTGGTGCAGCACGCAGAAGACACGCACCTCACCGAAAACTGCTCCATGCATGCGGGGCCGACCAGCTTCCGCCTGGGCTTACGCGCCGCGCCGGCCTCGGCCGAGGCGGCCATCGTGGATCGCGACGTCACGCTGGCGCAGCAGATCCGCGAATCGCGGCTGCATGTGGCTCATCTTTCTACCTCAGACTCGCTCAAGGCGGTGCGCCGCGGCAAGCGGGCCAAGGCGCGCGTCACCTGCGAAGTCACGCCGCACCACTTCACGCTGATTGACGAGAACGTGGGCGAATACAACACCCATTGCAAGATGAATCCGCCGCTGCGCTCGGCAACCGACCGTGAAGCGATTCTGGTGGCTCTGGCCGACGGCACGGTGGACGCAATCGCCACCGATCACGCCCCGCACGCCACGCACGAAAAGCAAGTGGAATTCGAGCGCGCCGCTTTCGGCATCACCGGCCTGGAGACCGCGTTGGCGCTGGCGATTACGAAGCTGCATCGCGAGCACAAGATTCCTCTTACCCGCATCGTCGAACTGTTTACTGCCGGTCCGGCTCGCGTCTTCGACCTGCGCGGACGCGGTTCGCTCGGGCGCGGCAACTATGCTGACGTGACCGTCTTCGATCCCAAGAAGCACTGGACCTTCGACGCCGCCAAGTCGCGCTCGTTGTCGCGCAATACTCCGTTCGATGGCTGGCAACTAACTGGGAAGGTTGTGGCGACGATTGTAGGCGGGAAGATCGTCTACCGGACGGAATAAGGGTAACCAGGCCCGTGGCAACACTACAGGAACGGCAAAAGCGCCGTATGCTCCTCACGAAAGTATAAGGAGGTCGTCATGGCTCGAGCTGCTCGCTTCGTTCTAAGCATTCTTCTGTTCACTATCAGTGCTTTCGGGCAAACAAGCACGGCTGCTGCTGCGTCTGCTTCGCCTCAGGCAAACCAGGCCGCGGCGGCCCAACCGCTCGATGTTAAGGCGGCTGTGGAAACGTATCTGGCCAAGATGCCGGCGGCAGAACGCGCCCGGTCCGATGCTTATTTCGAGGGCGGCTACTGGATGATTCTGTGGGACTTCCTCTGCACTGTAGTCGTGATGTGGTTGCTCCTGCGGTTCCGCTGGTCGGCGCGGATGCGCAATCTAGCCGAGCGCCTCACGCGGTTTCGGCCTCTCCAGACGGTGCTCTATTGGATTCAGTTCATTGTCATCGCGTCTGTGCTTACCTTTCCTCTCAGCGTTTACGAGGGCTACTTCCGCGAGCACAAATACGGCTTGCTGAATCAGACGTTCGGCCCCTGGATGCGCGACCAACTGGTGGGACTCGCGGCCGGCATCGTGCTGGGCGCAATCCTCATGGTGCCGTTGTTCGGGGTGGTGCGAAAGCTGGGAAAGAACTGGTGGGTGTGGGGAGCAGTTCTGATGATCGTGTTTGCCGCGTTCGTAAGTCTGATCGAACCGGTTTACTTAGCGCCGCTATTCAATAAGTACAAAAAGTTGGAGGATGCGCGAATCAAGGATCCGATTCTCAGCATGGCGCGCGCGAACGGAATTCCCGCCACCGACGTTTACGAGTTCGATGCGTCGCGGCAGTCGAATCGGGTCAGCGCCAATGTCAGCGGCTTCGCCAATACCCAGCGCATTTCGCTGAACGATAATCTGCTCAAACGTTGCACGCTGCCTGAGATCGAGACCACCATGGGACATGAGATGGGCCATTACGTGCTTAATCATGAATACAAGGGATTGGTGATGTTTGGAGTAGTGATCGTGATCGGGTTCGCCTTTCTGAACTGGGGCCTCAATTCGAGTCTTGCCCGTTGGAGCGGGAAGTGGGAGGTTCGGGGAATCACCGATGTCGCCGTGCTGCCGCTGGCGGTGATCTGGTTCTCTCTCTTTCTCTTTCTCACGACGCCGGTGATGAATAGCATCTCGCGCACGATGGAATTCGAAGCCGACATGTACGGTCTGAATGCAGCCCGTCAACCCGATGGCGAGGCGAATGTGGATCTGCTGCTGGGCGAGTACCGGAAGATGGATCCCGGTCCGGTCGAAGAGTTCGTCTTTTACGATCACCCCAGCGGTCGCACCCGCATCACCGCCGCCATGCGCTGGAAAGCGGAACACCCGGAGTGCGCGTCTGCAGAAGAGATGTCGAGGCAGATTTTCAGCGAGAAATGAGCCGGGGCCGGCCGGGTCAAAGACCCGGCCCCACAGAAGCATCGTAGGCCCTGTCAGTGCGTGAGAATCCCCATTTTCTTCCCGACTCGGCTGAGCACCTCGAGCGCCTGCTGCAATTCTTCCTTTGTGTGCGTGGCGGTCATGATGGTGCGGATGCGCGCTTTGCCCTCGGGGACCGTGGGGAAGGCGATGCCCGTGCCCAGGACGCCCTCTTTGAACAGTTCGCGGGAGAAGTCCATCGTCAGTTTGCCGTCGCCGATGATGATGGGAGTGATGGGAGTCTCGCTGGCCGGCGTGCTGCGGCCGCCGATGTCGAATCCGAGAGCCCCAAGTTCTTGCTTCCAGAAACGCGTGTTCTCCCAGAGTTTTTCCATTCGCTCCGGTTCGTTTTCGAGAACATCGAACGCCGCGACGCACGTTGCCGCCACTGACGGCGGATGCGACGTCGAGAACAAGAACGGCCGCGCCCGGTGATAAAGGAAGTCAATCAGATCGCGCGTACCGCACACGTATCCGCCGAGCGCGCCGATTGCCTTCGATAACGTCCCGACCTGAATATCCACGCGCCCGTGCATCTTGAAATGATCAACGGTGCCGCGGCCGTTACGGCCCAGCACGCCGGAAGCGTGTGCATCGTCCACCATCATGATGGCGCCGTATTTTTCTGCGAGATCGCAGAGCGCGGGCAGCGGTCCGATGTCGCCGTCCATGGAGAAAACGCCGTCGGTGATCAGCAGCTTTTTGCCGGGGTCGTTCTTCACGCTGGCGAGTTGTTCTTCCGCGTGCGCGATGTCTTTGTGGCGGAAGACCAGAATCTTCGCCTTTGACAAGCGCGCGCCGTCGATGATCGAAGCGTGGTTCAGCGCGTCGGAGATGATGAAGTCGTCCTTGCCAAGCACGGCAGAGACCGTCCCTGCATTGGCCGCGAAACCTGACTGGAAGACCACGCAGGCTTCGACGTTTTTGAAGCTGGCGATCTTTTCTTCCAGCTCCATGTGGATCTTCATGGTGCCGGCGATGGTGCGCACGGCGCCCGATCCCACTCCGAATTTACGCGTGGCTTCGAGCGCGGCCTCGCGCAGCTTGGGATGCGTGGTCAACCCAAGATAATTGTTCGACGCCAGGTTGATGACTTTCTTTCCGTCAAAGGTGCAGACGGGCGCCTGCTCGTCCTCGAGAACGCGAAGCTTGAAATGCGTGCCCTTGGCCTTGAGTTCGTCGAGTTGGTCGGTGAGATAGGAGAGCGGGTTGGCGCGGGTTGCAGTGGTCATGGGCACCTCGGGAACTTCTGTGCCGCGGATTCACGCGGATGAACGCGGATTGAAGGAACGAATCAGTCTAACCCCTAACACTGTCATCCCGAGCGCGTTCTTTGCGCGAAGGACCTCTTCAGTTTGGCGGCACAAGAGTACATGGGTTCTTCGCTCCGCTCAGAATGATAATCGCAATAGAAATCCGCGTTCATCCGCGTTCATCCGCGGCAAAGAAGTGCGCGGGCAGGAGTGACCTCGCCACACGAACTCACCGCACCCCATTCGGGTACACCAGAATCTTGCTGGCCTCACCCGTTCTGAGCCGCTCCATGGCCTTGGCGAAATCCTTCATCGGAATGCGGTCGGTGATCGCCGGATGCAGATCGAGTTTGCCCGCCTTGAGCAGCGCGGTCATCTGGTACCAGGTCTGGTACATGCGGCGGCCGTTGATGCCCTGCACGGTGATGCCCTTGAAAATAATGTCTTCGGAAAAATTGAGCGAGATGGGCTTTGAGGTCAGGCCGAGAAGGGAGATTCTTCCGCCGCGCCGCACAATATCAAAAGCGGTGCGAATCGAATCCGGATGCCCAGCCATTTCGAGGACAACATCCACGCCCAGCCCGCCAGTCTCTTCCATCACAATGGCGGTTACGTCCTCTTTGGCGGGATTGAGCACGTAGTCGGCTTTCATCTCGCGCGCGATGCGCGCGCGGTGTTCGTTCACTTCAATGGCAAAAACCGAAGTTGCCCCAGCGGCCCTGGCCACGGCAATAGAAAACAGACCAATCGGCCCGCAGCCCGTGATGGCCACGGTCTTGGCTACGATTTCCCCGGCCAGGACCGTGTGCACGGCGTTCCCCAGCGGGTCGAGAATGGACGCGTACTCCAGCGGAATGGCGGGATCGAGTTTCCAGATATTGGACTCAGGAATGACAACGTACTCGGCGAACGCGCCGTTGGCGTCCACCCCAATGATCTTCACGTTCTGGCAAATATGGGCTTCGCCGGTGCGGCACTGCAGGCACTTGCCGCAGGCCACGTGCATTTCGGCGGAAACGAAATCGCCTTCCTTGACGCTGGTGACCTCATCTCCGAACGCGGCCACTTCGCCGCAAAACTCATGCCCGGGAATCAGCGGGGGATGGATGCGATTCTGCGCCCAGCGGTCCCAGTTGTAGATGTGGAGATCGGTTCCGCAGATGGACGCGACCTTCACCTTCACCAGCACCTCGGTGCGCCCGAAGGCAGGAATCTTTACTTCGCGAACCTCCGCGCCCGGCGCCGCCTCCGGCTTCACCACCGCCAGCATTGTTGTCGCCATGATTGCCACCTATGGAATTCGATATGAGAGCAGATGCAAACGCAAAACGTACGATTTTAGCACCGCGCGGCAATTCAGCCTGTGCCCCTGAGCCTATTCTCCTCCGCGGGCGATGCCATTACAATCGGGGGCGATGTGGAGAGCTAAGACTCGCGAGGGGTCGAAGATGGAGGATGTTCTTTTCAACTGGAAGATCACCGGCCACTTCCGGTACTTCGGGCCGGATCTCAGGCAATAACCCACAGGACATGAAAGCCATATCTCTTCAGCTTACCTGTTGAGACCAAGGTTGCCGCACGCGAGCTTCGCTCGCGGGGCGGACGAGGGCGTCCGCCCCTACACACCCCCGGACTGATCGGACGCTGCCCTAGCTCGCAGGTTTATACGTCTTCGGCGCTACTTTCTTGTACTCTTCCGATTTGCCGCGGGGGATGCTGAGCGTCTTCCATTCGGTCGAACGCAGGTGCTTGGCGAGGAATACGATTTGCCCGATATGTTGCGCGTAGTGCGCGATTTGCCGGTTGATGGCCTGCAGCACGGTGTGCGGCTCGCCGCGAATGGTCACGGTGCGCATCACGTCTTCGGGCAGGAGTGGATCGATCGCGGCAAGGACGCAAGCCCAGCCCTCCTCCCACCACTTCATGACGTCGGAGCGCGTGGTTCCGCCGGTGAGTTCAAATTCCCGGTCGCGAAAACGGTCGGGCTTCTCGCCGTCGCTGGTAAGAAAATCAGTGAAGCGCGAGCGCATATTGCCCGCCAAGTGTTTGACCAGGACGGCGACCGAGTTCGACTCCGGGTCAAGGGCGACGAAAAAATCTTCGTCGCGAAGCTGCTCCATCGCGTTCTCGCCCATGCGTCTGTGCCCGCGCATCTGGCGGCGCGCTTCGTCCAAATAGTGCTTGCTCACCTCGAATGCCATGAATCACCTCAGGTCATTATTTGTCCGGAGACTCGTCTCCCCAGCCCCCGCCGCCCGGAGTTTCAATCCTGATTCGTTCGCCCTTGCGCAAGCGAGTGCTGAATCTCCCCGGCATCTGCTCCACCGAGCCGTCCCGGCGCGTGATGAAAGCTTTTCCCGGTGCGCCGTCCTCACCGCCAGCCAAGCCCCAGGGCCCGCGTGAGCGGCGGTCGGCGAGGAGCGTCACTTCACAATCGGTCAGCACTTCGATTTCACGGATAATGCCATCGCCGCCGTGAAACTTGCCCTTGCCGCCGCTCTCCGGCCGCAGCGAGTATCTTCGCACACGCAGCGGGTAGGCATACTCGAGCGCTTCGGCGGGAGTGTTCAGTGAATTCGTCATGTGGGTATGCACGCCGGATACGCCCGCTTTGCCCGGCCGAGCACCCATGCCCCCGGCCACCGTTTCGTAGTAGGCGAACGGTTCACCCACGCGCAGATCAATGCCGCCGATGGTCAGATTGTTCATCGTGCCGGAGGCAGCGGCCGGAATCCGATCGGGAATCGCCTGTGCCAGGGCGCGCAGCAGCACGTCCACGATGCGCTGCGAAGTCTCGACATTGCCCCCGGCGACGGCTGCGGGCGGCCGCGCATTTACGATCGTCCCCTCGGGCGCGATGACTTCAATCGGGCGCATCAGCCCCGCCGCTGCCGGAACATCCTCGGCCAGCAGGCAGCGAAAGACGTAGAAGCAGGCAGAGTACGTGATCGCGGCAACTGCGTTGATGCTGCCTTCTACTTGCGGATCGCTGCCCGTGAAATCGACCGAGACCATCGGCAGGGCAACGCCGGGTCGGAACCTGCCCGGAGCGGAGTCGGGACGCGTCCCGGCCGGGTCAGAGACCCGGCCCCACACCTTCAACAACACCGCAATCTTCACCGGCCGGTCGCTGATTGCGTCCGCATCCAGAAAATCTTCCGCGCGATACTCTCCCGCCGGCACGCGTTGCAGGAACGCCCGCATCAATTCCTCGGAATAATCAAGCAGTTCGGAAGCCGCTCGCTTAGCGCGTTCCAGGCCGTACCGCGAGCAGACTTCGCGCAGCCGTTCCGCGCCGGTGTGGCAAGCTGCGAGTTGCGCGCTCAGGTCGCCTTCGCGCTCCTCCGGAGTGCGCACGTTGTTCAGCAGCATCGCGAGCACATCGCGATTCATCGCGCCCGCCCGCACCAGTTTCACCGGAGGAATGCGCACGCCCTCCTGGTAGATCTCGCGGCATAGCCCCATTGAGCCGGGATAGGCTCCGCCCACGTCGGCGTGGTGCGCCCGCGAAGCCACGTAGAAATCAGGACGGTTTCGAGCGGCAGACTTGTGCGTTCTGCGGGCTTTCGCGGGCAAGAGCGCCCGCGCCACACGAGCCACATATACTGGCGCGACCAGGGTGATGTCGGGCAGATGCGTCCCGCCGCGAAACGCATCGTTGAGCATCACGACATCTCCGGGCTCCATTGTGCCCGCGTCAATCGCGGCCCTGACCGACATCGGCATGGACCCCAGGTGTACCGGCATGTGGTCGCCCATGGCGATCACTTCGCCGGCGCCGTCGAACACCGCGCAGGAGTAGTCGCGCCGCTCTTTGATGTTGGGTGAAAACGCAGCCCGTCGCAGCGCCGCTCCCATCTCTTCGGCAATGGAGTGGTACAGGTTCTTGAAGATCTCAAGTTCAATGGGATCGCGGCGCATGAAGCGCAGTTTACTACCAGCCGTTGGTCGTTCGTCGTTGGTCGTTGGCGAATCTCAGTGCTCCCGGAGGTGGCGCTTATGGGTTTGGCGAACGACGAACGACCAACGACGAATGACGGGCCCCAAGAAATCCGGGCAAGGACTGCAAAATTCTATTGACACTTCGTTCACACTGCCGCAATATCTTGGGTTAGAAGATCATTCCCTACTACAAGTAGGGCTGGTATTTCAGATTCAAGGGCCAAGTCAGTCACTCTTGCAAGGGAAAATCGTTCAACGGAGGAACCTTCATGGCAACCAAGAAGAAGGCAAAAAAGAAGAAACACTAACCGTTCGCGAGACGATATCTCGCACGCACGCCACGAATTTCACTGGCCTCTCAAGAGAAGCACCTCTTGAGAGGCTTTTCCTTTTCGAGCAGCCAGCCTTCGGCCATCGGCATTCGCCCAGAACGGATCCAGGCCGGGGGAGTCGGGTCCCCGTCGCAACGGGTCAAATGCCAAGCGTGTGGTACGAAAAACTCCATGCCAGGGGCCCTACCTGTGTCACAATAAGGCCCGACGATTCTTGCCGGAGTCCCGAAAGATGGCTGCCAGAAAGAAGAGCGCAGGCAAGCAGAAAGCGGACGAAGTCCTGATCCCGGACAAGCTCTATTTCCGCATCGGGGAAGTTGCCACGCTGTGCCGGCTGCCGGCCTACGTGCTGCGTTTCTGGGAGTCCGAATTCCCGCAATTGAAGCCGGTCAAGAGCAGCACCGGCCAGCGCATGTACCGCAAGCGCGACGTCGAGAGCGTACTGCGGATCAAGCAACTGCTCTACGAGCAGGGATTCACCATCGCCGGCGCACGCCAGCAACTGCGCGCGGAGACCAAGCCCGACAAATCGCAGGCCGCCATCCCCTTCCCATCGCAGTCCACCGCCGAGATCCAGCACATCCGCCAGGGCTTGCAGGAAATCCTGAGCATGCTATCGGCGCGCAGGACGGGATAGTCGCGCTGCCGAGTAGCCGACGAGGACTAAGCCGCTGGCGCGGCGGACGCTACCGCGTGGATGAGCCCGGACGTTTCCGGCACTGCTGACGTAGTGTGGGTCACGGAGAAAGGAGACTCCCGTGACCCATTTACGCAAGATG
>JBKQRC010000113.1:0-3233 GCA_052326105.1 Candidatus Sulfotelmatobacter sp. | reverse complement strand
GCCAAAGTCGTGGTGGCTTCTAAAGCCTCCGCATCCGACGCTGGCACGTACACCGCCCGCCCCGCATCCCGCAACGCTGCATGTTCCGGGCCGATCGATGGATAATCCAGCCCAGCCGATACCGAATGCGTGGTTGCAATTTGTCCCGCCGCATCCTGCAGTACATAAGAATACGTTCCCTGCAGAACGCCCGGCGACCCTCCCCGAAATCGCGCCGCATGCTCGCCCAATTTCTCGCCGCGTCCGCCAGCCTCCACTCCAATCAACTGAACTCTCTTATCTTTGAGAAATTCGTAGAATATTCCGATCGAGTTCGATCCCCCGCCCACGCACGCAATGATCGCCGCCGGCAACTTCCCCTCGGCTTTCAGAATCTGCACCCGCGCCTCGCGCCCGATCACGCGATGAAAATCCCGCACCATCGTCGGATACGGATGCGCCCCCAGCACGCTCCCCAGCAAATAATGCGTAGTACGAACGTTGGTGACCCAATCGCGCATGGCCTCGTTGATCGCGTCTTTCAAGGTGCGCGACCCCGAATCCACTCCCCGCACCTCCGCGCCCAGCAGCCGCATGCGGAACACATTCAACTCCTGGCGCCGCATGTCTTCCGTGCCCATGTAGACGACACACTCAAACCCCAGCAGCGCGCATACTGTTGCCGTGGCCACGCCGTGCTGCCCCGCACCGGTCTCCGCGATCACACGATGCTTTCCCATCCGCTCCACCAGCAGCGCCTGCCCCAGACAGTTATTAATCTTGTGTGCGCCAGTGTGCAGCAGATCTTCGCGCTTCAAGTAAATCTTCGCGCCGCCTAGCTTCTCGGTCAGCCGCCGCGCAAAAGACAGCGGCGTCGGACGCCCCGCATACGTCCGCAGCAACTCATCGAGCCGCGCCTTAAATTTCTTGTCACGCCGCGCCTTCTCGTACTCAAGCTCCAACTCGTCGAGCGCGGCCATCAAAGTCTCGGGCACGTACCGGCCGCCATAAACCCCAAACCGCCCGGACTTATTCGCGGGAGCAGGAACAAGTGGGGTGCCCCATGTCTCGCCTTCCTTGCGAGACGTGGGAACTCTGCCTCTCGTAGTTCGTGGAACTGTAGCCATCGACTTTCCCGCCTCTAAACCGTTGTCATTCCGAACCGGCAAAACCGGTGAGGAACCTGCTTTTTTTCCATCGATTAGAACCGCGTGCGTCAGGAAGTTCTGCGATCCATCCCCCGCACCGCCCGCACAAACGCCCGCACCTTCTCCGGATCTTTCTTCCCGGGCCTCGCCTCCACTCCGGACGCCACGTCTACTCCCCATGGCTTCAAAAAGTCGACAGCCCATCCCACGTTTGAGGGTGTAAGCCCACCGGCAATTACCACCGGATGAAACCTCAGCAACCCGGCCACAATGGCACGAGCCTCTCCCCAAGCAAAGGTCTTCCCTGTACCACCGCGCTCCTCCCGCGTCCCCGAATCCAACAAAAGACCAGCTAGATTCGGAAACTTGGGGAGGGCCCAAAAACCACCTTGGCCTCGCAGATCACGGACCATTTCAGCAGCGGGCAAACAGAAGAAGGCGTCTCGATTGACCACGTACCTTGCTGGGCTCCGATATTCATCCCCGTGAAATTGCACTGCGGTCAGGCCCGCCCCATCTGCGATTGCCGATACTCTTTCGGGCAGCTCATTTACAAATACCCCAATCTTGTCCACACTTTCCGGCAACTTCCCCACGATCTCCCGCGCCGTCTCCACACCGACGCACCGCGGACTCTTCTCATAAAAGACAAACCCGACCGCATCCGCACCCGCCTCGACCGCCACGAGCGCATCCTCGAGATTCGTCATCCCACAAATCTTTATCCAAGTCATAAACCAGTTGTCAGTTGCCAGTACCCAGTTGCCAGTAAAGTCCGGGTGCCCCATGCCTCACTTCCTTTGCGAGACGTGGAAACTCTCCTATCGCGCACTCGATACTCCTTGCCGAACGCCCGCTGCCGCCGTCAGCAGCACCCTCAACGCTTCTCCCGGCTTTTCCGCCCGCATTAGCGATTCACCAACCAGAAATGCGTCATATCCCGCCGCCCTAAGCCGCGCGATATCATCACCAGAACGAATTCCGCTCTCCGCCACGCGCACGACATTCGCAGGAAATTTCTCCGCCAACTGGAACGCCGTTCCCAGGTCCACCTGGAACGTCCGTAGATCGCGTGTATTCACCCCGATCAGGTCGCACCCGGCATCCAGCGCCCGCTGCAACTCCTCGCCGTCGTGTATCTCGCACAGAACGTCCAAGCCGTGGCTGCTTGCCGACGACGCCAGCCTGCCCAACTCCTGCTCATGCAATGCTGCCACAATGAGTAGTACGGCATCCGCGGCATGGGCCCGCGCCTCCACCAACTGAAACTCATCCACGATGAAATCTTTCCTCAGGCACGGAATCTTCACTGCTGCCGACGCTTCGCGCAGATTCTCGAGCGACCCCTGAAAGAATTCTTCGTCGGTCAGCACCGAAAGCGCCGCTGCGCCGGCCGCCTCCAACTCCCGCGCCAATTCCGCCGGACGAAAATCTGCCCGGATCAGCCCTTTCGACGGCGATGCTTTCTTCAACTCCGCTATGACTGCAACTCCGTCCCGCCCCTTCGCGGCCAGTGCCCGCCGAAACCCGCGCGGCGCGTGCAGTGCTGCCCGTCGCTCCAGTTCGCGCAAGTCGGCACTGCGTCTGGCCTCCGCCACCCGCGCCCGCGTAGCCGCAACGATTTGGTCAAGCACCGCAGCCATAGAGAATCTTTTGATTATAAGGGGGAGGCGAAACCCACCGCTAGAGACGGAACTTTGACTCTGTCACTGAGGTCAAGAATGTGGGTGCCCCACTTCTCGCTGCCGTCGCCGAGAAGTGGGGATCTCGACTTCGCATCAGCCGAGGCATTTCACTTGCAGATCTCGGCCAACTCCTTGATACGGCTTCGCCATCGCCGGCGGAAACTTGATCTTCTTCGCCTCCATCCACAACTCCAGCAGCGTTCCGCCGTATTGCGAGCCTACATCCGGATCTCCCTCGTACACCGGATTGCTCTCTGCCTCCTCGTCCGTCACCAGCTTGAATCCTTTCTTCTCCAGCAGATCGAGCACATCCGGCAAAATCGTGCTGCTGAACGCCCCCAGATGCAGCAGGAGCACATGATCGATATCGTGCCCGTAGACCATCTGCGCCAACTCGCGTCCAAGAACCAGATACGAGGAC
>JBKQRC010000112.1:0-36434 GCA_052326105.1 Candidatus Sulfotelmatobacter sp. | reverse complement strand
GCGGCGGGCGAGGACGCCCGCCGGACCGCCGCCGGGACGGCGGCGCGACTCACGCTTCCAGCTTCAGTTCATCCAACTCCAGAAACTCCTGGATGATCGGTTCTGAGGACTTCTCCATCTCGGCATAGGTGCCGAAAAAAATCGCCTTGGCCTCATACAGAAACACGACCCGGTCGGCCAGCTTCTTTGCCAGGCGCATGTCGTGGGTCACGACGATGCTGGTCAGGTTCAATTGGATCTTGAGCCGCTTGATCAGGTCGCCGAGCAACTGCGCCATCAGCGGGTCGACTTGCGTGGTGGGCTCGTCATAGAGCACGCACTCCGGACGCGCCGCCAGCGCCCGCGCAATCGCTACCGACCGCTTCATGCCGGTGGAGAGATCCGAGGGCAGCATGTCGCGCATCTCTTCGACGCCCACCATCTGCAACAGGCCGTTCACGATCTGGTAGATCTGCTCTTCGGTCAGGTCTTTGTGTTCGCGCAGAGGGAAAGCAACGTTCTCCCCCACGGAGAGCGAGTCGAACAACGCTCCGTTCTGGAAAACCATGGTGACTTTCTTGCGGATGGCCTCCAGTTGCACCTCGCTGTAGTCGGTGATGTCCTCGCCGGCGACGATCACGCGGCCGGAGTCCGGCTTGAGAAATCCCATGATGTGGTGCAGCGACACCGACTTGCCCACACCGCTGCGCCCCAGGATGCAGACCGTCTCGGCGGGCAGCACCTCAAAGTTCACGCGATCAAGCACCACATTATCGCCAAACGCCTTGGAGACGTCCCGGAAGGCGATGTAGGGGTCGGGATGGGTGAGGTCAGGCATGAAGTCAGCTTCTAGCTTCTAGCTACTACTCAAACAGATCATGTGGGGACAGCCGCCCTCGGCTGTCCGGCCGGGCAAAGCCCGGCGGCAGGCTCGGACGCTACCGGTGCGCCACCGGTTCAGCCGCTGCTGCCAACTCTTCCCTCGTATTCAAATTGCGGAATATGCTGGGGGAAAATCCTGCAGCCTCCAATTCGTCTTCTGCGATCACAGCGGTTTGCACCTGGTCAAAAAGCGCGTCAATCTTGTAGCGACCTTCACGCAGAGACTTCTCTGCGGCATCGGCGAATTCGCGGCGATAGACGGCGCAGAGCGGCTGCCAGCCTCCGCCGGCGCGCGCCACCGTCACCGTTGCAGCTGACGCGCGAGCCCGAGTAATCAGGAACGGGAACAGCGCTGGAGGGACAAACGGGTTGTCCACGGCGAGGATCAGATTCAGCTCTGCCCGCGATGCGCGCAACGCCGCATGAATTCCGCCCAGCGGTCCACATTCTGGAAAGACGTCTTCCACCACCGGGGCGAACACGGTGAAAGTCGCCGCCGGGCCCACGATGCGCACGTCGGGCGTCACCGATCGCGCGAGATCCAGCGCCCGCGCCAGCAGCGTGCGGCCGTCGAGCGCGAGGAAGGCTTTGTCCGTGCCCATGCGCGTGCTCTTGCCTCCGGCCAGGATAAACGCGGCCACGTCGGGCGCAGTGCTCTCCATGGGGCGATGATACACGGATTACTGCATTATTCATGAGCTGCCGTGAAAAAGCGCGTCTTCCAGCCGCGCCGCCCATGGCCCGCCTGAAAATTTGAGCTTCAGCCTGGGGAGTAACCCCAGCGGCTAAACAGGATGCGGGAAAAGTGCGTCGTCGCCACGAGTATGACCACCGGGGCTGAAGCCCGCATTGATTTCAAGCCGCTTACGCGGCGCTGAAGCGCCGCTCTTCCACGCTGAAGCGCCAGGCTCTTCCACGCTGAAGCGCTGCTCTTCCACGCCGACGCCACGCTTCACGACTTTTCCGCGGCCTGTGAAGCCGGACTTGTTTTTGCTCATGTCGTCGCGGCTTCAAGCCGCGCCCTTTCAAACCAGCAATGCTGACGAAGGATCCGTTCTAACTGCCTGCATCGGTGGTGTTTACGACTCGCAGCCAGGCTTCCACTGCACTAAGGTAACCTACCCAAATTTTCAGCACCGCGCGATGATGGGCTTGCGTCCGAGGCTTCATTGACCCGGAAGTAACCATCATGCCGCAGAAATTTATGGATGTGCTTATGCTAGGACGCTGCTCCCACGAGTTCTCCTGGCCGCGCCGTGGTGCCGACGGCGACTACTATCAGGTTTGCCTGCTGTGCGCCGCCGAGTACAAGTACGACTGGGCTACCATGCGCCGCACCGAGCGGGTGAAGCACGAACCGGTGAGCGGCGTTCGGCGCAGCCACGCGCGCCAGAAACGGCCCACCTGGGTGCCGCGGGCGCGCCGCCTCAAGCTCGACATTCCGCTGCGCTACCGCGTGAACCGCACCAGCACGTGGTATGAAGGCATCATCGAAAACATCAGCCAGAGCGGAGTGTTATTCCTCGGCCCGCAGCATCTGCCGGTCAATGCCCTGATCGAGATGGTGTTCGAGATGCCGGAAGAAATCTCGGGCCAGAAAAACTCGAACGTCGTCTGCCAGGGACGAGTCATGCGAGCCAAGGACACGGCAAAGCAGGAACCGGAAGAAGACCGGGTCGGGCTGGCGGCATCGATCGTGGACTACAAGTTCATCCACTAGGAAGTCTGAGCATATCTCCAAAGCGAAAAGCAGGTTTCTCGACTCCGCAGAATCGCCCGCAGCCGGGCAATTCTGCTCCGCTCGAAATGACAGATTTGAGCTTAGGCAGAACTTTCCTAGATCATGAAGATCAGAGTTGGCAAGAAGCTCATGTGGGGATAGCCGCCCTCGATTGTCCTCGGCGTTCCCGCGGGTTCACTCGCGAATACGCGGTTTCGCGTTTACATCTGCAAGAATTCCCCGGAGCATCTAAACTGTACTAAGGGCCGTGTCCGGCCGCAGCAGCCTTGGCGAAAGTCAGAATCGTAAGTCCAGCGCCTGAAGGCGCGACTATAATGCCGTACTTACGGTATGCCTGAAGGCATACCCTGATACGAATCGTACCTGCCCTGATACGAATCGTACCTGCCTTGGCACGAATCGTACCTGCCTTGATACGAATCGTATCTGGCCTGATACGAATCGTACCTGCTGATACGAATCGTACCTGGCCTGGCAGGAATCGTACCTGGCCTGGCACGAATCGTACTTGCCCCGTGGGCTGGTAGCTTGGGCCCGATCAGGAGTCGCGTATGAAGAGCTCTTACCGGCTGTCGTCGATCGTTCTGGCCACCGTTCTGTGCCTTAGTACCGGCTGCGCCAGGAAACCGGACGACGCCAAGATTTCCAGTGATATCCAAGGGAAGTTCAGCCAGGATTCCGGTCTTTCGACGAAGCAACTGTCGGTGCAGTCCGCGAATGGCGTGGTCACGCTGGGCGGCACGGTGGACAATGGCGCCCAGCGCGAAGCGGCGAGCCGCCAGGCTGCATCGGTTCCCGGCGTGAAGGAAGTCGTCAACAACCTGGTGGTGGGAAACGGGTCGCAGGTGGGAAACGGGTCCGCAGTTCCGCCGATTGCGGCGGGAGAGACGGCGCCCGCGAAGCCGGCTGAGATGCAGGCTTCCAACGCTCCGCCCGCAGAGAAGGCAAAGCCCGCCGCGGGGAGGAAGTCCCACAAGTCCAAAGCTCCCGACACGGCGAGCCAGGCTGATTCGAATGCCGGGCAGATGACCGCGAGCAACACTCCTCCGCCCGAGGCTGCGCCGGAGAACACGCCGCCGGCTTCAACTCCTCCTCCTCCACCGCCGCCTCCGGCCCCGAAAAAATTCATCATTGATCAGGGAACGCAGGTCACGATCCGGCTGATGGATCCGATCGACACCGAGAAGAACCAGGTCGGCGACACCTTCCATGCCACGCTCAACGCTCCGCTCACTTCCGATGGAGAAGAGGCTGTGCCCGCGGGCGTCGAGCTCACCGGCCACGTTGTGGATGTGAAGAGCGCGAGCAAGTTTGCCGGGCAGTCGGTGGTCGTGCTGCAGCTCGATAGCCTCTCGTCGGGCGGGAAAACCTACAACATTCAAACCGACCAATACCGCAAACAGGGCAGCGCGCGCGGCAAGAACACGGCCGAGAAAGTTGGAGGCGGCGCGGTCCTTGGCGGCATCATCGGCGCCCTCGCCGGGGGCGGCAAAGGAGCGGCCATCGGTGCGGCAGCCGGAGCCGGCGCCGGCGGAGGCGTGCAGGCGGCTTCGAAGAGCCAGCAGATCAAGCTGCCGGTAGAAACCGTGCTCAACTTCACGCTGCAAGCCCCGGTCACGGTCGTGCAGGCGCCCAAGCCGGATGCGGACCGCCCCAAGCTCAGCGATTCGCAATAGGGCATGGGTTCCCTGGTAGAGATGTCGCTGAGGCGGACTCTGGCCGCCGCTGACCGCTAGCGACTGGCCACTGATCAGTAGCCGACCCTTGCTTCTAGAACCCTTGCTGCACCAGGTCTTCCATGGTCAGCGAATTCTCGGACGCTTCGCCCTTCATCATCTTTTCGACGTACTTGGCGATGAGGTCGGCTTCGAGGTTCACGGGGTCGCCGGGCTTGAGGGAATGCAGATTCGTCATCTCGACGGTGTGGGGAATGATGGCGATGGTGCAGCGATTCTTTTCCAGCTTCGCCACCGTGAGGCTGATGCCCTCGATCGAGATGGAGCCTTTGAAAACCGTGTATTTCTCGACGTCATCGGGCAGTTCGATGTGCAGCCACCAGTTTTCGGAATCGGCGATGCGTTCGAAGGCGATCAGCTTGCCGACGCCATCCACGTGTCCCTGCACGATGTGCCCGCCAAAGCGGCCGTCGGCCTTCATGGGCAGTTCGAGATTGACCAGCGCGCCTTCGTGAATGCGCGAGAACGAGGTGCGCACCCAGGTTTCGGGGGCGAGGTCGGCGCAGAACGATCCGGGCTTGATGTCGAGCGCGGTGAGGCAGACTCCGCTGACGGCAATGCTGCTGCCGGTGCCGAGTTCTTTGGGCGCGCGTTCGGCGGCGACTATGATGCGGCGGTTCTCGCCGCGCTGATCTTCACTGCGACTACCGATGCTGGTGATGCGTCCGACTTCTTCTACGATGCCGGTGAACATGGGTGCCTCCGGGGATGAATTCAATATGATAGTCCTGGCGCGGGAATTGTTGATTGTTGATTTTTGATTGTTGAATGGAGACTCTTCGTTCTGGTGTTTGTGGTCCAATCAACAATCAACAATCGAAAATCAACAATTGCTTTCCTCGTAGGGGTCGCGCAGGTAGCCTTCCACGGCGAAGTCTTCGTCGAAGCGGTGCAGGTGCAGATGCTTGACCTGAGCGGCGCGGCGGGTGTCGTCAAGTCCTGCGCTCCCGGCGAAGGGAATCGAGCCGGCTGCGCCGAGGATCTTGGGAGCGTAATAGAGAAAAACCTTGTCCACCACGCCGGCGGCGAGCGCAGCTCCGTTCACCGTGGCTCCGCCTTCGACCATCACGCTGGTGATTTCCAGTTGTCCCAGGCGGCGCAGGATAGTCGGTAGATCGGGACGGCCGTCGGGCCTGGTCGCGGGAAGTTGCTCAACCCGGATGCCGAGCTGTTCGAGTCTGGATTTTTTCCGTTCACTCACGGACGAACAAAAGACCAGCACGCTATTATCTTGCTCTCTGGCCACGCTTTGTACGAGTCGCGATTCAACCGGAAGGCGCAGGTGCGAATCGAGAATCACGCGCAGCAGAGGGCGACGGCGCGGGCGTCCACTGCGGTCGGTGAGCAGGGGATTGTCCGCGAGAATGGTGCCGATGCCGGCCAGAATTGCGTCGTGCTGATGGCGGAGTTCGTGCACGTGGGCGCGAGCCGCTTCGCCGGTGATCCAATTTCCGCGAAACCCGCTAGGGGGCGAGCCTTGGTCCGGCACTTCAGGCCTCAAGACGTTTCCTGGCGGCGGAGCGATTTTGCCGTCGAGCGTCATAGCGGACTTCAGCGTCACCAGCGGCGTGCCGTGACGGATGTAGCGGGCGAATGCCTCATTCAGGCGGCGCGCTTGCTCTTCCAGGCGTCCGACTTCCACATGCACACCGGCCGCGCGCAGCTTTTCGAAACCGCGTCCGCTGACTTTCGGATTGGGATCGGGCATGGAAGCCACGACGCGATGAATGCCGGCGGCGATCAGCGCGTCGGTGCAGGGCGGCGTGCGGCCCTGATGGGCGTGAGGTTCGAGGTTGATGTAGAGGGTGCCGCCGCGCGCCTTTGCGCCTGCGGCCTCAAGGGCGAGGATTTCGGCATGCTTCACGCCTGCGTAGGTGTAGGAGCCGGTGCCGACCACGTTACCTTGGGGGTCTGTGATGACCGCGCCGACGTAGGGGTTGGGCGAGGCCAGACCGATGCCCTGGCGCGCGAATTCGAGCGCGCGGTGGAGAAGTTGTTCGTCAGCGGAGTGAGCGGGCATTCACGGAGAATCTATCACGGAAGATCAAAACGGATTTGTTATCCTGAGCGGCATTCTTTGCCGCGAAGGACCTACGTAATCGCTAGCGGCATCGATCCGACCGAGGAGTGCACAGGTCCTTCGCTTCGCTCAGGATGACAACGTCGTACTTAACGCGGCCCTAAAGGGCCGCTCTTCCACTACTCAAAGAGCGAATCCACAAATTCCTTCGGATCGAAGGGCAGCAGGTCGCTCGCCTTTTCGCCCACGCCCACAAAGCGCACAGGAAGTCCGAGTTCGCGGGAAATCGCTACCACCACGCCACCCTTGGCCGTGCCGTCGAGCTTGGTCAGGACGATGCCGGTCACGCCCGCGGATTGGGTGAACAGGCGCGCTTGCTGCAGGCCATTTTGGCCGGTGGTCGCGTCCATTACCAGCAGAGTTTCGTGCGGCGCGCCTGGAATGATCCGCTGCGCGGTGCGCCGCATCTTGTCAAGTTCAGCCATGAGGCTCGATTTAGTGTGCAGGCGACCGGCGGTGTCGACGATGACGTAATCGTTCTTGCGCGCGACAGCGGCTTGTAGCGCGTCGAACAAAACGGCGGCAGGATCACCTCCGGGCTTGGTCTTGATCACTTCGGTGCCGGTGCGCTGGCCCCAGATTTCGAGTTGTTCGATGGCGGCGGCGCGGAAGGTATCGGCGGCGCAGAGCAGAACATTTTTTCCCTGCGAGCGGAAGACCTGAGCCAACTTGCCGATGGTTGTGGTCTTGCCGGTGCCGTTAACGCCCACAACCAGGATGACTTCGGGCGTGCCCTCCACCTTCCGAACCGGCCGCGAACTCGCGGAGTTCAGAATCGCCAGCAGTTCTTCTTTCAGCAGCCGCTTGAGTTCCTGCACGTCTTTGATCTGCTTACGGTCGGCCTTCTCGCGAAGCGAGGCGAGAACCTGCTGCGTGGTGGCCATGCCGAGATCGGCGCTGATAAGAGTGGCCTCGAGATCGTCGAGCGTGTTGCGGTCAATCTCCTTGCCCAGGGAGACGACCTGCTCGATGCGCTCCGCCAGGTTCTCGCGGGTGCGCGTGACCGCCTGCTTCATGCGGTCCAGGAAGCCGGTCTTCTTTTCTTCCTCGAGGCTGCCGAAAAGAGTCTGAATCATAAAAGGGACAGACATTGATTATACGGGGAACGGGCAGGGACGGGCCTGCGTCGCGAGTCGCGCGATTTGCGCCGTCAAAAAGCTTGAACCGCAAAGGTCGCTAAGAAAAGGCCGCGAAGGGCGCGAAGAAAATCCTAGACGCGAGTTCGTTCCAGCACGGCGGTGTCGGCAGCGAGCGCTGGGGCTGCCGCAGCAGCGGCTTCCGCCGCCACCGGGACCTCAACCGTCGTTGGTGCGGGCGCGATCGGGCGCTTGATAGTGAAGCGCTGGATGCGAATTTCGCCGCGGGCGTAAACCGCGAGCAGAGCCGCCACCGCGTCGGGATCGAGGCGCTTGCCGGCCAGGTTGCGAATGATCTGCAGCGCCTGCTCGGGGGTGTGCGCCTGCTGGTAAGGGCGGTTCGTGGTCAGGGCGTCGAAAGTGTCGCCCACAGCGATGACGCGGGCCAGCATCGGGATCTGATCGCCTTTCAGCCCGTAGGGATATCCGCGGCCATCGAGGGCTTCGTGATGCAGTTCGATGCCGGGCAGCATTTCCGCCAGTTGCGTGACCGGACGCAGAATGTTGGCACCCTTGGTGGTGTGGGTCTTCATGACCTCGAATTCTTCCTCGGTCAGCGCGCCGGGTTTTTTCAGGATGTGGTCCTCGATGCCAATCTTGCCCACGTCGTGCAGTTGGGCGGAAATCTGCAGCGTCTCCATGAAGGCTGCGGGCAGATTCATTTCCTTGGCGACGAGCAGGGAATAGCGCGTGACGCGATCAGAGTGGCCGCGGGTGTAAGGGTCTTTTTCGTCGACCGCACCGGCCAGCATCTGGATGGATCCCATGAACAGGGCGCGATTCTCTTCCGCCGCACGCTTCAGGTCTTCCACGAAACGTTCGAGTTCTTCTGACATGGTGTTAAAGGTCTGAGCCAGTTCGCCGATTTCGGTGCGGCTCCAGAGATGAACGCGCTGCGAGAAATCTCCGCGGGCCAGAGCGCGGCTGGATTGCGTGAGCACATGCAGCGGATTGGTGATGCGGCGGGCGGCAACGATGCTGACAAAGATGCTCAGAAGCACGGCGACAATCGCCAGCAGGCGGGCCGTGCGTTGCATTTCATAAACGTCGCGATAGGCGTCACGGCTGGGCTTTTGCACAACTACGGCCCAATCCAGGGGCATGACCGGGCTGTAGGTGCCCAGCATTTCCACATTGTTCGCGCCGTTGCGGACGGTAAACTCCATGGTGGGAACGAACTGCGCTTTGTTCCCGCCGTCCACGAAGTTGCGCACGATCTCCAGGTTCTTCATGTCCTGGCCGGTGGCGAACTCGGGTGTGGCGGCGGCGACCAGGCGGCCCTGCGCGTCCACCACGTAAGGAGTAAGGCCGCCTCCGCTGATGCTGACTTCCTGCAAGCGGCGAATCAGGAATTGCAGGTCCACGAACGAAGCGAGCATTCCCAGGAATCGTGGCCCATACTTGACCGGCACCGCGACCAGGAAAACGGTGGTTGCAGACTTGCCTTCGCCGACCACCAGAGCCTGTCCGTTGTAAGCGCGCCCGTCACGAGCCGCGGCAAAGGCCCGCTCCAGTTCGCGCTGCAGAAAAGCGTCGGGAGTGATGCGCCCGGCCCGAATGCCCTTGGCCTCGGAGTTCAGCAGGGTAGCATAGGCAATTTCATCGGAGGAGGAAACGAAATTCTCCAGCAGCGCCCGCAATTCCGGGGCTTGAATGTTCTGGTCTCCGATATCTCCGCCGCTGGCCACCTGAATGGCAGACGTCAAGTTCGTTAGCATCACGCGCAGGGAACGCTCGTGCTGAGCAAGATCGTCGGCCAGCGAGCGTGCCAACGTGTTCTGCAGCAGCTTCTCATTGGTCTTCAACCGGTCGCGGTTGCTGGCTTCCACCTGCGTCGAGTAGAAATACATCGGGACGATGCTGATGACCAGAAGCACACCGAGAATGACATACAGAATCGGGATGCGAACGTGGCTGGAAGTGCTGGAGGACAAAGCTCTCCCTTCACTCAACGCGCAGACGCCGGGTCGAAGTGGCGGCGACTTTCAAAGTATCCTTAGAATTTTAATGTGAAATGGGCCAGATTTGAGGAAAAGCTGGCCGGTTCGCCATTACCAAAGTACCTCTCAAAAGTGCCGTCTGGCGCGGGTTTAGCGGGAAAGCGGACCTCGGACTTCGGACCTCAGACCTCAGACCCGAGACCCAAGACCTCAGGCTGCCTAGTTGAGTAGTTTCTTCAAGTCCTTCCATTTGACCAGGATGACGTGATTCTCCTGGAGGATCTTCTTGAATTCAGGGCTGGTTACAACGTCGTAGTCGCGCTGGCGCCATGCTGCTCCATAGTCGGGATGGTCCACCATCACGGCCTGCAGTTCGGCATCGTCATGGCCGAGGTGAACAATGATCTCGGTGAGGCCGGGTTTCAGGTTGCGGATCACGTTGGAATAAAAATTGGTCCAGTCCGAAGGAGCGATCCTTGGATTAGCAACCACGATTGAATCGAGAACAATGTCCTTGTCGGAGAGCGAAGCCAGAAGGGCAGGAGGCGCATCCGGCATTCGCATCGCCAGGAAGGGCAGCTTGTATTCATGCGCGACCTTGACGTAGACGGCGAAAAGGTCAGGCCGGGAGAAGAGCACGCCCATGTGGCTGTCGAGGTGAGTGGGATGAATTCCCATGGCCAGCGCCAGTTCGATCTGCGCCCGAATCTCGTGCTCGACTTCTTCCGCCTTGACGTGCTCCTTGGCGGGGGCGACTTCGTCCCAGAGATATCCGGAGGGATCCAGAAGACTTGGCACCGTGTCTTTGGACGCGACCGGGCCCCAACGATAGGTTTTCCATTCGCTGGTGAGGGTCAAGTGCAAACCCAAGTCGGCGTCGGGATGGTCTTTCGCGTAGGCAGCGACTTCTTTGAGCCAGGGACAGGGAACCATCACGCTCGCGGAAGTGACGGCATTTTTGTCGAGCGCGTCGAAGCTGGCAGCATCCTGGGAATGAGCGACGGCAAGATCGTCCGCGTGGACGATGAGCAGTTTCGAGTCGGCTGGATAGCCGAGACGCTGGGCAACAGTCTTGGTCTGTCCGAGAGCGGTGAGTGGGGACAAGGATAAGAGAATCACGACTAAGAAATTAGTCAGGCGCATGAACGGCTCCAGGAAAAGTGATGGGAACGGTAAAGAGTAGCACGGATGGTGAGGCGAGCCTATGAACCGGCTCCGGTCTCACTTTTTCCGCTACGCGTCATCAATTCACGGATGGCTTCGCGCGGAGATTTTCCCTGGTGCAGGATGGCGTTCATCTGGGCGGTGATCGGCATTTCAACTCCGCGCGCCTCAGCCAATCCCACGGCAGCAGTGGTGGTGAAGATGCCTTCAGCGACCATTCCGTGCAGGGCGGTAAGAATCTCGGGCAGCCTACGTCCGCGACCGAGTTCGACGCCTACGCTGCGATTGCGCGACAAGGCACCGGTGCAGGTGAGCACCAGATCGCCCAGGCCGGCCAGTCCGGCCATGGTCTCGGCGCGGCCGCCACAGGCCGTGACCAGCCGCGTCATTTCAGCCAGGCCGCGCGTGATCAGGGCGGCCACCGAGTTGTGGCCGAGGCCGAGACCGTCGCAGATTCCGGCCGCGAGGGCGACAACGTTTTTCAAGGCGCCGCCCAATTCCACGCCGATCACGTCGCTGTTGGTATAGACGCGAAAACTGGGATCACTGAATTCCAATTGCACGGTGCGCGACAGCGCTGGATCGCTGGAAGCGATGGTGATGGCGGTGGGGTCACCGCGGGCGACTTCCAGGGCAAACGAGGGACCGCTGAGCGCTCCGACCGCCGGGACAGATCCGTCGGGGCGTTTCAGCACCGTGGTGATCACTTCGGTCATGCGCTGCAGCGAGGTTTCCTCCAGACCTTTGGTAGCGCTCACGATCAAGGTTTGCGGGGGAATCAGAGGCCGTATCCGTTCGAACAGGCCGCGGCAATGCTGCGACGGCATGACGCTGACGACGATTTGCGCTCCATCGAGAGCCGTGGCGAGGTCAGTAGTAGCGGTCACGTCATCGGGGATGCGGCAGCCGGGAAGAAATTTCTCGTTGATGCGCTTCTGTGAGATGGCTTTGCAGACTTCGGTTTCAAGGGCCCACAACCGAACCCGATGCATACCCTTGCGGCCGAGGACAATGGCCAGCGCCGTGCCCCACGCGCCGGCGCCGATGATGGCGATCTCGCTCATGGTTATTCCGGCCTCGATTCTGGTCTCGCGGCACGCTTCGATCCGAAACGATTTTCCGTCCCAGCCAGCAGGCGGCGGATGTTCTGGCGGTGCCTGACCACGATCAGCAGCGACGCCGACGACATGAAGGCCAGCGCCGGCAAGGAGTTGCCGTATTCACGGAAAAGCCAAGCCAGACTTGGGAAAGCCGCGACCGCGATGATGGATGCCAGAGAGACGTAGCGGAAGGCAAGCACAACGAGAAAAAAAATACCGGCCGCCACCAGCACCGCCTTGGGAGCGATCAGAAGAAAAGAACCCAGGCCCGTAGCGACTCCTTTGCCTCCGTGAAACTTGAGCCACACGGGAAACATGTGGCCGGCAATGGCAAACAGGGCGGCCAGAGCCATGCTGGTTACGACCCGAGCCTGCGCGGCATCAGGCAGCGGCGTCCATGCATGGTCCGGATACCAGGGTGCGTTCGTATAGGCCCAACTGGTGAATTCGCCACGCAGCAGGACGAGTGCAGCCAACACGGCCGCAGATCCTTTCAGTGCATCCAGCAGGAGCGTGACCACACCCAGCACTGGCGACTTCCGTGCGACGTTGGTGGCTCCGATGTTGCCGCTGCCGGTTTTCCGCACGTCCTCACCGTGAAACATGCGCACGAGAAGATAGCCGAAAGGGATGGACCCGAGCAGATAGCTTGCGGCGGCGATTAGAAGGAAGCTCGACATTGTTGAATCATCGGCGATTTGCGCGCTCTCGCCAGGTGCGGGAGCGAGACCTTCCCGCGATAGCCGGCAAGATGCCGGCGCTACTCTTGGTGTGCCTTCAACCCAAACCCCGCCAGCTTCCTGTACTGCGAACCCTTCGGCGACAGCTTGCTCTGGTACAGAAAAAACTCGCGGGCGGTCATGGTACCAAACTCAGGCGCGGGCAGGGCGGCGAGTTTTTCCTGCAGGCGCTCGAAGGTGCGATTGGCGCCGTCGCCTTTGCGCCAGCGCGGCGAACCGGAACCACCCGGCCCCCGCGCCAGAGTCAAATGCGGGCTGAAAACGCGCTCTTCTTTGGGGATGCCGAGCGCTGCCATCTTGGCGTCAACCAGCGCCGCCAGCGCTGCCAGTTGCGGGCCCGCCTCCATCCCGATCCAGAAAACGCGCGGTGATTTCGCGGTGGGAAAGAAGCCGTATCCGCGGAATTGAATTTCCGCCGTCGCTGCGCTGACGGCTCCCAGGGCGACCTTGATCTGCTCGACGACCGGTTCGGGTTGTTCGCCGATGAACTTCAGGGTCACGTGCAGCGATTCCGGCTTCACCCAGCGCGCATTGGACGCAAATCCCTGCACGCCTTCCACGAAGCGGGCCATGCGCTCGCGGATAGCGTCGTCGATGTCGAGAGCAATGAAGAGGCGCATAGAAGAGTTATGAGTCGCGAGCTACGAGCTACAAGTTGAGAATCCAGAGCTCGTAACTCATAGCTCGCAGCTCGAGGCTAACTCACATCAAGTTCCTTCTCACCATATCCAGCGCCATGGTCGAGGCGAAGCGGCGGATGCGTTTGCGGTCGCCGGGGAAATTGCGCTGCACCACTTCGGTGCCGCGGTCGCTGGCCACGGCGTGAAACACGAGGCCGACGGGCTTTTCCGTCGTGCCTCCCGTGGGTCCGGCCACGCCGGTAATGCCCACCCCGAGCGTCGCCTCACAGCGATAGCGAATGCCTTCGGCCAGCGCCGCCGCCACTTCCCGGCTGACGGCGCCATGGCGTTCGATCATCTCCGCGGGCACGCCGGCAAGTTCGGTTTTCAATTGGTTGGAATACACAATGGCGCCACCGAGAAAATAGCGGGAACTGCCGCTGACCGAGGTAATGCGTTCCGCCAGCAGACCTCCTGTGCACGATTCTGCCACAGCCAGAGTGGCGTTGCGCATCTGCAGCCAGTAGCCGACAATCTGCTCCAGCGATTCGCCGTTGCGCGAGTAGACGGCATCGTCCAGTTCGTCCTCTACGAGTCCAGCGACTTCATCCACCCGCCGCTGCGCCGCGTCCTTGGTTGCGGCGCGGGATTTGAAGTGGAGTTCGACTTCTCCCGCTCCGGCGAGGATGGTGGTTTCAACGTCGGAGAAGCGTTTATAGATGGGCGCGACGCGCGCGTCCACGGCCGATTCGCCCAGCATGGCGACTTTCAGCATGCGGGTGACGAGAAAAGCCGCGGGAACTTTTGCCCGCAGCCGCTCGCGCACTTCATTCTCAAACAGCGCTTTCATTTCGTGCGGAGGGCCGGGGAGCAGCACGATAATGCGTTCTTTGCCTTCGAACTCGCCGGCCAGCCACTGTCCGGGCGCGGTGCCGTTGGGATTGGGCAGCGCGGAAGCGCCCGCCAGCACATCGGCCTGCTTGGCATTGTTGGGCGACATTTTCCAGCCGCGCGCCGCGAAGCGCTGCTCGATGTGCGCCAGAATCTCGGGATCGCGGCGCAGTTCCACGCCCAACGCTTCGGCGACGGCTTCGCGAGTCAGGTCATCTTCGGTGGGGCCAAGGCCGCCGCTGAAGATCAGAATGTCGGAACGGAACAGGCCGTGTTGCGCGGCCGCCACCAGCCGCCGCCGATCGTCGCCGACAACGCTCTTGAACACGACTTCGACGCCCAGCAGGTTGAGTTGCTCGGTCAGGTACAGCGAGTTGGTGTCCATGCGGTAGGGTGTGAGCATCTCGGAACCCACCGCGATGATCTCGGCATTCACGCGTTAGAAGTTTAAATGAAAAGTGGAGAAGAGGCAGACTGCATAGGAGCGCCGGCAAAAAGCAGGTTCCTCACTTCGTTCGGAATGACAAGAAGGGGGTGTTGGGATAACGGAGAGATTAGTGTTATTCCGGCAGCAAGGGCAAGCCCTGAATGTTCCATGCGAGATGGTGTACGGCATTGGTCGTGGCCAGAATGACGGACCGTGCCGGCGCGAAAGCCAGCCCGACCAGCCCATTGCCGGCAACTTCCAGGGTGGCCTTGCCGTCGGGCGTGATCTTTACGATCCCGCGTTTGCCGGCAAGCGATGCTGCGACATACAAATTGCCGTCCACATCGAAGGCCAGTCCCTGCGGGCGTCCCAATCCTTTGTAAAACGTAGTCACCGTCCCGTTAGGATCGATTTTGTGAACGCAGTCAAAGCTTGAGGTCGTGGGCCCGGTCACGAACAGGTCGCCGTGCGAGTTGAACGCGAGGTGATAGGCGGATACGCTGGGCTCCAGCGTAGCAAAGACAAAGACCTGCTGGTCGCGGGAAATCTTGAAGAGTGTACCGCTGCGGTCGCCCACGTAAAGATTCTGCTCGCGATCGAAAGCGATTCCGGTGGCGACGCCCATGCCCTCGGCGTAGGTGGTCATGGTCCCGTTGGGCGCCACGCGATACACGGCGCCGTCATAGCGCGAGGAAACATACATCAGGCCCTGGCGGTCGAAGGCGATGGAGGTCGCGTTCATCATCTCGACCACGAATGGCTTTACGGTGTAGTTGGTGTCAATCTTGAACACCGCAACCGGCACTTTCTGTCCGCGCGAACCGGAAAACGTGACGTAGAGATTGCCTTCGGCGTCGAGCGCGGGATTGGTGACGGGATGAAGATTCTCCGCGATAGGCACGGCCACCTTCACGGGATGAGCGTTGCTGACGTGGCCGTCGGTGGCCACTACGAGCGGCCCCGAAGTCGCGCCCTCAGGCACGCGCGCCACCAGGAAGCCGTCGGAACTGACCACGACCGATCCTTCCATCTCGCCGAAGCGCACGTGAGGAGGACGCAACTCCCGCGGCCGCAGCCCCGAGCCCGTGATGCGTATCTCGCCACCGGCCAGCGCCAGCGCCGGCGCGACCGCTTCGATGCGCGGTCCGCCGTTGACGTTTTTTCTGCCCAGGATGCGGTCGGAAAATCCCATGAGAAGTACCGGCTACGGAGCAACGAGCACTGGATCGCGGGTTTTCTTCCCGGCATTCGGCGCTCGCAGCTCGGTTACCATTTTAGTAGACCAAAATGCAGCAGGAGTTGCATCCCCACCAAGGCGTAAATTCCTGCCGCAACATCGTCCAGCACGATTCCGGTGCCTTCGGGAAGCTTTTCCAGTTGCCGCACCGGAGGTGGCTTGACGATATCAAACGCTCGAAAAAGTATAAAACCCGCCAGAAAAGTTTTCCATCCAAGGGGGACGGCGATCAGCGCGATCAGTTGTCCCGCGACTTCGTCAATCACGACAAACTGCGGATCTTTGCTTCCCGACGAGCGAGCGACCTGAGTGGCGGCAGGGATGCCGATCAGCGTGATTAAAATTGCCAGCGCGATCACGACCGGCGTGCGCAGGCCGGGATTCAAGGCATGGGCCAGCGCCGCCCAGAGCAGCAGCGCGGCCGCCGACCCCCAGGTGCCGGGCCCCGGGCGCAGGCGTCCGATGCCGAAGAAGGTTGCAATCGGCGTCGCCCAGAGCGGAGCGCGAGGGCGGGACGCCCCCGCGACAGCCGGCGGGACGCCGGCGCCACGGGCGGAAGTTGGACTTGCGGACGGCTGATGGAGGTTTGCGTTGGAGGATTCCATGGTTAACGCTCCGGCGGTTTCGTAGCGCCGCCGTCCTCGGCGGCTGTCGTGCGGGCGTCTCGCCCGCACACGCTAGTTACGGATCTCTCTCCGAATCTTCCGGATTGCTTTCGCGAATCGCTTCCTCCGTGTCCGTAACCGGCGACGAGATCACGTAGGCTCCGCTGGCCCACTTGCCCAGATCGATCAAGCGGCAGCGGTCGCTGCAAAAAGGGAAGTCCGCATCGGTGTTCTTCACTGCCTTCTTGCAGATGGGGCAGCGGAGTTTGAGAGTGCGCTTGCGCGGCATAGAACTCATTGTAGAGGGAAGAGTTCAGATTTCAGATTGAAAATCGGCCCCGCCCACCAGGTTACACAATCCTGGCCACCAGGTCGTAGTCATGCGCCTCCGTAATCTGACAGCGATAAAATTCGCCGGGCTTCGGCGTCAGTTCGTCCGGGAAGTCGTTGACGAATACCTTGCCGTCGATTTCGGGCGCGTGCATGGAGGTGCGGCCTTCGAGCAGCAATTCAGTTTCTTCGGATTCGCCCTCCAGCAGCAGATCGAACTCCCGCCCCAGCAGCGCCTTTTTCTTCTTCCTGCTGATCTGGCGCTGGATGCCCATCAGGTGCTTGCGCCGCCGTTCGATCTCGCGCGGGGAGAGTTTTTTCTCGAGAGCGTACGCGCCCGCGCCCTCCTGATCGGAATAGGCGAAGGCTCCCATCCAGTCAAACTGGGCCTCGCGCACGAAGTCGCAGAGTTCCTCGAATTCTTTTTCGGTTTCGCCGGGAAAGCCCACGATGAACGAAGTGCGCAAAGTCAGATCGGGCACCATGCGCCGCATTTTGGCGATTGACCGCAGAAACACAGCGGCGCCGCCGCCGCGCTTCATCCGCTTCAGCACAGAGGCTGAGGCGTGCTGCAGGGGCACGTCCATGTAGGAACAAATCTTGTCGTGCTGCGCGATGGTCTCAAGGAGCCTGCCAGTGATCTTGTTGGGATAGGCATAGAGAAAACGGATCCAACGCAACTTTTCGATGCCGGCAAGTTTTTCGAGCAGCAGCGCCAGGCCATCTTTCAGGGCAAAGTCTTCGCCATAGCAGGTGGTGTCCTGGCCGATGAGGGTAATCTCGCGCACGCCGGCCTGGGCCAGTCGTTCGGCCTCGGCTACGACCGATTCGAAACGTCGGGAGCGGAACTGCCCGCGCAGCTGCGGAATAATGCAGAACGTACAAGGATGGTCGCAGCCTTCGGCGATTTTGATGTACGCCATGTGCCGGGGCGTGGCCAGAATGCGCGGCGTGGAATCGTCATACAAATAGTTGGGAAGGTCGCCGATCGCCCCGGTCCACGATTCGCTAGGCGAGGCTTCGCGAGCCCAGGCCTCGCGGGAGAAGCGGCCTTGCGCGGCGCGGGCATCGCCTTCCGGGCGCGAAGGCAGCACGACGAATGGCGAATCCTTGCCGGCGTCACTTCGCGACGGGACAGGCGACAGTCCGGCCGCGGCCAGGATGTTCTCCAATTCGCCGGTTCCGACGACTGCGTCCACTTCCGGGATATCTTTACGAATCTGGTCGCGGAAGCGCTCGACCAGGCATCCGGCGACCACGAGCTTCCTGGCCTTGCCGCCGGTCTTGTGCCTCGCCATTTCGAGGATGGTGTTGACCGATTCCTGCTGCGCGCTCTCGATGAACGAGCAGGTGTTCACCACGATCACGTCGGCGTCTTCGGCGCGGGGCGTCAGTTCCGCCCCGGCTCGCGCCACCAGGCCCATCATGACTTCGCTATCCACCAGGTTCTTGGGACAGCCCAGGCTGATGAAGCCCACTTTTGGAGGGCGCTGGTCTGGACGATGCTGATTTGGACGGGGAAGGCCCCGGGGGTTCTCCAGGGATTTTTCCGGCGCATCGCTGCTTGTAGGGACTTTCGGCGGCATGGAATCTTTTGATCTTAACATTCCAGGGCGGCGGTTCCGGCATTGCACGCATAGATCCGAAGCCGACGGCAGGACTGATAAGAAATCCACAGGGGAGAAGCACTTGTGGGTTCAAAATGCCCCGCGTCGTGCTAGGCTAGGCATACCGCAGTAACCATGAGTGAAAAGGCACCTCGCAGGAGGGCGGAAAATGTCCGGGAAACGACTGTGGATTGCGGTCCTGTTCTTGGTGACACTGGCAGTTTCACTGGCCGCGCAAGATGAGAAGAACGATCTGGGCGGCAGCATCGGCCGCTCTTTCATCAGCACCCAGGCGCTCACCCAGTGCACCGCGCCTTGCTTCGATCCCTATATTCGGTACGGGAAAGGCCTGACAATTGAAGGCAGTTACGCTCGTCGCTTTCTGGTGACCCCGGTTTTCGCGGTGGCGGCGGAACTCCCGGTGCTTTATAACCCCGACGAGGATCTGCACGCAGGAGGCTCGGGCCTGGTGCCCCAGGACTACAAGGCATTGTTCATCGCTCCGTCACTGCGGGTAAACCTGTTCCCCACCACGGCCGTATCTCTGTGGGGCAGCGTGGGCGGGGGCTTTGGCCATATCAGCCAGAATAAATCGCTGCTCTACGGCGGCACCAACACCGGCGCCTCCACTACCTCGGGCGTGCTGCAGTACGGCATCGGCTTGGACGTCAAACTTACGAAGCGCATGGTCCTGCGCGCAGAAGGCCGCGATTTCTGGGCGGGAGAGCCCGACTTTCCCCAGGCTCCAACCGGCAAAACCCGCCAGCACAACTATTTTCTGGGCATAGGCGCAATCTGGCGCTTCTAGTAAGTTTTCGCTATACCGTGGACTGCAAAAACCCTTGTCATCCGGAGCGTAGCCAGGGAACACCCGGCTGTTCATTTATATTTGTGCCGAGTTTCTCCCCCTGAACCGCGTGTTCGGAAAGATAAGACTTGACTCTAGTAGTCGGAGTCCGATATAACGTAATCCGACTATGAAGGAAGATTTTGATCAATTCCTGCCTCTTTCCCCGGCCGCGCTGCATATCTTGCTCGCCCTTGCCAGTGAAGATCGTCACGGCTACGGGATTATGCGGGAGGTGACCCGCCAGTCGGAGGGGCGATACAAACTGGGCCCCGGCACGTTGTACGACAATCTGCAAAAACTGCTCGATCAGGGCATAGTGGAAGAGGTCTCCCCACGGTCTCTCGGCGATGATCCAAGGCGCCGCTATTATCGCCTGTCGCGCTTTGGCCGTGGACTCCTGGCTACGGAGATCGCGAGACTCGAGGGCGTGGTCCGCGAAGCGAGACTACATCTCACCATCCGTCCGGGGAGGGCATGATGACCCGCACCTTGTATGGTTGGCTCGTCGGATGGCATCCATCCGCCTTTCGCCTGCGGTTCGAGCAGGAACTTCTCTGGATATTCGACGAATCCAGGGACGCATCAGGCGCGGCGCCGCTCCTGTATGACGCCGCCATCTCTCTGCTGCGACAGTGGCTCATGCGGTCGGGAATGTGGAAGTGGGTAGTAGGGGGTCTCGCGGGAGTCGTGTACCTCCTTATCGGATTCGGAAGCTTCTTGTTCAACTGGCCTATACGCTGCCCGTAACGCCGAACTGTGAGTCGCTCATTTCTTGTGAGGAGGTCGGGGCACATGAGAAAGTGGGTTCGGAGAATCTCGTACGTATTTCTGACGCTGCTGGTGCTGGCTCTTCTGGGGGGCTTGACGTATGAACAGGTCGGGAGAGTTAGGGATGCCCGGCAACTGCCTCCAAGAGTTGGACAGGCGGTTGATATTGCTGGACGCACTCTGAACCTCTACTGCTCAGGTCAGGGCACTCCGACCGTGATTCTTGAAACCGGAGGCAACTCGCCTGGTTATGAGTATCTGGTGCTGCAATCCAAGATGGCGGCGTTCACACGCGCCTGCTGGTACGACCGCGCGGGTGTAGGGTGGAGCGATCCGCCCTCGTCTCCGCGAACGAGTGCCAGTGTTGTCAGCGATCTGCACGAGGCGCTACAGCGCGCCGGGGTTCTGCCACCCTACGTGATGGCAGGCGGTTCGGTGGGAGGGCAATACGTTCGCATCTACACAGCGCGCTACCCCTCCGATGTGGCGGGTCTGGTCTTGATCGATTCAGCGACCCCGGACATGCATGAGCCCGACTTCGCGTTAGCACCCATAAATCGCATGTCGGGCAGCACGAGACACCTGATTTGCCTGGCTCTACCAGCAATGGCTCGATTTGGCATAATTCGATTCCAGGCCGGCGGGGAGCGGCGACCTCCTCCGCCCGATTTCACCCCCGAGCAAGCCAGCGTCCTGGTCAAGCTCGAAGCACAGCCGAAGGCGTTCAGGACTGATGCTGAGCAGGCTTGCGCTGCAACCGACGAGGGCAGAATCGTTCCAAGAGAAGGCAGCGGAAATCCCGATATCGACAACGCTGCAAGGAACGCAGGCAGCTTAGGTGTTCGCCCGCTCGTCGTGCTGACAGCCGGAAGGTACTGGGCTCCGGACGGTTTCGAAAAGGAAGCAGCCGAATATCACGAGATGTGGGTTCATCAATTGCAGGCAAGCCTGGCGCGCCTGTCGACGCATGGCCGGCAAGTCATCGTGGATGCGGGGCACGGCATGGCTGAATCGCCGGACTCGATCGTCACAGCAGTCCGGCAAGTAGTCGACGAAGTGCGTGCAAACAACAAGTGACGGTTCCACCACGTCTATTAAGGGTTTTCAACTGAGGATTCTTCGCTGCCCTCGGGATTAGAGTTCGCAGTCAGCGGAGGCTACTCTCGGGTTGCCGATTCGACCGCTTGGAACAGTTGCGGCAGGCGCTGGGCGTCCTCGGCCGAGTTTCCAAAGCGCGCCGATTCGTAGACCGCGGTAAAGTGGGCCACGGGCGCGCGCAGGCGGGCGTTCACAATTTTCTGGACGAACTCATGAGGCGTCTGAGCCGCCGATCGCGGCACGCCGGTTCGCGCTACAACTCGAGTCATGCGCCGGTACCAGAGGGCGGCAGCTTGCTCGGGCGATCGCTCCGGATGCGCCCGCACCCGCGTTTCGTGCAGCAGGCGGGCAATCCTCCGCAGATTTGCCAGAAGCAGGAAGGCCAGCGCGATGGCCAAACCAGTCAAGGCCCATCGGTTGGGCGCATGCTGCACCCGAGCCTGACTGCGCCGGGCCCACCGCAGCATCGCGTCATAATGAGTCTGCTCCCAGGCGTGGGCGGCCTCCCAGAGATTGCGGGCCGCGACTACGGCGGTTTGACCGAGAACGTACTGGTGGGAAGTGTCATAGCTCACGATCCAGTCCCGCCAGAATGAGGCCATTGCGTCGAGGTAGAGCCCGATTCGGCCCCAGCCCTGGGGAATGCCTCCAGCGCCTCCGGGCGTGGGATCGAAGGTGTGCCAGCCATAACCCGGGAAGTAGGCTTCGACCCAGGCATGCGCATCCCGGGCCCGAATCACGTAGTTGCCGGTCAGGTCGTTGAATTCATCGCTGCGGAAGCCGTTGACCACGCGCGAGGGAATCCCCAGCGTGCGCAGCATGACCGCCATCGAAGAGGCAAAGTACTCGCAGTGCCCCTGCTTGCGCTCAAACAGGAAATTCGCGATGGGATCCTTGGGCGCTCTGCGGGGCAATTGCAGCGTGTATCCGAAACGGGTTCTGAGATAGTTCTCGATAGCGGCAGCCTTGTCGAAATCGTTGTGGCCGGAAGCGGCAATCTGCGCCGCCAGGCGCCGAACACGGGGATCGACCGCCGGCAGCGTCAGATAAGTAGCCGCGATCGCCTTCGGGTAATTTCGTCCCGCGGCCCGCAATTCGGCCGCTGACGGCGTGGCGATGTCCGACTCCGCCTCATAGCGGCTGATAGCGCGCAGAGTGTCGAAGTTATAGACCGCGCCCTCGGAATCGGCCCCCAGCATCCGGTAGCCACCGTTGACGCTGCGGCCCCAGGGAGCGAGGAAGAAGACGTTGGTGCCGATGGGTTCCATCAGCACGCGGTAGTGGATCACTTGCTCGCGCACGCGGTTCGGTGTGACCAGCGATTTCAACGCGACATTCTCAAGCCGGGGCACGGCAAAGCTTTTGTCGGCCCAGCGCGGCAGCAGAAACTGTTCCCGCGGTTTCGACCACGTGTGCCCGTCAAAATCCGAGAGCGCCACGCCGCGCCAGTGCAGGTCGTAACGGCCGAGGTTGTCGCCATCGATCTGAATGTGCATCACCACGGCGTTGGACTGCTGGATCTCTCCAATCTGTCCCAGTTGCACGCGATCGCTGAAGCCGGAGGAAAAGTCGGTGCCGAACGCGTATCCGCCCAGATAGCCGGCGGACCTGCGGGGCAGCACGAAGAACACCAGAGCCGCGCCGACCAGGATCATCAACATCAAGGCCGGGGCCACGCGGACCAGCGTGAACGCCAGATGGCGATGCTCCTGCGGATCGCTGGAATGGCGGGCGTGGATCGTGGCCGCGTGCCCGGAGCGGCGCATCTCCATCAGCACGAACGTAGCCACCGCCATCAGCATGAAGACGGCGAAGGAGAGCAGGAAGACGCTGTCCACGGTCAGAACCGCCGAAGCCAGCACCATGAGAAAAGCGAGAACGGCGAGCATGACGTAGTCGCGCTCGCGCCGCAGCGAGAACATGCGCACCACCACGCCGAACAGCGCCAAATGCACCGTGGCGGGCAGGAAGCCGTGCGAGACGACATAGTAGTCGGCTGCGAAAAAGACGAAGTATGCGATGGTCAGAGCCGTGGCCCAGCGCTCGGGAATCACCGCCGCGCGCCGCCTCACCAGCAGATAGCCGCGAACGACCAGGGCCGCGCCCACCAGAAGCAGGGAAGGCAGATCCAGCCCGCCGGTGCTGGCTAGAGTACAAAAGCCTGTCAGCACAAGCAGATACAGCGCCATCTCAAAGTAAAAGTCAATGGCCTGGTGGAGCGGGATCAAGGCGAGTTTTGCCGGTTGCGAGGCCATTTATCTGATGTAGAACAGCTGCCCCCAGCTCTTCAAGGCTGGGTCGGTCTACCGTTTTTCAAAACCCGCCCGCGCTTATTTTTCGCTAACCTACGGGGCCACCAATTGGGGGGCATCCAGTGATGTGCATCGACAACAATCGGCGCCAGCAGACCACACAACATCACGATGATCGCGAAAACCAACGCGATGTATGTGACGACAGACCGCATGGTGACGTTCCTCTCCTGCGGCGTATGGCTTACCAGCCTCGGGGGCAGCGAGGCACCCTCCAAGACGGGTGAGACCGTCTGCCAAGGCTCTATGATTTCTATTGTTCGACAACGGCCGCAAGAAGGGAAGGCTTGACTGCCCGATTCTTGCACCAAAAGTCACATGGGGCTGGAAGCGAAAGTCAAAGATCCCCACCCTGTCCCTCCAAAAGGCGGAGGGGCGAGGATGGGGCACCCACGGATTCTGAATGCTAGAATGGGCAGTCAGGCATCGGTCTCGCGCGACGTACTCCCGCCAACCCCGCCAGGTCCGGAAGGAAGCAACGGTAACGGGCTCTTGCGTGTGCAGCGAGCCTCCGGTGCCTGGCTTATTTTTTTGGGCATGTCGGCAGCTATGGCTATTGTGCAGTTAGCTGCGCCACCGCCGAATCGGGTTAGACATTCTGCTCCCAATCCTTCAAAATACTGGGTTTCCTATTTGTTTCATATTCAGGAGCCCTCATTGACTAAACCAATCCGCGCCAAAATCAGTGCCCTCGGCACTTACCTGCCGCCCCGCCTTCTTACGAACGCCGACCTGGAAAAAATGGTTGATACCACCAACGAGTGGATCATGGAGCGGGTCGGCATCCGCGAGCGCCATCTTGTGGACAAGGGAGTGGCGGCCAGCGACCTGGCAGTCGAGGCGGTGAAGAACCTGCTGGCGTCCCATCCCCTCGATCTGCAGCAGGTGGATCTGATCGTCGTTGGCACGGTGACGCCGGACATGATGTATCCCTCGACCGCGTGTCTGGTGCAGCATAAATTGGGCATCGAGAATACCTGGGGCTTTGATGTTTCCGCCGGATGCTCGGGGTTTCTGTTTGCCCTGAACACCGGGGTGAAATTCGTCGAGTCGGGACAGTACAAGAAGGTGCTGGTGATCGGGACCGATGTGAACTCATCCATGACGGACTTTACCGACCGGGCGGTGTGCATCATTTTTGGCGACGGCGCGGGCGCGGTTCTGCTCGAACCGGCGGAAGACGGCGAAGACGGCATCATTGACCATGTTGCCCAGATCGAGGGTATGGGCGGGCAATATCTCTTCATGCCGGGAGGGGGGAGCTTGAACCCCGCTTCGCACGAGACGGTGGAGCAGAAAATGCACTATATCCATCAGGATGGCAAGCAGGTCTTCAAGTATGCGGTGAAGAAAATGGCGGAGATGACCGAGCGCATTCTGGAGAAGAACAAGCTGACGGGTAAGGACATCGACTGCTTCATCGCGCACCAGGCCAACCGGCGCATCATCACCGCGACCGCAGATCGTCTGGGCATGCCGATGGAGAAAGTCATCATCAACATCGATCGCTATGGCAATACCACAGCAGGCACAATTCCCATTGCCATGCGTACGGCCATCGAAGAGGGCAAATTGAAGAAGGGAGACCGGGTGTTGATCGCCGCCGTCGGCGCCGGGTTCACTTCCGGTGCAACCTTGCTGCGCTGGGCGTATTAGAGGCGGGCGTCAGACTTCGGACCTCAGGCCTCAGACCTCAGGCCTCGGACGGTCGGACTTCGGACTTCTTGTTCTTGCTGTCATCCTGAGCGAAGCGAAGGACCCATGCAACCTGCCGGCAGCGACTCGCTGCAAGCAAATTGTGGTAGGTCCTTCGCTTCGCTCAGGATGACAATTCGCTCGGATGACAACTCGCTCAGGATGACAACGTCGCTCAGGATGACAACGTCCCGTTAGACATTCTTCCTTCCATCCTTCAGAATACTGAAGCCAGCATTTGCAGGAGCCCTCCTTGACCAAACCGATCCGCGCCAAGATCAGCGCACTGGGCACGTACGTGCCGCCGCGCGTGCTCACCAACGCCGACCTGGAAGAAATGGTTGACACCAACAACGAGTGGATCATGGCGCGCGTCGGTATTCGCGAGCGGCACATCGCGGAAAAAGGCGTGGCCACCAGCGACCTTGCCGTGGAGGCATCCAAAAAAGCCCTGGCTCAGCGCGGCCTGGCCCCGAGCGACATCCAAGCCATTATTGTCGGCACCGTCACGCCCGACATGTTGTTTCCCGCGACTGCCTGCCTGGTGCAAGAGAAGCTAGGGGCAAAGGGAGCCTGGGGGATCGATCTTTCCGCTGCCTGCTCAGCGTTCTTGTATTCGCTGCAGGTGGGGGCGCAATTCATCGCCACCGGGGCGCATCAGCGGGTGCTGGTGATCGGCTCCGACGTAATGTCCTCGATCATTGACTATACCGACCGGGCGACTTGCATTCTGTTCGGTGACGGAGCGGGGGCGGCGATCCTGGAACCGGCGGAAGACGATTCGGTCGGCCTGATTGACTTCATCCATGAAGTTGACGGTACGGGAGCCGGGTTCCTCTACATGCCGGGCGGCGGCAGCCTGCATCCAACGTCGAAAGAGACCATCGCGAAAAGGATGCACTACGTGCACCAGGACGGCCAGCAGGTCTTCAAGTTCGCGGTGCGCAAGCAGACTGAACTCTGCCAGAAGCTGCTGGAACGGAACGGGCTGAAAGGCTCCGACATTGACGCCTTCATTCCCCACCAGGCCAACTTGCGGATTATCAGCGCCACGGCCGATCGGCTGGGCCTGCGGCCGGAGGCTGTGATCGTCAACATTGAACGCTACGGCAACACTACCGGGGCTACGATTCCGCTGGCCATGAACACGGCGATTGAAGAAGGCAAGCTCAAGAAGGGAAGCCTGGTGCTGCTGGCCTCAGTCGGGGCCGGCTTCACCATTGGCGCTACGCTGCTGCGCTGGGCGTTCTAGGGGGCAGAACGTCGAAGGGCGTGTCCTTCTGGAGCGGTGAGGTCTGCTGGGGCGCTTCCCGATTCAGCAATTGTGTTTCAAAACTGGCCATCTCCGTGACGTAGGTAACTCACCTGCACGCGTTTCCGGTAGCAAGTACTACGCCCAGCTGCTATTTTTCTTCAAACGCCCTCCCTGACCGCAGGGCGGCGAACGTTGACCGCCATGATACGCACGATCATGATACGCACGATCTGCTGCTGTCTGCTGCTAGCCCTGGGTCCGGTTGGATTGGGGGCCCAGCAGGGCGACCCCCGCGAAAGCAAGCTCTTGATTCTGGAGCGGATGTGGAACGAAGCTCAGGTCAATCGCGATTCCTCCGCCCTCGACGCCCTGGTTTCGAGCCGCTTCGTGAACACGGAGTGGGATGGCGAGGTCAGCGACAAGCAGAGGTTCCTGGCCGATATCCGGGACCCGCGCTACAAACCTAGTCTGGCCACCGTCCAGGACATGAAGACCAACTTCTTCGGCGACACGGCGGTGATTACGGGCACCTACCACACGCAGGGCACCTACCAGGGCAAGCCCTACGATCACGTGGGACGCTTTACCGATACCTGGGTGTTCGACGCCGGCAAATGGCAGTGCGTCGCCAGCCACACCAGCCTGCTGAAGAAGTAGGTTCTGCGCAGAACCCGCCAGACTGTCATAACTCCATAAATTCTCTTTATGACGGAAACCGCGTCCTCAGGGATGGACGGTAATCTAATCAGGTCTTAGGTCTTAGGTGTTAGGTGTTGGGCAACCACAAAACAACTCAGACCTCAGACCTCAGACCTCAGACCTGACCCGCATGAATGCCGTTTCCCAACCTCGCGCCTGGAAGGTTCTACTCGCATTCGCGGTCATTTATTTCGTGTGGGGATCGACGTTTCTGGCGATCCGCATCGGCGTGCGCGAAGTCCCGCCGTTTCTTCTCGCGGGCGTGCGCTTCCTCATCGCGGGAACCGTTCTCTACGGCTGGATGCGCCTCAAGGGCACACCCTCGCCCACCGCTCGCCAGTGGGGCGCGGCATCGTTGCTCGCCGTTTTAATCTTTGTGCTCGACTATGGCCTGGTTTTCTGGGCGGAAACCCGCGTGCCCTCCGGCGTCACGGCGGTGATGATGTCCACGATTGCGGTGTTCATGGCGCTCGGGGAAATCGTTTTCCTGCGTACCCGGCGCCTCACCAGGCGGCTGGCGTTGGCCCTGATTGTAGGGATGGGCGGCGTCGCCGTTCTGGTCGGACGCTCCGGCTTGAGCGAAAGAATGAACCTGGGCGGAGCTCCTGTGGATACGGCTGGCGCCTTCGCCCTCATCGTGGGAGCCATGGCTTGGTCGGTGGCCGCGTCGCTCAGCCGCAAGCTGCCATCGCCGTCGTCCAAGGTCATGAGTTCCGGGGCGCAGATGCTGGCCGGGGGCGTTCTGCTCACGCTGACCGCAGCTCTTCTCGGGGAATTCCGCGGTTTTCATATGCAGGCCGTATCACGCAGCGCGTGGCTGGCGCTGGCCTATCTGATCGTGGCGGGATCGATTGTCGCTTTTACCGCGTATGTTTGGCTGCTCCATCACGAATCGCCGACCAAGGTGGGAACCTACGCGTATGTGAATCCGGTGGTCGCGGTGGTGCTGGGATACTTTCTCGGCGGCGAGGCTCTCGGGCTGCGCACGATCCTGGGGACGGCGCTGGTGCTGGTGAGCGTGGTGGTGATCACGACGGCGTCGGGAAAAGAGCTGAAGCGCAGGCAAGGGAAAGGGAGCAAACCGGTGATTGAAACCGCTCACTTCGATATATCTTGACATGGATATACACTCGTGTATAATCAAGTAGAGCTCTTAAAGCTCTACTCGGGAGGCCCTCTTTGAAGAAGATGTATTCCAAAACGCCAAAGTTGCGTGAGGCGAAATTCAGAGGCCAGAAAGCCCTGGTCGTGGAAGCCCTCGCGCGTTGCTCGACTCCGATCACTCTCGAGGCCCTGGCCCCGCTGGTGGACATAGATGGCAGATACAGCTCTCTTCTTAATGATTGGGCGAAAGAAAACGGAGGAGTCAAAGGCAGCATTCGCTGCCACCTTCGAGAACTGGGCAAGCGGGGCATGGTTGAAGTCACTCACTCCCCTGAATCCATGCGGGCGCAAATAGTTGGCTGGGGTAACAGCCAGGCGCTCCGGATTCCGCGGGCCATGCTTGATGCATTGCAGATCCGCGAAGGGGACGAAGTTGAAATGATCGTGGAGAACGGTCGCCTCACCGTTCGGCCTGTCCATCCAAAACTGACGCTGGAATCCCTTGTGGCAGCGATCACGCCAGAGAACCGACACAAGGAACTTGACTGGGGTAGGCCGGTTGGCAACGAGGTCTGGTAGAGGTGCGTTACCTTCCCGATACCGGCCACGTTATTAAGATCGACTTGGACCCTGTTGCGGGGCACGAGCAGGGCGGTTGGCGTCCCGCGATCGTCTTATCTCCAAGTCCCTATAACAAAAAAACGGGCCTGGTCGTGGCGGTTCCCGTCACAAACCAAGTCAAGGGATATCCCTTCGAGGTTCGGCTTCCGAGCCAGATGAAAACCACTGGGGTTGTGCTCGCCGATCAGATAAAAAATCTCGACTGGCACGCCTGCCGCGCGAAATACGTTGAAACTGCGCCGGCGGACGTCCTGAAAGCGATCCATGAACGCGTGGTTCTTCTGTTGGGAATTGTCCAATCGTAAGACTTTCCCGAACGGATCACGGCCGCGTCATCTTCTCCGGCTTGACCAGTTGATCGAATTCTTCGCCCGTGAGGTGTCCCAGCTTCAGCGCGGCTTCGCGCAGGCTGGAATGATCCACATGCGCGGTGTGCGCGATCTGCGCCGCCTTGTCGTAGCCGACCTTCGGGGTCAGCGCCGTGACCAGCATGAGCGAATTCTTCACGTACGAATCCACCTTGGCGCGATCCACTTCAATACCCTTGACCATGTACTCGACATAGCCGTGGCAGGCGTCGGTGATGAGCGTGACCGAATGCAGGAAGTTGTAGATCATCACCGGCTTGAACACGTTCAGCTCGAAGTTGCCCTGCGATCCGGCGAAGCCAACCGCGGCCGTCGCTCCGTGCACCTGAACGCAGACCATGGTCATGGCCTCGCACTGCGTGGGGTTCACCTTGCCCGGCATGATCGAAGACCCGGGCTCATTCTCGGGAATCACCAGTTCTCCAAAGCCGCAGCGCGGGCCGGAAGCCAGCCAGCGGATGTCGTTCGAAATCTTCATGAACGATGCGGCCAGAGTTTCCATGGCACCCTGGGCGAACACGATCTCATCGTGCGCGGAAAGCGCCGCGAACTTGTTGGGATGCGAGCGGAAGGGAAGTCCCGTGAGTTCGGCGATCTTCTTGGCCGCGCGCTCGGCAAATTCCGGATGCGTGTTCAGGCCCGTGCCCACGGCAGTGCCTCCGATGGCCAACTCATAGAGTCCTTCGAGCACCTGCTCCAGCCGCTTGACGTCGCGATCGAGCAGGCTCGCCCAGCCGCCAAATTCCTGGCCGATGGTCAAAGGCACGGCGTCTTGCAAATGGGTGCGGCCAATCTTGACGATGCTGTCGAATTCCTTAGCCTTGGCCGCGATGGCGTCGCGCACGGTCTTGACGGCTGGAATCAGCGCGTTCTTCACCCGCTCGGCCGCCGCGATGTGCATGGCTGCCGGGAACGTGTCATTCGACGACTGCGACATGTTGACGTGATCGTTGGGATGGATCGGCTTCTTCGATCCCATCTCGCCGCCGGCGATCTCGATGGCGCGATTCGAGATGACCTCGTTCACATTCATGTTGGTCTGGGTGCCCGAGCCGGTCTGCCAGATGCGCAGCGGGAACTGGCCGTCGAGTTTGCCGGCGATGACTTCGTCGGCGGCTTCGACGATCAGCTTCGCCTTGTCGGCGGGGAGCTTGCCCAGGTCTTGATTCACCAGCGCGCAGGCCTTCTTGAGGATGCCGAAGGCGTGAATCAGCTCGGGCGGCATGGTATCGCGGCCGATGTTGAAATGCAGCAGCGAGCGCTGCGTTTGCGCGCCCCAATAAACGTTGGCGGCGACTTCGATCTTGCCCATGCTGTCGGATTCAATGCGGGTGCGCGTGACGGGTTCGGTGAGGGTGGACATATTGGAATCTCCTGCACATCGGACCGGAACGGGAGCGGCCCGTAGGCGCGTACGAGGAACCGATTATTATACGGCGGCGTGAAAATGGTTCTCGCCCAAAATGCTGGCGACAGTTCCTGCTTGCGGGGGAGTATCCAATCGGATACACTAGAGAGAATTGAATACGTTTTTTCGATCGTCCGATTTCGATGCGTGGCTATCCCATCTGGCCGACCAGAAAGCAAAGGCCAGAATCCTGGCCCGGCTTACTAGCGCGGCAATGGGAAATTTTGGCGATTGCGAACCCGTTGGCGAAGGCGTTTCTGAGATGCGGGTTCATGTCGGACCGGGATATCGCGTTTACTACATGCGAACCGGGTCGACGGTCTATGTCCTAGTGGCTGGCGGCGTAAAGGCCTCCCAAACGAAAGACATTGCCAGAGCGAAAAAAATGGCTCGCGAACTCAAGAGGGCGAAACAATGAAGAGAAACAAAACAATGTACAAACCATTTGACGCGGCGGCGTATCTCGATAACGATGCGGTCATCGCAGAATATCTTTCAGCAGCCGCTGAAGACCCAGACCCCGAAGTGTTCGTCGCAGCACTCGGCAACGTGGCCAAAGCGCGAGGCATGGCGCAGATCGCCAAAGACGCGGGTCTGGGCAGAGAGAGCCTGTACAAAACCCTGAGTGCAGGCGCACACCCACGCTTCGAAACCATCAATTCCGTCCTGCACGCTTTGGGCGTAAAGTTCGCCGTCGTGGCCGAACGCGAGAATCAAAGCTAAGCCAGGGCTTCGCGAAGGCAAGTCTATGGTGTCAAAACCAACGGAAATTGCAGTGCTCGGCTGGGGTTCGTTGATCTGGTGCCCGGGCGGCCTCAGAATCAAGACGAAATGGCGCTCGGACGGTCCCAAGCTTCCCATTGAATTCGCAAGGATCTCACGTGATGGACGATTAACTCTCGTGATCCTACCCGGCGCCGAAGACCAACAGGTGTACTGGGCGCTCAGTGAGTTCGACGATCTCGGCGATGCACGTCTAAATCTCAAGGAAAGGGAAGGCTGTGTGTCTGTGGAGGACATCCATTTGCTGACTGCGAGCGGTCAGACCGCCGGTGACATTCCCGCAATGGTTATTGCGTTGATTCGGGGCTGGCTGGCCGCCCGAGAGCAGGTGAACGCTGCTGTTTGGACGGGGTTGACCACGAACTGGCGGGAAAAGCGACGGCAGGAATTCTCTTCTGAGGATGCTGTTCGTTACCTGAAGGGGCTTGAATCTGACCGGGACCGTGCGGCGACCACGTTTAATCGAGCGCAAGAGTACGTCAAGAACGCGCCGTCGCTCATACAAACAAGGGTGCGGCGAGCAATGCAGCAAGAGGAGTGGAAGGACACGACATTGGCCAAGGTCTTGTTCGAAGATTAGGCGGTGGGTGCGAAACCTGCAAACGGTCGCCGAAGCCAGCGGAAATCGTTGATAGAATCGTCGTCGAAGTAACCCGTGAAAGGCCCGGCGGGGCGAATTCTCTGTGGAAACCGACCCTTACAGTGACATTGGTCGAAAGCGTATCGACTTTTGGGATGAGGACAACCTCTCGCTTTCCCTATTCCGTTACAATCCCGGCAAGTCCGGACTAACCGATGAAGTCACCCAGTTCATTCTCGGTTTCAAGGCCCTTGACACAGCCTGTCTCCAAGTTGCAACGATGCAGGTTTACGATGCCGTCGGGAAATTTTCTGAGGATTGGAAGCGTGAACAGGACTGCCACCACATCGTTCCCGTCCCCAGCCAGATAGCGCACAAGGTCTCGCCCTCCTCAAAGTTCGTGTGTCACTTCATCGCGAAAATGTTTCCGTGGTTGCAGTACCCGGAGGAATTGCTTTTCCGCAGAGAGAGCGTCATTCCGGCTCATCAAGCTTATCGTGGGCAGCGCCCGACTTCGATGGAGCATTTTGAGTCGTTAGGTTGCAGCAAAGCAGATCTCGGCGGGGCCGGTGTAATCCTCTTTGACGATGTTAGGACGACCGGCGATACGTCGCAGGCGTGCAAGAGGCGTCTGCAGCTCGACGCAAAATGCGGCCAGGTTGTTCGATTGTTCCTCGGCAGAACCGAAGCGTAAATGACTGGGGCGGGCTACCTCAGCGGGGACGTATAACGTGGGTTTGTCTTTGAACCTTGACCGAAACAACCAGGGGCGCGCCACTTCTCGCGTTTTTCGAGAGGGCATTCCCTGAGCGATAGCCGAAGGGTGGCCTGCCGAACCGCCTACACCGTTCGACCCCGCTTCACGCGGAAGTCCGCGTGCTAGAATCATCGGTCTCCGAGCTGCCGCTCCTATGCCTGAGTTCCTTGCCGACGAAGAGCTGGACGTTCTGCCTCAGACCAAGGCCCTGCCGCACAGGGAGATGCGCACCGACGTGCTCGTGATCGGCGCCGGGCCCACGGGCCTGGCCTGCGCCATCGAAGCGCAGAAAATCGGGCTGCAGGTCATCGTTCTCGACAAGGGATGCCTGGTGAATTCGCTGTTCCACTATCCCGCGAACATGGTGTTTTTCACCACGCCGGAGCTGCTGGAAATCGGCGACATCCCTTTCACCACCGCCCAGCAGAAACCGACCCGCGAGGAGGCGCTTGAGTACTACCGCAAGGTGTCCGAGCACTACAAGCTCGACCTGCGGCAGTACGAGTGGGTCAAGACCGTGCTTGGCGAGGATGGAGACTTCACCATCACCGCGACCGATCGCGCTGGCCGCCCGCACGACTATCGCGCGAAGAAGGTCATCGTTTCGAGCGGCTACTACGATCTGGCCAACAAGCTGGGGATTCCGGGCGAGGAGTTGCCCAAGGTCTCGCATTACTATGGCGAGCCGCATCCCTATTACGACACGGATGTGCTGGTGATAGGAGGCAAGAATTCGGCGGCCATCGCCGCGCTGGATTTGTGGCGGCACGGGGCGCGGGTCACCCTGGTGCACCGCGAGGCGCAACTGCACCACCACGTCAAATACTGGATCAAGCCCGACCTGGAAAATCGCATCAAGAACGAGGAAATCGAGGCCCACTTCAACAGCTGGGTGCAGGAAATCGGCGTGGATCACGTGGTGATCGTCACCCCCAGCGGCCCGCTGCGGCTCAAGAACGACTTCGTGCTGGCCCTGATCGGCTACCACCCGGACTACGATTTTCTGCGCAGCATGGGCATCGAATTGTCGGACGAGCAATGCCGGCCGGTGTGCGATCCGGTTTCGCTCGAAAGCAACGTCAGAGGAATCTATGTCGCGGGCGTGATTGTAGCCGGATCACGGACCAACGAGATCTTCATCGAAAATGGCCGCTTCCACGGCAAGCAGATCGCCGCCGACCTCAAGATCAAGCTGAGACCCTAGCGACGCGTTTCTTCAGCAGCAACTTCCTCAACCCTTCCGCTTTCAATTGTTTAGCCCATATATTTTGCGGCGACAAGCCCGTCACCCCGCGATCACTTCTCCTGTACTCACAATTCATCAACCGAATCATCGTGCGTGCATTGTGGTTTCTGGCCAACCGGGCCAGAGTCGGGGCAGCAAGAAAATTTACGGAGCACAGCTCCTGGAGGCGTTATGAAAAGCTCAAGATTCATGATCGCGGTTGCATTCGCAGCGTTCGTCCTTCTCACTTCAGCCATTGCCCAGACGGGTGCCGTCCGGGTGACCGTCCCCTTCAACTTCACCGTCGGGCAGCAGACGCTCGCCGCAGGCGATTACAAAGTCTCGATCACCGGTTCTCTGCTGCAAGTGGCGCGCATTGACGGACCCGGCGCCGCCAGCGTGATGACCAACAAGACCGGAGGCGGTCCCAACGACGACTCCAGCCCCAAGCTGGTTTTCCACCGCTATGGAACTCGGCGCTTCCTCTCGGAGGCGTGGATTGGCGAGGTGAACGGTGGCCACGAACTGTACGCCTCCTCGGCAGAACTGGAGTATGCGCGGACCACCAAGCAGGATCAGACGATCGTGCTGGCGTCGCGGTAGAGTAACCGTAGGCGTAGCCGAACAGATTAAAACAAAGCCCGGAGCGATCCGGGCTTTTTTCTTGGCGTGCGCAACTACTTGTACTCTAGGTCGAAGGCGTAGATTTCCTGGATGCCGGTGTCGCGCGTCGTAATCGGCCGACCATCCGGGGTCAGGCCAAACCAGCCTTGGTTCAAGCGGTCCATAAGATAAGCTGTGATCCGTAGGCCCTGCCAAGACGCGATTTGCTCTTTCCTATGGTCTTCGATGGAAACGCGAACCAGCGAAGCACCGTCCGCCGCATAAACAAACTTGCTGTCGCGCGACCACGAGGGCCACCCGAAATCAGTGCCGGAAGCCAGCTCCTCCCAGGTATTGCTGGCGAACGTAAAAAGCATCAATTTCTTGCTTGGCCAATCCACTAAGGCAACCAGGTGTTTGCCGTCGGGTGACCAGCGGGCGCTCCACATTCCTTGCGATGCGGGCACCGTGCTTGATTTCTGCGTCTGGAGGTCGAGGATTCTAACCTCGACTCCTGTCACAGGGAAGGATGAGCGAACGCTATAGGCGATCGAATTCCCATCGGGAGCCCATGTAGGATCTTCGAAACTTCCGGCGAGCAACAGAGCAGGGCCACCCCCTTCGGCGCTGACCACGTAAACTCGGTTCGGGCTGTCGAAGGTCATTTGGCTCCGGTCGCCGTTCGACCCGTCCATGAAGGCAATCAACTTCCCGTCGGGGGACCAGCGCGGATTCATCACCGCCAGGGGCGGCGAAGTGAGTTGCCTCTTCTCGCTACCATCAATCCGACTACGCCAGAGCGTGCCTTCCGGATAGGAAACATACGCGATCCACTGGCCGTCGCGCGAAAAGTCCACGTAGCAGGCGGAAATTCCTCCGAGATAAGGGACGAACTTACCCGACTTGCCGTCATAAACGGAAAGTTCTCCGTGTCGTTCCATACCTACTGCGTAGAGCTGTTTGCCGTCATTGCTGATCGCTGGGGTTCCGATCGCCATCGGGCCGAAGGTCAGTTGTTGGGGAACCGTGGCGTTTTTTCTCCACCAATGCTGCGCTTCCGAGACGGCCCACAGACTATATCGGTCACCATCCCAGCTCGAAAAGAAGTAGTACTTGCCGTCGGGACTCCAACTCCCTCCCCACACTTCTTTGCGTCCACCGAGAAGGGGGTGGAGATTGCGTCCGTCCGTACCAACCTCCCACAGCGAGTATGCAGACGACCCCCAGTCTGTTAAGCGAATGCGCGCTCCGTCGGGCGATAGATGGGGAAGAGTGAAAAGAGGGACGGTAGCCAGCCGTTCCACAGCCGCTCCGTCCGCATTCGCGCGGTAGAGCTCTGCGTTCGCGAGGTTATTCTTGAATCGGAAGAAGAAAATGCCACGGCCGTCAGAAGTCCACATAGGCCAGTCAGCGTTCTCAACGATCAGGCGGGGCAGGCCGGCGGAGAGAGGCTGTGTCCACGCATCCCACTGCTTCCGTTTGGGGTCGTACATGCCCGAGAGCAACTGAGATCCGTCCCGAGAGATGTCGCTCAGGGAACCCTTCACCGCGGGAACTCCCGACACTTCTCCGCCTGCGGTCGGAACCTGCAGATCAACCACTACACCGGATGGCGACTGCTCGCGGAAATAGAGAGAGCCCCGATCGGTGAGAGGCTTCAAGCGGAAATCTTTTGGATTCCCTGTTTGTCAGAGCGTGGGTGTGAACGATCCTCGGCTGCTGAGGCGGCGTGGCAAACCAATAGGCTGCAAACGCCAGCAACGCGACGGCCGCAATGGCCGCGATCCATCTCAAACGCAGAAGCCGCTTCTTCTTCACAGGCTGAGGAAACTCAATGCGTTCGGCGGCGACAACAGCAACCGGCGGTGGTTCGGGAGTCTCCTCCTTCGGTTCTTCTCGGCTGACCTCGCCGATGAACCGGTATCCCCGCTTCGGCAGGGTCTCGATATAGCGTGGGGTATCGGCTTCGTCGCCGAGCGTCTGACGCAGTTTCTTGACCGCCGTGTTCAGGCTGTGGTCGAAATCAACGAAGGTGTCGGAGGTCCAGAGGCGCTGGCGAATCTCGTCGCGGGTGACCAGTTGGCCGGGCTTCT
>JBKQRC010000111.1:0-73342 GCA_052326105.1 Candidatus Sulfotelmatobacter sp. | reverse complement strand
CAGGGCCGCTACTGCGGCCCTGACGAGGCCAGGTCAAGAGTACGACGCGTGGGGCCGTCCATCTTCAGCTCGGTGAGTCAGTCGTTCTCCGGTCTATGAACAACTCCGTCCTTGTCGAGATTTGTGTTGATTCGACCGAGTCTGCTCTTGCCGCGGAGCACGGCGGGGCACATCGGGTCGAATTGTGCGGCGATTTGCTGGAAGGTGGCATTACTCCCAGCGCGGGGTTGATTGAAACCGTCCGTAAAAAAGTTGGCATCAGTCTCCACGTGATCATTCGGCCGCGCGGGGGCGATTTTTGTTACACCGCGGACGAATTCGAAAGCATGAAGCGCGATGTACTCACCGCAAAACAGCTCGGAGCCGATGGGGTCGTCTTCGGCATCCTCAAAGAAAATGGACAAGTGGATGCCGCCAGAACTCGCCGTCTGGTTGAGATCGCCCATCCCCTGAACGCCACCTTCCACCGCGCATTCGACATGTCCGCTGATCCGAACGGCTCGCTGGAGGACGTCATCCATGCCGGCATCCATCGCGTTCTGACTTCGGGCGGCGAGCAGAACGCGGAAGATGGCATGACGGCCATCGCCAGTCTGGTTGCGGCTGCGAAGGATCGCATTGCGATCATGGTGGGCGGCGGCATTCGGGAAACCAACGTACAGCGCATTATCGCGGAGACCGGAGCCCGGGAAATTCACGCCAACGTGGGACACTCCGTTCCCAGTCCCATGATGTACCGGAACAACAAGATATCTCTGGGAGGGATCAAGGGTCAGGAGTACCAGCGGGTGGTAGTCCTGCAGGATCGGGTGCGGCGGTTGTTAGAAGCAGCATCGATGCTTCTGCCATCGCACTCGGCGCCACAAGTTGAAGCTGACCCGAACGACACTCGTCCGCGTTCGGGGAACCTCCCGCCAGAGTGAGCTGGGTAGTTTCCTCACACCTGCAGATCGTGAAGATAGGGAACGCTGGCCTTCATCATTTCCAGGTTCATTTCGACGAAGTAATTCTTGATGCCGCCCGTTTTCGCCGCCGTGAAGATTTTCTTCCAATCCAGAGTGTCCTGACCCACGGCCATTGTTTTCTTGGTCGCCGCTGACCAGCCTTGCACGTGCATGGAGATGAAGCGGCCAGGATACTTGGTGAAATATTCGGCGGCATCGTAGCCGCGGCTGATGGTGGAAACCTGAAACTGGAACTTGACCAGTTTGGGGTCGAGAAGGTCGAACAGCACGTCGTAGGTGCGCTTGCCGTCTACTGTGGAGAGCTCGAAGTTCTCGTTGTGAAGGCCCTGCTGGATACCCACCTTGGCCGCGCGTTCGCCCATTTTGTTGTATTCGTCTGCCGCTCGCTTCACATCATCCATAGTCGGATTCTCGGGCCCGTCGAGGCTGGGCACGAGCATCTGGGTGAGGCCGACATCCTTCGCCCAGGCAATTCGGTCGTCTTGATTCTTCCTGAGTTCGTCAATGCCGAAGTGCGAACTGACGCACGTAACACCGGCGTCGCCCAGGATCTTCCGCAGCTCGGCTCCCTTGTATTTGGCAAGTCCGCCGAAGCCATCATCGGCGTAGCCCACCGGCGAGCACAGCTCAATCGTCTGAAATCCCGCGTCGGCAAGCTGCTTGACCGTGCCGGGGAAATCCTGCGCGATCATTTTCCTGACCGGCCAAGTCTGGCACCCGATGGGCATACCCAGCGGATTGGCGCGAAGCTTCAGCGCCCCTGCGGAAAGAAAGCCGGCCGCAGCAGCGCAGGTCGCCGCACTCTTGCAAAATTCCCTTCTCGAAATCGCAGACATGAATGCCTCCTTATCCACTGATTCTCTAATCCTCAAACGGTTTGCTCCGCAACATACTGGCTAGCAGCCCGTGGTGCAGTGCGATTCGTATCAGGGTATGCCTCCAGAGCCTGCCCTGAGCGGAGTCGAGGGGCATACCGCAAGTGCTGCGTCATCAGTGCGCCTTCAGGCGCCGAGTTTGCATCTCCCAGTTCTCACCACGGTCCGCTAGAGTTCCCACCCTTTTCGGCGGTCCGGGCTGACGTACTTCTGCGCAACGTCAGAGTTGACTTTCAGGTTGGCGCGATCCCAACTGAGCTTCTCTCCCATGCGAGTCGCGACATTCCCTAAGAGTAAGGTCTCGGTGACCATCCCCGAAAACTCAAAATTGCCGCCAGGTTTGTCTTTGCCGCCTTTACAGGCGTCGAGCCATTCGCGTTCATTGCCCGGCGACCTGGGCAGGGTTTTGGGCGGCTGCTTGTAACTATCCATCTTCGTTTTAGGGATAAGTGCCGGGTGCCCACCGTTGAATGAGCAGAGAATCTTGCCCTTGTCACCGACGAAAAGGAGCCCCTCGTCTTCTTCGCCTTCTCCCTTGAGAGGCCGGCCTTCTTCCAGTTCCTCCGGACGGGCGGGCTTTAGCCCGCCGTCATACCAGGTGAATTTCACGGGCGGCATCTCGCCGCGCGCCGCGAAGCTGTAACGGACGATTGAGGCCTGCGGGTAGGTCTCGTCGTAGCGATCGGTAGAACTGGCGTCCACACTTACGGGCGCCTCCAGTTTCAAGACGCGGAAAATCGTGTCGAAGCTGTAGGAACCCATGTCGCCCAGGGCACCACAACCAAAATCGCACCACCCGCGCCACACGAAGGGCAGGTAAGCACGGTTGAACGAACGCTCCGGCGCCGGGCCGAGCCAGAGGTCCCAATCCAAACCTTCAGGAACTGGTTCGGACTCCTTTGGACGCTCCAGGCCCTGGGGCCAGAAAGGACGGCTCGACCAGTTCATGACCTCGCGCACCGGGCCGATGGCGCCGTCCCAAATCCACTCGCAGAGCAGGCGGGTAGCCTCGGAAGCCTGGTTCCCAACCGCAATTTGAGTGGCCACGCCCGTTTCGCGAGCAATTTCGGCAAGGCGCCGAGCCTCGTAGATAGTGTGCGTCAGAGGCTTCTGGCAAAAGACATGTTTGCGCTTCCTCATCGCTGCCGCGGACACCGCCGCGTGCAGGTTGTCCGTGGTACACACGACCACAGCGTCGAGGTCTTTCTGCTTTTCCAGCAGTTCGCGGAAATCGTTGTAGGCCCCACAGCCATGATACTGGCCGGAACGCTGCTGAGCGCCGTAGTATCCGTCCACGATTTTCTGGCAAGGTTCGCGCCCTGCAACGCCGCTGGTCACGCCGAGGGAGTGGGTCAGTTGAATGGGCTGGTCGGGGCTGAGCCAATCCCAGCCGCTGTCTACCCCGAGCAATTTGCGGACTGAATGGCAGAACTCATGTGTATCCCATTGCGGATAATTCGCGCCGGATTTATTTGCGTCGCAGACGGCCACGCCCTGCACGTCGGGCTCCTTCAAGAAGTGAAGCATGACGCGCAAGCCCTGCGCGCCAACGCCGATGAAAGCAATGTTGACTTTGTCGCTGGGCGGAACATACCCTGGGCCGCCCAACACCCGGCGCGGAACGATCGCCAGACCAATCGCGGCTGCAGCCGTCTGCCCTAAGAATTTGCGCCGTGAAACCGAGCCTTCTGAACGAAGCCGATTCTTCATTGCCCCTCCTTAAACCGCAGTTCACGGATTACGGCATGACTTCGATTAACTGGGAACGAAACACTCTAGCGGAACGAGATGGAGGAAGCAATATGCCGGGGGGCTCCAGCTTGCAGAGGAGATTAGCGCTGCGTCTTGCCGGCCGCGCTGGGAGCCGTAACCACATCGCTGGACGGGCCAACTGCGCCATTCGCGCTGATGTAAGAAATGCGATACATGGCAGTCTTTGACGAAGGCGGATTGTTGTCGGAAGCCGTTACACCAGACATCGGTCCCGCGATGCGCAGCCATGCTCCGTTCGGCTCATCCTGACGTTCCACAATGACGCTCAGTCCCGCGGGCGGCTGGCCGAATTGAAGAACGACGTGAGGAAAAGGCGAGCTGACAAGTTGCAGGGCTGGAACCGCAGGTTTGGGAATCGTCGGCGAGCCAACCCGAATCACGACCGGGCGCGTGGGATCGCTGCGATTCCCGTTCTTATCCACCGCAACCAGACGATACCAGTAACTTTCTCCCGCGCTTACGTATAGGTCAGTGAACTCGCGCGCGGTGGCAGGGAGAGGATCCCCGACAACCACCCCGATATCCTCGGCGCGGCCCGAGCGCAGGACGAGAAACTGCGCGGTTTTGTCGGGCGGCAAAGCCGGTTCGAAGTCGACCGTGGCCTTACCTTCCGCGCCACTCGCGCTGGTGATCGAGGGTTCTGAGGGGACTGTACGGTCTGCAATCACCACCTGGACCACATCGCTGGGCGGACCTTCCGCGTTGTCGAAAGCGACGGCAACGATGCGGTATTCCATCTTCGCGTCGGAGCTGAGGCCGAGGTAGTCGTCGTACAGCGGTTCGGGAGAAACATGCGGATTGAGGCGCACCCAGTTTTCCGCACCCGCGAGTCCGGTTGTCGCCCGCCGCTCCACAAAGTATCCCGCGACCGGAAAGGCGACGGCTTTCCAGGTGAGGCGCACCCGCGTCTGCCCGGTGTCTGCGGCCAGACCCTCGACTTTGGGCGGCGCGCCGGGATTCTTCGGCTGTGCTGCGGCAGCAGACGAGGGATTCCCCAAGTCTCCGCGCGAGTTCACGGCACGGACCCGATAGTAGTACGTTGTCCCGCCGCGCACCGTATCGTCTTCGTATTGGCCAGAGCCGGGCGGCAACGGTTGAGCAGCCAGCGCCTCATACGGACCCGCATGAAGGAAAGCTCGTTCCACAAGGTATCCGGCGAGATTCGGTTTGTTCTCTGCTTTCCAGCTGACGACGATCTTGCCCACACCGGCAGTTGCGATCACCGGATCGGGCGGCTCCAGCGCGTGATAATCCGGGTAGAAAATGCGAATCGTGCTGCCTTCGCCGCGGCGGCCGAACACGTCCACGCCGAATACTTTATAGGTCAACATTTCGTTCGCCGGGGCATTGCGGTCAACGACGAGCGCCTTCTTCGGGTCCCAGCGAAGACCGACAACGGCCGGTTTCGCGGTCACCGGCGCCCCCGATTGCCCGCCTCCGTCGCGCTCGACCGCATAGGCGACGACCGAAAGCGAATGGTCTCCCGCGGGCGGATTCCAAAACAGTGACACGCCGTCCCTGTCGCTGGTTGCCTGAACTCCGTCGGGCGCGAGCGGTAGAGCTGTGGCCTGGGAAGAATCCACGGGAGAGGTTGTCATTTGGACGACTGGTTTGCCGGATCCGTCGAGTCCTTCCACCTTATAGACGCGACTTCCCGGCGCAACATTATCGAGCGTCCATGAGAGACCAAGGGCCCGTGCAGAGCTCGGCTCGCTGAATACGCGCAGGCTGAGAATGGCCAACAGTTGCCTGCGCTGCGGGCCCGAGTCAGGACTGGCAAATATTAACGACAGTTTTTGAATGAGGTCCCGATCCTCCACGGAGAGCGCCTCCAAAGCTGCCGCTTCTCCGATCTTGATTTGCGGGGCCAGCACTTGTCCCGTCGAATCGGACAGCTTCCAGCCACCAGCAGGCCATCCGGAAGGCGGCGGGAACCAGAGCAAGGAAACGTGGCCCTTCCCGTCGGAGGCCGCGAACATCGTGCCGGGAGCCTCCTGTGCCCAGCACGCGGAAGCGGCGAGCGCAGAGAATGCGAGAACTACGATGCAACTTGAGGCTCGGCGAAGGTTCATCGGAATCATAGGTGCACGTTGACAGTAACATCACCGATCGGAGTTCCAACCGTCGCGCTGGCGTGAACGTCGAGCGGCGCAAACTCGGCGTGGACCTGGGCACTCACGCCAACATGAACGCACCCAGTAATGCTGCCATCCAGAGGTACGCTCACACTTACGCAGGCGCCCGCTTCGACTGAGGCAGAGAAATCGCCGGAAATATGCGGCTGCGAAGTTACTGTAAGCCCCACGTCCATGCCGCCCTTGATGTAACCGGAAATGCCGCCCGCTCCAGCTTCGAGGTCAAAGTATTCGCCGCCGCCCAGCGAAAGGCTGCTGCTCGACAGCATCATGTACATGTCGGCATCGCTTACCAGCAAGTGGCCGTGAATGCGCGGGCCTTGCTGCTTGCCGAAATCGATGTGCCAGGGCCCACTCGGGCCGAAATGAAAATCTATAGCGGCGTCATTCGGACCGCTGCCCAGGTCAACGTACGCCGCGTTGTTCATGAAATTGAGGTGTCCCCACATGCGCCCGTCGAAGTTGCTGCCCGCATACTGGAAATAGCCGCTGAAGTCGCCGTTGCTGTTGTCGGCTTGCTTGAGAATCCAGGAATGAAAATCCATGCGGGCGCCGGCATTCGAGCCGCCCGCTTCGATGGTCAGATCGCCTTCCACCGTGCAGGTGAACTCGTCGGATGTTCCGATGCGCATGCCCGCCATAAAGAGAAACGAGCCGTCCATCGTCGGAGTCTCGCCGCTCAGGGTTCCGACGTGTTCAAAAGCACTGATGGGGAAGTTGTGGCCCATGCCTCCTTGAACTTTGAACAGGCTCAGGTCCGGCGCTACCGGCACGCCGGAGGGCAAGGTCACGCCCACCCGCGTCAGCCAGTAATCATGCCCTCCCTGATAGCCCAGCCGGAACTCTCCCGTGATCGCGGGTCCGCCGATCTCGGATAAATCCACCGACCCGGAATACTCGCTGTTGCTGCCTCCGGAATATACCGGATGGACCTTCGCCTCGGAACTGGGCTGGCCTGATGGATACGGCACGTCAATCGAGAAGGGAGAACTCTCAGGCCCGGACGTCGAGTAGTTCGCCCCTGTTTTGTCCACTTCATAATTCACCTGCATCGGCGCAGCGGCCATCACCTCCGACAAATGAACATTGGTATTGAACTGAATTCCAATGATCTGATTGCCGGTCGGCGGCAGCGTGATATGAGCCGAGACGAGGTCCACCGGAGTTTGCGCCAGGTGGGAACTGCCTCCCAGTGAGATGTCGGCCGCCTGGCTGCCGCTGGCGAAGTAGCCGCGCCCGTCCATGCCGAAGAAGAAAGGACGATCGAAAGCAGCGAACTGTCTATTTTCGGCGGAGAAGACGAAGTGCGTGTCCGCCTGCACCACCCATCCGATATTCTGCTGTTGCGTGAACTGTAAGTTACTGGCGGTAAAAGCAAAATTGCCGTAGGTTTTCGATACGGGCGATGCCGTGAACGGGAACGAGATGCTGGCCTGCTTCCCGCCGCCGGACTGCAGCGTGGCGTCGCCCTTCAGGTGTGTGTCGAGCCAGGGGACGTACACGTCCATGCCTTTGTATTGGGCATTGAACGTTCCGTTGAAAGCGGTGGCATTGATCGAAGCAATCGTGATAGAGCCGGCGCCCAAACTGGCCGTGAACGGTGCCGGTCCCGTAGAGAGGTTGCCGCAGAGTCCGCTGCCGACAATTCCCCAATCCGTGACGATCGGCTGTAACGCCGAGCTCGACACTAAATCCATGGTGTAGGGCGTGATCGCGAGTTGCGCGAAGCGCACGCCAACCCAATCGCCTCCGGAGAGCGGTCCGCAGAGCAGTCCCGCGGCGTCTCCGTCATGGTGACTCAAGTCCAGGCGGACCGTGCTCGACTGCATGGTAAACGCACTCCACCCGATCAACGTCGAGGGCAGGGTCAGTCCGTCTTTCAGCCAGTCGCCGCTGGATTTCAATTCCGCCGTGACTCCACTCCACGTCTGCGGCTTCTCCAGTCCTGGCAGGCGCAGCGTTTCGTCGCTCAGAGTGACGCTCAGGGTGGCGTCGAGTTCTGCTCCCGCCTGGCCCTGCAGCCGGTCAACCGTTCCCTTCAATCCGGGGACGCTGGCCGCCAGCGTCAGATTGGGCGAGACGTCGATGCTTCCGGTCTGAACGTTGAGCCCGTCCGGTACGTCCCAGTTGTTAATCTTCACCGGGATCGGCGGATATTGGTCATAACCGCCGCTGCTGTTGTTGGCGAGGTGAATGATCAGATTTCCGGTCCCGGTGTATTTGGTACCGTTCTTCACGACGTTGTTCTGCAGTCCGCTGATTTCGAACCCGCCGCCGCTCTTGACCGGGAACAGGAATTTGCAAGCTTTCGACGGATCCGCCGCAACGACTTGGTACACCTTCGTATTCGACGCCACATGCTGATCCGGAGGCAGATTCGCTAAAAGCGACGCGATCTGCTGCAGTGAACCGTTGACATACTGAACCGCCCCCATTCCTCCGGCGCTCTGGTTCGAGGGCGAGAGCACTCCCACCTTTAGCGGCGGCAGCTTGCTCCCCGCGGGCGGCGCCAGCGTGTTCAGCAGGCTCTGGGCCTGGCTCGCGGCTGCCGATGCATCCAGAGTCTGCCCCTTGCTCGCGCCGCCGCCCAAAGTCACGGCCCGCAGTGTGCGCCCCACGGTGGCCGACAGATTCGGCATGGTCGGTTCCGGAGCAACGTCAGCTTCGACCGCTACGTTGTGCATGCCAATTGGTTGAACCTGCAATCCGAGCGAATTCAGCGGATCGCTCGTCGAAATGATGATCGGCGGCTCTGCCTCACCCGGCTTCGGCCGAGTCAGATTCGTACGCGCCTGCGAAGCCGGCAGGGCCATCGTTTGCTGCGACTGCGCTCCATCCACAATCCAGGTAACGCGAACTTCGCCTTTCCCGTAATAGTGCAGGTAAGACTGCGCCAGCATGCCGTCATCGCAGGCGCTGCAAATCGCGGCCGGCTGCGCCTCGCCAGGACGCAGCGGAGCGAGTGAGACGCTTTGCTTCTCGTTCTGCTCGCCGGCGGCCAGGTCCGTCGGGTGTTCCGTCGGCTTGAGGGCGGGACTCGCTTGAATGCCCGATGACTGATTCCCAGCAGCCTGCCCGAGCGCGGTCTGCTTCAACCCGAGCCCGCGCTCAATCGGCTTGTGCACGTCATAGCCCGGGAAATCAGGGTCATCAATGCTCTTCAGATGCAGCGGGCCGTCGGCGTCGAGATCTTCCGGCACCGTGACGTTGATGGTGTGGCAGAAGATCATGAACGCATCGCTCGCCACCTGCGCCGGACTCGGACCCTGCGACCCCGACCCTCCGCTACCCTGCCCCATGATCGCCTGCAAGCCGGACTGCACGCTGGTTTGCGTCAAGCCGCCTTTCAACCCTCCCGGCGCCGCGATCTTTGTCAGCACCGCCGCTTGCAGAAACGGATTCGCCGGTCCGTCTACGCTGGCCGCAACCAGCGAGATGTTCACATGCTGCGCGTCGGCTTCCGAAAGCTGGAAGACGCGAACCGTATAGCTCCCCGGATACTGGTAGGCATGCTGCACGGCATAGGGGCTGGTCGCATTCGTGGGCAGACTGAGGGGCTGGCTGGGATCCCAGCTCGTCGAGCCCGAAGTCGCGGGGGGCACATTGAGTCGCGACACCGATCCATCCCCCCAATCCACAAACAGGTTGTCAAACTGAACTTGATCGATCGTTCCAAACATGCAACCTTGGCACTTTGACCCCGGCAGGTCATGAAACGTCGGGTGTGTCGCAAACGGAGAGCCGTTCAACGAGAAAGTTCCACTCAAAACCCACGGATCGCCGATGTAGTCGTTGGGATCGATTCCGCCAGTAGGCTTCCCATTCGCTCCGTAGATTTTCTTGTCGGCCACGTTCGTAACCTGCAGCCCGTTGCCAAAGCCAGTGCCGCTGCAGGCCAGCCCCGTCGGCGCCAGCGGAGCTTTCAGCGGCCAGCGATTCGAAATCTCCACCTCCAGATCAACTGTCTGATTCGGCGGCGCGTTTTGTTGTGCGCTCGCATTCTGCTGCGAATTGACATTCTGCAACGGCGCACCTTGCGAACTCTTCGCGTTGGCCTGCGGATTCTGTTGCGTGGCGACGCCGTTCTTGTTAAACGTATGGAATCCCGCCACCTCAAATTGCAAGTCGCCATTCGCCAGTTGCGAGCTGGGATCGTTGGGGTCCGGCGCTGGAACGGAACCCATCGCAACCCCGGTTCGTGAAATGACGGAAGAGTTCACCGAGAGAACGGGCTTGTTCCCCGTGCTCGGCTGCGTCGAGTTGAACCGCGACGGAGTATTCGCAAGCGAAATGATCGGCACAAGCGACTTCGGAGGGTTCAGCACCGCCGACAGAAAAGCCGCATCCGGACGATAGTACGTCGGAACATTTCTGACACTTCCGTTGCCGCCCATCGCGAGTATGACGATTCCTGTGATCCTCTGCGTGTGCAGCAGTGTTTTGCCGTCCTTGGCGTAAATTCGCAGCTCGTAGTAATCGGCGAGGCCGGGATTCTGCTCATGCCACTTGAAGACGGCGTCATCATCAAGCAGCGGGATGGCATACGTACAACCTGAGTCCGCCACACACTGCCCGACTCCCACCGGCCCGTCCAGCTTGATAACTCCCATGGGAAAACTCTGCAGCGTGATCGGAGGTATTTTCAGGACTGTCGGCAGCCCGGCAGTCTTGACGGCCTGCACGTTGAGCATGCCTTTGCCCACAACACTTTGCTGGCTGGGCGTCTGCAAATTGACGTCGCGCCCACCGGGCAATGCGGAGGGTAGCGCGCTGACCGTAACGTGCAACTCCGTGCTGTTGACGTACCTCGCAGGCCCTGCCGCAAAAACAGCCGCCGGAACTCCGGCGCCCACGGTGAACGTGACTTGCGTTCCCGGAACAAAATTGACGCCCTGCAATGTGAGATCCACATTCTGGCTGCCGGCCGGAATCTGGTTCGGAACCACGCGCAGAATCTGCATTGGGGGCAGGCGAAGGTTGATTCCGGAAACAACCGTAAACGTGTTCGACGCCGGCAGGCGCGACGGCCCTTGGACCAGCGCCACTCCCCGCGGCCCCAACGAGGCGCCGGGCGCAATGTTCACTACGGCTTGAATCTGATTGGCATTGGTAACGGTCGTGGACTGCACCGTCAGCCCCGAGTTCGGCGTGAACTGCAAAGAAGCTGGAGAACTGAAATTGACTCCCGTCAGCGTAAGCGTGACCGTGCTCCCTTGCGTTCCCTGCAGCGGCGAGAACTCCTTCAGCGCCGGATTCCCCTTCGGGCCCGTTGGTTGGCACGCGCCATTGACTGCGAACGTGCAATTCTGCTGCGACACGGCGATCGTAAAGGGCATGCTCGCGGGCAGATTGTGGTCGGCATCAATCAGCATCACCTGCCGGTTCCCTGTCTGCGCGCTGGCGTCAATCTGCACCTGCGCCGAAATCTGGCTCGAGGAGATGACCTGCAGCTTCGTGACCGTCAGTCCCTGGCTGGGCGTGAAAATCAGGTTCATGGACCGGGCGGCAAAATTCGTCCCGGTAAATATAAGGGTGACGGTCGAGCCCGGCGTTCCTTGCGTCGGACTGAAACTGATCAGTGTTGGGTTCGAGGGTTTCGCCTGCGCGGCGGCGAACCCACAGAGCGCAAGGCTCAGCGCCGCCGCGACAACCAACCGCGAACTCGTCTTCCTTAGATTCGGAACCATGCTCATGCTCAAATTCGAGAGCCGCCCACTCGTTCTAGAAGGTGCGTTTGTACCCCCACGTAGCCGTCCACAGAACCAGCAACTGCGTGCTGCACTGATCGAGATTCATAATGTTGTCTCGGTTCTGGTTGTAGCTGCCCTGCGCGGAAAATGTGCTGAATTTCAACGCTCCCGGCAGCGTCCATGAAACTCTGCCGCCATACTGCCCAGTCAACGAGTCGCTGGTCAACGCGCCGGTAGCAAGAATCGTCCGACCCTTGGTCAGCGTGATCAGAGGAGACACCTGCAGCGACGGCTTCTTCCACACGAATGCCGGCTGCACGTAAACCGTGATATTGCGCATGGTGCCCACCGTCAGCCCATCGGCCGCAACCCAGTTCGCATTTATCTGCGAGTTCAGCTGAAAGAACCCGCGCGTTACCAGGTTCGTGCCCAGGTTCAGCGACGATGTGATCGTGTCTGCCGTGGGAAAATAGTTGTTGCGGTTCCAGTCGCGCGTTCCTCCGGCGGACATGGTCACGGTTCCGATTTGCCGGCTCAGGTTGAGGTTCCCCGAAATGTCGCGCTGATCCTGCGCTCCCGTTTGCTCCGGAGGCTGACCTTGGAGCGATGCCGGAATTGTTCCGGTTTGCGTAAGTGACTGCCGCGCGTCCAATACCAGGTTCGTCTTCGATCCAAACTGCTTGCTCCAGGTCTCGTCAAACGTATTCATCTGCAGTTCCGCGCTGGTCGTGGGATGAACGTTGTTTTCCAGAAACGTGTAGTTCAATCCGAAAGTGCCCGCGCCCGTGGTCTGCGACACGGCAGAATCCACGCCACGCAAATTTGGCTGGCTGGACTGGGTCAGGCTGGGATTCGCCGGGTTGCCGAAATTCTCGCTCACGTCGCGATACGTCACATTTACGTTCGTTTTGCCCGCTTGCCCTGAAATGCCCGTCCGCCATGCCCGCCCAAACTCGCTTTTGGAAGCCGGGTCCGCCGCATCGGGATTATCCCGGCTGAAGGCATATTCCGATGACCACAGCCACTTCGGCGTCAGATGAATATTCAGCATCGCGCCGTAAACATCTCCCTGCGATTTTGGCGCAACTGGATTCGGCAGGATGATCGGATTCCCCTGCGAATCGAACGAAACCGTAGTGGGCGCTCCCACATCTTGCGCGCTGAGCCACATCAGCCGGAACATGCCCCACTTCGGCAGAGGCGCCTGCCAGCTCGCCCCCATCATTTTCTGATGAAAATTAATCCCCGCGCCGCCCCCGAGCGCTTCGTCATTTGTGTTCACAAAGTAGCCAAACTTGCCGGCCGCCGTGGTCAGCGTGACCTCCGCTCCCTGCCTGGGCGTGGCCGCGGTGACGAATTGCGCGTCCGTGTACAGCACCGGCGATACGATTCCGAACCGCAGGTTGGCGCCCCATCCGTCGCCTTTATATCCGAGCTGAAAAACGTAGTCGTTTACGATTCCATGGCTGGTGCGCTGCACGTCCGGATTGAGAATGGAATTGAGCGCTCCGCTGCCATTGATTTCCACCTTCCACGGCCCATCCTCATACATCATTCGCTCGGAGATCGAGAATGTATTCGAGTCCGGAGGACTCGATCCTGAACTCCACTGCGAGCTCGAACTGACCTGCCCTTCCTCCGAAGGACCGACCTTGTGTGGAGCAGACGGGGTCGTAGGCTTGGCGATCACCGGAGTCGGAGAAGGATGCGCGGCCGCTATCGTCGCCGGTGTCGGCAACGCTCCCAGCACTGCCGGCGGAGCCTCTGCATCGGTACCGGGCGCGACCGCCTCCGCTGGTGTTGTCGGGGCAGGAGCCGCTGCAGCCGGCGCGGCTTCCGTGAACTTCCATGTGGTGGCTTCGTTTCCTACGGCGAGGTTCACCGAGTGATCGCCGCCCGCCAGCGCCAGAGGCGGCGTGAAGGCCACTTTCGCCTCGCTCACCTGCGCCATCGAAGTAATGTCAACATCGTCCACCATCAGGCTCACATCCGCAGGATTCACCGGACTCTGAAAGCTCGCGGAGATGGCTGGCTTCGGATCGCTGATGCTGCTGCTCGGCGCCGGCGTCCGGTCTGTGATCTGCGATGCCAGGTCCGGCGGGCGCGGAAGCGCCTCTGGCGCCCCAAGCGACGCCAGTTGCACCAGCCGGCGATCCTCGTTGAGATTCGCTTTCGGAGCGCTCTGTGCGACGAAACTCTGCGCCGGGCCTGACATGATCAACTTTCCATTGGGCGCGATCGCATCCACCCGCCAGAAATAAGTCGTCCCAGGCGTAAGTTGTCCGTCAACGGCTCGCAAATCCAGCTTCGGATCCGCAGTCAGATATTGCCGGACTGGATGTATCCCTTCTGCGTCGCTGCTGACCACCACATAGTAGAAACCGTTCTTGATCGCAGCCTTCCACTCCAGCAACGTGTGCCCCGCTGCAGTCCGCTCCGGAACAGGATGTACCGCGGTCAACCCGCCTTCCGGAGCCCGGTAAATGCTTCTCATTGGCAGAGGCCTGCGAGCTGTTCCCGAGGTCTCAATCGTCCGCACCGTCCAATACAGTTCGCCCTCAGCCAAACTTTTCCAAACCTGTGCGGGCACGTTCCAGGAATTGTCCACCACATCAAACCAGTTGCGAATGCTCGAAACGTACGGCTGAGTCGAGAACCCTACCTGATATTTGGCCGCTCCCGGCACCGGAGCCCACAACAATCGCGGCGCGGCGTCGCCCGCAAACGCAGCTCCGTAGTCCGGCTGAATCAGTTGCTCCAGTCGCCAGTCGCCCGGATTCACTACCACCACAATCGGCCGAGCGGCCACCTGATTAGGCTGCGTCATCCGCAGTTGCAGCGTGTGCGCGCCCAGAAACCATGTCGGCAGCGATTGGCGCGTGGCAATCCTCGTGCTTTGCCCGCCCACGATTGCCGCCGAAAACTGCTCGACGACATTCCCGTCCCAAACCCACTCGCCAAGAACCGTGCCCGTCCCAGTTCCCGCGACCATCGCCTCGGCGTTCAACTCCTGCCCTTGCATGACTACCGTTCCGTCTCGGGGATGCGTCAATGCCAGATTCAGCACCGAAAGCGGAGCCCCAAGCGAACTCGACGCCTGGACCCGCACCGGTTGCGATGTTCCCGGGCCACCGTTCACCGACGTTCCGGTGCTGGTGCCATCCAGATTCAAGACGTCTACCGCGCGCAGGCCCAGCGTGGCTGCCGGACTCAAGCTGACAATTGCGGTCATCAGTCCGCTGTTCACCACGGTCGAACTCAGCACATACACATCGCCCGCGGGGGTATGCCCGTTCGAAATGCCCACGCTGGCCAGCGGCGGTGAAATCACCACGGTCGCGCCCGGCCTGAAATTCGCTCCTACCAGCGTCATTCGCAGGCGCTCGCCGCCCTGGGTCGCGAACTCCGGAGAAGCACTGATCAAAACCGGAACCGCGGCAGCACCCACCGCGAGCGCCACCGCATTCGACGTAAACCCTCCGTTAGGCGCAGTCCCGAGTGGGTTGAACACCGTGACTTGCAGAGTGGCCGGCGTCGCTATGTCCGTGGCAAAGATCGTCGCCGTGAGCTGAATCGCACTCTTGAATATTGTTGGCCGGTTGCTCCCGTTGACTTGGACCACGGAGTTGGCCGACAAATAGCCGCTGCCGCTCACGGTCAAAGTGAAGGTGGGGCCTCCCGCGGTAATTGAAGCAGGAGAAATGCCGGAAATGGTGGGCACGGTCTGGGCAGTTGCGGGACGCAGCAACCCCAATACGATTCCCAGGAACAATGGCAGCGCCCGTAGGGCACGGGAGCCCAGCAGTTGCCGGAAGAATAATTGAGCAGAGTCTTGAGCGTGCATTGGTTTGGGTCGAACTGGGCCCGAGTGCGTTGATTTCTGCAATTAGAGCACGGAGAGGGTCTTCCCGAGTTGCTTCCGATGATCTCGGAATCGAGATAGTCACCCACCCCCAGAAAGCCGATCTTAAGGCGCCGCGCTCTTTAGGCGTTTCGGGCGCCAGCATATGGATTGGATCTCGATATAGATATGGATATAGATATAGATATGGAACCGGGGTAACGACCGCCCGCCACTCGCTAGGGAATCTCGACTTCGGCCGGGCGCGAGTAGGCGCTTTCTTCCCCCCTGGAGTTCACAGCGGTCGTGACATATTCGTAGGTTTTGCCCGGCGCAACTGTTGCATCGGTGAACTGAGTATCGGGATCTAGACTGGAGTTCATCTTCTGGTAAGTACTACCTCCCGCCAGGCGACGATACACGTTATAACCCGAAACCTGGGACGTGCTGGGACTCCAGGTAAGACTCACTTGAGGCGCGGTTCCTGTACCTGTCAGAGACTCCTTAACCACGCCATTTTTTGCATTGCTCGAAAATGAGAGAGTCCCCGATACAGAGCCGGATTTTTGCGGCGCGAACGCTACTTTGACGTCCACGGTTTGGCCGGCGTCGATCGTGAAGGGTAACGAGGCTCCTGCCAAGACAAACTGGGAAGCGCTGCTAGCCGCCGACGAAATAGTCACGCTGCCGCCCGTAGCGCTCAGACTCGCCGTTTGTATGTCGGTCTCTCCCGCCAGCACCTTGCCAAAATTCAGCGCCGCCGGAGTCATGCTCAGCTGCCCGATCATCGTGCCGGTGCCGAACAGGGGCACGTTCAGAGACGGACCGAATATAAAAAGGTTGCCTCCGCTCAGGCCGACGGATTGAGGAGCAAAAACGATCTCCAGCTGAACCTTTTGCCCAGGATTGAGAGTGATGGCCGGGGGAGGATCGCTGATGGAGAACTCGCTGCCCATGGCCTGAAATCGGGAAAGTGCTCGCTGGCACTGACAATTGTTCCTCAGAACAACGGCGAGCTTTGCCTTGGTTCCCACGGCCACCTGGCCGAAGTAGAGACTCACGGGTGTCGCTGTAATCGGTTCAGTCTTCACACCCATGCCCAGAACTTTCAGTACCAGGCTTGGGTCTGACGCGTTGCTGGTGAACGTCACTTGCTGGTGAACCCAGCCGACAGCAGTGGGAGCAAAGGTGATGCGGAGCGCTACACTGGCTCGCGCCCCCAGAGTCATAGGGAGCTTTGGCCCGGATATGCTGAACTCCGAACTGCTCACGCTGATCGCTGAGACGGTTACGGGAGTTGACTTCTCGTTCGTGAGAACAACTAGCTGTGTCTCCTTGTCCCCTAGCACGACCGCGCCAAATCCCAGGACCTTCCGCGAACAGACTAATTGCGGGGCAGCCGTTCCGGCGTTCAATGGCAGCGCGACCGTTAATGCGAGAAGAGCCGTGACGACAGCGATGCGAACAGAGCGTCGCCCTGAATGGCTCTGGGGGAGGAGCATGACAGCAACCAGTGTGAGGTCATCCGCAATTGTGGAAAAGATACCGGTAGGACATCCTTACGCGGTTAGCCACCATTTCCTCCGCGCGGGTCCACGAAACGGGTCCAAAAAAGCAAGAGTGGGCTGGCCTAAGTGTTTGAAAAAAAATACTTTGCCCCAGAAAACGCCCTCGCGTCGCGAACTTGGTCCTAGTTGGCGGGGATCTTTACGTTGGAAACAATGTTGGAGTAACCGCTCTCTTCATCACTCGAATTCACCGCCGTCGCGGCATAGCAATAGGATATGCCGTCTGCTACTCCGGAGTCGGTATACAGCAAACCTGTGTTCAGCACCGTATTGATCTTCCCGTAAGAACCACACGAACTCGTATACACAGCGCGATAGATGTTATAGCCAGAAATATCCGACGACGAACTCGCATGCCAGGACAAACTCACCGTGTGGGTCGACGACGCAGTGCCGGTTCCGGTTAGCGATTCCGCGGTGGTGGCAGGCTGAGCGTTGCTGGTAAAGGTGAGCGTGGCGCTCGCCGCTCCGCTGGTCGCTGGGCTGAAAGTCACCGTAAACGAGGCGCTCTGACCTGCCGGAATCGTCACCGGCAGGGAGAGCCCACCGACGCTGAATACGGAGTTATTCGTGCTTGCGGCCGTCACCGTCACATCCGCGCCGCTGGCGGTCAGGCTGCCGGATGCGCTTCCGCTGGTGCCGTCCACTACGCTGCCCAGGGGCAGGGTAGTCGGGGTAACTGTCAACTGTCCCGCTGCTCCTGTCGTACCGATGCCTGACAGCGGGATCGTCAAGGTCGAGTTCGACGCATCCGAAGTGATCGTGACGTTGCCCGTCACGGTTCCCGCTGACTGAGGAGTAAAAGAAATAGTGAAAGTCGTGTTCTGCGACGCGTTCAAGGTCAGCGGAGTCGTGATTCCACTGATCTTGAACCCAGCCCCGCTGGCCGCGGCCTGCGAGATGTTTGCGCTCGACGCACCAGTGTTCGTCAGCGTCACCGTCTGTGATTGCGTCGTTCCTACGGCCACGTCTCCGAAGGCTTTCGTGTTTGGGTTAGCGGAGAGTTGCCCGCCACTCGCGGCAGACACTCCCGTTCCTGAGAGCGACAGGTTCGTCGGAGTACTCGATGCGTCGCTGGTAATCGCGACCGTGGCCGTAAAATTCCCGCTGGCGTTGGGTGTGAACTTAACCCCCAACGTAGTGCTTTGGCCCGCAGTAATAGTTGCGGGAAGGCTAGGGGACATCAGGGAAAAATACTTGCTCGATATCGTCACGAAGCTGATCGTGATCGCGGCATTTCCGGTATTGGTTGCGGTGACGCTGAGGGTTTCGCTGCTGCCGGCTGTCACGTTGCCGAAATTCACGCTTAACTGGCCCAGAGAAAGGGTTCCTCCCGGCGGGGTCGTATTGCCTGCACTCACTCCCTGGCAACCGCTCCAGAAAGCAAGACTCAGCAGAAGAAAGAACGCGCTGACTACTTTCCCAAGATGTGCGGAATTCGCTCTCGCCCGAGCAGCTAGCATCGAGACATGGCCCTTCTCCCCACAAGTTCCATGTCGTGTCTTGGAACTGGGGGATTCGTTCCCCCATAGTCTGGGGCTGTGGACAAAAAGGCGGTAGATTTCGGAGGTACATCATAGTATGGCCCGGAAGGACAGTCCCGAAGGTGGGGAGAACGTGGGTTGCTGACCTCGGCCCCAGCCCGATCCGCACCCATGCTCGTATGCAAAGGGTGACATGGTTACTAATGGGACCTTCGGTTTGCCCACCCCTGCCCAGGGAATTGTATTGCCTGGATCCGAGCAGCTGGGTCGCTTACAACGGGCCGACATTATTACATTGTATGCAATGTCTATATGGCTCCCTGATAGTTCGCCAGACCGGGCAGTCTTGCTGAGCCATCGTTTCTATTAAGTGACGTGTTCACAGTTCGTTAGAGAAATCACGGGCAAGTTCTCGTCGCCGCCTTATCGCAAATATATCTTGACACCGTATATGCATACGAGGTTCATATGAGCGTTTAACGAAAGCCGTACCCCGAAAGGTGGGGGCTTCATGTCCGCGATCAACCGGCGCCGAACTTCCCTTCTCCATGCCTCCCATGTGTTCGTTCCGGGCATTCTGGTCTTGATTCTCGTTTCTTGCTGCTACCTCGTGGCCAATGCGAATGGCCAGTGTGCTCGCCCGGCGCTGCGTGGCTCCTTTCTGCAACCGGCGCTGGGTGACAGCTGGACTCTGGAGCAATGGCGGGACGAATTCCAGTACATGCGAGACGCCCTTCTGGACCAGATGTTGATTCAGTGGACCGCAGACAGCAAGGAGAAGACCACCGTCTTTCCATCCACGCTGGCGGGCTACACCCAGAACACGCAACACGACGTGGTGGACCGAGCTCTGCAAGCGGCCGATGCCAGCGGCGCTCAGGTCTATCTGGGGCTGCAGGTCAACGACGACTGGTGGACCAACTACATCAACGACCCCTCCTGGCTCCAGAACGAAGCGAAGACCTCCAACGCGCTGGCCGACGATCTATGGCGGCGATATCAACATCATCCTTCGTTCGCCGGATGGTATCTCCCCTTTGAAGTCGACAACGTGGAGACCAGTTCCCCGCAATGGGATAACCTGGTCGCGTTCTACCGCACTGTAGGCAATCACCTGCATAAACTTGCGCCGGGAAAACCGGTGGTGATTTCTCCCTTCTACAACACGGGTCAGGGATTGACTCCTTCCCAATGGCAGACGATGTGGGAATACGTCCTGCAACGCAGCCCCATCGACATTCTGGCCCTGCAAGACGGTGTGGGTGCGGGTCATGCCACGAAGGCACAACTGCCAGAATGGTTCAGCGCCGTGGGCAATGCGATTGAGCACTCGCGTCCGAGCATGCAGTTCTGGGCGGATACGGAAACCTATATTCCGGGATACGCGACCATGCCGATTCATTCCATTGTGAATGACATGCGCGCCGTCCAACCCTACGTCACGAACTACGTCAGTTTCAGCTTCAACCATTACTTAAGTCCGCAGCAGGTGAATCCCCTCTACTTCGAAACCTACATGGATTACCTTGGCACCGGGAGGGTGGAAACCGTGCCGCCGACTCCACCTGCCAACCTGACCGCCACTGCGGTTGACTCGGCTTCTATCCAACTGACCTGGACTGGCTCAACCGACAACGTGGGCGTGGTCGGCTACAAAGTGCTGCGCAACGGCCAGCATGTGGCAACGCTGTACAGCACCGACACGTCGTCCGTCGATTCCGGACTCGATGCCGGCATGCCGTACTCGTATCAGGTAAGGGCGTTCGATGCGGCGGGGAACTATTCGTCCTGGAGCAACGTGGCCAGTGCGTCCACACCGCCGCCCCACCTGTATCCGACCGACATTGCACTCGGCAAGCCGTATACCGCCAGCATGCCCGCTGACCCTGGCTATCCGGACATCGGGGGCGTCGAATTGACTGACGGGATTCTGGGTTCGACGAATTACGCCGATCCCGCCTGGCAGGGACGCGCGACTACTCAAGCCTATACGTTCACCATCGATCTCGGCAGCGCGCAGGTCATCAGGGAGATCCGCAGCCAGTGGCTCCAGGACGAGCAGTCGGGGATTCTTTTTCCTCAAAAGCTCGTTTACTCGGTCTCTGCCGACAATGTGACGTTTGTCGCCGTCGGCACGGTCAAGAAACCGCTGCCCGTCGCGGGCGCGCGCTTGTGGTGGTTCACCCTGACCGATTTGAACAGCGTGAGCGGACGGTATATCCAGATTCGAGTTATTCCAGGATCGAATGCGGAGTGGACTTTTATTGATGAGATCGAGGTGCGGCAATGACGTGCCGCAATGACGTGCGGCGATGAGAGCGCCGGCGCAGAGTCCGCCCGGTGCCTCTGGCACCACCGTTTCCATGCACAGGGAGGACGACGTGGTTGACGATCTCGCGGTGATCGAAGGCGAATATCTTCGGGACATTCTCGATCAGCCACAAGCCCTGGAAAATACGCTCGCCGGGTTGGAGACGCCGAAGCCGTTACTGAAACTTGCGGCTCGCCTCAACCGGGGCAAATTCGACAGAGTGGTGCTGACCGGCATGGGCTCGTCGTTCCATGCGCTTCATCCCCTGAATCTGGATCTCATTCACCACGGCTTCACCGCTCTGATGGTCGAGACGTCGGAGTTGGTGCACTACAAGAACCGGTTCTTTGATCCCAAGACTCTCATCATTGCCGTTTCGCAGTCTGGACAAAGCGCGGAGATGGTCCGGTTAGCCCAGACCAATCACAAGCATTGTGCCGTGATCGGAGTCACCAACACCCCCGACAGCGCCCTAGCCAAGCACGCCACCGCCGCCGTGTTTACGCGCGCCGGCAACGAATTCTCCGTGTCGTGCAAAACCTATGTCACGGCTCTGATGGCGTTGAAGTGGGTGGGAGACGTCCTCTGTGAAAGGGACCTTCGGAAGACGCGCCGGGAATTGAAGCAGGCCTGTCCGGCTGCAGCCTCGTATCTGGCGGATTGGAAAGATTACGTTCGCAGCTTGGCCGGGATGCTCAGCAATATTCGCCACCTGTTCCTGGTCGGTCGTGGAGCGTCGCTGGCCACCGTGGGTACAGGCGCACTGATCGTAAAAGAATCCGACCACTTTCATGCCGAAGGCATGAGCAGCGCAGCCTTTCGGCACGGCCCCTTGGAAATGCTGAGTCAGGAAACTTTTGTGCTTGTGTTTGCCGGTGACGCGAAGACGCGCGACCTGAACCGGCGTTTCCTGGCGGATATCCGGCAACAGGACGGCCGCGCGGAACTCGTGGACAAAGATTCACCGATACCGGCGTGCCGGCTCGGTGAGCACAGTCTGGCCATCCGTCAAATTCTGGAAATCCTGCCGGTACAGATGATCACATTCGCGCTGGCAGCACAGACCGGCCGCGAGCCCGGCCGCTTCGAATTGGCCAGCAAAGTGACGACGATAGAATAACGCCGCGACAAGAAAGAGGACTCATGCCAAGCGAAAACCCGCACCCGCAATCACAAACCCGGGCTCTGCTTGGCGGCGTCGCTTTGTTCCTCTTTCTAGGCTGCGCAATATCTTCTGCGCAGGGTCCCTTTCCCGCACCGATCCATGGCGTCACCGTGGACGACAAGAATGACATTCGCGACGGTACATTCCGCGCGAGGTTGCTGGAGTCACTGAGACATCTGTCGGTGACACCGACGACCCGGATCGTCTACGCGCCGGGCAACAAGAGCGGCCATTTCATGGCAAGTTCGTACCTCGACGCGACCACTCAGATTCGAGCGGTGGGCCCTGTTCTCGGCCAGCCCGTGGATTCGTTCTACATGAAGTGCTTCACCCCGGCCGAGTACCTCACCCGCTTCAAGGACTATGTAAGCACGTTGGGCAACGTCGTTGATATGTGGGAAGTGGGGAATGAAATTAACGGCGAATGGCTTTTCGGGACCACCGACGAATGCTCGCCGCAGGCTTCAGTGAAAACCACATCGCAAGCCGACGTCGTCACCAAGATGACGGACACCTACGACTACCTGAAATCCCAGGCGAAAGTCACAGCGTTGACGCTTTACTACAACACGCCGTGCGTCAGGCCCGCGGCCAACGAGATGTTCACCTGGGTGAACGACCACGTCCCGGCCCGCATGAAGACCGGATTGGATTACGTGCTGGTGAGCTATTACGAATTGGATTGCAATGGGATCAGACCCGACTGGCAGCAGATTTTTACCCAACTGGCGGTCCTTTTCCCGAATGCCAAGTTGGGCTTCTCCGAGTTTGGATGGTCGGACTCCAGGCCTGCGGACGTGTCGGTCATCAAGGATCTCATCAGCAGAACTTATGCCGTTCATCCCAATGTTCCGAACTGGGTGGGCGGCGGATTCTATTGGGAGTTTGCTATTGACATGGTTCCTTTCGATCCCGCTTCCGGATCATTGTGGAGCACGATCGATGTGGCATTGAAGAACCAGAAGTAAGAACTGTCACAGTCGCAGCAGCGAGCTGCCGTGTTTCTGTACGGCATGTGCGCGATCGAAGTCACGCGCAGCAGCGACGAGAAATATGCAATCGAGTTTGCAGAAACCGAGTTTGGAGAACTTTAAGGAGACCCGCGATGACCGCAATCACTACGTCGAATGTCGTATCCCGGGACCGCAGTTGGCAAAGAGCCTCGATCCTTTCCGTTAACTGCGCCGTACTGCCATCTGCCCTCTTGATACTGCTCGTTTTATTGGCGTTTGCTGCTCCGGCGCACGCCCAACTCTATGCCGGATCAGTCACTGGCGTCGTCAGCGACCAAACCGGAGCCGTGATTCCGGCGGCCACGGTAACGCTGGTGGACGCCGAAAAAGGCTACACCTTCACCGCCAAGACCGATAGCAACGGACGTTATCTTTTTCGTTCAGTGGCGCCCGGCACCTATAACCTGTCGGTCAAGGCAACCGGGTTCAAGGACCAGTCTCACAACGCCATCAAGGTCGACGTGAGCCAGAACGTGGGTGTGGATTTCTCCCTGAGGATGCCCGGTGCGAAGGAGACGGTGGATGTTTCCGCGGCCGCCCCGCTGCTCGGCACCCAGGATGCGACCACTGGGCAAGTAGTGGACCGGAAATTCATTACTGATCTGCCGCTAAACGGACGCGCCGTTATGGACCTGATGTATCTCGCGCCCGGCGTCACCGAAGTGGACGCCGCCTGCGCGGGGTGCTACGCCACCAATGTCATCATCAACGGCAGCCGCAACGCCACCGCAGACATCCTCATGGACGGTGTGACCGCGACCAACTACGAGCAGAACAGCGGCATCCGCGTAGAAACCTACACCCCTTCCGTGGATGCTGTCGAAGAGTTCAAGGTACAGGAATCGAACTTCAGCGCCGAATACGGATTTAGCGGCGCGAGCATCGTCAATCTCGTCACCCGCTCAGGCACGAACAGCTTCCACGGAGGCTTGTACGAGTTTCAGCGCTACTACAAGACGGACGCCAACAACTGGTTCAACAACCAGCAGGGAATCCCTATCCCCGGGCTGCGCCGCAGCGATTTTGGTGGGACGGTCGGAGGACCCATCTTCAAAAACCGGACTTTCTTCTTCTTCGACTACGAAGGTGTGCGGGAGGACAGTCAGGCAGGGCCAGTTTTCTATGGCGTACCCAGCGACGCCGAGCGAGCGGGTAATTTTGGCGAACTCTGCGGTGGGGATGGCCCCAATGGCCCCGCGCCGGACGGAACGTTCGATCCGACGACCGGCCAGTGTTCCGACCCGGCGGGTCAGCTCTGGGATCCGTATTCCGGCTACTATGATCCTAATGTGCAAGGCGCGAGGCGCTTGGTTCCCATCCCGTTTAACAACCTCGCCACTTACACCAGCACAGTCGACGCAAATCATCCCGGCAATCAGAATCTGGTCGGCACTCCCTACGCCCTTCCTGTGAACGTCCAGGGAAACCTGATCGACCCGGTCGCCCAAAAGTTAGCGAACTACTTTCCCGAACCCAACTACAACGTTGGCAGCGGAAGCTACAATCCATTTACCAACCGGGTGGAGTCGGGATCGGTGAGGAGTAGCAGCAATCAGTGGGATCTCAAGATCGACCACCGTTTCAACCAGAAGAATCTCCTAAGCGGCAAGTATTCACACGAATCCAGCGTTTCCGGTTCGTTCAACTGCTTCGGCAACGCTGCCGATCCCTGCAGCGTCGGCCCGACTGCCGGCAGCGCGCACGTTTTCGTCATCAATGACGCGCACACTTTTAACCCAACCACATTGCTCACCGTTTCCTACGGTGTCACTCGGGGTACTTATTACTACGGCGGTGTTGCCGGCACCTATCCGAATTTGTCCCCGGTGGATGCAATCGCCGAACCACAGTACATGAAGGACTCGGGTTACAACTGGTTTCCAGCGGTCGGTATTGGCGGGGGCTATTCTCCCGCGAGCTATTACAACATTGGCGGGAACCCCTGGAGCTATGCCAAGCAAGGACAGGAAACGCATCAATTGATCGGAACCCTGAACCTGGTGCGGGGCGCGCACGAGATCACGTTTGGGGCGGAAGGGCGTATGCACCGGCTCGACTACACCCAGCCCAACTACGCGCCTGCCGGGGCCTACAACTTCGATCAGACCGGAACGGCGAATTACGATCCTACCTGCGTGCCGAATCCGCCCAATGTGAACTGTTATCCATTGGGTGGCGACGGCATGGCGAGTTTCCTGATCGGCGCTCAACCCAACGACTGCTGCGGCATGTACGAGATTCCAAACTCCGTGGCGAGCCAGAATTTCGAGGCCGGCGGATTTGTGCAGGACAACTGGAAGAAGAGCGACAAGCTGACTCTCAATCTCGGCCTGCGCTACGAAGTGGTCTTGCCTCGCACCGAACGGCGCAACGAGTTGAACTCACTCGATCCCGATGTGCAGTCTCCGATCACGCTGGATGGCCAGCACCTTACGGGCGGCGAGGTTTTCGTCACTCCGAGTGACCGGTATTCCTATGCCCCCGACTATAACGGCCTTCAGCCGCGCTTTGGCTTGGCCTACCGGCTGCCTCGCAACACCGTCGTTCGCGGCGGCTATGGAATCTATCTGTCAGCCTGGAGAGGAGCAGTCGCCGGAACTTCCGGAGTTGGACAGCAAGGATTCGATCAGCTGACTTACCTGGTGCCTTCCTATGAAGGGGACGGAGCCACGCCCGCCGCGAGGATGAGCAATCCTTATCCCGACGGGCCGACCCAGCCGGTGGGCAGCAGCCTCGGCTTGTTGAACGATGTTGGCTTCGGCGGCTTCGGGCCGATCAAAAGCGTCAGCAACAAAGTGCCGTACGAACAGAGCTGGAGCTTGGGTTTCCAACACGAGACGAAATGGAATCTCCTGCTCGAAGCCTCATATATTGGCAAGAAAGGAACGCACCTCTACTTCGCCAATGCAGGCGTAATCAACCACCTTGGCCCGGAAGTCGAGCACTACAGCAACGCCCAGATTGCGCAGCTGACTTCGTATGTGAACAACCCGTTTGCCGATCCCACCCAGTCGAACGCGTCGCAGCTCCTTCCAGCCGACAACCCGCTGCTCTACCCGCAGATCCAGGAGATGCAACTGGTAATGCCCCACCCTCAGTTCTACGGATTCGCGGGCGACGAACCTCCCATCGCGAGCTCGATCTATCATGCGCTGCAGCTTCGCGCGGAGAAGCGCTTCTCGAACGGCTTGCAGTTCCTCGCAACTTACGTTTTCTCCAAATCCATCGACGATGCTTCCCTGACCAGCACCAACAGTGAGTATCTGGGAAGTTTTGCCAGCCTGCAGGATCCAAACAATCCGGAGGGGGAGCGGAGCCTGTCTACCTTCGACATTCCCCAGGTCATACAACTGAGCTACACCTACGAGCTTCCCATCGGACGGGGAAAATCGATCGGAGGCGGCCTGAACCCGATACTCAACGGGATTGTGGGCGGATGGCGCACTAACGGCATCTGGCGCTTCAACAGCGGCAGACCCCTCAACCCGGGGCTCTATGTGTCTGAGAGTTTGCCCACCTACGGAGCGCAACGCCCCAACCTTATTGGCAAGCCGGAGCGGACCCGCGGGAGCGACTCGACCTGGCTCAACCAATACTTCACCAGCGTAGATGGAAGCGCCTTCTTTGCTCAGCCGGCGCAGTATGCGCTAGGCACGGCGCCCCGCGACCTGGGCGCAGTGCGGCAACCGGGTGCAAGAAACGCCGACCTGTCTATGTTCAAAGAGTTTGGCATGGGCAAGATTCGCGAGGGAATGCACCTCGAGTTTCGTTTCGAGGCATTCAACGCGTTTAATCACCCGCAGTTCGGAGGACCGGACACGACCTTTGGCGACCCGAACTTCGGCAAGATTTTCTACCAGATTAACGGCCCGCGACAATTGCAGATGGCCCTGAAGTTCTACTGGTAGCGAAGCGGCGCCACGCCCGGACCTTCGATGTGGCGAATACGTGCCCGGCTTACGAGGTCCTCTTGCGTAGGCCGCGCGCGGCATCTATTCCCCACGATTCCGTGCGTGGCATCTGTCCGCTGCATCCCTGGAACTCGACTCGCAGAGCAAGTTGGCCGGTACTGTTTCCGGCGTTGTTGGCTGTTTGCGGGACTCTGAAGCCGCCGGCGGTTTGCCCGGACATCGATCTGCGTGGCCGGAGGAGCAAAGTTCGTATCGTTAACCAAGTTGGTGAGCGTGGACTCGAAGCGCACTCATTCGGCAAGCCTCCCAGGTAAGACTCGTTCCCTTTCAAACACACCGGCGCGGCACTAGAATGCTTCAAGCAGGGCGACAAAGACCTGGCGCGTCCCGGGACCCAATAATTGTTTTGATAACGCCTCGGTCGGCCTGTCCTGAGTAGGATTAGTGAATTTCTACAGCGCAATTCAATACGTGTTGTTTGTGGCCATCGTCACCGTCCTGGTGAAGCCCCTGGGTGGGTACATGGAACGGGTCTTCTCCCGGCAACGAACCTCGCTTGATCGATTATGCGTTCCAGTTGAGCGGTTCCTCTATCGCATCACTTTCGTCGATCCTGACGTGGAGATGACTGGCAAGGAGTACGCGACGTGTTTCGTGCTCTTTGGCCTTGCCGGCACGCTCGTGTTGTATGCAATTCTGCGCATGCAGCACTTTCTTCCCTGGTTTTTTCCGCAGTACCAAACCACTCCGTTGTCCCCGGACCTGGCCTTGAGTACAGCCATCAGCTTTTCGACGACCACTACCTGGCAGGCCTACGCGGGCGAGAACACGATGAGCTATTTCAGCCAGATGGTGGGACTCTGCGCACAAAATTTCCTGGCTGGCGCGGCGGGATTAGCCGTGGGCATCGCTTTCATCCGCGGTCTTGCCCGGCAACTCTCCAGCACGCTCGGCAATTTTTGGGTTGATCTGACGCGCTCCCTGCTCTGGGTCCTGTTGCCGGGAGCATTGCTTGGCGCCCTGCTGTTGGTCTGGCAGGGCGTTCCGATGAACTTCCGCCCCTATACCGTCGCTACTACCGTCGAGGGCGCGCATCAGGTGATCCCGCAGGGCCCAGTAGCCGCGCTGGAGATCATTAAGAATCTCGGCACGAACGGCGGCGGCTTCTTCAATGCGAATGGAGCTCATCCCTACGAGAATCCCACGCCGCTGACGAACTTTCTTGAGATGTTGGCCATCGTGCTCCTGCCGGCGGCATTGACCAACACCTTCGGCAGGATGGTGGGCCAGCCTCGACAGGGATGGCTTTTCTACCGCGTGATGCTGCTTCTGTTCGTCTGCGGGCTGGTCTTCGTGCATCACTTTGAACAACGGGGAATTCCCCACATCGCGAAAGTGGATTTCCAACGTAGTCGCGCCCAGTCCGGTGGAAATATGGAAGGGAAAGAGGTGCGCTTCGGCGTTGCCGGTTCGACGCTCACGGCCGTCGTCACCTCCAACGCGGCTACGGGATCGAACAACTCCATGGACGACAGCTACACCGCGCCCGGCGGCATGGTGTTGCTGGTCAACATGCTGCTCGGAGAACTCGTATTCGGTGGACTGGGAAGCGGCCTGTACAGCATGGTGATGGCGGCGGCGATCGCCGTGTTCCTGGCCGGACTGATGGTCGGGCGCACGCCTGAATACCTGGGGAAGAAGATAGGGCCCGCGGAAAACAAAATGATCATGCTCTTCGCTTTGGCCGCGCCGCTGGTCATTCTCCCGCTGACCGCGATTGCCGTGAGCACCAGGGCAGGACTATCCGGGCTGACGGTCAACACCGGCCCGCATGGTTTCACGGGGATTTTGTTTGCCTATACTTCCTGCTTCGCCAACAACGGCCAAACTTTTGCCAGTCTGAGCGCGAACACTCCCTTTTACAACCTAACCACAGCGATAGCGATGCTGGCGGGCAGGTTTGGCCTGGCGATTCCTGCCTTGGCACTGGCGGCTCTGTTTGGCCGTCAGAGAAACACGCCTTCTTCGTTGGGAACTCTTCCGACGCACTCTTTTGTTTTCGGGGTTCTACTCACAGCCTGCTTGATAACGATAGCGGCTCTGAGCTATCTTCCGGCCTTGGCCCTCGGTCCGGTGCTGGAACGATTACTCCTGGGAAGGTAGAACGTCGGAACTCCCATCGCATGCCCGCTCCTGCAACAAGCGCCTCGATGCCCCCAATCAGCGTTTATGTAAACTGAGAATAGGTATCCGTGCCGCTGAACTGCATATCACGATGCCGCCGGCGAGTCCACAAAATGGCAAACAAACAGATCCAGTCGTCCGTCGTTGTCGTAATCGAACCAGACCGCGCTGGTCGCCCATCCCGGAACCGCAGCGTTGTCGTAATCGAAAAAGGCGCAGCCCGCCCCCGTCGGCTGAGGCAGGTATTTTTCTGGAGAGAGTCCCGAGGTATGCATCGCGGTTTCTTTCTCCTTGCCGCAATTGCGTTGGCCCTCGTTACGTTGATTGGCTGCGGTTCATCCTCCAGTTCTCAGACGATTCAGAACCCGCCACCACCGCCCAATTCCAGCTACGTTGTTGCCGGCTATTACCCCGAGTGGAACATATACTCCCCGAATTCCGGCCCGCCTTCCCCGTCCAATCCTCCAGATTTTGTGCCGAAGGATCTGATTGCGAACGGAGCGGCGCCGCTCCTTACTCATTTGATCTATGCATTCGCCACAATCAGCAACAACCAGTGCGCCAGCGCCGACCCAGTTGCCGATTACGGATATCCGTTGCCCGCGAACTATACCGTCGATGGCGTAGCCGACAGCACCGCGTCCGGCGCCTTTACTGGAAATTTTCACCAGCTCCAGGAGCTCAAGCAGCTCTATCCCAATCTGCAGATCATGGTCTCGATCGGCGGCGGAGGTTCCTCCTCTGACGTTTTCAGCACAGCCGCCGAGCCGGCTAACGTTCAAGCCTTCGTCGCCAGCTGCATCAACATGTTCATCAACGGCCAGTTCGCCAGCGCCATCATCGAGCCGGGAATTTTCACCGGCATTGACATTGATTGGGAGTTTCCCGGTCAAAGCACAGTCAACACCCCCGCGGTGGACGAAGCCAACTTCACCGCCATGATGGCCGAATTCCGCACGCAGTTGGACGCCATCAACCCGAACTCTGTCTTGACCACGACCGGGCCGGCCGGCAGCTGGGCCTGGCAGAGCATGAATCTTGGCGTTGTACAGAGCTCGGTCAATTTCATTAACCTGATGAACTATGATTTTGACGGCCCTTGGAGTACCGCGACCGGGTTCGTCGCCCCGCTCTATCAGGCCCCGTTAGACCCCGACTCGTCCAGTAACGCAAGCTACGCGGTACAGTCCTATGTCGGCATGGGTGTGCCCAAGAACAAGATTGTCTTCGGAATGCCTTTCTACGCCTACGAATGGGGCAATGTGAGCAATCAAAACAACGGCCTGTTCGAGCCCTGCACTCCCACTGCCGGCTCCAGTTCCTGTCCAAACAATACGTATGAATACAATGCGCTCGCTGGCCTCTCGGGCTATACGACATATCGTGATTCTGCTACTCAGGAGCCCTGGCTCTGGGACGGCAACTCGTCGTTCGTGACCTATGACGATCCCACCTCGCTTGCATTCAAGGCGCAATATGTCGCGAGTCAGGATCTGGGCGGCGTGATGATCTGGGAATTGAGCGGCGACACAACCAGCGGAAGCCTTATCCAAGCCCTGGCCGGCAGCCTGTAAAAGCTCGGCGGCTCATCACGGTCTTGCGGTGAGAAGACGATTCTCAAATCTACCGCCGCCTGGTTGAACCGTGAAATACTTGCTCCGCAACCGGAAACTGGGAAAACTTTATATGACCGATAGTCATCGCCCAGCCTCGAATTCGTAAGAACCGTACTTCAGACGACGCCGTCCCTGACGCGGGCACAGTAGCCAGCATGGCGGCAGGCACTAAAAGTGCAATACCTCAATGAATGATGCGGGGGGCGAGATGGCGGAAGCGAGTGGGGGTCGAACCCACCGGCGACGGGGGAACCCGCCGCCCGCCGGTTTTGAAGACCGGGACGATCACCGGACCGCATGCGCTTCCGTTCTTTATTTTCAATAATATATGGAAGCGTTCAGAGAACGAAACTACGGCTGGCTTGGCGGACCTGATTTGTCTCAACCGAGGGGTATACTGCCGAGTAGAGTATCAACTTGTGGTTGACCAGATGATTCTCTCAGTGTCTTGAAACATGGTTCGACTAGCCGCATCAACTGCAGGGCGGCGATTTATGTTTGCAGAAGTGCGCACCTCATATCTGCGGGCCCTGTTTATCAGTGCGCTTCTTGTTGTGGCATCGGCGTTCACTGCTAGCTCGGCAGGCCAGGCATCCCCATCTCAAAAGACCTCGCCTGCACAGAAATCGCAGATCGTCGAAAACTTCGGAAGGCTTCCGCTTAGCTTCGAGGCCAACCACGGGCAGGCGGACAAGAGTGTGAAGTTTTTGTCGCGGGGCCGCGGCTATGAACTGTACTTGACCGGAGACAAAGCCGTGTTGACGCTGCGCAGCCCGGCTCCCGGCGCAGTGCGAGTTGGTTTGCAGCGCAAGCGCCGCCCTCTCGCGAAATCTGTGGAATTCGCGCCCGACGTGGTGCGAATGCGACTGGCTGGTGCGACCGGCAAGGCGGAGCCGACGGGCGAGGAGCCCTTACCCGGCACGGCCAACTACTTTATCGGCAACGATCCGGCCCGGTGGCACACCAGCGTTCCCACTTACGCCAAAGTACGCTACACGGGCGTCTATCCCGGTATTGATCTGGTCTACTACGGCAACCAGCGGCAGCTCGAGTATGACTTCGTGGTCGCCCCCGGTGCGGAGCCGAAGTCCGTTCGGCTACAGTTTTCCGGCGCGAAGGAACTGCATCTTGCGGCGAACGGAGATGTGGTGGTCACCACTGCGAATGGCGCGCTGACCTTGCGCAAGCCGTTGGTCTATCAGATTGTGGACGGAAACCGCCGTTCGATTGCGGGCGACTTCGTGCTGGCGAAGCATACCGTGGGATTCCGGCTGGGAAGCTACAACCACGCCAAAGTGCTGGTGATCGATCCGGTGCTGGCGTATTCCACCTATCTGGGCGGGAGCGGCGCCGATGCAGGCAATGCGATCGCCGTGGATAGCGCAGGCAACGTGTATGTGGCTGGCTGGACGACCTCCGCCAACTTTCCGGTAACCCCGGGAGCCTTCCAGACGACGAATCACGCTACGGCGAATGGTCTTAACGCATTCGTCACTAAGCTGAATTTGAACGGCACGGCGCTGCTCTACTCCACGTACCTGGGCGGGAGCGGTTCTGGCAACGGAGGCGACCAAGCGTCAGCGCTGGCGGTGGACAATTCCGGCAATGCGTACATAACCGGATCCTCCTACTCCGCCGATTTTCCAGTGACGCCTGGGGTCTTCCAAGCGACGAATCATGCTGCGGCGAATGGCCTTAACAACGTATTCGTCGCCAAGCTCAACCCGACTGGCACTGCTCTGGTCTACTCCTCCTTCCTGGGCGGGAGCGGAGGCGTCAACCTCTCTGGGTCGCCGGCCGGAGACCAAGGAAGCGGGCTGGCTCTGGACAACTCGGGCAATGCCTATGTAACTGGGGAGGCTGTCTCCACCGATTTTCCGGTGACCCCGGGAGCCTTCCTGACAACGAGTCCCGGACAATCCGCATTCGTCACCAAGCTGAACCCGACTGGCACGGCGCTGGTCTACTCTACCTACCTGGGTATGATCGGCGATAAGTACGGGTCGGGCAGCACGACCGTGTTGGCTGTGAACGCCTCAGATAATGCCTACATAACGGGAGCGACGTCCTCCACTGACTTTCCGGTTACACCTGGGGTCTTCCAGACGACGAATAAAGCTGCGGCGAATAGTTTTAACAACGTATTTGTCACCGAACTCAATTCCACGGGCAGCGGGCTGGTCTATTCCACTTATCTCGGCGGAAGCGGGACCGGCGCATGTTGCGCTGGGGATAAGGCATCCGCTGTGGCTGTGGATGGTTCCGGCAATGTATATGTGGCAGGAACTACCCAGTCCACCGACTTTCCCGTGACCCCGGGAGCCTTCCAGACGACGAACCACGGCACAGCAAGCAAATATGATGTCCCCAACGCATTCGTCACTAAGCTGAATCCAACCGGCACAGCGCTGGTCTATTCGACTTATCTCGGCGGGAGTGGTGGCATCGTTAATGCGAGTCCAACCCTCGGTTTCGCCGGCGGAGACCAGGCGAGCGGGCTGGCCATCGACGGTTCTGGCAATGCGTATGTAACTGGGTCCACCGCCTCCACAGATTTTCCGGTGACGCAGGGAGCCTACCAGACGACCAATAATGACCAACCTGGTTGTGTAGGCGGCTGCATCGGCGGCTACAACGCATTTATTACCGAACTGAACTCCGCCGGCAGCGCGCTGGTCGATTCCACCTACCTGGGCGGAAACGGCATTAACCCGTACGACACCGTTGGACTTGTGGAGTTCGGATCAGGCGACCAGTCGAACGCGTTGGCTCTGGACGGTTCCGGCAACATTTACGTCACTGGCTCGGCTTCATCCTCTGATTTTCCAGTCACCGCAGGAGTCTTCCAGACGACGATTCGCTCGCCCCAAAACGCATTTGTAGCCAAACTGAACATGGGCGGGACCTCCACCACAACCACGCCCACGGTGACGGTGACTCCGGCTTTGACGAGTATCACCTCAGGGCAGGTGTTGCCGGTGACGATCTCCGTCAGCGGTGCAAGCGGCAGCCCGACGCCGACCGGCACGGTGACGCTGGCCAGCGGCACTTATTCCTCCGCGGCAGCAGCCCTCAGCGGCGGCAGCGCGACCATTGATATTCCCGGCGGAGCTTTGCTGGGCGAGCCTTATCCATATAATGCACTTTCGCCGGACTTGCTGGCGGCCAACTATGTCCCGGATGCAGCGAGTTCCTCTATTTACAACTTTGCCTCGGGGCTGGCTTCGGTCCAGGTGCTCGCTGCGGTTGTATGGGTGACGCCATCCCTATCAAGCATCAACTTGGCGGAGGCCCAGTCGCAGCCCATATCGCTGGCAATCGTCGTCACCAGTGGGCCCGGCTATCCGACGCCAACCGGCGCGGTCACGCTAACCGACGGCAGCTACACTTCCGCCGCAGCGACGCTGAGTGGCGGCAACGCAACTATTACCGTCCCCGCCGGGACCATGACGACTGGCTTCAACATCAACTTGATGGCGAACTATCTAGGCGACAATACCTACGCCGCGGTAAGCGCACCCTCCATGGTCTACGTAAACGCGGGCACACTAGTAGTGTCCGTAGTGCCATCCGCGACCAGCATTACCTCGGCGCAAGCTCTGACGGTCACTATCACCGTCAGTGCTGGAAGCGGCAATCCCATACCAAACGGCACGGTGATGCTGTTCGGCAACGGCTACTACTCCACTGCGGGCTATTCCTCTGCGAGCACGGCGCTGACCGGCGGCAGCGCAACCATCACCATCCCCGCTGGATCGCTGCCCGTTGGGATTGACTCATTGCAGGCATACTTTGACGATGCCGCGACCGGCGGCGTGGATGCCATAGGCATTGTCTCGGTCACAGTTACAAACGCGTCAGGCCCCAGTTTCACCATCATCGGCACACCGGTGACTGTCACAGCCGGCGCGACCACCGGCAACACTTCGACGATCACGGTGACGCCAAGCGGAGGCTTCACGGGCAGCGTGACGCTGACGGCTGCGGTCACATCGAGCCCCAGCAACGCACAGAATCCGCCGACCTTGAGTTTCGGTTCGACCAGCCCGGTGAACATTACCGGCCCGGCCTCCGGTACGGCGACCCTCACCACCACCACCACCGCAGCCGCCGGTTGCGGCCAGGCATCTCAAGTAAGGCGCGCAGCTCCCTGGTACATAGGAGGCAGTGCGGGTCTGGCCTGCGTACTTTTTCTTGGAGTACCGGCAAGGCGGCGCGGTCGGCGGACCGCGCTCGGCATGCTGGTGCTGCTCCTCGCTTTGGCAGCCGCGTTCCCGGCTTGCGGCAGTGGTGGCTCCCCCACCTGCAACGGTGGCACAGGTGGTACTACTCCAGGAACCTATACCATCACTGTAACCGGCACTTCAGGCTCGACCGCAGCTACCGGCACCGTCACACTTACCGTGCAATAATCACGCCGGGATCGGCGCAATCCGTGGCTGGTTCCTTTCCTCTTTCTGCGTCTGGTCCGTCCTCACTACTTCGGCTGCGCTACTACCCGCAGATAGGGCTTCAGTGTCTTCCATCCGTTGGGATATTTCTTGGCCGCCTCTTCGTTCGAGACCGCGCCGCTGATGATCACGTCATCGCCCGGCTTCCAGTTCACTGGCGTCGAGACTTGGTGTTTGGCGGTCAGTTGCATCGAGTCGAGCACGCGCAGGATCTCGTCAAAGTTGCGCCCAGTGCTCATGGGATAGCTCAATTGCAGCTTGATCTTCTTGTCGGGGCCGATGACGAAGACGGTTCGCACGGTGGCATTGTCGGCGGGGGTGCGGCCTTCGGAACTCTCGCCGGCGCCGGCAGGCAGCATCCCGTAGAGCTTGGCGACTTTCAGTTGCGGGTCGCCGATCATGGGGTACGTCACTTTCGCGCCCTGCGTTTCTTCGATGTCGTGCTCCCATTTGCTGTGGCTGGACACAGGATCTACGCTCAGTCCGATGATCTTGGTGTTGCGCTTCGCGAACTCCGGTTGCAGCTTGGCCATGTAGCCGAGTTCAGTGGTGCAGACGGGAGTAAAGTCTTTGGGATGCGAGAACAGGATGGCCCAGCCGTCGCCAATCCATTCATGAAAGCGAATCGTGCCCTGCGTGGTCTCGGCCGTGAAATCGGGGGCAGTATCGTTGATGCGGGGAACGCTGTAAGTTTCGCTCAAGGTCGCGGTCGTCATAGGTTTCTCCTTCGTGAATTCAATTTGGTCAAGATTCCGGAGAGTTGGCCCACCCCAGCTCTCAGACTTTCTCTAAGCGGATAAAAACAACAAAACCCACCCGCTTCTTCATGGGGTGGGTCGGAAACTCTTGCGGATTTCCCTTACCCACGCGCCAGGCGTTGACAACAACACATGGCACAGGTGGAGGGAAAAGACATGCAATTAGGATAGAGGCGTCGAAGATCACTGTCAAACGGCCGGCGCGCGGAAAACCAGATGTCTGCATCTTTTCTGCATCGCGAGCGGCGTTGGCGTCATCGCTCTTGTGGCACAGGAAATCCCCCTTTCTTTGAGGACGGAATGAGCAGACAGCGACGATTCGCAATGGCGCAGTGGGATGTTTTCTCCTCCAACCCTCTGGAGGGAAATTCTCTGGCAGTTTTTGCGGATGCTCGCGGGCTGAGCGATGCCGAAATGCAGTCGCTCGCAAAGGAGATGAATCTCTCGGAGACGACCTTCATTTTTCCCCGCAGCGAGGAGGTTGAGCGCGAGCGCGGAGTGCGGGTGAGAATCTTCACGGTGCAGGAAGAGCTGCCGTTTGCCGGCCATCCTACGCTGGGAACCGCTTTCGCATTCCGCGGCGAGAACCGTGCGAGAGAGATTGCGCTTGAGTTGAATGTGGGGAAGGTGCCGGTGCGATTTGAAGAGACTTCGGGCCAGCCAACCTTTGGCGAGATGACGCAGATCGATCCGGTGTTTGGAATTCAGCATGACCGCGAGGCCGTCGCGCGGGCTACGGGATTGAGCGTGGAGGACTTCGATCCATCTTTGCCCATCGAGACGGTTTCGACAGGCATGGCCTTCACCGTTACGCCCTTGAAATCGCTCCCCGTGATTCAGAATCTGCGGATGGATTTGAGCGGGGCGAATGACTATCTGGAGAAAACGGGCGGAAAGTTCTTCTACTTCGTGGCGCGTGAAACCGTTGATCCCGCGGCCCGTTTGCACGCCCGCATGCTTTTCTACAACGGCGATGATCCGGCCACCGGTTCGGCGGCGGGCTGCACGGCGGCGTGGATGGTGGCGCACGGCGTGGCGGAACCGGACCAGCGCGTCCTCATCGAGCAGGGCATTGAGATCGAGCGGCCCAGCAGGATTTTTGTGCGCGCCTCGCGCCACGATAACCGTGTAGTTAACGTACGCGTCGGCGGCAACGCCGTCGAAGTCATGCGCGGCGAGGCTTTTTTCTGACGCATGCTCCGCAAGCCACGGTAAACGCTGTGGCGCACTCTCTCGCGGGGAAATCAATGGCTAGAAGGTTCCATTATCGTCGGCGGCACTTTACAGCGACCCTCGCTTCCCGTTAGCATTCAATCGCGTTCTGAAATTCTTCATATTGAGAAAAGGTTCTGTTGGTTTCGCGACGCGCCGTTCCCATCGCCCCCAATAGATTGCATACGGCTGATGAAACCGAAGCGCACGATTCTGTGTGTAGACGATAACGAACAGTCTCTATCCCACCGCAAAATCATGCTGGAGACGCGAGGCTACCGCGTGGCCAGCTTCTCTCGCGGCGAGCAAGCTCTGGATCGCTTCCTGCAGGGTGGCATTGATCTGGTGATCGCCGACATGGCGATGCCCGGACTCGACGGCCCGCAGCTGATCGCCCGCATCAAGGAATTGTCGCCCCACACTCCTGCCATCCTCATCTCCAGCAAAGTCCGCATCTACGACCATGATTCGCAGGCGGACATTTTCCTCACCAAAGGGATGTATGCGCCGGTGGATCTGCTGGAGCGCGTTCGCCTGTTACTGGTGCGGAAGCGCGGACCCAAGCGCATGCAGCAGCGGCCCGCGCCGGTTCCGCACCAAGTCGGCGTCGCCTGAGACGGCTCTCCAGACAGTTTAACGAGTGCCACAGTGTGCCTTTGTACCGGACGCCGTTCGTGTAAGATTCTTATCAGGCATGGCCCCTGCATCCATCGAAACCGCATTCATCGAAGCGAGAAATCTGCGCAAGACGTACCACGTGGGCAGAGTTGAAGTCCAGGCGCTGCGCGGCATTTCCTTCGGCATACAAAAGGGAGAATTTGTCAGCGTAGTAGGGCCGTCGGGCAGCGGAAAGTCTACCCTCTTTTATCTTCTCGGCGGGCTGACGCGCGCCGATGGCGGCAATGTGATCCTCGACGGCGACGACCTGGCCGCGCTCTCTGACGCGGAACGAACTCGCATGCGCAAGCGCAAGATCGGCTTCGTCTTTCAGAAGTTCAATCTGCTGCCCACGCTCGATGCCCGCTCCAACATCCTGATCGCGCAGGAAATCTCGGGCAACGGCGATCGCGATCCGGCGCACTTCAACCGCATCACCGACCTGCTCGGACTGACGAAGCGCCTCGGGCATCGTCCGTCGGAGCTTTCCGGAGGTGAGCAGCAGCGGGTAGCCCTGGCGCGCGCGCTGATCAACAAGCCCGCCGTGGTGCTCGCCGACGAACCCACCGGCAACCTGGACTCGGAAAACTCCGACATCGTGCTCAGCATGCTGCGCCGCTCCAACCAGGAACTTAGGCAGACCGTTCTGATGATCACGCACAATCCCGAGGCCGCGAAGTATGGCGACCGCATCATTCACATGCGCGACGGCCAGATCGTCGAACCGGAAGACGATCCGCAGTGGGTGGGACATTAGGCGCAGCTTCCGTTATGGCGCAGGGCGCGGTGTTATCCTAATGAATTCGATCCTCAGATGAGGGCTGTACCTTTCATGGCTGACCCATTGACTTCCAATCCCGAAACTCCAGAAAACCCGGCTGAAACCGCAGAATCCTTCGGCGACATTTTCTCCCAGTACCAGAAGACTCATTCCCACAAGACGGAAGGCGGCAAGCAACTGCAAGGCACCGTCATTTCCGTCACCCCTGAGTCGGTTTTCTTCGACATCGGATACAAGTCGGAAGGCATCCTGCCGCTGGCGGCATTGCATGGCCAAACCTTGCAGCCCGGCGACGAATTCCTCGTAACCGTCAAAGGCCGCGATCCGGACGGCTATTACGAACTCTCCCAGTTCAAAGTCGAGCGGCCCATGGATTGGACGGCGCTGGAGAAATCTTTCGCCGAAAAGGCGGCTGTGCTGGGTACGGTAACGGCCGTGATCAAGGGCGGCTTCAGCGTGGACGTGGGCGTGCGTGCGTTTATGCCTGCTTCGCGCAGCGGCGTGCGCGATGCGGCCGAGATGGAGAATCTGGTCGGCCAGGAGATTCGCTGCCGCATCATCAAGCTCGACGTGACCGATGAAGACGTGGTCGTCGATCGCCGCGTCGTCGCCGAGGAAGAAGAACGTTCCGCCAAGGATCGCCTTTACTCGCAGATTGAAGAAGGCGCGACCGTCGGCGGCACAGTGCGCAGCCTCACCGATTACGGCGCGTTCGTGGATGTGGGCGGAGTAGATGCTCTGCTGCACGTCAGCGACATTTCGTGGGGCCGCGTCAACAAGCCGGCCGACGTACTCTCGGTGGGCCAGCAGATCGAAGTGAAGGTGCTCAAGTTCGCGGCCGACGCGGAAAAGCGCCGCATCTCCGTGGGCCTGAAGCAGCTTCAGCCGCATCCCTGGGATGCGGTTGCGGGAAAGTACAACGTTGGCGACCGCGTTCGCGGCACGGTGACGCGCCTGGTTGAATTCGGCGCGTTCGTCGAACTTGAGCCGGGCATCGAAGGTCTCATTCACATCTCGGAAATGTCCTGGGCCCGCGGCAAGGTCCGAAAAGCCAGCGACGTAGTCAAACCGGGCGAGACCGTCGAAGCCGTGATTCTGGGCATCAATCCGGCAGAGCACCGCATCTCGCTCGGACTCAAACAGGCTCTGGGAGATCCCTGGGCTGACATCGCACAACGCTATTCGGTAGGTTCAGCGATCGAAGGCCCGGTTACCAGCCTAACCAAGTTTGGTGCCTTCGTGCAGCTTGCTGAGGGCATTGAAGGCATGGTCCACGTCAGCGAGATCAGCGCCGAAAAACGCATCAACCAGCCCGCCGATGTACTGCGCGTCGGCCAGGTCGTCCAGGCCCAGGTAATCGCCATTGATCCCGAGAAGCGCCAGATGCGCCTGAGCATCAAGCAACTGGTGCCGACCGGCATCGATGAGTATCTGGCTGAGCACAACGAAGGCGACGTTGTCACCGGCCGCATGATGGACGATTCCGGCAGCCGGGCACGCGTGGAGTTGGGAGAAGGCATCCACGCCACCTGCACGGCTGCGGCAGCGGCAGTTGCGCCGAAACCCGAACCTAAGCCAGATGCCAAGGCGGACTTGTCTTCGTTGAGTTCAATGCTGCAGGCTCGCTGGAAAACCGGCGCCGGAGCCCCGCCCAAGGCCGAACCCGCCCGAGCCGGGCAGATCCGCAGTTTTCGCATCGCCAAACTGGACCGCGCGGCCAAGAGAATTGAAGTGGAGCTGGCGTAGCCTGCCATTGGTTTTGCTCCGAAGCTCCATTCGGCAGAACTAAATGGATACGGGTAGTGCGTTGGATACGGGAGGCGTCTGCCCAACGTGCCTGCATCAGTGGACTGGAACTCAGTGCCTTTAGTGGCCGCCGCTGGTCGCCGCACTCGCTCTGGTATGCGCAGGCGTGATTGTTAAGGCCGGACGAAGCCCAAAATGAAGCATCAGGTCGTTCACACACTTCAGAAGTATCTTTTCAACCCGCCAGTCAAGCTCGCGCTTGCGATGGGTCTCCCGCTGCCGGGATACGCGTTGTTGGAAACGAAAGGACGGAAGACGGGAAAGCCCCGCCGCACGCCAGTGGGTGATGGACATGTCGGAAACCAGTTCTGGCTCGTAGCGGAGCATGGAATGAAGGCTGGATATGTCCGCAACATCGAGCATCACCCGCATGTGCGTCTGAAACTGCGTGAAGGATTACGGATGCGATGGCACACCGGCACTGCTCATCTGCTCCCCGACGATGATCCGCGTGAGCGCCAACGCTGGTTGGCAAATCAGTTGCCAGGCAGCGCCGGGAATGCGCGAGCCGTGCGTCTATTCGGGACGCAACTCCTCCCTATACGAATCGATTTAGATGACTGATGCGCCGCGACAACAGCTGCCCGGCGCATTGAAGATGCGCTCTGAGTTGGGAATCGTGCCCGACGAGCCGTGCGCGAGCGTCGACCCCCTCTGCGTTTGCAGCCCGCGTTTTCCCTCCCTTTCAACCGATAACCCGCGATTCCCACAGCTTCTCCACAACATTCCCCCTCCGCTATATTCCACTCAGCCCTTTTCTGGCTCACAATTCCTTCGGAGAACTCTGCCCCTCAATGGCCAACCCTGGCGATTTCGCATACACCGTCAAGCAGCAGGCCGATATCGTCCGCATCGTAGGCGACTACGTCAAGCTGAAAAAGGCCGGAGCGCAGAACTTCTCGGGACTGTGTCCCTTTCACGGCGAGAAAACAGCGTCGTTTTCCGTACACGCCACCCGCCAGTTCTATCACTGCTTCGGCTGCGGCGCGTCCGGAGACGTGTTCGCGTTTATCCAGAAAATCGAAAACATCACCTTCCCCGAAGCCGTGCGCCTGGTCGCGCAGAAGCTGGGCATCCCGCTCCCCAAAACCACGTATGCCACCGCGGGCGAGGCCAAAGAAGCTCGCCTGCGCGCCCAGTTGCTCCAGGTGCACGAGCGCGCCGTCGTGTTTTTTCAGGAATCCCTGCGCCGTCCCGAGGGAGCCCGCGCCCGCGAATACCTCAAAGGCCGCGGCCTCGACGAACAAACCATTGCCCGCTTCCGCATCGGCTACGCCCCCGACTCCGGCTTCCTCCTCCGCGATCGCCTGAAAGAAGAGTTCAGCGACGAAGTCCTGCGCGAGAGCGGCCTGTTTTCCTGGAAGCACCAAGACGGACCTCAGACCTCAGACCTCAGACCTCAGCCACCCGGTCCCACCGAGGGTGCCCCGTCCTTGTCCGTCCGTTCTGTGGACGGACAGGGCGGGGACTTTGACTCTCCCCCCCTGCAAGGCGCTAACGCCCAAGAGCCTGCCCTGAGCGAGCGGAGCGAGTCGAAGGGACCAAGGTCTGAGGTCCGAGGTCCGACGTCCGCTTCCATGTATTCCAAATTCCGCAACCGCGTCCTGTTCCCCATCGCCAACGAAACCGCCAAAGTCATCGCCTTCACCGGGCGCACCCTGGCCACCGACGAAAAATCCGGCCCGAAATATCTGAACTCTCCCGAAACCGCCATCTATTCCAAAAGCCGCGTCCTGTTCAATCTCGACTTGGCGAAGGAAGCAATCCGCGCGCTGAACTACGCCATCCTGGTCGAAGGCCAGATGGATTGCATCTCGGTTTTCGCCGCCGGATTCCACAACGTGATTGCCAGCTCCGGCACCGCCTTCACCGAGCTGCAAGCCAAGCTGCTCGGTCGCTTCAGCAAGAAGATCGTCGTCAACTTTGATCCCGATACGGCGGGCGCGAAGGCCACAGAGCGTACGCTGGGGTTGCTCGTCGAAGAAGAGTTTGAGATCCAAGTGCTCACTCTGGAGCAGGGCTTTGACCCCGATCTCTTCATCCGCCGGAAAGGTAAGGACGCATATGCGTTTGCCCTCAAACACTCGCAGAAATATTTCGATTACCTGATCGACCGCGCGCGCTCGCAGTTCCCCGTGCGCAGCGGCGAGGGAAAAGACAAGGCGCTCAAGTACCTTCTGCCTCACATTCAGCGCGTTCCCAGCCGCATCGTGCGCGATGAACTGGCCCAGGAAATCGCGCAGAAGCTCGGCATCGATTCTCCCGTGCTGCGTCAGGAACTCCGGCACGTCGCCGTGTCCCGTTCGGCGGCCACGGTCAAATCCCCGGCCGAGGCGCAAGTCACCGACGCTGAAAAGATTCTGATCCGCGCCCTTGCTTCGGCCCGGCAGATGCAGCCCGGCGAAGAGCATCTTTCGACGCGCGACGGCGCCGAAGAAGAGTTCGATCCCGCCCGCCAGGCGGCCTTCGTGCTGCAGAGCGAAGCCCTGCACCGCGGCCTCGCCACCGAATCGTTGGCCGAATCCTTACTCAACGCCGGACCGGAAGTCGCCGATGTTCTCGAGGTGCCCGCCACGGAAAGCGATCGCCGTCAGCTGGCTTCGATTCTTCTCAAGGAGGATGACGAACTTACGCCTGACCTTCTCGAGTCGGCGGTCCGCGCCCTGCGCCGCATTCACCTGCGCCGGCGTCAGGCCGCAGTGCAGCGCGAACTCAAGCAGCCCGCCTTGGCAGCGAATCTCGCGGCCAACAAAGATCGCCTGCGCGAATTGCTGGCCGAACTAGAGCGCATCAGCCGGGCCCTGCGCGATCCCAGCCTTGCCGAAGAGGGGCTGAAAACCATCGGAAACAAGAAACTTGCCTGAAACAAAATGGCCTCCAAAACCATCTAAGTATCTAGAGGAATTAGAGATAGCGCGGGCGGAAGGGCGGCGGGGCGGGCAACCGATAGACGGCGCGGCACTTATGTGCTAAACTCTGTAAGTTTGTGCTAGATGCACAATCCCGCAATACCCCAGATTCCCACCTATCGCAACATTGCCACACGCATTAAGCGTGAGCGAAATTGAGTTTTTAAGGAAACCTCTTGGCCCTCGACGATAAGTTCGACGACATAAAAAAGCTGATCGATACAGGCAAGGAAAAGGGATACCTGACGTATGACCAGGTCAATGACCTCATACCGCACGATGTGCACAGTCCCGAAGACCTGGATGATCTGCTGACCACGATCGGTACGCAAGGAATTGACGTTCTGGAGGGCCCCAAGCTGCCTTCGCTCGACAAGAAATTCGAGGAAGGCGAAGAGGGCGAAGATGTAGAGCTCGACCTCAGCCCCGGGGCACTCGAAAAAACCAACGATCCCGTCCGCATGTATCTGCGCGAGATGGGCACCGTGCCGCTGCTGACGCGTGAAGGCGAAGTGGAAATCGCCAAGCGCATCGAGCGCGGCCAGGTGCGCGTGCTCAAGGCCCTGTCGCGGTCACCCATCGTGATCCGCGAACTGCTGGCCATGGGCGAAGACCTCAAAAAAGGCGTGCGCTCGATCAAGGAAGTGGTCACCTTCGATGAGGAGGAGATCACCGACGAGATTCTGCAGAACCGCCTGAACGAATTCACTGGCAAGATTGACGACATGGCCAAGCTGTACAAAAAGGCCAACGTTCAGGAAGAAAAGTACATTGCGGTCTCGCAGAAGAAGCGTCCCAAGGACCATCGCCGCGCGCGCCGCAAGCTGGCTCGCGCCATCATTCGCGTTTCAATGGCGGTGCGCCTGTTGGGCTTCACCAACAACGAGCGCAAGCGGCTCATCGAGCGGGTCAACAAAACGGTCGACGGCATGCGTTCGCTCGACCGCCAGGTGCAGAACCTGGAGCGCAAGGCCGACGCCACCCGCAGTGAAGAACAGAAAAAAGAATATCGCCGGCAGGCGCGCGCCATCCGCGGCGAAGTGGAAAAGCTGGAAGTGGAAACCGGCGTGTCGTTTCAGGAGCTCAAGCGCACCCAGCGCGAGATCATCCAGGGCGACATGGACGCGGAGCAGGCCAAGCGCGAGTTGATCGAGGCCAACCTTCGCCTGGTGGTTTCCATCGCCAAGAAATACACCAACCGCGGACTGCAGTTCCTCGACCTGATTCAGGAAGGCAACATCGGCCTGATGAAGGCCGTGGACAAATTCGAATACCGCCGCGGCTACAAATTCTCGACTTACGCCACGTGGTGGATTCGGCAGGCCATCACCCGCGCCATTGCCGACCAGGCCCGCACCATCCGCATCCCGGTGCACATGATCGAAACCATCAACAAGCTGATCCGGACGTCGCGGCAGTTGGTGCAGGAACTGGGACGCGAGCCGACGTCGGAAGAAATCGCCAAGCGCATGGACATTCCTGTCGCGAAAGTGCGCAAGGTGCTGAAGATCGCGCAGGAACCAATCTCGCTCGAAACCCCGATCGGCGAAGAGGAAGATTCGCATCTGGGCGACTTCATCGAAGACCGCGCGGTCGTTTCGCCGGCCGAGGCGGTGATCAACGTGAATCTCAAGGACCAGACAGGACAGGTCCTGCGCACGCTGACCCCGCGCGAAGAAAAAGTAATCAAGATGCGCTTCGGCCTCGAAGACGGCAGCGAGCACACGCTCGAAGAAGTCGGCCAGAGCTTCGCAGTAACTCGCGAACGCATCCGCCAGATCGAAGCCAAGGCGCTGCGGAAGTTGCGGCATCCGTCGCGCTCGCGAAAGCTGCGCGCGTTTATGGATGGGGTGAGGGACTGAACTTCATCGCCGCGGATTCACGCGGATTCACGCGGATAAGTCAGAAGTAAGAAGTCGGAATGCAGAATTGGGGCGCGAGCGAATCGCGCCCTTTTGTTGGTCCCAAATTGGGACGAGATTCTAAGAATCTGTTCAAAATTCGAGCTTTGCCTTGGTGTCAGGGAACTAGAATCGAGGCGTGGCGAACGGCGTTTAGGAGGGTATTGCCGGTACTGGACGGCGTTTGCCAAATGTCGAGTGGCTTAGCAGCCACTAGGGTTCGACTCCCTTGCCCTCCTCGGGTTACTCGACACCAGAGTTTCTTGACAATCAGCGTCACCGATTTATCATAGTAGTGTTTGGCAAACGCCGTCTTGTATTCTGAAAAGCCCCGAGTGAATCTCGGGGCTTTGGCTTTTTGCGCGCGTGCCGCCCTCGAAAACCGCGGAAGGTGGAGCAGTCCGCCCTTTTTGTTCTTCCGAGTCCCCGAGAATTCCCAGCCACATAACTGCCCCACTCAAGCCAAAGGCGGGCTTGAGTGGGCCACCCGTCCAAAATCGGTCTTCGTAATAAGGTGATAACGAAAGGTATGCCTTGCGGGAAGCAACCTTGACAAGTACACTTAAGCGCCCTGCTTTGGCGGGCAAGGGGGATGTGTATGTCGCTCTTAAGTAAAGCGTTAACGTTTTTGCTTATTGGATCGGTTTTGCTACTTGTTGGCTGCGGTAGTAGTTCCAATCCCAATCCGAACCACCTAACGCAAACCCAGGCTCAACAACTCGGGGGTGAAGTATTTACTGATGTCTTCACCGCTATTGCAGGCGATTCGGGCAGCGGGTCAGACGCTGTCCACAAATCCGGTTGGCCGGCTCTTCTCGCCAAGAACAAAAACCACTCATATACACAAACACCGGATGCTTCCTCGTCCACATACACCTATACATGTCCGGACGGGGGTACGATTGCGGTTTCCGCAAGCAGTGGTAATAACAGTATCAGTGTTACCGCGACACCAGCTAGCTGTTCTGACGGCACCCTCATCTTTAATGGCGATCCGAATATAACGGTGAACGGAACGGGAAATGACAACGGAACAACCACAAGTGTAAGCATCACGGTAGGTGGAGGAGTTTCGTTCGCGCCAGTTACGACAGGCGCGTTCCCGACAGGAAGTTGCAAATCCAATATGCAAGTCAGTGCCTCTGTAACTGATTCCAGCGGGTCTCTGGCGAGCTGCTCGATCAGTGGAGCGATCTGCGGTTACTCCATGAACCAAAGTTGCATGCCACCATCGTAACCAGTTGCTGGCCGGGGACCCAACGGACGCATGGCCCACTCAAGCGTGGTTTTGGCTTGAGTGGGGCAGTTCTACAGCTGCACAAAGTGTTCCCGCCGCTCGGTCGCGTCTTCGGGCGGTCCATTCTGATTCGATCTCTACGCGTCCGTCAGCGCCGGTCGCGTAGTCGCGAAAACTGCTCCACTCCCAGTCCTCCGGGCGTTCGCATAGCCCCTGCTTCACCGGATTGCGATGGATATAGCGCAGCTTCTCCACAAACTGCGGGTAATTTCGAATATTGAAGTCGTAGTACCTCTTTTGCCAGAAATGCTCTGCAGTGCCGATCAAACGTCGCGATACTCCTTGCTTTAACGACTTCAGGGCATCGGCCAGCGTATCCCGTTGCGGTTCGCTCAGCAGCAGGTGGACATGCTCGGGCATGACTACGTATCCGTAAATGCAGAGTTTGTAACTGCGCCGCACTCGTTCCAGGGCTGACTCAAAGATTCGGCGGCTTGCGTCTGTTGTAAACAAGCGACGGCGATGGTAACAGCAGAAGGTCACGAAATGACTTTGGCCAGTCTCGTGAAAACGTCTCAGTCCCCAAGGCATGAGGACAATTTAGTTTGTCGGGCAGACGATGTCTGTGACGTGTGAACATCCCCACTCAAGCCAAAATCGGGCTTGAGTGGGCCACCCCCGTCTGGATTGCACATTCCCATTTTGGGAATCGCTCCACTTTTGCCTGCATTTCTCTTGCCTTCAACTTTTCATTCCTGTCGAATAGAAACATAAGGCGGCATTCGCGAGATTTCCGCGGAGGCCGCTTTTCTGGTCTGAGGTGGGGGAATGAAGAGGCGGAAGGCGAAGGTTATCAAGGAGCCGAAGGCTCGCGGGGAGTGGGTGGAGTCGGTTTTTATGGCGCGGGCGGGCGAGCTGGGCCTGGCGGTGAGCAAGCCGTGGGGAGATTCGAGGAGCTACGATTTTGTGGTGGGGCGTCCGGGACACTTTGTGGGAGTGCAGGTCAAATCCACGATTGCGGAAATGGGCGGCGGCTACGGGTGCACGGTGAAACGGAACAACAAAGCGTATTCGCCGGGATCGTTTGATTTCGTGGCGGCATACGTGATTCCAGAAGATGCGTGGTATATCGTCCCAGTGGACAAATTCGCGGGCAGGGTGACGCTGGTTCTGTGCTCGAATTCAGGCGAGGCCAAGTACGAGGAGTACCGCGAGGCGTGGGATCTGCTGCGGGAAGCGTCGCAGGGTTCTCAGGACGAAGTCTCTGAGGAGGCTCCGAGCGCCGATGTTCCGGGTGAGGACGGGGCGGATGCGCCGGTGGCGGCGACGCATACTACGGGCGCGCTGGCGCGGATGGAGGCGGCCTTTAACTTTGCCCGGCGGTACATGGAGGGGAATTATCCGCGTGCGCAGAAGCGGGACGAGGAGCCGGGGGGGAAGTGAAGGGGATGGTTTTCGCGTTGTCATTCTGAGGCTCGCGCTTTTTGCCGCCCGGCGGGTCCGCTGTTGTTAGCGGCAAGAGGAGGGCCAGTTTTTATTCTTAGTTTTCCTCGGTGATCCACAGGGAAGTCGCATCCTCCACAGTTTCTGCACAAGGGCTTGAATTTTTTCTATTGCGAGGGGCAAGAATCTGCCGGAGAGTTGGGCTCAGCGAAAAACGTGGGCGTTCCTGAGCTTGCTGAATGATTGCGGCAGAGCCAGCGACGACCGGCGATTCTTGAGTGAACAGCCGGGGGACATTCGGGAAGCGCGAGAGCGCGAACTGGTTGCCCGGGCGTTGCGGCCTCCTCCCCCTCTTGCTCTTCGGAGCGAGAAACAGGGCCGCTGGCCGCCGCAGAACAGGAATCCACGTTGCGATGCGGTCCGGTGGCTGGCCGGGCCGCATTTGTTTTGGGACGGTGCGGCCATCCTATCCGCGAAGAAGGAGGACAGGATGGGGCGGCGCGACTTTTCTTCCACTTCTATTTCCACTTCCACTACTTCTATTTCTACTTCCTGACGCCGGCGGCGGTCAGCGGGATCTGCTGCGGGCTGCCGGGCGCGTTGTCGGTGACGTTGAGGGTGAAGTTGTAGCTCTCGATCTCATTGGGGCTGAACTTCACGCTGAAACTACACTTGCCGCCGGGAGCGACGGCGGAGGTGCAGTTGTTGGTGATGGTGAACTCATCGTCGTCCTCGTTTGGAGTCGCCCAAGTGATCTTGGTGATCTTGAGGCTGGCGGTGCCGGGGTTGGAAACGGTAACGGTGATGGTTTCGGACGATCCATCCTTGACCGAGCCGAAGGCGATGCTCGACGGCGAGAAGCTGATCTGGGGCTCTGTGACCAGCAGCGAGACCTGTGCGCCGGCGGTGGTGTAGTCGGCCGTGTCGGCGGGCGTGAAGCTCAGCGACAGGGTATGAGTGCCGGCTGCGAGCACTGTGCCAGCCAGGGGATTGTAGGTGAAGGTTCCGGGCACGTTGGCGGTGGCGTCAAGCTGAGTTGAACTCAACGCTGTTCCGTTTGTAATTGGCGCCGGCGTGGCCCAGGTGACCGTGGGCGTGGCTTTGCCCACGGTGATGGCGGTTGTGGTGGTGACCGGGTTGTAGTCGGCGGTGTCGGCGGGGGCAAACGTCACCGATAACGTTTGGGTTCCGGCGCCCAGCACGATACCGGCGGCGGGCGTGTAGGAGAACGTTCCGGGCACGTTGGCGCTGGCGTTCAGTTGGGTTGCGCTGAGCGGCGTCCCATAGGTAATCGGCGCCGGTGCGGCCCAGGTGACTGCGGGCGTGGCTTTGTTGACGACCAGAATTACTGTCGCGGATGCGGTGGTGTAGTCGGTGGTATCGGACGGGGTGAAATTGGCCGACAAGGTCTGGGTTCCCGCGGCAGGTGCTGCGCCGGCGGCCGGACTGTAGACAAGCGTTCCGGGTACGCTGGCGGTGGCGTCAAGTTGCGTGCCGCTCAGAGCGGTTCCGTAAGTGATGGGGGCGGGTGCGGCCCAAGTGACCGTGGGCTTAGCCTGACCTACGAGCAGGGTGGTGCTGGCCGCGGCAGTAGTGTAGTCATTAGCGTCGGTGGGGGTGAAGGTAACCGAGAGGGTCTGAGTTCCGGCTCCCAACACTGCGCCAGCCGCGGGAGTGTAGACAAATGTGCCGGGCACGTTGGCCGAGGCATTCAGTTGGGTTGGGCTAAGGGCGGTCCCGTAGGTGATGGCGGCTGGACTGACCCATGTGATCGCGGGCGTGGCCTTGTTGACGGTGAGAATTACTGACGCGGAGGCAGTGGTGTAGTCGGTGGTATCGGCGGGCGTGAAGCTGACCGAGAGATTCTGATTTCCGGCAGCCAGCATCGTGCCGGATGGCGGAGTGTAGACCAATGCTCCGGCGACGCTGGCCGTGGCATCCAGTTGGGCGGGGGTCAGCGTGGTTCCATAAGTAATCGCAGCCGGGGCCGGCCAGGTGATGGTCGGCGTGGCTTGTGCGACGGTGTAGGACACAGTACTGGGAGTGCTCGGATTGCCGACGGCATCCTGGGCGATCACGGTGAAGGTTTGCGGTCCGGTGGAACCGGGGGCGGGACTACTGAGTGTGCCTGTGCTCGCGGTGGCGGCGAAAGTGGGTGAGCCGGAAGGTCCGCACTGGACGACTCCCGAACCGCCGTCGGTACAACTGTAGTTGGCGGTGACGGTCTGGCCGTAGGTGGGCGAAGCCGGGGAAATCGTGGGACCGGCGATCACGGGCGGTTTCTTATCCACATCAAAAGGCCCGAAGTTGCCCTGGGTTGGCTGGGGCGCGGAAGTGTTGCCGGCAACATCCTTTACGGTGACGAAGGGAGGTACGGTCAGCGCCGCATTTGTCTCAGTACCTGCAGGGACATTGGTCGAGACGCTGAAAGAGGAGGGGCCAACCAGTCCGGAGCCGCCGGTGTCGGCGGCGGTGCAGGGGACGCTGACATCGGTGAGTTGCCACGCCACGGCCGGCGCGGTGCAAGTGACGGTGGGAGGCGTCAGATCGACGTTGATGGTAAAGGTGGGACTGGCACTGCTGACGGTCGTGCCGTTGTTGGAGAACAGAGTCTCGATGATGTGGGCGCTGTCAGTGGCGGCGTAGGTAAACACGGTCGCGCCCGCCACGGTTGCGGGAACATTGACGGAACCGGTCGCTCCGCTGATGGTCCCCGAGGCGGGACTGGGCAAGTTGTTGCCGGTGGCGGAATAGTTGATGGAGGAAATGGTGGGTAGGGTGGATGGGGGATTGGTGTTATCGCTGGGGACGGTCTCGATGCTGCTGAAATTGACGGTAAAAGGACCGTTGGTCCATCCGTTGTTGAGAGGGGGAGTGGTGGTGACACTGGTGCTGGGCTGGACGCCGCCGAAAATCGGAATGAGGATGGAATTGAAATTGTCGGTGTTGCCGCCACTGCTGGTCTTGTCGCCGCTGATGCTGGTAAAGATGCTGACCAGTCCCTTGCAGGTATTGTCGGCGCTGGCACCGCAACTGAGGGCGGTGTCCTTGCCCATGATGTAGCCGGGAGCCATCAAAACAGCCTTTTGGCTGGGATCGAGGTCGTAGGTGTTGGAAACGTTGATGAGAGGACTCGTGCCAGTGCTAAGGCAGTTGGTACCGGCGGGCGTGGAATTGCTGGGAGTGGTGCAGAGATCGGTCGTCACCACGCAAGAGTAGTTGCCGTTGCCAGTGTCCTGGTGCTGGCAGGTGCTGCCTTGAAAAGGAGTGTTGGCGACCAGATCGGAGTACTGCTGGTCGGTGATGGTCTGAACGCTTCCCTGCATGAACAGTCCCGAGAATGAACTGGAGGGCAAGCCACTTTGGGAATAATCGGTGACCGCGTTGAGGTTTGAGGTATAGCTGAAGTTGGTAACGGTGGGCTGCACGGGCTGAATGATGGTGATGGGAGCCAAGGGCCACTGGCTGAAGGACCAGCTTGCGATGTCGTTGTTTTCCACCAGGGAACCGGTGGCGGCGGTAAGGCCGACATAGGCAGTGCTGCCGGCGGTCAAGTTGAGTTGCTGGGCGATGTTGAGAGTGGTCTGCAGGATCGGGGTGCTGTCGAAATACACGCTGAGATTGTTGCAGCCGGTGGTGCAGGTTCCGGGCGGGAGATAGTTCACGGTAATGGTGTGGAGATTGCCATCGGAGAGCGACAAACCAGAAGGCAGGCTTTGGAGAGCCAGAGTCGCCGGGCTGCCGCTGGGGCAGATGTAGTCGTGATCGGCGCTGTTGGGCGAGAGGGTGCTGGCGTTGTTGGGGCCGCAGCTTTGGACGGCGATGTGGTTGCCGTCGGGATCGCCGTAGTTGGTGTTCTGGTGAGTGTCGAGTTCAATGGCCAAGCTGTTGAGGATGGCCTCGCCTGGACCGCTGGCGGTGGAGACGTCGTTGTTGCCGTAGGCCATATTCTGGCCGTTGCCGATATAGCCGATTGCGGCGGTGCCGGCGGGATCGTTCTGGATGACGAGGGCCATGCCATCGGCGGGAAAACTGCAGAGAAAACATAAATTGGTGTTGGAGATTCGAAACTGAAAGGTGGTGGTGAATCCCGTGGCGAGCGGCTGCTGCTGCGCGAACCAGGCGGACGCGTGCTGGTTCCAATTGGCGGAGGTCAGGCGCAATATGCCACCGGTAATGACCTGGGGTTGGGATGGAAAGCCATTGGTCAAGACCTGGCAGGTTGACGCGGGTGAGCTGCTATTGGCGCACACGTTGGTGGAGGTGAAGTCGCCCACGGGAAAACTGAAGGACTGGGCGAAAACCGGATAAGCCCCGAAGGTGACGCTTAGCGATAAAAGTACCAGAACGAACGCCAACGACAGTCTGCTGCTCATAGTCAAGATTCTCCAATAGCAAGCGCAAGAATGCGCGAATGTACTGCGCCAACACTCAGGGGGAGAGTGCAAAGGCTCACGACAACTTAAGATGGAAGCCCCAGAACCGGGACTGGCTGAAGGGTAACGGCCCCACAAAGCCCGTCGGGGGCCTATTTTCAGGGTTAGTCTCGAATGTGTCAAGGGGAAACTGGGGAGAGCGCGATTAGGCTGGCCAAAGCGAAGAGCACGGGGTCTCGGCTCCGCGGGACGGGGTTAATCTTGCTCTAGCTTTTAAAATCTTAAACCGCAAAGTTCGCGAAGGACTGCCGCGAAGGACGCAAAGATTTAAGACACGGCGGCTGATTCAGGACGGAAGTACTGGCCTCACAATCGCGAGGAGCAGGGGTCTCGGTTCCGCGGGACGGGGTCAATCTTGCTCTGGCTTTTAAAATCTTAAACGGCAAAGTTCACGAAGGACTGCCACGAAGGACGCAAAGGTAAGACACGGCTGCTGATTCAGGACGGGAGGACTGGCCTCACAATCGTCGAGGGGCAGGGGTCTCGTCTCCGCGGGACGGGGTCGATCCTACTTCGGCGGTTAAAATCTTAAACCGCAAAGTTCGCGAAGGACTGCCGCGAAGGACGCAAAGTTACGGCTCCGCAGCTAACTCACGACACTTGGTTTATGGACTCCTGCCATTCTTCTTTGAGACGAATTTACCCCGCGTTGGGATCAGGGGCGCGATTCTAAGGGGAGCAGTTTTGCCGGGTCGTGGATGGCTTCGGCGAGATCGGAGAGGAATTGGGCGGCGCGGGCGCCATCGGCGACACGGTGATCGCAGGAGAGAGTGAGGGTCATCATGGGGCGGACGGCGGGCTGGGCGGCTACGGCTACGACCCGATCGGCGATGGCGCCGACGGCGAGAATTGCGGCTTGCGGCGGAGTGATGATGGCGGTGAATTGGTCCACGCGGTACATGCCGAGGTTGCTGATGGTGAAGGTGGCGTCGGCGAGGTCGGAGGGGTGGAGTTTTCCGGCGCGGGCGCGATCGGCGACGGCGCGGCGCTGGGTCGCAATTTCGGCAAGGGTTGCGGTGTGAGCGTGGGGAATCACGGGGGCGACGACGCCGTCGTTTACTGCAATCGCTACTGCCATGTTGACGTGATCGTGCAGGCGGATGCCGGCGGCGGTCCAACTGGCGTTGAGGCAGGGATGCTGCAGCAATACGCGGGCAACCAGGGCGACCAGAAGATCGGTGTGAGTGATGCGGAGTTGGTGCGCGCGCTCGATTTCGGCGACTACGCGCTCGCGGTATTGGTTGAGAGCCGTGGCGTCGAGGTCGCGGGTGACGAAGAAATGGGGGACGGTGGTCCAGCTCTGGGTGGTGCGTTCGGCCATTAGGCGGGCCAGGGAGGTGGGGGGGGCGAGGTGGGCGGAGGGGTTTTGGGCGGCGGATTCAAATGCGCTGCGGCCCGGTACTTCTGGGCCGCTGGGACGGACGAATGCGTCCGCCCCTACATGGGCGCCGCTGGGACCCCTCGACTCCGCTCGGGGCAGGCTCCCGAATGCGTCCGTCCCTACATGGGCCGCTTGGATGTCGGCGGCCAGGATTTCGCCGGCGGGGCCGGAGCCGGGGACGACGGTGACGTCAACGCCAAGTTCTTTGGCCAGGCGGCGGGCTTTGGGGGAGAGCCTGGCGGTCGAGGGCATCGCGCTCGAGGATGCGGAACTGGCGGATGCGATGGGGGAGGGTTCGAGTTTGGGGTGCGAACTGGCGCGGGCGGCGGGGGCGAATGCGTCTTCGGCGGGAGGTTGTTCGCCGGGAGCGACGATCCAGGCGATGGTCTGGCCGACGGGGATGTCGTCGCCGGGCGTGGCTTTGATTCCGGCGAGGATGCCGTCGGCGGGAGCTTCGATTTCGACGACGGCTTTGTCGGTTTCGATTTCGAGGAGCGGCTCGCCTTTCGTGACGGGATCGCCTTCCTGCTTCCGCCAAGCGATGAGCTTGCCGGTTTCCTGGGCCATTTCGAGGGCGGGCATGACGACGCTGAAGGGCATAGTGGTCGGGTGGTTCAGGCGTCCCTGCGGGACGCGGTGATTATGTTTGTGTGCGACCCGGCGTTAAAACGCCGGGCTATTATCGGGCGTCCCTAACGGGACGCGGGTTGCGAATTCCCACTTCTCGCAAAGGCGGCGAGAAGTGGGGCACCCCGGACGTTGCGAACTCTCAAGTGCAAATGCGGCGCCTGAAGGCGCGATCATAATCCAGAGCTAACTGGTATGCCTGAAGGCATACCCTGATACGAATCGTACGTACTGGCGCGAATCGTACATACCGATACGAATCGCGGATACGAATCGTACTTGTGCCACGGTCGGCTAATCGGAGACTCCTACACGCTCGGTTTTGGCGCTGGCTTCGATCATTTCGAGGACGCGCTTGCTGGGCGCGGCTTCGCTTTCACGCGTCGTGGGGAGCGGGCCGTTCACGGTGAAATAGTGCGCGCCCGCTACGAGCAACTCTTCCGCCGGGAAACGGGTGATGACTTCGTGCCCGGTGGGGGTGACCACGATTTCTTCTTCGATGCGCGCGGCGCTCCAGCCGTCGGTGGAGGGCCAGAAAGTTTCGAGGGCGAAGACCATGCCGGGTTTGATTTCTACCGGGTGATCGAAAGAGACGAGGCGGCTGATGACCGGCTTCTCCCAGATGGCGAGGCCGATGCCGTGGCCGTATTGCAGGGCGAAGCAGGCTTCCTCGTTGGGGAAACCGAATTCTTCGGCCTTGGGCCAGACCGCGGCAATTTCGGCGGTGGTGCGGCCGGGGCGGACCAACTCGATGGCGGCGTCGAGATAATCGCGGCAGCGCTTGTAGGCATCCACCATGGCGTGCGAGGCGTAACCGACGGTGAAACAGCGGTAATAGCAGGTGCGATATCCCATGTAGGAGTGAAGAATGTCGTAATAGACGGGATCGCCGGGGCGGAGGACGCGGTCGGAAAAGACGTGGGGATGCGGGCTGCAACGCTCGCCGGAAATCGCGTTGACGGCTTCGACGTATTCGGAGCCGAGATCGTAGAGAACCTTGCTGACCAGGCCGACGGCTTCATTTTCGCGGAGGCCGGGCTTCATGGCGCGGTAAAGCTCGTCGTAGGCGGCGTCCACCATCATGGCGGAAGTGTTGAGGAGAGAGATTTCGTCCTGCGTCTTGATGACGCGGGCTTCGGACATGAGTTGCTGTCCGTCGACGACCTTGAGACCTTCTTTTTGCAGGGCGAAGAGGACGGGCAGTTCGATGATGTCAATGCCGATGGGCTCTTTGTGCAGGCCGCGCATTTCGAGTTCGATGCGGATTTTTTTGGCGACGTCTTCGGCGCGGCCCATCTCGGGGGTCATGGCGCCGCGGAGCATGGAAATGCCGGGGCGGGAGCGGTCGCCGAGCCAGGGACAATTGAGCTGATGATGCCGGGCGGCGGAGCCGAAATCCCAGAGGATGGGCTCGTCATTTTGGGGCAGGAGGGTGAAGCGGTTGGCTTTGTCCTGCGCCCAGGTGCCGATGTGCGTCGCCGTGATGTAGCGGACATTGTCCATGTCGAAACAGAGCAGCGAGCCCATGGAGGATTTCTGCAGCAGATCTTTCGTTTTTTGCAGGCGTTCGCGGCGGAGGCGGTCGAAGTCAATGCGGTTCTCCCAGTCGACGGCCATGGTTCCGTGAGTTTTGAGTGACATGGAATCAGCTCCTAGCGTTTAGCTCCTAGCTTGCTCTGGCGAAAACTCAGAGTCGCAAATCCAGCGCCTGAAGGCGCGATCATAACGCGGCACTTGCGGCATGCCTGAAAGGCATACCCTGATACGAACCGCCGTGTGCCTGCAGTGTGCCCTGATACGAATCGCTGTATGCTTGCACGCCCTGATACGAATCTTTCTTGCGGCGCGGCCAAAAGTGTGCGCATGAGAACTGGGGCCGTCCCTGCGGGACTCGCTCCGTTGCCTCGCTTCTACCCGGCACTCACGTGCCGGGCTATCAAGTCCCGCCCCTGCGGGGCTAGGATTTGGCAGCGCTCGCTCCACCGTCCCAACCGAATCCGTGTTCTAAACGTACACGCTGAAAGCCGCCCTTTCAAAACGGGGCCCCGGGTCAAGTGCCCTGATACGAGGTCCTGACGGCTACGTCTCTACGACTTGCCGCACATTTTGCTTGCGGCTGCGAATACTGTTTCCTCCGTGGGGACGGTTGCGTCTTCCAGCGGCGGAGAAAAGGGAATGGGAACGTGCATCGCTCCCATGCGTTTTACGGGCGCGTCGAGATCGTAGAAGGCGCCTTCGGCGATGACGGCCGCGATCTCGGCAGTAGCTCCGTAACGGCCGTAGCCTTCGTCGAGGATGATCACGCGCGAGGTTTTTTTCGCCGAGTCAATGATAGTCTTTTCGTCGAGCGGCCACGTGGTGCGGGGATCGACCACCTCCGCGCTGATACCTTCTTTTTCGAGCAGAGCGGCGGCGGCCAGGGCCACCTGGACCATGCTGCTGGTGGCGACGAGGGTGATGTCGTCGCCTGCGCGCTTCACATCCGCGACGCCGAAGGGGATCGTGTAGTCTTCGGCGGGAACCGGACCTTTCAGCTTGTACATCATTTTGTCTTCAAAAAAGATGACCGGGTTCTCGTCGCGGATGGCGGTTTTCAGCAGGCCCTTGGCATCGTAGGGCGTGGAGGGCAGGACCACTTTTAATCCGGGCACGTGGCTGAACCAGGCGTGCAGGGACTGCGAATGCTGCGCGGCCGAGCGGCGGGTCGCGCCCAAAGTGGTGCGCACGACCATGGGAACTTTCCAGTGACCGCCGGACATGTAATGCACTTTCGCGGCCTGGTTGACCATCTGGTCCATGGTGAGAGTGAGGAAGTCGCCGAACATGATGTCCACGACGGGACGCAGACCGGTCATGGCGGCGCCGACGCCGATTCCGGTGAAGCCGGCTTCGGAGATGGGAGTGTCGAGGACGCGCTCGGAGCCGAATTCTTCGACCAGGCCGGAGAGAACTTTGAAGGGTGTGCCGGCCTCGGCGACGTCTTCGCCGAAAATGCAGACGGTGGGGTCGCGGCGCATTTCTTCGGCCAGCGCTTCGCGCACCGCCTGGGCGAAAGTGAGTTCGCGGTCGTTTCTGGTTTGATCAGGCATAGACGTCCTGCTCCACCTGATCGGTTGTGGGATAGGGCGAGGCAATGGCGAATTTGACGGCGGCTTCCATCTCGGCGCGCGCTTCGGCAGTGATCTGATCGAGGGCGGCAGCGTCGGCATAGCCCTGCGCGAGCAGCCAGTTCGCATGCAGCTTGATGGGATCGCGGTCGGCCTTCCACGTCTGCTCTTCCTGTTTCGAGCGGTAATATTCACGGTTGATGTCGCCGACGTGGTGGCCGCTGTAGCGGTAGGTGTCGGCCTGGAGGAACGCGGGGCCCTGGCCGGCACGAGCGCGAGCCACCAGGCGAGTCGCGGTTTCGTTCACCGCGCGCACATCCTGCCCGTCAACCGCGGTGGCTTCGAGACCGAACGCGGTGGCGCGGCCGAGAATCGTGCCGGCAGTGGTCTCGGAGAAATGGGTGTATTCGTTGTAGAGATTGTTTTCGCAGACGTAGATCACGGGGAGCTTCCAGAGCTGCGCGAGGTTCATGACTTCGTAAAGCGAACCCTGGCCGAGCGCGCCTTCGCCGAAAAAACAGACGGCGACGCGTCCGTTCTTTAAGTGCTTTGAAGCGAAGGCCGCGCCGGTGGCGATGCCGACGCTGCCGCCAACAATCGCATTCGCGCCGAGATTGCCGGTGGCGGGATCGGCGATGTGCATGGATCCGCCTTTGCCACGGCAATAACCCGCTTCCTTGCCCAGAAGCTCGGCGAACATGCGGTCGGGGGAAGCGCCCTTGGCGAGACAGTGTCCGTGGCCGCGGTGAGTGCTGGTGATGTAGTCGTCGAGGCGGAGGGCTTGGCAGATGCCAACGGCAACGGCCTCTTCGCCGCTGTAAAGATGGGCGAGGCCGGGCATGAGGGCGCGGGTATAGAGTTCGTTGACCTGTTCTTCGAACAGGCGGATGCGAACCATCTGGCGATAGGCGCGGAGCCAGCGGTCGGTTTCGGTCCCGGTGGCGGCTTCGCGGTCTGCATCGGGCATGGAGGCAGTCGTCACTTCTTGCCTCCACCGGCGTTGACGGGAGTTTTGACAGCGGACATGGTGGCCAGGACGTCGAAGATGCAGGCGAAATCGTACTTGGTCCAGCCCATGGCGCGGGCGGCGGTGAGGAATTCGTTGCTCACGGCCGTGGTGGGCAGGGGCACGTCGAGTTGGCGGCCCAGTTCCATGGCTAAGACCATGTCTTTCTGCATCATGTTGACGTCGAACCAGGCTTCCTCCGGCTGTTGCAAAACGAATGGGCCGCGATATTGAATCATGGGGGAGGCCACGGCGCTGTGGGTGAGGACATCAACGGCGACCTCGCGCGCGATGCCGCTCTTTTCGGCCAGCAGCACGCCTTCGGAGAAGGCCAGCATCTGGACCGCGAGGCTGAGGTTGGTGGCGATCTTCATGGAAAGGGCCAGGCCGTTGTCGCCGACGTAGGTGACTTTCGGACCGATGTCGAGGAGCAGAGGTTTAATTTTTTCGAAGGTCTGCTTTCGTCCGGCAACCATGACCGACAACTTGCCTTCCTGCAGCGTGATGACGCTGCCGGAAACCGGCGAATCGACCATGTCGGCGCCGAGGGCGCGCACTTTCGCAGCGAGATCGCGGCTCACCGCGGGGCTGACCGTGCTCATGTCGATGAAAATCTTGCCGGGAGTTAAGCCGGCGAGCAGGCCGTCGGGACCGTCGGTTATGGCGTGGATGGCGTCGGCGTTGGTGACCATGGCGAAGGTGAAGTCGGAGGCGGCAGCGACGGCGCGCGGCGAGTCGGCCCAGTGCATGCCTTTCTCCACCAGCCACTGCGCCTTGGCGCGGGTGCGGTTGTAGCCGGCGATGGTGTGTCCCTTGGCGAGCAAGCGGTTCACCATCTGGCTGCCCATGACTCCGAGGCCGACGAATCCTAGTTTTGCCATCTGGAAGTGCCTCCATCGCGAATTCCAGCGCACGGCGCGGCTGAAGCCGCGCCCTTTCAAAGCAACTTCGTGAACAATGCACGTCAAAGCAACTTCATGAACAACGCACGTCAAAGCAACTTCGTGAACAACGCAAGCCTGCGAAACTAGTTCTCGGACTAATGCGTGCTGGGCTTGCCGGGGATTGGTTTTCCTGCCGGCGCCTGACCATCCTCGCGAACCTGGTCGAGATGGGCGCGCATGGCCTGGCGCGCTTTTTCCGGGTCGTGACGCTCGACGGCCTCGAGAATCCGCTTGTGATGAATCTGGCCGCGCTCGGGACCGCCCGGGACTCGGAAAATTCGGAGGCGCTGTTCGCGCAGAAGTCCGACGATCGAATCGAGGAGGGAAAGGATGAGCGGATTGGCGGCGCCCTCGGCCAGCGCCAGATGAAAATCGAGGTCGGCCTCGATGTAGGCGTCGGGATCCTGGCCGGCCCGGTCCATGATGGAGACGGCCTCGCGCATAGTTGCCAGCTCGGTTTCGTGGATGCGAGTGGCGGCCAGGGCGGCAATCTCGGGTTCGAGAATGGCACGCACCTCGGCGAGATGAGTCGAGCCCTCGGGCTGGCCGATCTTTACCATCAGGTCGAAGGACTGGCGGACGGCCTGGGTGGTGCCGTCAGTGATGAAAGTGCCGCGGCCGGAATAAGCTTCGACGAGGCCTTTTTCACGGAGCGCTTTTACGGCCTCGCGGACGGCGGTGCGGCTGACGCCGAAGCGCTGAGCTAAATCGCGTTCGGCGGGTAATTGGTCGCCGGGCTTGAGATCGCCGCGGACGATGGATTCTTCGATTTGCTGAACGATTTGCTCGTAGAGCCGGGACGTGCGGACCAGTTTGTACACAGCGTTGCCCCCTACAGTATCTGGCGCCCCCGAGGTGGTCTGGTTACTATACCGCATATTCGCAGCGGCTTGACGGGTTTGCTCGATGATGGGCAAGGGGCGCGGTATAGAGGTATAGTGGTATGACCCGATGGATATTACAGCACTGTGGGCGCGGGGCGCAACTGTTTTCAAGAACATTTTCAGGGAACGTTGAGGGCGGGTGCGAGCGTCTGAGTTTCGGCGAGGTGTGGTGCGGAAAATCTTAAACCGCGAAGGACGCTAAGGGGATCGCTTTGCGGTCGAAGATCACTGGGGGGCATCAGGGAGCCCTGGTCGATGATCGAAGATCTTAAACCGCGAAGGACGCTAAGGACTCGCGAAGAACGCGAAGGAAGATCGGCGGCTCGGTTTGCGGCCGAAGATCCTAAATCGCAGAGGACGCGGATATTCGCTGAGGACGCTGAGAGTCATCGGGGAGACCTGGTCGATAGTCGAAGATCTTAAACCGCTAAGGACGCTAAGGGGTCGCGAAGGACGCTAAGGGAGATCAGGGGCTCGGCGAAGCTTGGGGTGCACTGGCGAAACCGGAATTTGCTTGACAGGGTTTCAGGGAAAGTGGTATGGCTGTCGGACCAACAAATGCATGGAGGGGTTCCTATGCGATCAAGTACGGCCTGTGCTGCCGGGTGCACCGGCGGCGGCCGGATGAGTGTGTCTGGACGTTTACAGCGCACTACGTTCACGATGGTTCTGCTGGCTCTCGCCGGCCTGTCTCAGTCCGCCCTGGCTCAGTCAACGGCGGGGCGCATTCTGGGGACGGTAACGGACCAGAGCGGAGCGGCAGTCAGCGGGGCCACGGTAGCGGTGACGGATGTTCAGCGGGGCACGACCCGCACGGTGACCACGGATGAGGCCGGCGCGTATGTCGTCGCCAACCTGCAGCCCGGCTCGTACAAGGTCCATGTGGAAGCGAAGGGCTTCAAGGCGGTGGAGCGGCCCAACGTCGGGATTGAGGTTGCCACCGACGTGCGCGTGGATTTCGCGCTGCAGCCGGGGCAAGTGAGCGAGACCGTAACCATTTCCGAAGAGGTGCCGCTGGTCAACACCACTTCGGCCACATTGGGCGGGACGCTGAGCAACCAGGAGATTAATGACCTGCCGCTGAATGGACGCAACTACCAGAATCTGCTGCAGCTGCGGCCGGGAGTGATGCGCTATCCGGGAGGCGGATTCTCGACCACGAGCGCTAACGGACTGCGCGCCGAAGACAACGCGTATCTGATTGACGGGTTGTACAACACCGAACCCTTCTCCGGCCAGGGCGTGATTAACGGGTCGGGAATCGTGGGAGATTCGGCGACGATTCTGCCCATCGACGCCATACAGGAATTCAATCTGCTGCAGAATCCTCCGGCGGAATATGGCTGGAAGCCGGGCGCCATCGTCAACGTGGGATTGAAATCGGGCACGAACGCGGTGCACGGAACGGCGTTCGCCTTCGGGCGCGACGGAGCGATGGACGGGCGCAATTACTTCAATACGCCTCCGGCATCGAAAGTGGGCAGAACGCTCGAGCAATTTGGGGGAAGCCTGGGCGGAGCGATCGTGAAGGACAAGGCGTTCTTCTTCGGTTCGTACGAAGGGCAGATCTACGACATCGGGAACACGTACAGCGTCACAACGCCGTCGATGGTGACGATGCCGACGCCGGCAACGCCGAACTGCACCTACGTTACCGGGGATTGCGCGAACAGTATTCCAGACGCGGTCGCCGACCTGCAGGCGGCGATTGCTAACGGTCTGATCGCGGGCAATGGTGTCGCGGTCGGACCCAGTGCGGCGAGCGCCAAGATTTCCGGATGCACCTGGGCGGCGACGGGACCGGTCACTTGCAACGGAGCCGGCTTCCCAATCAACAATAATCCGACGTCGAGTTTCGTCCAGGGATTCCCCAATCAGGCGACGACGCAGGATCTGGTGGCGAAGGTGGACTACAACGTCAACCAAAACAGCAGCGTCAGCGGCACGTATTTTTTCGGCAACATTTCCGGAACGGCGGAGGATTTTCCTGAGCTGCAAACGCAATGGCGGTCGAAGATCCATACTCGCGCCCAAGTGCTGGGAGGGAACTGGATTTGGACTCCCAATGCGCGCTGGGTGAATGAAGCGCGGGCGGGCTACAACCGGCTATACCAGCCGACGTTGCCGGGCGACCTGAATACGCCGGCGTCGGGGTACGGTCTGGATACCGGGGTCAGCGGCCCGTACACGGGAGGATTGCCGCGCATTGGATTTGCGGGCGCCTTCGTCCCGGGCCTGGGTGCGTTCAAGTGGCCGAAGTTTCAAGGGCCGGACACGATTACGCAGTTCATCGACCATGTGTCGTATGCGGCGGGGAATCATTCCTTCGAGTTTGGCGGGGAACTGCATCGCGACGGGGTGAGCGGCGGGGCTTTCGGCAATGCGCGAGGGAGCATCACGGTGCTGGGGGGCGTTGCAATAACGGCGGGGGCTGGATCCACAGCGCTGGAAGATTTTCTCGCCGGCGATCCGTTCAAAGCGTCGGTGCAAGTCGGAGATCCCACGCGGCAGATTCACGACTGGGCCTACGCTCTGTTCCTTCAGGACGACTGGCGGGCGAGCAAGAAACTGACCATCAACTACGGCCTGCGGTACGAATTCAGTTCGGTGATCAAGGAAGCGCACAACCGTCTGGGGAACTTCGATCCCAGTTCGCCGACTGGGGTGGTTCAAGTTGGAGTCAATGGCGTCAAGAGTCCCTACAACTCGGACCCCAAGGATTTCGGCCCGCGCGTCGGCTTTGCGTGGGACGTTACAGGGAAAGGCAACACGGTGGTGCGAGGCGGAGCCAGTCTGATGTACGAAGTCGTGAACTGGGAATCGTTCCTCGCCTTCAACAATAGCTTCGGTCTGGCAAACATTCCGACCGGGGCGATCATAGCGGGGACGGGGACTCCGGGTCAGACGACAGCCGGAGGCACGATCACGGCGGGGAATCTGGCAATTCCTCCCATTCTTCCGCAGTGGGACAGCGGTGTGCCGCTGTATGGAAGCCTGAGCGGCAGCGCGATTAATTGCGATCCCGTTAACGGCTCAGGACCTTGCCCCATCATGAGCGTGGTGAAGAATCTGACGACTCCGTACGTTTGGACGTGGACGCTGAACGTGCAGCACGCGTTCACCCCGAATCTTTCGCTGGAACTTGCCTATGTCGGCAACCGCGGGACCAATCTGACCGGCATACGGGACATCAACCAGGAAGCTCTGGGCGCGGATGCGGGCCCGGGGCAAACCACGCGGCCGTTCAACACACAGTTTCCGCAGTGGAGCAACATCTTCCAGATGGGGAACGTTTACCGGTCGAACTATAACGGGCTGCAGGCGACGCTCAACTCGCGAAATTACCACGGCTTGAACATGGTGATGGGATACACCTACGCGCATGCATTGGATGACGTGGGCGCGAACTGGGATTTCGGAGCCGGATACGGCCTGCCCCAGGACTCCACCAACGTGGCCAAGGAATACGCGAGCAGCGATTTCGACATTCGCCAGCGATTGACGGTTTCTCTGACCTACGCGATACCGGGGAAGAAGGGGGCTGGGCAGATGCTGGAAGGATGGGAGATCAACAGCGTTGCCACGCTCGCAAGCCCTCAACCGTGGGGACCGATTGATTTGTCGAGTGACCTAACGGGCCTGGGCGGTCTGCCGGTGAGCCCGCCGCAAGCGACGCCGATGCGCTGGGACTTTTTCGGCAAGCCCTCGGACTTCAAGTCGGGGCCCGTGCCGCTGCCGTTTTTCTCCGGCACGAGTAATCCGGCTTGTGTGGCGGACGCAACGACGGCGGGCATGCTCGCCTCGCTGGGGGCGTGGGGATGCTACGCAAAAGGAAATTCGGTGATGATTCCGCCCGCGTTTGGGAGCTTTGGGACCATGGGCCGGAATCTGTTTCCGGACTCGGGTTTCAAGAACCTGGATTTCTCCATAGCCAAGAATTGGCACTTTGGGGAAAGGCTGCGGGCGCAGTTCCGCGCGGAATTCTTTAACATTCTCAATCACCCGAATTTTGCCAACCCATATGGCGGGCAGAACGGCTTCGGCCTGAACGATCCTGCGGCATCGAGCTTCGGCTGTGGGTGCGCGACGCCGGACATTGCGGCGGCGAACCCTGCTATCGGTTCGGGAGGGCCGCGGTCAATCCAGTTGGCCCTGAAGTTCATCTTCTAGTGCGAGGCAGAAGCGAATTTCCCGGCCGGACGCAGTGGGGTCCGGCCTTTTTCATGAGCCGCGTTGCGCTCACATTATTGAGACCGGTTTCGGCTGTAGAGTGGACTTGAGATCGACTGTCATGCCGAGCGAGGTTGTAGCTTGGGCCAACGGGATCGGCGCCGCGCGCAAAACCCTAGGTCCCTCGCTGCGCCCGGGATGACAGTTCGGGATGGGCGCGGTATTCGGGATGGGCACGTTATTCGGAATGGCGCAGCATTCGGAATGGGCGAAGCATTCGGAACGGGCGCAACATTCGGAACGGGCGCGGTATTCGTGTTGGGCCAAGTATTCGTGGGGGGCTACAGCAACTGTGAAAATGCTCTCGAGGAACGGCGAGAATTTATGAAGCGGAATGGATTCCTGGTGTTGGCAGCAACCACGCTGATTTGTGGAAACGTAATGGCACAGGAACGGCGCGAGCGGACGATTGAGGAAATCAAGACCGAGGCGATTCGGCGCGCGGAGGTGGGGCAGTATCCGCTGATCGGGCTCGATCCGGCCGACGTGAGAGAGGCGTTCGAAAACATTCACAGCGCGGATAAAGACGAATGGGCGACGGCGTTCATGCACGTCGCCGATCGGTATTTCAATGAGGCGAAGTCGCTGGAAAAGTCGGATGCGGCGAAGGCGAATGCTGACTACGTCCGCGCCTGGCGGTTGTATTCCTTTGGACGCTGGCCGATTCCGGCGTCGCCGGGCAAGCAGCGTTCGTATGAAAAGGCGATCGAGGCGTTTCTCGATCATGCGAAGTTTTACGATTCGCCGCTCGAAGTGGTGCACATTCCGTTCGAGGGCAAGGAGATCATCGGCTACCTGCGCCTGCCGAAAAATGCGCAGGGGCCGGTGCCGCTGGTGATTGCGGTGAACGGACTCGACAGCCGCAAGGAGGATCTGGCGGAGAGTTTTGGTGAGATTCTTCCGTTTGGAATTGGATTTCTCGCGGTCGATGGACCGGGGACGGGACAGGCGCCGATCAAGGTCACAGAAACTTCGGAGCGGATGCTTTCGAAGGTGATTGACTACGCGCAGTCGCGTTCGGAGATCGACAAGAACCGGATCGCGATGCACGGCGTGAGTTGGGGAGCGTATTGGGCGACGAAGATGGCGATGGTGGAGCGCGCGCGGCTGCGCGGGGCGAGCGCGCAGTCGCCGCCGGTGGACAAGTTCTTTCAGAAAGATTTTCTGATGAACTCGCTGCTGGGGAATCGCGAATATCTTTTCGATCAGGTGCCGGCGCTGATGAATATTCTCGAAGGCGTGCATACGCTCGACGAGATGGGCGAGTATTTGCCGAAGATGTCGCTGGTGCGGCAGGGTCTGCTGGGCAAGCCGATGGCGCCGATGCTGGTGATTGCGGGAGTGCTCGACACGCAGGTTCCCATCGAAGACGAATATCTGCTGTTGAGCAAGGGCGACACGCCGAAGGAAGCGTGGATCAATCCGCAGGGCGGGCATCTGGGAAGGCAGGTGGGAGTGTGGCCAGATCCCAGGATCTTCCGGGAAGTGATTGTTCCGTGGCTGGTGAAGACGCTGGAGGCGAAGTAGAGGCGCGTCGTTTGGGGCTGAAGCCCGGTTCATTTTGCGCTTCTTACGCGGCGCTGAAGCGCAGCGCCGCCCAAGAATCGGGGGCAGCATGCAGGGCGATCAAGAAGCTGGGACCGCGAAGGACGCATAGGAAAGCCGCGAAGGGCGCGAAGAAGATCAGGGGGGTAGCGAAACATCGCAAGTGCGGCGCCTGAAGGCGCGGCTGTATTCTGGGGCGGGTACGGCACCGCTAAAGCGGTGCCCTGATACGAATCCACCACTGAAGCGGTGGCCTGATACGAATCCATCGCTAAAGCGGGGCCCTGATACGAATCGGGTGAACTGCTGCAGTACCTGGGCGAAGCGCCCGCCCTGAGCCTGGTTCAGACCTGCGGAGCTGCGCTCTGGGTGCGGCCCCATTGTTCCGCCGCGGCAAGACGGCGGGAGATGGAGGGGTGCGAATGGAAGAACCATTCCACCCATTTCGAAGGCGCCCGCTCAGCGAGATTTTGTTCGGCCAGCTTATTCATCGAAGATATGAAGGGCTCAACACTGGCGATGGACTCGAAAGCGTAGCGGTCGGCCTGGCGCTCGTTGAAGCGGGAATAGGCATTGAGGACGGGCATCAGCAATAAGGAGAGCACTACGGAAACCAGGGCGAGCAGGGGCAGGTTGGCGAAGTCGGAAATCTGCACGAACTCGAACAACTGCCGGTCTACGGCGTAGTGCAGGGTCACGTTGGCGGCCCAGAAACCGACAAAAGTAATGACCGCCTGCACGAGAATGCTTTTCAGAATGTGGCGGTGGACGTGGTGGCCGAGTTCGTGGGCCAGAACCGCCTCGATCTCGTCGGGCGTGTAGTTGTCGAGCAGGGTATCGGCCAGAATGATGCGGCGGGTCGCGCCCAGTCCGGTGAGTGCCGCGTTGGCCTTTTTGCTCTTTTCTGAAAGTCTCCAGCGGTAGATGCCGCGCACGCGCGTTCCAGCACGCTGACTCAACATGACCAGACGGCGGCGAAGGTCCTCGTTCTCCAGCGGCTCGAACTTGTAGAAGATGGGAAACAGCATGACCGGGGCGAGCTGCGCCATGACGATGAACAAAACCATGAACAGCAGCCAGGCCAGTATCCACCAGTCTTGCGGCCATTGCCGGATGGTGAAGTAGAGCAGTTCCACCACCACGCTTCCGAGCACCAGTCCAACCAGGAAACCTTTGACCTCATCCCAGGCCCAGGCGCGGAACCGTTGCGTGGAGAGCTTGTACTGGCGCTCGAGGCGGAATCCGTAATAATCGAGCCCGATGCCGAGCGCTTTGCTGATGAGGAGCAGCAGGAGCAGATACATGAAAACCGATAAGGAATAGTTTCCCGAGCCCATGCGATAGGCCAGGTCGCGCAGCGAGCCGGACCATCCCGTCACCAGCAGGACGACGAGAAAGAGGAAAGCGACGGCGAAATCGGCGATGCCGAGCCAGCGCTTGATGCGATTGTAGCGACGGGCGTCTGGCGAATCGGCCTGAGACGGAGTTGGATTGTCGGTCATGATGCCAAGTTCTACTTAGAAGTATCGCACTTCCGCGGTGAATCGGAGCGCCCGTGGAATCATTCTGGGCGGCTTGCTTGACCTATCTGACTACCCGTTTCTCACGAAGGCTTCGCCTGCGACAAGAAGTTCCCGGACCAGGTCAGGCGACGAAGCCTCAGTGTAAAGGCGAAGCAGCGGCTCGGTTCCCGATGCGCGGAACAAAACCCAGGCTTCGGCTCCATTGCCGTTGATGGGCGCGTCGAGGAAAAACTTCACGCCATCAAGATGCTCTTTCTGCAGCACGCGGTAACGGCCCAACTGCTGCGTGGTTTCGGCGCGGGCGCGAGCGATCGCATTCTGCTTCAGGTCTTCGGGAATGTGCAGGTCCCGGCGGCCATAATAATGCGGACCGAACTCGGCCTGCAAATCGGCCACCAGTCGGCCGAGCGGCTTGCCCTCCTCGGCCATGACGTTGGCGAGAAGCAGGCAGTTGAGCACGCCGTCGCGCTCGGGCAGAAAACGCGAATAGCCGATCCCGCCCGATTCTTCGCCGCCAATCAGGATTTCGCGATCCATCATCAGGTCGGCAACATACTTGAAGCCGATGCATGTCTCGTGCAGCTTGCGTCCATATTTGGCCGCGATGCGGTCGGCCATGCGCGTGGTATTAAAGGCGCGCGTCACCTCGCCCGGCCATTGCTTGCGCTCCAGCAGCCAGCGGAGCAACACGCAGAGAATCTTGTGAGAATCGACGAAGCTGCCGTCTTCGGCGACGGCGCCGACCCGGTCAGCGTCACCGTCGATGGCCAGGCCGGCGTCACATTTCTCGCTCACTACGGTCTGCTGCAGCAGCGCCGTGTTGGGTTCGATCGGTTCAGGATTGATTCCGGGAAACAGCGGGTTCAATTCCTGGCGGATGGCGATATGCTGAATTCCGTACTGAGCGAAGATGCCATTCAGAACGCCGCGTCCAGAGCCGTACATGGCGTCTACGGCGAATTTGAATTTGGTTTTGGCGATGAGATCCATGCCGGCGAAACGGCAAACCGCCTCAACGTAGGGCGGTTTGAAATCAATTTCCTCGATGGTGGTCCTGGTTCCTTTCGGCTCGGCGCCGGCGGCAAGTTCTTCCTCAATCTTCTGCATGATGGCAGGGGTAGCCGAGCCGCCGAACTTGGCCTTGAACTTGATGCCATTCCAATTCCAGGGATTGTGACTCGAGGTCACCATCACGCCGCCGGCGGCGCCTTGATGCTTCACGGCGTAGGAAAGTGCGGGCGTGGGCGTGTAATCATTCGCCAGCTTGACCGGGATGCCGGCGGCGACGACGACTTCCGCCACGACTTGCGCCGCACGCGGCGAGGCAAAGCGGGCGTCGTAGGCGATGAAGACTCCGCGTTGGGGCTCCTCGTATTTCAAAACGTAGGACGCGATCGCGCCGGCCACCCGGCGGACGTTTGCGAAGGTGAAGTCGTCGGCAATGATGCCGCGCCAGCCGTCGGTTCCGAATTTAATTTGTTGCGCCATAGAGGTTGAGTTTCCGGTCTCCAGTTTCAAGTGGAAGCGAGAAGCGCCGCTGAAATCTGGAAACCGGAAACTAGAAACTAGAAACTACGTGAGTTTGTGCAGCTTCCTCTCGTCCAGATACTTCACGACCTTGCCCACATCCTGCGCATGCTCGCGGCTGGTGATCAGGAGGGCGTCAGGCGTTTCCACCACCACCAGATCATGGACACCGACGGCCGCGACGAACTTTGCCGGAGCGTGGACGTAATTGCCACGCGCGTTCAGCAGAAAAACGCCGGAACTGGTCACCAGGTTGCCTTCCGGCGGATTGCTCCGTGCGGTATGGTGCTCGTGCAGCGCGGTCCATGAGCCCAGATCGTTCCAGCCAAAATCGGCCGGCAGGCAAAAAATGTTCGAGCCCTGCTCGCCTTTTGCCGAGCGCGGCTCGAGCACAGCGTAGTCTACGCTGATGTTTTCGCATTTGGGATACAGCTTGCGAAACACAGCAGCGAATTTGCGAGTGCCAAAGGCAGCGGCAATTTCCTCGAGCAGGGGCGCGGTCTTCGGCAGATGTTCGCGCAGGGCGCCGGCCAGGGTACGCGCGCTCCACAAGAACATGCCGCTGTTCCAGAAGTAGTTTCCCGCAGCCAGGAATTCCGCCGCTTTCGCGGCGTTGGGCTTCTCGGTAAAGCGGCGCACGCGCAGCGCTTCTCCGCCGAAGCGAGCGCCCGCTTCGATATATCCGTAGCCAGTCTCGGGGCGGTTCGGGGTGACGCCGAGAACCACGATGTTCGCTCCGGCAGAGGCAATCTCGATCCCGCGGGCCAGCGTCTCGCGATAACGGTTCTGATCGGCGATCACGTGATCGGAGGGAAACAGCCCGAGCACGGCATCGGGATTTTCGCGCAACAAAATAAAAGCAGCCAGGCCAATGGCGGGAGCGGTGTTCCGACCAACCGGTTCGGCCAGAACTTGCGGCTTGGGGAGTCGAGGTAGTTGCCGGGTGATCGCCGATCTCAAATCTTCGTTGGTGATGATCCAGAAGCGCTTGGCCGGAGCCAGCGGCAGCAGACGCGACACGGTTTGCTGGATCATCGTCTGCTTGCCGTCGAGAGCAAGCAGTTGCTTAGCGCGCCGTTTCCGGCTCAGCGGCCAGAAGCGGGTGCCGCGCCCTCCAGCAAGGATTACGGGATAGAAACTCGAGTTCTTAGCCACGGATTTTCACGGATATACACGGATCAGAATCAAAATGCGCGCGAGTCGGTCACATTCTCGTTTGGGGCTCAGGGAGCGGCTTTCCCGGCACATACGCCCGCAGAAATTCTACCGCCCACTGGGGACGCACGCCGAAGGTGGTCACGCAGGCGGGAATGACGACAGCATCTCCCTTCGCCAGCGTGACCGGCTCCATGCCGGGGGCCTCAACGGCTGCGCAGCCCTCGACCGCAACCAGAATCTGCACCGAGCTCCGGCCTGAATCATCGCGCGCCGCAAGCTGCAGAGGTTCCCGCACCTCGAACCGATCCACCACGAAGTACGGAGCTGAGATTAACGGTTCATGCCGGTTCTTGCTGCCGCCGATCTGCGTGGGCGCGGGGCGAACGACTTTTCCCGAACCCACTTTCTCTTTTACTGCCGCCATGCCGTCTTTCAAATGCAGTTCCCGCGGACGCCCGTAATCATACAAGCGATATGTGGTGTCGGACTGCTGTTGGGTCTCGACGATCACCGATCCCGGCCCCAGCGTGTGCACGGTGCCACCCGCGACGTAGATCATGTCGCCGGCATAGACGTTGATCCAGTTCAGGAGATCTTCGGCCCGGTTCTGGTGAATCGATTCCTCAAATTGACCCGGGGTCACACCCGGCTTCAGACCCAACGCAATCTGGGAACCCGGTTTGGCGTGAGCAACGTACCAGCACTCGGTCTTGCCCCAGGGCTGGCCTACGCGCAGCGCTTGCGCATCATCGGGATGAACCTGCACCGAGAGCTTCTCATGAGGAAAAAGAAATTTGAGCAGAAGGGGGAAGCGGCGGGCGTCGCGAGCTGCATCACCCACAAGCTCGCGCTGATATTGTTCACTCAACTGCGACAGAGTTTTCCCGGTGAGCGGCCCGCTCGCCACTTTGCAGTCGTCGCCGCTGAGCCAGGCCTCGCCGATCTTCTCCTCGAACTTGTGATTGGGATAAATCGGCGAAAGATCCTGCGTGCCCCAGGGACGCGGATCAAACGCGGGAAGCATCAACAATGGATACAGGTTTCCCATAGAAAACTTTCGCCCACAAAAAAGACCGCTCGCAACGGAACGGCCTTGGCCGGACCTGATCATCCCCAAGCGATCAAGCTGTCCAGAAAAACGTTACAGGGCCGCGAGAAACTTTCGCATGCGTTCGAGGCCGCGGTCCAACTCGGCCTTGGAAGTGGCATACGAAATTCGAATATGGTCGTTGGTGCCGAAGCCCTCGCCGGGAACGGTAGCCACGTGGGCTTCGCGCAACAGACGGCCGGCCAGGTCGGAGGCCGACTTCAGCCCGCTCCGCCCGAGAAAAGTCGAAATATTGGGATAGACATAGAACGCGCCCTCGGGCATGGTGCAAGTCACGCCGGGGATGGAGCGCAGGCCTGCGACCACATGATCGCGGAGCCGGATGTATTCGCGGCGCATCTGCTCGACGCAGTCCTGGCGTCCCTTGAGAGCGGCGACGGCGGCCTTCTGCACGATCGAGGTCGGATTCGAGGTGGACTGGCTTTGCAGTTTCGCCATGGCGCTGGTCACGGCCGCCGGGGCCAGGGCATATCCCAGGCGCCAGCCGGTCATGGCGTAGGTTTTCGAAAGCGATCCCAACACGACCATGCGTTCCTTGAACTCGCGCAACGATCCCACGGAAAAACTTTTGGCGCCGTAATTCAGATAGACATAGCACTCGTCGGAGAGCACCCAGATGCCGCGCTGGTGGGCGAGGCGAACGACTTCGGTCATGTCGTTGGCGCCCATGACCGCGCCCGAGGGATTGGACGGCGAATTAAGAATGATGGCTTTGGTGCGGGGCGTGATCAGGCGCGCGACCATCTCGGCCGTGATGCGAAATTCCTGGGATTCATCGGTCGCCAGCAGAACGCAGTTTCCGCCGGCGTAGCGAACGATGTCTTTGAACGAAACCCAGTAGGGCACGGGGAGGATAACTTCGTCGCCGTGATCGACCAAAACCTGGATGGCATTGAAGACCGCGTGCTTGCCGCCGACCGAGGCGATGACTTCCTCGCGGCGGTAGTCGGAATCGAAGTCCACGTTATGGCGGTGCGCGATGGCGTCGCGCAACTCGGCGATGCCGGCGACGGCGGTATATTTGGTGAAGTTGCCCTGAATCGCGGCCACGGCAGCTTCTTTGATGTGCGGGGGCGTGGCGAAGTGCGGCTCGCCCGCGCCGAAATCGACCACGTCGATTCCCTGCAAGCGCAGCTTGTCGGCCTCAGCCACCACCGTCATGGTGGCGGAGGGCTCAATGCGGTTGATCCGGTCGGTGAGCCGCAAAGCTTCGGTCGTTGGCGTGTTGAAGCTGGCCGTGGTCATGCCTTCTTTTTCCTTCTGGTTTTTTTGGGGAGTTCGGTCGAATGTGTTTCCCGGAGCTTGTAGGCGGGATCGAGCTTTTCGCGCAGCTTCTGCTCGACGACTTCGGGCACCAGGCCGCCCACCGGCCCGCCGGCCTGCGCGACTTCGCGCACCAGCCGCGAACTGACGTAGGAATATTTGTCGGCGGGCATCATGAACACCGTTTCCAGCGTGGGCTCGAGTTTGCGATTCATGAGCGCCATCTGCAGTTCGTATTCGTAGTCGCTGATGGCGCGGATGCCGCGCAACACACACTTTGCATCGATCGACTTGGCATACTCGACCATTAAACCGTCGAAGGTATCGAGGCGGACGTTCGGCAGATCGGTCGTGAGTTCGCGCAGCATCTCCAGACGCTCGGCCACGCTGAACATCGGGCTCTTCTCTGAATTCCGCAAAATCGCTACGACCAGCTCTTCAAAAATTTTGCTGCCTCGCTCAATCAGATCAAGGTGCCCGTTGGTGGGCGGATCAAACGAACCGGGATAAATGGCGATGCCTTTATTCAATTGTCCTCACAGGAAAGCTGTGGTCCTGGCAAGCGCGAAGCAATAGGAGATTTTATGCGGGCGGGAGTGGAGATGGCAATTGGGGAATGGGGGGGAGACGGCAGCATCGCTAGAGGGTGGCATCCGGGGAGGGATATGGGTTCTGGTTTGCGCGAACACCCGCTTTGACGCAGGCAAAAACCCAGGTCCCTCGCTTTGCTCGGGATGACAATCTTGGCTGGGGATGGGTTCTGGTTTGCGCGAACACCCGCTTTGACGCTGGCAAACACCCAGGTCCCTCGCTTTGCTCGGGATGACAATCTTGGCTGGGGATGGGTTTTGGTCTGCGCGAACACCCGCTTTGACGCAGGCAAACACCTAGGTCCCTCGCTTTGCTCGGGATGACAA
>JBKQRC010000110.1:0-12051 GCA_052326105.1 Candidatus Sulfotelmatobacter sp. | reverse complement strand
ATCCTGGGTGCCATCCAGGAAAGCACATCGCCGCCGAAGCTCAGATCCCCAGACTGTCCTGCGGTTCACCATTGTGATTCAACCGGCGGCGCAGTGACAAAAACCACTTCCACCACGGACTGCTAGGCTAGACTCGTCCTAAACCCTGCAACCAGGAGGGTGAAAATAGTTGCACACGAAGCTTGACGTGTGTCTTATAATGCCTGTCCACGTCAACTGCCACTTTTTTGGGGCACTTGGCGCGGTTAGCAAGGAGACAACCCATGAAACGCGCAATCAGGATCACGATCCTGACTGTAGGAATAGTGGGCACATTCCTCGCCGCCGCCGTTCCTCAGGTTCCAGCCATGGACGGAGGCCCGATTTTTGTGTGCCCACCCAAACAACCGAAATGCCCCATCAACCTGCCACCGCAGTAGAAACGGAAGCAGCCGGTGACCGCAAGGTCACCAAAGTAACTTGGGGTAACTTGGGCCGACCAATGCGGGCTCGCAATATTTGGGCTGACGGGATTCATACCAACCCGCCGGCCCCTCTTTTTTTGGTTGCGTGACTGACTAAGCAGGTTGCTTGAGCGCAGCTTGCAGAGTGTGCGCCAGTTCGGATCCTTCAAAGACCGGCGGTTGGCAGGACGATCCGGAACAGAGCACCGCGAAAGATTTCCCTGATCCGAGCGGTGGAAGATTTGGAAGCGTGGACGCCAACACCGGCGGGAGGTTTGCCGCAACTACCTGATCCGCCTCCAACCGCAGCGTGGTCTTGTTGAAGGCAAAAGGTGCGATGGCTACGGCTAAGAGCTCGTCCGCGGCACTGTCAACTTCATTGCCGGCAATTACTACGACCTGCACCGGACTCTCTAACCAGTGGATCACCGCGATGCCATAGGTCGCGGCGAAGATTCCATACGGTTCCGCTAGGCCGGCAAAAGTCTCCAGCGTCTGCTCGGCCTTGTCGCGATAGCTCGCGTCGCCCGTGTAGTGATGAAGCCGCATCAGCGCGATCGCCGCCATCGGATTGCCCGCGGGTGTCGGTGAGTCCTGCAGGGGCTTGCGCCGCGTACCCAGCACGCCCAGGCTCTTGCGCTCGGCGGGCGGTTGGCTATCGAAGAAGCCTCCCGATGTCGCATCGAAAAATCGCGCGATCATCGCGTCAGAGATGCTCCGCGCGAACTTGAAGTAGCTGAGGTCGGTGGTGGTTTCATAGGCATCCAGGCAAGCCAGCGCGGTGAAGGCATAATCATCCAGCAGCCCGGGCACTTCGCGGTGCTCAGCGTTCGGATCCGAGTATGCGACGACGTGCAGCAGCTCCGCGGAGCGAGACGGTGTGGAGCGGGCGCCCGATTCTTCTTTCGAACTCGAATCGAGCCGCCACGTCTCGGCCAGCACTCGATCCAGCGACCGCAAGGCAAAGCGTCGCGCTCCCTCGAGATGGAGCACCTTCGCCGCCTCCAGATATGCGGAAACGCACAAGCTGTTCCAGCCGACGTACACCGTCTTGTCCACATAAGGCGTGGGCCGTTCGAGCCGCGCTGCCAGCATCTTCTTCTTCGCCGCTGCCAGCAGTTCCCGCACCCGCTCTGGCCCCAGGCTTAGCCGCTGCGCAATTTCTTCCACCGGCGCTTTCACGTACAGCACATTCTTTGCCGGATTGTGATGCATCTCTCCGATTTCGTCGATGTCATAATGCAGCGCTGCAACCTGCGCTTCTTCCTCAGTGAGAACGGCGCGCGCTTCGTCGAGCGTCCAGGTGAAATAGTCGCCGTCGTCTTCCATGGAATAATCGGCATCCTGTGAGGCGTAGAATCCACCGCGCTCGCGGTCGCTTAGCCACTCATCCATCCAGCGAACGATGTCACGTGCCACCTCCGCGAAAAACTCCACGCCCGTCGCCTGATACGCATGCACGTAGTTCTTCAGCAGCTCGGAGTTGTCGTAGCACATCTTTTCGAAGTGCGGGACCACCCAGCGCTCATCCACCGAATAACGATGGAACCCGCCCGCCAGTTGGTCGTAAACGCCCCCGTTGGCCATGTGCTCGAGGGTGGTAGTGATAACGTCGCGAAGATCTGGGGATTCAGAAGTGTCCATGTAGGGGCGGACGCCCTCGTCCGCCCCGCGCAGCGAAGCTGCGCGTGCATACCTCTCGATCAGCAAATCCAGCGCTGACGGATGCGGAAACTTCGGCGCCCGTCCGAACCCTCCGTGCTCAGGATCGAACATCTTGATCGCAGATTCCTGAATCGCCCGAATCCCCCCAGCAGAAATCTTTCCGCTCCGCCCGTCAGACGATTCAGCCTGCGCAATCGCGCTCTCGACCATCTTCGCCTGCTCGACCACATCGCTGTTCTTTTCCCGGTAGGCGTTGGCAATGCTCAGCAGCACGCGCCGGAAGCTCGGACGCCCATACCCATCGTTCGGCGGAAAATACGTCCCGCCATAGAACGGTTTACCGTCCGGAGTAAGAAACGCCGTCAGCGGCCATCCACCCTGCCCGCTGACCGCCTGCACCGCGGCCTGATACCGGCTGTCAATGTCGGGACGCTCGTCGCGATCCACCTTCATCGCGATGAAATGCTCATTCACGATCGCCGCAATCTCTGGATCGTCATACGACTCGCGATCCATCACATGGCACCAGTGGCACCACACCGCCCCGATGTCGAGCAGCATCGGCTTGTTCTCCCGCTGCGCCGCGGCAAACGCCTCCTCGCCCCACTCCTGCCACCGAATCGGTTGATGCATGGCCGAGCGTAGATAAGCGGAAGAAGCACGAGCAAGGGAGTTGAGGGAGGTGGTGGTCATGTTCGTTAGTGTACGACGCGGTCACCTTCTGTAAACTACAAGAAAGCCTCCTGTGCTGCGCCGCCGCTTAGGGCGGAGGAGCAGAGGTGGCCGAGTGGTCTAAGGCAGCTGCCTACGAAGCAGCCGTACTCTTCGGAGTACCAGGGGTTCGAATCCCTCCCTCTCCGCCAAAGGGCCTTCTCACGGTGAATTCAGAAGAATTCACGGTGCGAAGGCCTTTTGGGGTTTCTTGGGAAGGCCGGCTCTAATAGGAGTCTCTTTAAGGTGTTGCCCGAAAGGAGATCGAGATGTCTTCAGCATCGACATGGATTGCTCTTTTCGCTGCGGTTGGGAGCGGGACAATCATCGCAGCGGTTCTAACGCGATGGAGCGTTATCTCAAATCATCGACAGAACTGGATTAACGCCCTTAGAGACGACATAGCGACCTACCTTAAGGAAATCGACACAATGCATTACAGAGTAGGAAAGGTGTTTGGTGGATTCGGTGAGCCGGGCACGACTGAGGACTTGGAGAAGCAACAGGACACGAGGAATGCAGCACTGCTTGTCTACCGACGCATACTGTTGCGACTCAACATGACCGAAGCCGACCATATAGAGTTAGCTGAGGGGCTTAAGGCCTTGCATATGATCAGGGGGAAAACGGCCGACACAGGCCAGATCGATACAGTTATAGCCCTTGCCCGCAAGGTCTTGAAGCACGAGTTGGCGGTGACGAAATACGGGATGTTTGCAGATCTCTTCCTCCAGGCAAAATCAACCAGGCGAGAGATGAATGGCTCCTGAAGACCAAATGTGCCGGCTGTCCCATCCTCTCGCGCTCTTTGCGAAAGGACGGGATTCCGCAAACTACCCCACCAGCGGATTCACCACCTGAATCGCCCCGTAGCGCTGCCCCGCCGCCAGATCCTCGGAATAGAGAACGGCGGCGCCCGACCTCTCCGCCGCGTGCAAAACCAGCGCATCCCAGAAAGAAATCTTGTAGCGCACCTCGATCTCCAACGCCTGGATGACCGATTCTGGAGTGTTGACGATGACCTCCCAGCTCAGATAGTCCTGAATCAGCTGGCGGGTCTCATCCACCGGAAGCGGACGGGCTAGCTTGCGACGCAGATTGATGCAGAGCTCTTGTAGCACCTGCGTGCTCAATACGCCCTGCCCGCTCATCCACAAGCTCTCGATGAGTTGCCGGGCACGCTCGTGCTTCGGGCCGGCGCCACGGTCGTGAGCGTAGATCAGAATGTTCGTGTCAACAAAGTATTTGTCGGGCATCCGTCAGCGCTCGTGCAGTTCGTCACGGGACCGGGGCCGAGTCCATTGCAGATCCCTTCCTTCGCGCAGCCGCGCCAGGGCGCGCTTCCGCGCACGAATGTAAGTCTTGCGCTCGCGCACGATTTGCTCCAGCCGGGCGGCGAGAAGGGCGCTGATGGAAGTGTCTTCTTCGGCCGCAAGAATCTTAGCTTCCCGTAGTAGGCTGGAATCCAGCTTCAATGTGATGTTCGTTTTCATGCATGGCACGGTTGTGCGTGCAGCACGATTATACGTGCTAGCGCGGCCCAGCGTCAACCAAGCTTTTCGCGATCCTGCAGTACAAATCAACCGCATCCGCCAGTTGCACCTTCTCGATGTACTCGCCCTCGGTGTGCGCGACGTGAATCGATCCCGGACCGATCAGTAGCGGTTCGCCCCACTTCGTCAGCTTTGGGATGTCGGTCGTAAACGCGGCGATCATCGTCGGCAATCCGTCAACCGTGCGCAGGCGAAGAAATGGCAACTCCAGCGGAAACGTCACCTGCACCTGATCGCCCGCGGCGGCCACGATCTGCCGGCGCAATTCCTGAGTCGGCCCGACCAGCCGGTAAAGCAAATCGGCGTGTGCGTAGTCGGGAATCACGTTGGGCGCGCGCCCACCCTCAATCAGCCCGATATTCAGCGTGCACGGTCCAGTCTCCGGATCGGACGGCAGCGGCATCGCGCGCAGCCGTCCCAGCGCCGCGATCAGCTTGTCAATCGCCGACTCGCCCAGTTCTGGATAGGCCGAGTGCGCCATGCGTCCCGTCGCAGCGACTTCGACCCGCAGCGTTCCTTTCGAAGCCAGTGCGATCCGATTTTCCGTAGGCTCGCCATTGATGAGAAAACGGCATCCTGCAGGCGCGCACTCATTTGCCACTTTTGCACCCAGGCTGTCGCGTTCCTCGCCCACCACAAAAAGCAGTCCAATGTAAATGCCCTGTTGTCGCAGCCTTTCCGCGGCGGCGATCTGTGCCGCAATAATCCCTTTGGCATCACAAGATCCGCGCCCATAGATGCGTCCTGCGTCTTCGGACGACGCAATGAACGGCGGAACCGTGTCCATGTGGGTGGAAAATACGATTGCGGGATTTGAATTTTCCGGTGAGACCGCATACACGTTGAAGCGGTCGCCTTCGACCGGCATCTTCTTGGTCTGATACCCGATGCGGCAAAGTTCCCCGTACAGGTAATTTCCTACAGCGGCTTCGTTGCCTGAGATGGACTCGATATCCACCAGTTGGCGCGTGAGTGTAACGGCGTCCATGGAGGAGAGGATAGCAGACGGTCACTGGCGGAAGTCAGAAGTAACAAGTCAGAAGTGAGAAGTAAGAAGTCAAAAGTAAAAGGCCAAAGCCAAAAGCCACTTCATTTCGACTTGTACACTTCTCAATTCTGTATTCTGACTTCTGCATTCTGACTTCTTACTTCCGATTTCCCCGTGTAATCTGGGATCGTGATTGCATCGAGCTCATCCATTCGTTCGCTGTTCCTCGACGGCCCTGCTGGCCGCCTGGAAGCGCTGCTCAATGCCGGCGCCGAGAACGCGACGCACGCCGCGGTGGTTTGCCATCCGCACCCGTTGTTTGGCGGCACGCTGCACAACAAGGTCGTCTTCCATACCATGAGGGCGCTGAACAGTTTTGGATTTCCCGTGTTGCGCTTCAATTTCCGGGGAACCGGATTGAGCCAGGGTGAGCACGATCATGGCATCGGGGAAGTCGAAGATGTCCAGGCTGCGCTCGACTGGCCGGATGCCGAGTTTCACCTGCCGCTGTTGTTCGCGGGCTTTTCCTTCGGTGCGGCCGTCGGCTTGCGTGCCGCGTGTCCGGACGCGCGGGTTCGCGCCGCCATCGGCTTGGGAATGCCGCTTGCTCCCCAACTGGCTGACACGGGAGAAGACCCGCGCGTCTACACATTTGATTTTCTCGCGGACTGCGCGAAGCCAAAGCTGTTCGTCAGCGGAGCCCGAGATCAGTTCGGTCCGCGGGCGAAGCTGCAGGCGTTCATCGCCTCGGTTCCCGAGCCGAAGCGATTGGTCGTGATCGAAGGAGCCGATCATTTCTTTGCCGGACGCCTGCGCGAGTTGCGGGACGCGATTGAATCGTGGATCAAGCAGCAGGTGATTTCGTGAGTGCTGCAGATCCCCTGTCTTCTCGGCGATCTCAGTGTTCCTCAGCGTACTCTGCGTTCAAGAGCTTTTAACGCCGAGATCGCGAAGAACTCGCCGAGATCGCAGAGAGATCCTTCGTGACTGTTTCCTAACTGCCGATTGTCGAGGTGCTCTTTATAATCTTGTCCATGTCTGATTCCGCTCGCGAAGAGCGCTTCCGCCGCATGCGCGAGACCGCGCGCTCCATTTTCCAGCACGCGCTGGCTGAGGCCTCGATCAGGAGAGCTTTCGCGCGGCATGTGGATTGCGACCGCGGAGTGTTGCGCGTTCGCGAAGATCTGTTCGACCTGCATTCCTACTCCGGAGTGTTCGTGGTGTCGCTGGGCAAAGCGGGACACACCATGGTGGAGGCGCTGGCCGAGCGAGTGGGCGCGTCGCTCGAAGGGATCGTTGCCAGTTCGGTTCAGCCGGCGGCGCAGGTGCGCGGGTTCCGGTATTTCCGCGGCGGCCATCCAACACCCAACGCGGAATCCATTCGCGCGGCCAGCGCCATGCTGAAGGCGCTGGACGCGCAGCCGGCTTCAGCGCTGGTGATCTTCCTGCTCAGCGGCGGAGGATCTTCCATTGTTGAGAAGCCTATCGATGATGAGATCTCGCTCGATGATCTGGTTGCAACTTACCGCGCTCTGGTGCATTCCGGCGCGCCCATCGCCGAGATCAACGCCGTGCGCAAACACCTCTCCGCCGTGAAGGGTGGACGATTGGCGCAGGCGGCGTCTCCGGCGCAGCAGGTGTCGCTGCTGGTGTCCGATGTGCCCGACAATACGCCGGACGCGCTGGCTTCCGGCCCGACCATGCCCGATTCCACTACCGTCGAGGAGTGCTACCGCATCGCCGAAAAGTACGATCTGCGGCCCCAGTTCCCACAATCCACACGTGAATTGTTTGAGCGTCATGCCCTGGAGGAGACTCCGAAGGCGGACGATCCGGCCTTTCATCGCGGCCGCTGGTGGCCCGTGCTCTCGAACCAGACGGCGATTGAAGAAGCCAGCGCGGCCGCGGAGCGCGCGGGTTTCACCGTCGAGGTGGACAACTCCTGTGACGACTGGGATTACGAGCGCGCAGCCGGCTACTTGCTGCAGCGAGTGCGCGAGTTGAGAAAACGATGTTCGCCCGTGTGTCTGATTTCCGGCGGAGAAGTCACGGTGAAAGTCGTGAATGGAGGAGTGGGCGGCCGCAACCAGCAGTTCGCGCTGGCCTGCACCGCCAGAATCGCGGGCGAAGATATTACGGTGCTCAGCGCCGGGACCGACGGAGTGGACGGGAATAGTTCAGCGGCCGGAGCGATCGCCGATGGCAGCACGCCGGAACGCGCGCGTGCCCGCGGACTCGACGCCGGCAGCGCGCTCGCAAAATTCGATGGCTATCCGTTTTTCAGCGCTCTCGGAGATACGATCGAGATCGGCCCGACGGGAAACAACCTTCGCGATCTCAGAATTCTGATGGCGTATTAGCTTTTGCCTCTTAGACGAAGGGGACCTGTGCATAAGCAAGTGCACAGGTCCTTCGCTTCGCTCAGGATGCCAAGGGCCCCATCCGGCGCCCTTACGCGGTCTTCTGCATCTTGGCCATGGCCTCATCCATGCCGTGTTTCATCTCGTCCATGGACAGATCTTTGGTGTGGGTGGCGATGGACCATTTGTGGCCGAAAGGATCCGTGAGCTTGCCATAGCGGTCGCCCCAGAACTGGTCCATGACCGGCATCTCCACTTTGGCTCCGGCTTTCACGGCGCGATCGAAGGCAGCATCCACGCCATCGACGTAGATGTGCAGGCCCATGCCAGCGCCGCCCGTGGACAGCGGAGAAAGCGCGCCGTATTCCGGAAATTCGTCACTCAGCATGATGATGGAATTACCAATCTTCAGTTCGGCATGCATGACCTTGCCGTCCGGGCCCTTCATGACGCCTCGCTCCTCTGCGCCGAATGCCTGTTTGTAGAACTCAATGGCGCGGGCCGCATCGCGGACGGTGAGAAAAGGTGTGATGCTGTGATAACCATCGGGAATCGGTTTTACGGACATAGTGGCCTCCTGGGCGCGGGAAATTCGTGTCATGCAGTTTACATCAAGATGGAGAAGACTGCGGGAGAATGTTAGGCGAAAAGCGCCGAAACAGAACATCCAGTCGTAGTTCAGAGCTCTGGCTCAGTAGGGTCGTTTCGAACGCCGGGTTTAAGAAGGCCCGAATCAGAAGAATCGGGTCACGCCCTCTTCCATCACCACGACGCGGTCTTCGATGCCGGCGGCGCGGGCCTCCTCCTCGAGCAACTGCAGCGGTTCATCCACCGGTTCGTGAGACAGGCGGAAACTGCCATAGTGCATGGGGATCATCCAGCGGGACTTGAGATCGAGGAAGGCCCGGGTGGCGTCAGCGGGACTGGTATGCACATTGCGAAACTGCGGCGGATTATAGGCGCCGATGGGCAGCAGAGCGAGTTCGGGGGCGAGGCGGCGTCCGATTTCACTGAAGCCCGCGAAGTAAGCGGTGTCGCCCGCGTGGTAAACAGAGTGTCTGCCCGTCTTGAGCACGAAGCCGCCGTAGCCGCGATGCGAATCTTTGAGGATGCGGGCTCCCCAGTGCCGCGAGGGCACATGCGTGACCAGCAGGTTGCGGTGGTGCGATGTTTTCCACCAGTCGAGCTCAATAATCTCGGAAAAGCCAAGATCAGAAATCAGATCGGAAACGTGCGTCGGGATGATGATGGCGGGAGCAACCCCGCGCATGCGCAAGTTGTTCTGCACAATCGCCCGCAGCGACGGGCGGTGCAGGTGGTCGAAATGGGCGTGCGAGACCAGAACCACGTCAATGGCCGGCAGGTCCGAAATTCGTAATCCGGGACGGCGCAGCCGCTTCAGCACGAACAGCCAGCGCGCAAAGTTGGGATCGATCACTACGTTCTGCCCGCCCATCTGCACGAAAAAGCTGGCGTGTCCGATGAAAGTGACGCCTAATTCTCCGTTGGTGACAAGCCGGGGTTTGTGGGTCTCGCCGCAGCGCGGAGTCACCGCAGAACGCCGCACCAAACGTCCGAACTGGGTGGCGCGCTTGCGCAGCGCCGGATTGCGAAGTGTTTGCTTGATCATCCTACTGAAAGCCCAGGATCGTGAAAGCGGCCGACTCTCATCATAACTAATCTCGATCGGCCTGCCCGAGTAACCGGGGCGATGCCCCCGGCTATTCTGTACCAGTCATTCATCTTAGATGAATGCCGGAACTCCGAAGCTGCATTTTCCTCCCCCGACAGTACGGCAGTAACCACCGGATAAACTAGCCGCTGCAGGCGTACCGTGAAGCCAGCGGCTAAAAGCCGTTGGCGTCCCGCCCTCCGACGGCATCGCTGATGCGATGCCCTGATACGAATCGCAACTTCCAAACTGCACCCCCAACCAAACGGTCCGGTAATGTCTTAAAAACACTGCCAACGGTCCACAGCGCTTGACCTTGATCGCAGTGGTCATATCTAATCCGAAAACGTTCCTTTTTCGTTGGTTCTGAGGACGAAGGAGAAAGTAACGCATGCGAGTTGCATTTCTGGGGTTGGGAATTATGGGCCAGGCGATGGTAACGAACCTGGTCAATGCTGGCCACGAAGTCACCGTGTGGAACCGTACGCCGGGCAAATTGGTGGAGGGCGCGGGGGTTGCTCCGACTCCGGCGGCCGCGGCGCAGGGCGCGGAGGTTGTGTGGCTGTGCGTTTCTGACACCGACGCGGTGCAAGAGGTAATCTTTGGGAAAGATGGCGCGGAAGCGTCGCTGACGGAAGGCATGATCATCGCAGACTCGAGCACGATTTCTCCCGCGGCTACGCTGAAGTTCGCCGAGCGTGTGAGGGCGAAGGGCGTGGCCTGGGTGGATGCGCCGATGACCGGATCGAAAATCGGCGCGCGGGATGGCACGCTGGTGTTCATCGTGGGCGGAGACGACGCCTCGGTCGAGCGGCTCAAACCGCTATTCGCCGCCATGGGCAAGAAGATTTTCCGTATGGGCGATACCAGCAAAGGCCAGGCGACAAAACTCGCCATGAACCTGCAGATCGCGCTGATCTTTGAAGGATTCGCTGAAGCGCTGACCCTGGCTACGAAACTTGGCGTGGACACGCAACAACTGCTGGCCCTGATTGATGCCACTATGGTTCGCTCCGGAGTGGTGGACTACAAGGCGCCGTTCATCCTGCAGCGTGACTTCACTCCGAATTTTCCGCTACGGCTGATGCATAAGGACATCCGCCTGACGCTGGAGGCGGCAAAAGAAGCACGGGTGAAACTGCCGGGCCTGGAAACGGTGGAAGAAATCTACGAATTGGCCACCGAAGATGGAAACCGGGATCTCGATTACGCGGCTACCCTGACCCTGCTGGAAAAATGGGCAGGCGTCCAGGTGAAAGGCAAAGCCGCGTAGATAGCGCCAGCGCCGCAGGGATGGTCCATTTTCAGTTCGGAATGCGCGCAGTGATCAGGTAGCGCGAGCGTGCCATGAAACTCGCGCGAAGGCCGTGGATACCGATCACCCATTACCCCCGTAACGCGCCAGTATCCCTATTACACAAGTATTACAGTCACCTTTCAGCTCTACTGTTAGCTTAGCTTTGGGGTTCGATCACATCCAAAACTGAATCGCCTCGACCACCAGAGCTGGGGACTCTTCTCATAAAATGGAACTACTAGACCTCCAAAAATCACAAGCAGCGAACAACGAAATCAACTGGGTAACCGCGGCCTTTATGTTCGCATTTCACCTGGGCGCCGTGGCCGCACTCTTCTTTTTCACCTGGAAAGCGTTGATCGTGGCGATTTTCCTCTGGTGGGTAGCGGGCAGCCTGGGCATCGGCTTGGCCTACCATCGCTTGCTTACGCACCGCGGGTTCAAGACTTACAAATGGATGGAATACTTCCTGACGTTCTGCGCCACGCTGGCGCTGGAGGGCGGTCCGATTTTCTGGGTCGCGACCCATCGCATTCATCATCAGTATTCCGATCAGGAGGGCGATCCGCATTCGCCGATTGACGGCAAGTGGTGGGCTCACATGGGCTGGATCATCATGGGCAGGTCCATGCACCATGACACCACGACCCTGGCCCGCTACGTCCCCGACCTCACCAAAGACAAGTTCCACGTCTGGATCACGAAATATCACTACGTTCCGCAGATCGTCGTCGGAATTGTGTTGTTCGCCATCGGCGGTCTGCCATGGCTGCTGTGGGGAACTTTTTTTCGCACGGTGTTCTTGCTGCACTGCACCTGGCTGGTGAATTCGGCGACGCACTCCTGGGGCACGCGACGCTTCGCTACGCGCGATCTTTCGACCAACAGCTTGTGGGTGGCCTTGCTCACGTTTGGAGAAGGCTGGCACAACAATCATCACGCCCATCCCACTTCCGCGGCGCATGGCTTTGCCTGGTACGAGATTGATACCAACTGGTACGCCATTTGGATTCTTCAGAAACTGGGCTTGGCCTGGGATATCAAGCGCGTCCGGCTGGCCGACGTGGAGCAGGGACTGGTAGCCGCGCCCAACGGACGGCTGATCACACCTTCGAATGCAGTCGAGTTCTGGGCAGCGGGAGACTAAACGAGCGACGGACTCTCCGCTGCCAAAACAGATTAGCCCCGGCCATTACCGGTCGGGGCGTTCCTTTTTGGCAGGGCTAACTCAGGTCTGGCGTTCACAGCTTCTACACCCGGATAATCATCACTTCGGTCGCTTTGATCAGCGCCGCCGCGGTTTGTCCTTTTTTCAGCTTCATCTCGCGGACTGCTCCCGAGGTGATCAGAGAAGTGATCAGT
>JBKQRC010000109.1:0-20933 GCA_052326105.1 Candidatus Sulfotelmatobacter sp. | reverse complement strand
CAGCCGCGACCGCCTTGCCGTGCACACTCTCCTCGTAGGAATAGTAGGGTTGCGTGCTGAATCCGGCGCGCTCCATGACGAATTTTTGAGCATGGCACTTGGCGCAGGTGTTGGGAATGTGAATGTGGCTGACCGGAGAATCGGGATCGCTGGACGCCAGAATCTGGTGCGGGCCGCCGTGACAGGCGGTGCAAGTGGGAGCCTGTCCATCGCCATCCTTGCGGGCGACAGCGTGGACGCCGAGCTGATAACCGTGAACGGCGTCTTCGTGGCAGGTCGCGCATTGCGCCGGCAGGATTTTCCCCGCGGCCTGCACTTCGTGCGCCTGCCCGTGACAACTGGAGCAGGCGTCCGCGCCGGCACCCAGAATCGAGTGGACGCTTTTGGGCAACTGAGTGGCTGGGTCTTCATGGCAAGTGCTGCACTTCGGCAGCCGCTTTGCATCGGGATGGGGATACTCTTTCACGCCCACATGGCAGTCGGTGCAGCCCAGAGCGGCGTGCATGCTGTTCTTGAACTTGGCGGCGTCCACGTGCAGGCTACGGCCCGACCCGGACTTCATCCCGGCTTCGCCGTGGCAGGCCAGGCATTCCTGGTCCGCAGCCGGGAGAGGCCGGGCCCAGAGTTGTCCGAAGAAACAGAAGACTGCCAGCCCGATCAGGAATCGGAATTGTCTTCCACCCATAATCTCTCCTAAAGCGCCGTCGGAAACATTCCGGAATCCGGCTGGTAGAACCTGGAATCAGGTTCGTATCAGGGTGTGGCTTCAGGCATGCCGGATCGTGGGCGAAACCACAAACGGCTTTATAGCCCTTGCGTCCGCGCTCTCAAAACCCCGGCGGCTAAAGCCGTCCGCGCTTGCGCAACTTAGCGGCATCGCTAAAGCGATGCCCTGATACGAACCGCTTTTGATACAAATTGCCTTGATACGAATGATACGAATTGCCTTGATACGAATTGCTTTTTCAAACTTCCTACCAACCGAAATCGCGGCCCGTTCCCGGGCCGGCGGCGCTACTTGTACGCAAAAAGCATCGCGTAGATGATCCAGACCACGATGCTGAAACCGATACTCAGCGCGATCCAGGCAAAGGCGCGGATGGTTCGCACCACGATCTCCGGCTGCGGCTCTTCCATCTGCGACTCCAGGCGACCGGAAGCAACCAGAGCTTCGTATTCCAATGGCTTGTCGCGCTTCAATTCCGCCAGGGGCATGTGGCCGGTGAAGATGGTGGTGTCCATGGGGAATTTTTCCGGCCGCAGGTGCGTGTTGAAAAAATGCACGGTAAAAATAAAGCCGGTGGCCAGCAGGGCTTCGTCGCTGTGGATGACCGTGGCGATGTTGATGAACGAGCCCGGCAGAAAGCGCGTGAAGAAAATCGGAAACCAGAGGGTCAGACCGGTCGAGCCGATCACAGCGATTCCCCAAAACACGGCGAAGTAGTCGAACTTCTCCCAGTAGGTCCAGCGCCCGTATTGCGGGCGCGGGCCCATGCCGACGAACCACTTCATCGTGGCCAGGAACTGGCGCAGGTCCTGGCGGGTGGGCAGCATGGTGTCCGGACCCAGCACCAGCGCGCGCCAGGATTTGTACTCACGCTTCTTCACTTGCACCAGGTTGTACAGGTGAGCGACGAAAACTCCGAACATCAGAATGGCGGCGGTGCGATGAATAAAACCGGCGACCTGGAATCCACCGAGAAAGCGGGAAACCATCGCCGCCCAACCGGTGTAGGAAAACTTCAGGGTCAGGCCAGTAGTGGCCAGGCTGAGAAAGCTGATGATCATGCAAGCGTGCAGCGCGCGCTGCAAGCGGGTGAAGCGCACGAATTCGCGCTCGGGACGCTTGCGCTCCGGTCCGAGCGGGCGTGTCTGATCTGGGGAGCCTAGTTCGGGAGTCTGAGGATCGAGATCAGTCGGCACGATGGTCCTCCTCGGCAGTCGCTTTGCCTTCGCTGCCCGCGCCGTTCGTACGCGCGGCTTCTTCCGCCTTGAGGTCGCGGCGCATCTGGAAAGCGCGCGGCAACCACAGCAGGGTGTGCATTCCGCCGAGCACGAAGGTCGAGACCAGAAGCGTGGTCATGCCCCAGAACGTCCAGAACAAGAACGGGTACTTTTTGGGGTCGTGGTGAGTGGCATGGGTCAGATAGCCGGCAAAGCGGCGGGTGGCGGTGGTGTGGCACTTCTGGCAGGTCGCAACCACGTTTGCCCGGCTGAGATGCGAGCGGGGATCGGCGACCGGGAGAATGTCGTGGGCGCCGTGGCAGTCATAGCATTTCGCCGTTTTCGTGTAGCCCAGGCGCGACACCTTGCCGTGATAGGTGTCGAAGTAGGTCTTGGCAATCTCTTCGTGGCATTTGCCGCACTTGTCCATGATGTCGAGCATGAAGCCGGTTTCGTCGGTGCGGCGGATGGTGTGCGCGCTGTGGCAATCGTTGCAGACTGGGAGATCCTTGTCGGTCTTGGTCACCAGCCGCGAGTGCACGCTCTGTTCGAACTGTTCTTCGATTCCGTGATGGCAGGCGCCGCACGTGGCCGGAACATTTTTCGGGTTGACCGTGGATTGCGGGTCGCTCTTGGGCAGGACCATGTGCGCCGTATGGCAGTTGGTGCAGGTGGCAGTCACGGTCAGGCCGCTCTTGAGCAGACCCTTGCCGTGAATGCTTTCCTGGTAATGCTGGATGATTTCGTGCTGCGTTCCGACGTAGCGGACGGCGGCTTTCTGGCCCTCGCGGTGGCAGCTGCCGCACAACTCCGGCACCCTGGTAGCGAAGGTTCTGGATTCCGGATCGCGCTTGTCCAGAATGCGGTGCGTACCATGACAATCCCTGCAATTGGGCGCGTTGGGATCTTTAGCGGCGAGGAGCTGGCCGTGCTTGCTGCGCTGAAACTGCTGGCCCTGGTCTTCGTGGCATTTGCTGCAATCCACCGGATGAGTGATGGTCTCGCAGGGGCGGACGCGCGAGACATTCACCTCGGAGTGGCACTGGCTGCAGGAAACGGGAACCGCCTGGGTGCGCGGATGCGCGTGGCGCGAGGCGGCGGTCTCGGCGGCCGAGACGAACATGCTGCGGCCATCGGCCGCCTTTAGATGTTCGTTGGCGTGGCAACGCATGCAGTCGGCGTCGGCCATCCCCTGGGCATAGTAAACGTTGCGGATCTTGTGCGGCTGGTGGCAGTCCACGCAAGCCGGCAGGACGTGCGCTTCTTTCTCCCACAGCTCCCCGCGGATGGTCTTGCGGTGCACCTCTTCGATCTCGGCATGGCACTTGGTGCAGGTAGCCGCGATGTTGCGGCGGGCGATCGAAGAATTGGGATCGGTGTGCGGCAGGATGTTATGGGGCGTGTGGCAGGACGCGCAATTGGGCGCAACGATCAGACCTTTCTTGAGGAGCGCCTCGCCATGAATGCTCTCGGAATAATTCTCAAGAATGTTGTGCTGATCAATCTGGCGGTTGGTCTGAACCGGCGTGCCCTCCTGATGGCACTTCCCGCACACGAACGGCACTTTCAGTGGAGCCACGGCCGAGTTCCGATCCTTGACCGGCAGGATGTCGTGATTGCCGTGGCAATCCACGCAATGCGGAGCCAGGGTGTCACCGCGAGCAATGGCTCTACCGTGCAGGGAATGCGAGTGCTGCTTCTGCTCGTCGCTGTGGCAGGTGCCGCACTCGACGCGCGCCAGAGGCGTGGAGTGAGGCAGATCCTTGCCTTCCAGATCGGCATGGCACGAAGTGCAGGAGAGAGACCCGTGCACCGAGGAGGAGAACTTCTTGCCGTCTACAAACAGAGAAACGGTGCGGCCACCGCGCTTCGTGGTCAGGGTCTTGTCGCTGTGGCAGGCGAGACAGTCGTCGGTACTGGGGCCCTGGGGTATGGGGGCGGCGGCGTGGATAATTCCAGCGGCTAAAAGCAGGGTGAGAGCGTTGGCAAGCGCAAAAAGATTCCGTGTTGTCCGCCTGAACATGCTCTCACCCGCCAATCCTTCAGAATGGAACGATCTCCGAGCGGCTGCATCGAGCCGCCTTTCGCGTGCGTTTACTTCTTCAGAGTACGAATGAAGGCCACGATATCCTTGATCTCCGTATCCTTCAGCTTGCCCTCATAGGGCGGCATCTTGTTCTTGCCCTTGGTAATGATCTCGGTCAACTGTGCGTCGGTCTGCTTCTGCACGTCGGCAGAGGTGAAATCGTGCGCACCCATTTTCAAGCCTACGGGCGAGCCCTTGCCGTCCGCGCCATGGCACATGGCGCACTTCGCCTTGAAGGTTCCCGCCGCATCCTGCGCCAGCGCCGATGTATGGCAGAGCGCGACGACTCCCGCAACCAGCAGAGTCACCAGGCCCATGCGAAAGAAGAGATGTTTCACGTTGTTTCCTCCTGAGATTTTTCACCAACACTGCAAGGCAAGGATACTCCCATCGCGGTGCCGGCTCCCGAGAACCAGGACACGAGAACCAGGACACGATCCGAAATGCTCGGTCGGCGCCGTGTCCCGAGAACTTGTGCGCAGCCGTAGGTTCGCATGCCTGCGAAGGTGGACCTAGGGCAGAAGTCACTTTGCCCTGTGATGGAGATCACACGCCTTTCTTGCCTACTTTGTGACAGTTATCACGATCCTGCGTGCCAGTCCGCACTGCACCGGACGGTCTGGACTCCTACCATGCGTCCATGCCTACTCAGTCCACTCCACTTTTCACGGTCACGGGATCTGGATCCAGTCAGGCCGCGAATGCGCCCAGCTTTCAGTTGCGGCCGATGCAGGTGACCTGGGAGATGACGCACGCGTGTGACTGGAGGGCGTCGCATGCCCGCGCCGTGACGCGCGCAGCCCGGGACAAGCACGAATTCTCCACCGCCGAAGCCTTTCATCTCATCGAAGAAGTGGCTGACATGCACGTGCCTTTGCTGGTGCTGACGGGCGGCGATCCGCTGCTGCGCCCAGACCTGTTCCCCATCGTGGACTTTGCGTCGCACCATTCGGTGCGGACTTCGCTGACTTTGCTTCCGACACCGCTGCTTGATGCAGGAGTGATCGCGGAGTTGAAAGCCCGCGGGTTGATGCGCGTCGCTTTCTGGCTGTATGGCTCGACGGCTGCGTTGGACGACGGTTATTGGGGAGTCCAGGGATGCCACCGGCGCACACTCGACGCCGTTGCATCCTGCCACGAAGTGGAGTTGCCCGTACAGATCAACACCATCGTGGCGCGGCGGAATCTCCATGATCTCGACCCCATGATCGAGCTTCTTACCCGATTGGACGTGGCTTTGTGGAACGTATTTTTCTTCGTGCCGGCGAGCCGCCAGCAAGCCCAGGAGATGCTCACCGCAGAAGAGCACGAGGAAGTTTTCGCCAAGCTCTACGAAGCTTCCAAGCGGGTTCACTTTCAGATCAAGACCAGCGAGGGCCAGCACTACCAGCGCTATCTTCTGCAGCAGCGGGCGCGGGAGTCGCGCGGCCGCATGACCGAAACCGATGTGATCACCTGCGCGCCCAAGGGAGTGAATGATGGCAAGAGTTTTGTCTTCATTGATCCGGCGGGCGAAGTGTATCCCAGCCGCTTCCTGCACTTGTCCGCGGGCAACGTGACGACCCAGTCGCTTTCTCAGTTGTATTGCGAATCACCGTTGTTCGTGTCGCTCCGTGACAGCTCCAGGCTGAAAGGCAAGTGCGGCCGCTGCCCGGCGCGCAATGTGTGCGGAGGATCGCGGGCTCGCGCCTACGCCATGACCGGCGACCTGTTTGCCGAAGACCCCTGCTGCGCGTACGAACCCCAGGCCAACGCCTGATTGGGTTTCGAGAATTGTGATTGCTGTCACAGTCGAGCGTGATTCCAAACCAGCAGCAACTCCAGAGGCAAGCGCCGGAATTGGGGCTGCTGCAGCCATAATCGCCGACACCCGCCAGGATGCCAATTTGTGATGCGAATCACATGACCTCGTGACCATAACCACATGGCGCTCTCCGCGATTCTCCCCGAACTGAGTGAATTCATTACGCGCCGCCGGCAAACCCGCCAGTTCTGTGTGACTTTAATCACGTTTCCCCGTGACGGAATACACGGAGGTTCCAGTCCGCATCTGGCATGCTGACCTGCAATTGAGGTGCCCTATGGCTAACAAAGACGATCGTGATCTTCTGGACGTCCTCCGGTTCGAACTCAGCTTTCTGGAAGACGGAGGGTATGGACGCTCGCCGCATTCTCCCTGGCGCGCTCCTTCCATTTTTGAAGATTCGCCGGTGTGCCCGAATTTCTGCGATCCGGCGCGGCCGCATCCCTGCGAGAGTTGCCTGCTGGAGAAGTTTGTTCCCGCGGCCCGGCGGGCCGAAAGCGTGCCCTGCCGTTTTATCCAGCTGACAGAACAAGGGCAGACCGTGGACGACTTCTACCGCACCGGCAGTCAGGCTGAACTGGAAGAAGCTCTGGCCCGCTGGTTGCGCGCCCAGATTGAGAAGATCGAGAAAGAGCGCGCGGTCGAAGTAAAGATGGGAGTGGCCCAGGCGCCGGCCCCGCAGCAACGCAGGAGTTGCCTGTAGTCGGACAATTCACCTTTTCTGGTCGAATGAACGCAGCAAGTTTCTCCCAAGGAGTGGGAAAAGATCATGAGTGAAGAGCACACATATAGAGTCGCAGCCTGGTGGACGTCCGGCCGTACCGGTCTGGCCAAGTCAGATTCGGCGCCCAACGCGATCCATTTCACGGCCCCAGCGGAATTCGGCGGCCTGGAAGGCCGGTGGACGCCCGAGGAACTTCTGCTCGCCGCCGTCGCAGGCTGTTACACGACGACGCTGCGCGCGATTGCAGGCACGGCGCAATTCAACTTCACGGACCTGCAGGTGGAAGCCAGCGGCACGGTGCGGAAGGCCGAGACGGGATGGAGTTTCAGCCAGATCGTGGTGCGTCCCAACCTCAAGATTGCCTCGGCGGAGGAACGGGAGCGCGCGCTCGATCTGCTGAAGCGGGCCGAAAAATTATGCCTGGTCTCGCGAGCCGTGGGGACCACGTTGAAGTTCGAGCCCCAGTTGGAAATCACCAAACCCGTGCCGGTTGTGTAAAGAAAGCGGACGGTTGCTCGTCCGCTCGTCTGCATTATTCATGAAGCTGACTTGAAGGCGCGGCTTCCAGCCGCGCCGCCGTGGCGCGCCTGAGAATTGGGCTTCAGGGTGTGCGTGTGAACTCGACCCCCGGCTCTGCAGTGGAACAAAAACGCCGCGTTTAGCCGCGAAGCGGCGCAAGAATGCAGCCCACGGCGTAAGCCGTGGGGTGCAAAGTGGAAAATGAACAAGCCCGGGAGGGGCGTAAGAGTAGTTCTCACGCACACACTTCAGCCCCGGGGAAGAAACAAGAAGCTTCCAAATGGCTCACGCCGGCGGCTGAAGCCGGACTTGTCTTTGCCCCTATCGGCGCGGCTGGAAGCCGCGCCCTTTCAAAACGGGGCCGCAGGGCGAGTTCTTCGGCAGCCTGTCAGAGTTCCAACACAGCCGAAACCGACGAAGGATCTTCCTCCATCGCGCGGAGCGTGTATCCCACTTTCTTGAAAATCGCCTGTGTGGGCAGATTGTCCCGCAGGATTTCCCCGGAAAGTCTCTTGAATCTTTCCAGGCGGGCTACGCGAGCCACGCCTGCGAGCAACTCCGTCCCCAGGCCGCGTCCCTGCCAGCGATCGGAGACCAGAACGGCCGCCTCGGCCTGGTTGCGATTGATGGCGCTGAACCGGCCCACTCCCAAGACCTCGTGCTGCCCGGTCTCCGGATTCTTGCGATCGGCAACCAGAGCAAATCCACGGTCATAGCTGCCAAAGCAGATACGCACCAGCCGCTCGTGCTCCACTCGGGTACTCAGGCTCAAGGAGCAGAAGTAGCGCAAGTAGACGCTGCGCTCCGACAAGGTCTCGTGGAACTTTACCATCAGCGGCTCATCTTCTGGACGGATGGGGCGGATCGTAACCGGGGTTCCATCCTTGAGCTGCCATTCCCAGACATATTGCGACGGGTAGGGCCGGATGGCAGGGCGGGGTAAGCGCTCGGCCGTCATGGTGGAGTCGTGCACCACCACCCGGGCGTCGAGTGCAAGCAGATGTTCGGGCGTTGCCAGCAGCGGATTGATATCGATCTCCCGAATCCAGGGCTGCTCCACCACGAGCTGGCTGAAACGCACCAGCAGCTCTTCCAACTCGGTCAGGTTCACAGGTTTGCGGCCGCGTACGCCCTGCAGGGCAGCGTAGATTCGAGTGTTCTCCATCAAACGTTGCGCCAGGGTGGTATTCAGCGGCGGCAACGCCAGGGCGCGGTCGCGGTACACTTCGACCATTACTCCGCCGGAACCAAACAGGATCACCGGTCCAAACTGCGGGTCGACGGTGCTGCCCAGAATCAGTTCGTATCCGTCGCGGCGCACCATGGGCTGCACTGTGACTCCGGCAAAATGCTGGGCGCCGGCCTTTTCCGCCACCGAGGCCTGAATGGAGCGGTAGGCGCCCCGCACCTCGTCTGGGCCTTGTATCCGCAGACGCACGCCGTCCACATCGGTTTTGTGCGCAATGGTGTTGGACAACAGCTTCAGTACGACGGGATATCCGATCTCCGCGGCCAGGGCCACCGCTTGTTCTTCGTTCTCGGCGGCGCGAGTTTCTACCACAGGGATGCCGTAGTTCGCGAGAAGCTGCTTGGCCTCGAATTCGTTGAGCATCGTCCTGCCGCTGGCCCGCACCTGCTGCACGAACTCGTTGACCTTGCGGCGAGCGTTAGCCGCGGCTTCCACTCCCTCCACCAACGCCGGGGTCTCGTAGAGCCCGCGCAGGTTGTAGGTGTAGCGCCACATGTAGGTAAAGGCGCGCGCGGCCGTGTCGGAATAGGGAAACGTAGGAATGCCGGCGGCGTTGAGAGTCTTAATTCCTTCGGCGACTCCGTCGCCTCCCATCCAACTGGCCAGCAACGGCTTTCCTGAGCCATGAGCGAACGGCTTCATCCGTTGGGCAACTTCCGTCGGATCGGCGCCGCCCTGCGGCGCAATGATGGCCAGCAGGGCATCCCCGCCCGGATCCTTCAATGCGACTTCAAGAGCCTTCACGTAATGCTCGGCGTCCGCATCGGCCAGCACATCCACCGGGTTTCCGTGGCTCCAGTACGGGGAAAGAACTCCATCCAGCTCACGGACAGATTCCGGCGAGAGTTCGGCGAGTTTACCCCCCGTGGCGATGAGGGCGTCCGTGGCCAGAACCGCCGGACCGCCTGCGTTGGTGACCATCGTGAGCCGAGGGCCGCGCGGGCGGGGCTGCTTGCTCAACACCTCCGCCATATAGAAGAGGTCCGCGATGTTCTGCACGCGCAGCACACCGCAGCGCCGGAAGGCGGCTTCCAGAACGTCATCACTTCCGGTCAGCGCCCCGGTGTGCGATGCGGCCGCGCGCGACGCCGCTTCCGAGCGTCCGGCTTTGATCACAATGATGGGCTTGCCCAGGGTCATCTCGCGCGCCGCCGAAAGGAACGAGCGCGCGTCTCCCACCGACTCCATGTAAACCAGAATGCTCTTGGTGTGCGGATCGTCCCCGAAGTAGTAGATGAGATCGCCCCAGCCCACGTCGAGCATGGAGCCGGTGGAAACGATGGCGCTGAATCCGACATTCTCGCGCTGGCTCCAGTCGAGAATGGCCGACTGCAGCGCGCCGCTCTGACTGAGGAAAGCGACGCTGCCTTTCTGGGGCATGGTCTTCAGGAACGTTGCATTCAGTCCGATGCTCGGATTCATGAACCCCATGCAGTTGGGGCCAATCAATCGCAGAGGTCCGCGTTGCAGATGCCGCCGGATCTCTTCTTCCAGGGCCGCACCGTCCTGTCCCTGTTCACGGAATCCTGCTGAGATCACTACCGCCGCTTTCACCCCTGCGTCCACGCACTCTCCGATGATCTGGGGCACGGTCTGTGCGGGAGTGACGACCAGGGCCAGGTCAACTCCGCCCGGAATGTCTCCGATACTCCTGTGGGTCTTGATGCCGAGAACTTCGCCGTGACTGGGATTGACCGCGTGCACTTTGAGGGGGGACTTGCTGGCCAGGAGATTCGAAACCACCATCCGGCCAACCGTACCAGCCCGATCGGTAGCCCCGATGACGGCCGCGGAACGGGGCATGAACAGTGATTCCAGCCCGGCCCGGGCGGGCGGCGCTACGAGGGAGAATTTGTCTACGTGGGATGGTACCGAAGGGATTGTTCCCTGGCTCACAGAAATCCTCCCGCTGACGCGAATGCTCTATTTTTTCACAACTTTAGCGAACCCAGGGAACAGACGTGCACTCTACACAAAACCCATGCTGGCACAGTTTTCTATTTCCGTCAGTGATCGGGATATACCCGTAATCACGAGGGGTCGTGACCGTGATCACAGCCGCTGTCGGGGTGTTACAATGAACCCAAGGGAGGGTGCTAAATGCGCGCCCCTTATGGTCTAAATATTCTTGATAATTGCCTGAGCTGTCCGGTGCGGGAAGAACACCTTTTTTGCAATCTTTCCGTTCATGCCGGGCAGCGCCTGAATGAAATCAAATCAACCGCCGTTTATCCCAAGGGAGCCATGCTCTTCATTGAAGGGCAGCAACCCCGTGGCGTTTTTGTGCTCTGTACCGGGAAGGCCAAACTTTCCACCTCTTCCCGCGAAGGTAAAACCATCATCACGAAAATCTCCGAAGGCGGAGACGTGCTCGGTCTGAATGCGGTCATTTCCAACCGGCCGTACGAAGTCACCGCCGAAATGATGGAGCCTGGGCAGGCCAACTTCATCCCCCGCGATTCCTTGCTGCAATTCCTGAAGGACCAGGGAGAAGTGGCCTTACGGGTCGCCGAACAACTGAGCCGCAACTACTACACCGCCTACGAGGAGATCCGCACTCTGGGTCTTGCCACTTCGCCGTCGGAAAAGTTTGCCAAGCTCCTGCTGTCCTGGTCGACCAAGACGCCGCAAAACGATGGCTCCACGCAGGTCAAGCTCACGCTGACCCACGAGGAGATAGCCGAGATCATTGGGACCACCCGCGAGACCGTCAGCCGCCTGTTTTCCGAGTTCAAGAAAAAACAGTTGCTGCACCTCAAAGGGTCAACCCTGGTCATCCGCAACCGGCCGGCACTGGAAAAGATCGTCCAGTCCTGATTTCGCGAAGGAACAGCGTACCGCTGGACGCTGGAAAGGCAGTTCAAAACTTGACGCCGGGACGGTTGCCCTCCCCGGCGTGACGCGGTATTCCATCCGACAGTATTGCAACTAAGGGCTGCGCGCCCCCTGGGCTGGACTGTTTTCGCCTGGAGCGTGGACTGCAGACTCTCGTCGTTCCGAGTTCCGAGCGTCTCGAGGGATCCGGGTTCTAGCTTGCACCTCCAGTACCGCCGCCGCGGGCGAACCCCTAGGTCCCTCGCTGTGCTCGGGATGACAGTTCGTAATGGGCCGGGCAAAAGCTCATCCGTCGTCCTGACCGGCGTAGACCGCCCGCGCCCGCAGGCGTCCTGCGCTCATCTCGTCGCCGGATACATGCTGGAACGCTGCCACGAGCGGGAGTAACTTGGTCTCTTTTGTTTCTTCCGTCTCTGGGCGCAGGCTCACCAGCTTGGCTTGCGTTCCGCCCCAAACCAGGGTCATTTGCTTCGAGCATTTGTCGCAGAGCCAGAATCGCTCAAACAAGAGCGGACGAAAAACCTCAGTTGCGGCTTGCACTTCAGGGGTGGGACAAAGGTGGAAAACCTTACCTTCGTGAAGATATCGAAATACTTCTGAACAGCCGGGATTAGCGCACTTTCCTAGCATGGCACGCTCCCGCAGGCACAGCGCCAATTTGTCCTGAAGCTCTATGTTACGCCTGTTTGCCCGAGATCAAGCCGCAACGGATAGCATACTAGGTAACCCTCATTGCTATCCGGCACCTTATTCTCTTGAGGCGGAGCAAGGGAATGCGAGGAGGAGCAAGGTCTGCCGCCCTCGTGCTGCAATTTCAGAAGCGGCGATCGCTGGTTCGGAATAACGGAACCAGGCGCTCGTGCAGTTCTTCGATCGCCTGAAAAAGTTTCGCGATTCCTTCCGTCCCAAAGTCCACTTCTAGAGATTGCAGGTCGATGGTGAGATCCTTGGCGATCTGGGTAGCCCGGCGGACGCGATCCTCCGACAGCGTGCTCATCACCGAGTAGGGATCGCGGTGCTGTTGCTGCAATCCCATCCACATCTGGACCACCCGCGCGGTCTGGCGCACACTGTCCACCGCGTTACGGAACTCGCTCAGAATACGCGGAGAAAAATCGCCGGACACGATCAATTGCTCCAGAGTCTTTAATTCCTCGGTGGTGCGCTGCACTCGCTCCGCGATGGACCAGTCGTCCGTTTGCGCTGCCATGACCCGGTTGGCTCCTGCCGATCCGAACCAGGGATCGGTGACCCCCATGCCACACAATCTGCGTGAAATATTGCCCTTCGTTTTTGCCTATCGGCTCAGCTGTCGGGAACTTCAATCTCTTCCCAGTTAGAATGTTCAGTACGGCAAGATTGAGGCGGGCGCCTGCGTATCCCTGTCCTGGTCTTTGTTTCACGAGCCGCACACTTTCACACCATGACCCAAATCCACTGCTCTGCGCTCCTGTTCGACATGGACGGAGTCCTGATCAACTCCACTCCAGCCGTCGCCCGCGTCTGGGGCCGCTGGGCCATCGAACACGGCTTCGACCCGGATGAAGTCATCGCTCATGCTCACGGCCGCCCCAGTCTTGCGACCATCCGTGAATATCTCCCCAATTCCGATCACGAAGCCGAGAATCGCAAGGTGGAGCGCCGCGAAATCGAAGACCTCGAAGGCGTAGTGCCGCTCCCGGGCGCACTCGACCTGCTGTCGAGCCTTCCCGAGAACCGCTGGACCATCGTGACCTCCTGCACTCGCCCTCTGGCTGAAGTCCGCATCAAGGCGGCAGGCCTTCCTCTGCCCAAAGAGCTGATCACTTCCAACGACATCACCCACGGCAAGCCACACCCCGAGCCCTACCTGAAGGCGGCGAAGATCCTGGGTTTCCCCCCCGGCGGCTGCGTTATCTTCGAAGACGTTCCTGCGGGAATCCGCTCCGGCAAGGCCGCCGGCGGGAAGGTCATCGCCTTTACCACGACGGTCGGGGAACCGGCTTTGCGCGATGCCGGCGCCGACTGGGTCCTGAACAACTGCGCGGACGTGCGTCTGGCGTCGGCCAACCAAGGTCTGAATCTGACCCTCGCTTAGCTTAGCTGGCGACCTCGCTGACGAGCTTCGAGAACGACCGCACAGGCCAGCCTCTAAAGCTTTCTCCGTCTCTGCCGATCAGGTTAGGTGTTACAAGGGGTTCTTAGTTCGTCCGAAGGGATCCTTTCTTAGGAGAGACTTATGTCAACCGCAGCCGTTTCCACCAGTTCGATTTACCAGGAACTGCAGTCGTATTTTCAACAGCGCAGCAGCGATACGCAGCAGCTGGGCCAGGCACTCCAGTCTGGCGATCTGGCTGCGGCGCAGCAGGAGTACAGCGCGATCCAGACACTGGCCCAGACTGGGCCGTTCGCCAATGGAGATGCTTTCAGGGCCAGCGCGCGGCAGCAGGACTTTGCCGCCATCGGGCAGGCTCTGCAAGCCGGGGATCTCGCGGGCGCACAGCAGGCCTTCGCCCAACTGCAGGCTACCTTCCGCCACAATCAGGACTCTGGTTCGCAACCGTCCGCCGCGGCGCAACCAGCGGTGGTGGTGAACCTTAGCGGCTTGCTGAGCTCGGCTTCGGCGGGCACTTCCTCGTCCGGGACTTCCTCGGCAACCGCGGCCAGTGTTGCGACGCAACCAACTACGCAGGCGGTTTCTCCGGCGGCCTCCACTCAATCGCCCAGCGGTCCTGAGATTATTGTGAATCTCGGCAACGCCCCTGCCGGCGAGCAGATCACGATCGGCCTGAGCAACACGGGCAACGGGACCGAACAGGTGACCCTCAGCGTTGCCAACCAGCAGAATCAGAACCCGGAACAGATCACCCTCAACCTGAGCCAGAACAGCAACGAGCAGATCGTGCTGAATCTGTTCAACAGTTCCACTTCGAGCCCAGCGCAGAGCAACGTCAGTGTGACAGCCTGACAGCCTCCTCCATACAAGGTGCAGCGGATCGGCTTCCGCCGATTTCCGCTGCACCGGGACAATGAGCAAGCAAGAATCTGCAATCAGCCTCGTAACTGAGTGCTTCTCTGCTCAAGAATTCATCCGGATAGTGTGCCGCAAGGGCAAAGCAGCCCCCGCCTCGATCGTCGATTCGTTTCAGGAGTACACTGATGCCAACCACCCCGGGAGTCAATACCTAAGGAGAAACCACATGAAGAATCGCCCGATGATTCTTTTGGCCGCTTTGCTCGCTTTCAGCATTCTGGGCGCAGCTCAGGATGCGCAGCGCGGCGAACCTTCGGCCCACGCCCAGGAACGCATCATCCGGGAAGTTCGTCACGAATTGCTGATGCTGCCGTACTTCGGCGTGTTCGACTACATCGCATACAAAGTGGATGGCTACAACGTCACCCTGCTCGGACAGGTCGTGCGTCCGACTCTCAAGTCCGATGCGGAGAACGTCGTGAAGCGCATCGAAGGGGTTGAGAAAGTGGACAACCAGATCGAGGTGCTTCCGCCTTCACCCATGGACGACCGGCTTCGGCGGAGGCTGTTCCACGCCATCTACGGCTATCCTGCCCTGGAGAAGTATGCACTGGGTGTGCAGAAACCGATCCGCATCATCGTCAAGAACGGCCATGTCACCCTGGAAGGTGTGGTGGACAGCGACGGAGATAAGAATCTCGCCGGCCTCCGCGCCAACGGCGTCTCCGGCACGTTTTCTATTACCAACAACCTGCAAGTTGTGAAATCGTGACGCCAAGCCATTACGCGAGGGGACGTGATTGGCCCCGTCCCCTTGCACTTTCCGGCAGATCGGTCCTTCCTTTTCCCGCGTATAATTCTCCCGAATTCGACTTCCACCAAAAAGCAATCGGAGGAACGCCTTCATGAGTTTTCATGTTATGAGCCGCCGCACATTTCTCGAAACCGCGACCACCGTCTCCGCGTCAACCTTGCTAACCAGCCGCCTGGGTTGGGCCGCAGACGATCACAAAATCGAAAAAGTTGGGGTGCAGCTGTACACCGTCCGCGACCAGATGAAAGCTGATTTCGAGGGCAGCCTGGCCAAGGTCGCGGCCATCGGCTACAAGGAGGTCGAGTTCGCAGGATACTTCGGCCGCACCCCGCAGCAGGTTCGCGCCGCGCTTGAAAAAAACGGCTTGACCTCGCCCGCCTGCCATGTGGATTACGATCTGCTTGCGCCCGGCAAGTGGCCCGCCCAAATCGAATCAGCGAAGGTGATCGGCCAGGGCTACATCGTCAATCCCTGGATTCCGGAAAAACAACGCAAGACCGATGACGACTGGAAGCGCGCTGCCGACACCTTTAACCGCGCCGGAGCCGAGAGCAAGAAGGCCGGTGTGCAACTGGCTTATCACAATCACTGGTTCGAATTCCTGCCCGTCAACGGCAAGCTCCCCTACGACACGCTGCTGACGTTATGCGACCCAGACCTGGTCAAGATGGAACTCGACCTGTGCTGGATCACCGTCGGCGGCGGCGATCCGCTTAAATATTTCGACCGCTATCCCGGACGCTTCCCGCTGGTTCATGTCAAAGACATGAAAAAGCTTCCCCCAGTCACTGCCGCCGGAGGCCAGGACTTCGGCGACACATTGAAGGACATGGCCGATGTCGGCAGCGGCATCATTGACTGGAAGAGGATCTTCGCTCAGTCGGAGAAGGCGGGCATCAAGCATTACATTGTTGAATTCGACCGGCCGGCGCATCCGTTCGAAAGCATCACGGCCAGCTACGAATACTTGAACAAGCTGCGCTGGTAAGTGCTGAATATTGTCATTTCGAGCGAAGCGAGAGCCTGCCCTGAGCGAAGTCGAAGGGAATCTGCTTTCGGGGCTGCCGCACAGAGAAGCCACTGCGGCGGCCCCATTTTCTTGAGTCTGGGACACATGGCGGATGTACTTACGGACATGGGCGCGCGCGCGGGGACAGTGACGAAGGTAACGGCTCCGCAGCCGCGGGTTGTGGCATCTTAGAGGTAGTGCCGAAGTCAGACCAACGCGATTACATCGATTGGGACGAGGGACGCGAGGGCTACATTGACCGGCCGGTCGTCGCGTACGTCCCGGCGCCCAAATCTGCCGTCAGTCCTGTAAAGCCCGCCAGGCAACAACAGCATTCGTTAAGCATCCAGTGGGAAGAACGCGTGGCCAGCCTGATCGCTGCCGCCAGCGCCATTTGGGCGGCGTATGTTGCGACCGTGGACTATAGCGCACTCTGGCGGGTGCAGATCATGCCTCCGGGCCCGGTGGAAGTTTGCGCCCTGGGGGTTCTCGCCTGGCTCCACGCAAAATGGCGCCGTTCCGCGCAACGCTGACGAGGGTAAGGCTGGTTCCTCACCATCTGGAGATCTCCGAAAAAGACCGCTGACGGCCTCATAACGGCGCCTCAGCCTTTCCCGAAAGGCGCTTCCAGCGACGGACTCTGGGGCGTAAACAATTCCGCGCCATTTTCCGTCACGTGCATGTCATCTTCCAGCCGCACGCCGAACTCGCCGCGGATGTAAATCCCGGGTTCGTTGCTGGTCGTCATGTTCGCCTGCAGTTTGGTCGTGCTGCCGCGAACCAGATAAGGCCACTCGTGGCCATCCATCCCGAGGCCATGCCCGAGCCGATGCGTGAAGTACTTGTAGTCGGGACCATATCCGGCGTCGCTGATCACCTTCCGCGCCGCCGCATCCACCGCTCCGCACTCGGCTCCCGGCCGCGCCGCCGCCAGCGCCGCCGATTGCGCCCGATGCACGATGTCGAACACCTGCCGCATCTTGTCGGATGCCTTGCCCAGCACGAACGTGCGCGTGATGTCGGACTGATAGCCTTCGACCGTGCAGCCATCATCAATCATGAGGATGGAACCTTCGCGGATCACTTGCGGCGTAGATGAGCCGTGCGGATTGGCAGAGTATTCGCCGACCATGACGCTCGCCTCGCCCGGGAAGCCCACGCGCTGATAGGCTCTCTCGATCAAACCGCCGGCGTCGTGCTGAGTCATGCCTTCCCGAATTGCCTGATATACGGCTTCGTAGACCGCCAGCGTCACTTGCGACGCCAGCCGCATCAACGCAATTTCGTTTGCGCTTTTGATCATGCGGCAACCTGCCGTCACTGGCGTCGCACTCGCCATCGTCGCCTGGGCCGCTGATTTGGAGATGCCTTCGACAAATACAAAGCGCATCGTTTCTTCGATCCCGATTCTGCCCGTGGCAATGCCGCGCTCCTGCAAGCCTTGTGCGATCAGCCGGTACGGGCTTTCATCCTCCTGCCATGGGCGAACATCGGCGTGAGCGCCATCGGGAGCGTTGGCGATCTGTTCACCCGCTCGTCCCTGCTCGAACGCCGGGCACACATAAAACGCCGCACCCTTTGCCGGCAGCACCAGCGCGAACAGGCGCTCCCCGCCCCACCAGCGGATGCCGGTGAAGTAGCGCAACGAGGTGCCTTCCATCATCACAATGGCGTCGAGCGAGTTTTCGGCCATCAATCTACGGGCGCGCTCCTGGCGTTCGCGGCGTTCCTCCAGTGGGATCGGCGACGCTTCGCTCTTGCGCGATTTCAGCCGAGCCAGCGACGGCGGCAGGGAAGCATCGTCCGCACTTTCCCCTGCGGCGGAAAAAAAAGAAGACGAAGCCAGGGCTGCACCCGCGGTTACGCCTCCCACCTCGAAAAATCGTCGTCGCGAAATCATGAACCCCTCCCGGGTCTTGGAATGCAATCCGGTCATTATAGGGAATTTTCGATTTTTGATTTTCGATTGCAAATTGGGTCTTGTGTGTCAGGTCTGGGGTCTTGGGCGTCAGGCACTATTGAGCATCGGAGAATATAGTGACGTTCCTTTGTCATTTTCGAGCACAAGATGGTCAGGTCGCGGACCATCTTGCGGAGTCGAGAAACCTGCCGTTCCACTGGCCTGGGCAAGAACAGCAGGTTCCTCGACGGCGTTCCGTCCTCCGCCGAGCGGCGGACGGAACTCCGCTCGAAATGACAGCAGCGTGGTGGGCCGTCACTTATATTCTGCAAAGCTCAATCGGTATTGGGCGCAGCCTCTTGCTCCAGCCTAAGACCCAACACCTAAGACCCAAGACCCAGTTCGTGCCAACATTTCCGCTGCCGGCGATCCAGCAGTCGCCGAGGCACTCGTCGTCCTTCCGGAGTCGCGCTATAGTTAGCTGTCCGGCATCCCCAGAGCGGCGAACTGGGCCCCGAGAAAGGAAGGGAATACTCATGGCAAGCGGCCACAGCGCAGGCAGGATGGTTGCCCACACGATGGTGACCACGCAATTTGAACTCGACGGCTTCCGCGTGACTCGCACGTTAGGAGTGGTGCGCGGCATTGTCGTACGATCGCGCTCGATTTTCGGAACCATCGGCGCCGGGCTGCAGACGCTGGTCGGCGGCAACATCACGCTGCTCACGAATCTGTGCGAGAAAACGCGGCAGGAAGCCTTCGACCTCATGCTGCAGCACGCCGCCGAACTGGGCGCCAACGCCGTGGTCGGCGCGCGCTACGACGCGACTGAGATCATGCAGGGCGTCACCGAAGTGCTGGCCTACGGTACGGCGCTAGTCGTGGAACCGGCGAAGTGAACCGGCAGCCGGGCGGAAATTCCTTTTCCCGTAGGATCTATCCAGCCCTCTACCCACAAACGAACTTCAGGTCGCACCACATGGCATCGAACTTTGCTTTTTCGATGCTGCCATCGCGGAAGTGAAGTTCGTACTCGCCCGATGCACTCTTCCCCTCGATGAATTTGTCGAGATGCAGGCTCCCCGAAGTTGCCGCCTCGCATGCTCCCGGTCTCAGGCAACGACCTGCGGAACCATCGGTCCCGCCTATTTCCATCGAATATGGAGCAGACTTAGGCAAGTTTTGCCAGATTGAAATCCTGATGAACGGCTCGGCGTACTTACCGCACTCGCTCCTCTTCAAGCTGAAGTAGAAGTCGAGGGCAAGGGCATCGGTCGGGGCGCAGCCGTATTGTGCGTAAGCAAAAGGGAAACCCGCGCGGGAACTCGCCTGGTGCGCTGAGGTCGCTGGGTTAGCAAAAACAAGAACGCCCAACAGGCTGGCGGTCGCGATTCTTTTGGGCAGCCATTGCATCAGGGTGGTTCCTCAGGCGACTGCCGGTTCACTCTTTATAGATCCATCCTGCCACCAGCGCCGCCAGAATCGCGCCCAGCCACATCTCCAGCATCCAGGCAACAGGAAGGGCGCGGCCGATGGCGGACCAGGTGAACTGCGCGAAGTTTTCCGGGACCCCAGCGACAAAGCCCACCCAGAATCCGATTCTTAACGCGTTACCCGGTCCAGCCCCCAAGGTCTGGCGAGTCCAGGCATAGAGATGAGCGACGACGATTGCAAGTCCGAACAAGAGCAAAATCCACAACCCCTGGAAGAAATGAACGCGTGGCGTGTTCAGGAACCAACCGGCTTTTTGGGCGCCCACGTAGCGGAAACTGGTGATGTAGCGGTATACAAAAAAACTCCACACGTTCCAGACCACTCCGCCGGCAAGACCACCCAGCCAGATACGGCCTCTGTTGAGTTTCATGCACTACCTCCTGTAGGCATCCTTCCGACAACCGGGCCTATGTAATTCTGCGCGGAAGTGTACACCAAATCGTCGGTCGCGGGCTTTATTGTTCGAGTTCAGGGCTTGGGCGGGGAAGTCAGACGTCAGACGAGGGGCGTGCGTCGCGGCGTGCAGGGGCTGTGTCAGACGCCAGCAAACCGCAGCGCGATGATTGATCCACAAATTTCCACAAGAGAATCCGCGCCAGTCGCGGAGATCAAGAAAAATCTCAGCGAAAGAATAGCGAAAGAACCAAAGGCGTAAACGCAACCCCTTGTGGTCGTTCGATTGGTTAACCACAAGTCCTCGTATTTTCCCGAATCGGTGCAGGAGTGGAACTCCGACATTCAAGTTTCTGCTTGACAATAAACGACTTAGAGCTAAGATGTGGTACAAAGTGGAACGAAGTGGTCAGAGCATTGATGTCCGTGGAAGTTAGGAGCTGAAAACGTGGAGCCGGTGGTAAGCCGACCCAAAAGCACGATAAACAGCCCGAACCGCCCGACATTGACCCAACTTTGCGCCGCTTTGACCTCCCTCGTTACACGCAAAGACCATGTTTCGCGGCAATCATCCAACTCGGGTCGACGAAAAAGGACGCCTCAAGATCCCAGCCGAGTTCAAGCGGGTGATCGACGAGAAATACGGCACGCAATTCTACATCACAAGTTTGGACGGAGATGTTGCTCAAGTATATCCCTTCGAGGAATGGGAACGGATCGAGCAGAAACTGGCCGGGCTTTCCACCTTCAACCCCACCAAGAAGAAATTCTTGAGCAAGGTGAACTACTGGGGGCAAGTGGTCGAAATGGACGGGCAAGGCCGTTTGCTGATCCCGCAACTGTTGCGCGATGCGGCGCGGATCAAGGGCGACGTCGCGGTGACCGGATATCAGACGTACCTGGAAGTCCGCAACCTCGAAGCCTATCAGCGGAAGATGCAGGAAGAGAAGTTCACGCCTGACGATGAGAAGACGCTCGACGAACTGGGCATCTAGTGGGCGAGGGATCAACAGACACCCCTCAGGGGGTTGGGCATGGTGGTGGAAGGGAAGCGAGCCATGTTCCGGTTCTTTTAAAAGAAGCGATCGACTTTTTATCCGTGCGGCGTGGCGGGACCTATATCGACGCCACGGTGGGCCTTGGCGGGCACAGTTACGAAATCGCAAAACGCCTCGGCGCACCGGGACATTTGATTGGGCTCGATAAGGA
>JBKQRC010000108.1:0-16619 GCA_052326105.1 Candidatus Sulfotelmatobacter sp. | reverse complement strand
AAATGGGTCACGGGAGTCTCCTTTCTCCGTGACCCACACTACGTCAGCAGTGCCGGAAACGTCCGGGCTCATCCACGCGGTAGCGTCCGCCGCGCCAGCGGCTTAGTCCTCGTCGGCAAAGCGGAAGCTATCCAGAAACCGGTTTGTGTGATGTTGTCATTGTTTCAAGAACCCAAACACCATAAGTTAGCGTTTGTATCGGGAAGCCCGCGCTCGGACGCATGCCTCGCTTCACATTGTCCGGGCTGGAACCTCCAATTGCAGTTTCTTGAGGACGATGGCCACCGCTCTGAGCAGACCCTCCGCACCTTTTTCCAGCGCCAGCTCAGATTTGCCCAGGAAGGCAAAAGCGCCGTCACGGCGCAGCCAATCCTCGTTCTTCTGCGACATGCCGGTCAAGACCACTACCGCGATCCCTGCGGTCACCGGATCCTGCTTCAGCGCTTTCAGCACATCGGTCCCGGTCACCTTCGGCAGCAACAGATCGAGCAGAATCAGGTGCGGAAGATTCTCCCGCGCCTTTTTCACCGCGTCTTCTCCATCCGCGGCCGTGATTACGTCATAGCCCGCCCGGGCCAGCGCCCGTTCCGTTGCCAGCCTCAGAAACTTGCTGTCTTCGACCAGCAGAATCTTGGTCATACGCGTGTGTGTCTTCCTCAGGCCAAAGTCTCGAATCTTTACCCGGCTCGCGCCCCCGCCTGGCAGGCGGGCACGACGCAACGGTCTTCTCGTTTTCTATCGGCAGATTTGGAGGAGCGGACTAGCAAGGGGATGGGCGAAGATGAGAATTCTCTAACGAGGCGGACCGCCGCTCACTTCTTTTCGGAAAAGTTGGCAGCGCCATCGACCATGGTCTTCACCGCCGTACGGCATGCGGACCGAAACTCTTCGTCGTGTCCCTCAATCGCTCGCGACAGCAGTATGACTGACGTCCCATGGATCGTCGCCCACAGGGCCATTGCCAGCCGCGTGTGATCCTCCGGCGAACCTCCCACTCGTTTCGCCAGCGTCTGTTCCAGCCGGGCGAAATTCGGTCTCGACTCCCGGATGGGTTTGGGTACGCCAGCCCGCTTCAGAGGAGCCATCTCGCGGGCGTGGGTGTAAAACAGTTCAAAATCGCGTGGCTGCTCCAGCGCAAGATCTACGTAGGCCTCGGTCATCTGTTCGATGGTTGCCCCGTCTGCAAAGATCTTGCCGATTCGGGCTACGATTATCCCCAGCAGGCCTCGCACCAGGGCGCGGCGCCCTTTGAAGCGGCGGTACACCGCGGGCGTATTTGTGCCTGCGGCCCGGGCTACCGCCCGGAGAGTGAGTGCCTTTTCGCCTCCGCGCCGCCATAGCACATGGGCGGCCTTCAGGATGCGTTCTTCCAGATCAGGATCCGGATGCCGAGGCACTTGGTCTGCCCTCCCTGGGGGTGAATCCCTCTTTTTTTATGTTGACGACGTAAATATAACATCGTATATTTAATCACAAGTCCTCCCCCCATATCTACCCAGGACTCTTGTCAGGAAAGGCGGCCGCGGGACACGACACCCCCTCGGCCGCTTACTCTTCCGGTTTCGCGCGCCGCGAATGTTCCCGGTTACCTTGACAACGGGGGCAGATTGCTTCATAGCGTTTACGGCGTCTACATAACGCGGTACAAACGATTCGGTATTTTTGGGCCCCCCTCCTTAAGTTTGCTGTTCAGGAGTGTGTGATGTCTTCGTATGATCCCGTTTTTGACGGAGGCTCCCAGGTTCAGCTGAATGCGGAACTGCGAGACGCCCACCTGGAGTTGTTGAGCGCGCACTGTGCCACCCATCAGCTTCGCCTGCGCTATTCCACCGACCATCTGGCCCGCTACGGCCAAGCCGACGTTTTGCGCAAATCGGCCGAAGCCGCCAGCATGCTGAGTGAGTTTTATTCCGCGGTGGCGAGACAAATTCCCGTAACCGCGCCCGCTGCCGAGGCCCTCCCCCAACCGAGCGCCGAACAGATCGCCCAGGCCGTGGAATGGCTCTGCTCCTCGCTGCGCGCGCAGCGCGAGCGCTATGTTCCTGCGGCCGTCCCGCTCAGCAGCAAGCACATAGAGAGGCTGTCGCCATATTTTTCGGCCGCGTGGCTGGAGCGGGTCCGCGTTGCCGAACTTCATGGGGCGCGGGTTCCGGTCCCGGACTTCTACGCTACGGCCCGGGCCATGGGTTTTGACAACCTGCCCGAGATCAGCCACATGGAATCGCTCACCTTCATCGACGTGATTGTGTTCAACGAAGAGTTCAGCGAACGCGGGCTGTTTCACGGCCTGGTGCACTCGGTCCAGATTGAGATGCTCGGGATCGAGCGCTATGCCGAACTTTGGGTGAGTAGCTTCGTGAAGACCCGCGCCCACTTTACGGTGCCGCTGGAAATACAGGCGTTTTCCCTGACGTCGAAATTTCTGCGCCCCATGCCGGAGAAGTTTTCGGTCGAGAATGAAGTGCGCCAGTGGATTGCCGGCGAGCGCTACTGAAAAACCGGACTTCAGACTTCAGACCTCGGACCTCAGACCTCAGGAAAGTCAAAAGCGGCGGGCAGGAGTGCCCGCGCCACGGACCTCGGGCCTCAGGAAAGTCAAAAGCCGCGGGCAGGAGTGACCGCGCCACTACCTGGCTGCCTTCTATGCAGAAGGCCCGGCTTCGGGTTGGCTCAAGGCGGGCTGTGACCTGCGTCGTTTAGAATCAAGAGCAGGTGACGACCATGCCCGACGACTCGATCACCATCTCGCCCGGCCCGCCGTTTAAAGCTGCGATGTTGCTGGCTATCGTTGCGGACGCGCTCCAGCTGGCCGTCTTCCCTCTGTTTGTCGAGGGCGCTTTGTCTCCCGCCGACGACGTGCTCGACCTTGGGGTTGCAGTTGCGATGACGCATCTGCTCGGCTGGCACTGGGAATTCCTGCCCTCGCTTCTCGCCAAACTCGTGCCGGGCGTCGATCTGGTTCCTTTCTGGACGATCGCCGTGGCCAACGTCTGGCGCAAAACCAAGCGCATGGCCGACGCAGCCAGCATTGAAAAGCCGCCCGCCCAACTCCCGCCGGGACATGTGACCTAGAGCTGAAGGCAGCCCGATCGGACTTCAGACCTCAGACTTCGGACCTCAGGAAAGTCAAAGGCCGCGGGCAGGAGGTGCCCGCGCCACGCAAAAAGCTGGACCTCAGACCTCGGACCTCAGACCACGCCAAAGTCAAAGGCCGCGGGCAGGAGTGCCCGCGCCACACAAAAAGCTAGCGGCCCGACAGGTCCGGGCCGCTGGACAGCCGAGGGCGGCTGTCCCCACCTGGGCTTTGCTGAGGGCCGGCGTCTGAGGTCTGAGGTCCGACCTCCGACGCCCGCTGCTACGTTCCTTCGCTCCAGCCCGCCAGGTACTCTTCCTGCTCGGGGGTGAGCTTGTCGATTTTGATGCTCATGGACTCGAGCTTCAGCCGCGCGACGCGCTTGTCGAGTTCGTCGGGCACTTTGTAGACCTTGGGCTCGAGTTTCTTGGCGTTCTTCACCATGTACTCGACCGAGAGGGACTGGTCGGCGAAGCTCATGTCCATGACCGAGGCGGGATGGCCTTCGGCGGCGGCCAGGTTGATTAAGCGGCCTTCGCCGAGGAGGTTGATCTTGCGTCCGTCTTTGAGCGAGTACTCTTCGACGAAGCCGCGCGTGGTGCGTTTCGAGGAGGACATGTTTTCGAGCGCCGGGATGTCGATCTCGACATTGAAGTGGCCGGAGTTGGAGATGATCGCCCCGTCTTTCATCAAGGCGAAATGTTCTTTGGTCAGCACGCTCTTGTTGCCGGTGACGGTGCAGAAGACGTCGCCGAGTTTGGCGGCTTCATTCATGCTCATGACGCGGAAACCATCCATGACGGCTTCGAGCGCCTTGGTGGGATCGACTTCGGTAATGATGACTTCGGCGCCGCAACCGCGGGCGCGGCTGGCCAGCCCCCGGCCGCACCAGCCGTAACCGGCGACGATGAACTTCGATCCGGCCAGCAGGAAATTGGTGGCGCGGATGATGCCGTCGATGGTGGATTGTCCGGTGCCATAGCGGTTGTCGAACAGATGCTTGGTGTCGGCGTCGTTGACCGCGACGATGGGGAACTTGAGCACGCCTTCCTTGGCCATGGCGCGGAGGCGGATGACGCCGGTAGTGGTCTCCTCGGTGCCGCCGATGACGCCTTCGAGCGCGTCGGTGCGCTTGGTGTGGAGGATGGTAACCAGGTCGGCGCCGTCGTCCATCGTGATGTGCGGCTTGTGGTCGATGGCGGCGATGATGTGGTTGTAGTAAGTGTCGTTGTCCTCGCCCTTGATGGCGAACACGGGAATGTTGTGGTCGCGCACCAGGCTGGCGGCGACGTCATCCTGCGTGGACAGCGGGTTCGAGGCGCACAGGACCACTTCGGCGCCGCCGTCGCGCAGGCAGATGCCGAGATTGGCGGTCTCGGCCGTGACGTGCAGGCAGGCCGAGATGCGGATGCCCTGGAGCGGCTGGTTCTTGATGAACTCCTTGCGGATAATCTGCAGCACCTTCATGGACTGGTTCGCCCACTCGATGCGCTTCTTGCCCAGGTCGGCCAGTTCGAGACTCTTGATATCACAATTGATCGCTGCGGTTGACATTCTTCTCCTCTTTACCTTTCCGCTTTTGCTTTGTGGCGCGCGTGAAGCGCAGAAAAACTACAGTTTAATCGCCTGTAAATGACGTAGGTCCCCACAGTCATTTTCGCAGAATACACGAGTTTGGGGAACCGGTCAGGATATCGAATTGCTCTCTTGGACATGAGCTTTCGGCTGAGGCCCGGAATGGCACTTTGGTTCTCGGCGATCGCTTGTCCTCGGCCATTCCTGAATTAGATTGTCATCCCGAAATCAGGTTGTCATCCCGAGCGGAGCGAGGGACCTGGGTTTGTGCTTGCGTTGAGCGAGGTCTTAGCGCCGGCAAACACCCAGGTCCCTCGCTTCGCTCGGGATGACAAATTTAAGATCTACTTGCGAACAGTTGCCGGTTCCCGAAGGCCGGCATCGCTGGCCAGCTTTGCGGCTTTGTCGGTTGCCTCCCAGGTAAAGTCGGCGTCGTTGCGGCCGAAATGACCGTAGGCCGCGGTCTTGCGATAGATCGGACGGCGCAGGTTCAGCGATTCGATGATGGCGCGCGGCGTCAGTTGGAAATGGGCGCGGATCAAATCCGGGATGATCGCCGGATCAACTTTCTCCGTGCCGAAGGTTTCGACCAGCACGCTGACCGGATCGGCCACGCCAATGGCGTAAGCGAGTTGCACTTCGCAGCGGTCGGCCAGGCCTGCGGCAACCACATTCTTCGCGATATGGCGAGCCATGTAGGCGGCCGAGCGGTCCACCTTGGTCGGATCTTTTCCGCTGAATGCGCCGCCACCGTGACGGCCCATGCCGCCGTAGGTGTCCACGATGATCTTGCGGCCGGTGAGGCCGGTGTCGCCCATCGGGCCTCCGATGACGAAGCGTCCCGTGGGATTGATGTGATAGTGGGTATATTCGTCGAGCAGATGAGCCGGGATCACGGCCTGAATCACATGCTTCAGAATGCCGGCGCGAAGTTCGTCGTTGGCAACCGTCTCGGAGTGCTGCGTGGAGATGACGACCGCGTCCACGCGCTGCACTTTTCCGTTGGCGTCGTATTCGACTGTGACCTGGGATTTGCCGTCAGGACGAAGGAAGGGAAGTGTTCCGTTCTTGCGGACCAGCGAAAGCTGCTGAGTGAGCTTGTGTGCCAGCGAGATGGGAGTCGGCATCAAGTCCACATTCTCATTCACGGCATAGCCAAACATCATTCCCTGGTCGCCGGCGCCGCCGGTGTCCACGCCCATGGCGATGTCGCCGGACTGCTTGTTGATGCTGGAGATGACGGCGCAGGTGTTGGCGTCGAAGCCGTAGAGGGCGTTGTCGTAACCGATGGAGGCGACGGTGCCGCGGACGACACCCTGGAAATCGACGTAAGCCTTGGTGGTGATTTCGCCGGCGATGACGACCAGGCCGGTAGCGGTGAGGGTTTCGCAGGCGACGCGGCTGAAGGCGTCGTCGGTGAGGCAGGCGTCGAGAATGGCGTCGGAAATCTGGTCGGCGATCTTATCGGGATGGCCTTCGGTCACTGATTCGGAGGTGAATAAATAACGGTTTTTGGATGCCAAGTTGTGTTGTCTCCTTAAATGTTGTTGCACGCTCGGTGCAGAAAAACTTCGGACTCAAGATCTGGGGGAACCGGATCTCAGGAAACCGGGGGAAATCCACGCGGCCCGCGACCGGGCGGCTGCTGCGAGGGCAAATCCTCAAGAAAGGCTATCAGACCGGGTGGGGACACGCAATGGGTTTGACCTGAGATGTCGGAGGATGAATTCAATAGCGGAATCGGATAATTGGACGGAGGAAATGGGTGGTTGAGTGGCTTGGGTCCCGCAGTCTGAATGTCGAAATCCCCACGTCTCGCAAAAACGGCGAGGCCCTGCGACATCGCTCAGGGCAGGCATGGGGGACCCGTCGGTTGTCGGCTAGAGCGTGTTTCATAAACAGCTTTCATTTCGGGAATTCGCATCCCTCAGGGGCTAAAGCCCGCGTTTTTTCGGGCCCTAAACGGCACGGCTGAAGCCGTGCCCTACCCAAAACCGATTTATGAAACACGCTCTAGCGATTCTGCGTGGGGGACGGAGTTGAAGGCACCTCGCGCATGCCGGAGGCGTCAAAGACCAAGGTTTTGACTTCGGCTTCGGCGCCCTGGGCGGGGAGTTCGTTTCCGTTCCATAGGAAGGTCACGCCCGCGGCGTTGCCGATCCGCAGCACGATCTCGCGGGCGGCGTGAACTGAGGTGTGGGCGGGGGCAATGAGAGTTTCGTGAAGGACGGACTGGCCGTCAGCGCTGACGGAGATCCAGGAATTCTCCGATGCGCGGATCACCAGATTCAAGGGCGCGGGGGACTCGGCGGCGGCAGCCGCGGCAGGCGCCTGTCCCTCGGCGGGCGGATTCGCGGCCTGATCTGGTTGCGCCGCGGGAACGCCATTCTCCTGATTGTTACTTTCGGTTCCGGCTGTGACGGCTGACTTCACCGCTACCGCAGTGATGGGCCGAGGTGGCGCGGCAGTGGTCCCACTTGAGGGCGACTTCGGTGTGGCTGGCCGCGCCGGGGTTGGCACCGGAGAAGTCGCGGCGGCCGCGTGGGCGGATGGATTCGGAGGCTGGGTCGGAGTCTGCGCCGGGGAGGTTACGGGTGCAGCCGGGGCCAGCCGAGTGTGCCCGCTGCGGGAGGGGCGGTTCCACAAGAGGACTCCCAGGACGACGACCAGAACGGCCAGAGCCAGGATTCGCCACGGAATAGCGCGGTCGCCGCGGTCGAGGTAGTCGCGGCGGCGAGGAGCGACGTGCTCGGCGCGAGGGAGTTGGAGTTCGGGCAGTTCCTCGGAATCGGGCGACGGCGGGCTTCCCTGCCGCCGGTCGGAAGAGCCGGGTTGGCGTCTTTCGGGCGCGGCAGCGTGGGCTTGAGGGTCCCATACGTCCTGCGCATCGACTTGCGACTGGCGCAGGCAGGCAAGGTAATCGTTCACAGCCTGGTCGTCGTTGAGTCCGAGGTGTTTGGCGTAGGCGCGGATGAAACCCTTGTTGAAGACGCCGCCAGGAAGACGATCGAACTGTTCGTCTTCGATGGCCCGCAGCATGCGGGAACCGATCTTAGTGGCGTTGGAAACGTCCTCGAGCGAGATGCCCTGCTTTTCGCGCTCTTTGCGGAATTTGTTGCCGAACTCGCCCACCAGTGCTCCGGGCGCGGCGAAGTGGCCTTCGCACGCGATTACGGAATCATCATAGGACAACGCGGGCGAGGGCGCCACAATCGTCAGTGTGGGGCGGAGGTAACCTGCGCGTCGGACCTCGGACCTCGGACCTCGGACCTCAGACCTCGGGCGCCGGACCTCAGGAAGGTCCAGGAACCGCGGGCACGGGGCAGGCACCGGGTCCTTTGTTCGAAAACTTACTGAGGTTTCTTTAGCAGGGTGACGGTGAACTGCGCCCTGCAGGTGTTGGCAGGATCGTCGAACGCCTCGCCGGCGCGGTCGCCCTCGGAGGCATGGAAGTAGACGCCGTGCTTGATGCGATCGGGGAGGCCGATGAAGCGGGCCTTGCCGTCGGCGTTGGTGCCGACTTCGAGATCGAGCCGGTGAGCGTTCGCGAAGCCGTAGGCGATGTGCACCTTCACCTTTGCGGCGTAGACGGGAGCGCCGGCGGAGTCAGTAATGGTGAAGTCGGCGGAACAGGGACCGATGCCGCCATCGATCACAGGGACTGCCTTGGCGTCGGGGGCAGGGGTGGGGGTGGCGCCCGTTTGCGGGAAAGCTAGAGAAGTGGAAAGGGAGATGAGCACAAGCGCGAGGATCTTCCAAACTGGTGGCGGCATTGCCGCGCTAGTGCGAGAGACTGAACTGTGAAAAACTGGACCACTAAGTTTGCTGGTATCGTTGTCCATACTCATTAGATTATGCCAACGGTCGGAGAGGCAGACAATTGTGCGCTTAACCGCTTTGGACCGGCCGCGAGTGGGACTCGAACTGGGTCGCCATGCCGGGTTCGCAGAGCGGACGGATGCAGGTCTGGGCCTGGACCAGCGCAGGCTCTTAAGCGATTGATGACGTTGGCGTTACGGGTTCCCGTTACCAACGTTCATTGCCCCTGTACCAAAGTGATGAATATAATTTTTGCACTACACCTGTCCAGCGAGGAACAACGGAATACGCATGCCTGAGGCCGGCGCTCAATTGACTCGTCATAGTCAAGAACTGAAGATTTTTCACGATGTAGCCAAAGCGCTCACGTCGTCGCTGGACCTCGACTCCATTCTGCAGACCATCATGGAAAAGATGGCGGAATATTTCCGTCCGGATACGTGGTCGCTGCTGATGGTGGACGAGGAGCACGACGAACTCTATTTCGCCATCGCGGTGGGACAGGCGGCGGAAGCGCTGAAGAATGTCCGGCTGAAAATGGGAGAGGGAATTGCGGGCTGGGCGGCGAAACACGGGGAACAGCTGATTGTGCCGGACGTGGATTCGGACCCGCGGTTTGCGCGGCGCATTGACGAATCCACCAAGTGGGAGACGCGCTCGGTGATCTGCATGCCGCTGCGTTCCAAGTTGCGCGTGCTGGGCGTGATTCAACTGGTCAATGTGGACATGTCGCAGTTTAACGAGGCGGAGCTGTTCTTTCTGCAATCGTTGTGCGATTACGCGGCCATCGCCATCGAGAACGCGCGCTGGGTGGAGAAGATTCAGGAACTGACGATTACCGACGACTGCACTGGGCTGTACAACGCGCGGCACCTCTACAAGACGCTGGACACGGAGGTCTACCGCTCGTCGCGGTTCGGATACGAGTTCAGCGTGCTGTTCATTGACCTGGACCACTTCAAGGCGGTCAACGATACCTACGGGCACCTGATCGGAAGCAAGCTGCTCGAGGAGATTGGCTACCTGATCAAGGCGCAGCTGCGGCTGATTGATTTTGCCTTCCGCTATGGAGGCGACGAGTTTGTGGTGCTGCTGCCGCAGACCGGGAAAGATCAGGCGCTGGTCGTGGCCAAGCGGTTGCGCGACGCGCTCCGCGCCAGCAGTTTCTGCCGGGCCGAAGGCTTGAATCTGAACGTCCGCGCCTCGATTGGGCTGGCCACGTTCCCGCACGACGCACGCACGGCGCACGACGTGATCCGGCAGGCGGACGGGATGATGTACATGGTGAAGAACACGACCCGCGACAATATCGGGATCGCGCAGCGGGGCGTGCTGAAGTAGCGGACAGCGGACAGCGGACCTCGGACTTCAGACCTCAGACTTCCGACTTCAGACCTCAGACTTCAGACCTCAGACCTCAGACTTCAGACTCCTGACTCTTAGTTGTTCTTGTTGACCGCTTCCGGCGGTGGAGGACTCTTTCCTTCCGGCTTCCAGGGATTGGCGTTGGCGGGGGCTTTGGGGTTCACTCCGAAATCCCAGACGTCGAGATTCATTCCTTCCGTGCCCACCATCTCGACCAGGGCGTATTCTCCGGGCGCGAGACTCGAGGTGGGTGTGAGTTTGAGCCAGCCTCCGGTGATGCCGGTGATGGTGGCGGGGACGAAGTGCTCGTCCTGGCTGATCTTGCCGGTGACGGCGCGCTTGACGTCGCCGAGAATGCGCTTCCCGCCTTTGACCTCGGCGCGGATGATGCGGAAGTGGTCGAAAGGCACCAGGGGTTGTTCCGGTTGCTGAGGCTGCTGGGGCTGTCCGGCACTTGGTGCCGGGCGAGAAGCGCCGGCTTGGCCCGGTGCGCCAGGAATCGGTTCTACATTGATGTAGAGCGATGGGACGTCCACGTGAGACTGCACTTTGGCGTGAGCGCCCTCGAGTTCAATAGTCTGCTTGAGACCGGCGATCGGGTTGAGGGCGCCCTTCAGGATGTTGCCCCTGGTGTTGCGGTCGAAGTCGCCGGCCGTCTGCTGAAGCTCGACCAGCTGGGGCTCGGTCTGAAAAGTGTCGAGCAGAAACACGCCGGCGTCTTCCGGGAGGCGAAGTCCGGGGGCGACCTGAGGTTGGGCAGCCTCTTCGAGTTCGTGCTCGTGGTCAAGTTCCTTGTCGAACTGCACGGCGTCGGGGGCAGAGGCGCCGGCCGCGCGTTCTTTTTCGTACTTGTCGGTGGCAGGCCAGTTCACCAGCGAGGAGGGAAGTTCCTCCCACTCCTCGCGCTCGGTGCTGAAATAGCGGACCCGATCGCCCTTCACTTCATATTTGCTGACGATCTGATAAGAGCCGTCTTTGAGGATGAGGCGGCGCGACGGCTCCTGGGCGGATGGCTCCTGGGCGAAGGAGCACCAGGTCAGCGCAATCAGGGGGGCGAACAGCGTTACAGCCAGCAGCGCGAGCCGGGAGAATCCTGATCGCGAGAGTGGTCGAGGCGGCCGGGACATGATCTTCTCGTTTAATTATCGTCCGGGTGGAACGAACAGTCGAATGATAAAACGCCTGCCCACTGGCCAGCTTGAATTTTGACATCTTCACCTTACTTCACGCGTCATTCCGTCTCTAGCGACGCAGGGGTGTCAAGCAAGTTTAAGTTTCGCGGGGGACGCACGCAGCGAAGGACCTGTGCAATTCGCCTGCAACGAGGTGTCGCCAGCGAAGTACATAGGTTCTTCGCTGCGCTCAGAATGACAACTCACCTTCAGAATGGCACTCCCTATGACAACTCACCTTCAGAATGACACTCCCTGACGCGGTACACTGATACCTCATGCATTACATCTACGGCATCAACGCCGTCACCGAGGCGCTGAAAGCGCGGGGCCGGGCCTTCGAGTGGGTGGGCATGGCGAAGGAACGGCACGATATCCGTTTGCAACGTTTGATCGAGGATTGCCGGCGGCTGAGCGTGCCCGTGCGTTTCGTCGAGCGCATCGAACTCGACCGCATGGCGGGCAACGCCGCGCATCAGGGAGTCGTCGCCGTCACCTCGGCCAAGCAGTACAGCGATCTCGACGACGTGGTTGGCGCCAAGCGCGGCCAGTATTCGCTCGTGGTCGTGCTCGATGGCGTCGAAGATCCTCACAACTTGGGCGCGATCCTGCGCACCGCCGACGCGGCTGGAGCCGACGGCGTGGTCATCCCCGAACGCCGCGCCGCCAGCGTAACTGGCACCGTCACCAAAGCTTCGGCGGGCGCGAGCGAGCACTTGCCCATCGCCAAGGTGACCAACATCGCCCGTACGGTGGAAGAATTGAAAGACCGCAATATATGGACCGTCGGTCTCGACGAACACAGCCAGCAAACTTACGACGCGCTCGATTACAACATGGACTGCGCGCTCGTTCTGGGCGCAGAAGGCAAGGGATTGCACGATCTGGTCAAGAAGAAATGCGACTTCCTGGTTTCGATTCCCATGCTGGGCAAGGTGGCGTCGCTGAATGTTTCCGTGGCGGCCGCCGTTGTTTTATACGAGATCGTGCGGCAGCGCCGGGCGCGTGAAGGCGCATCCAATACAAAATGAAGTCTGGCTCCATGAAATCCAGCCTGAAGCGGTCCAGCCTCAAGAGCCTCGCCTTTCTCTGCGTCCTGTGTGCCATTGGGGTGAAATGTTTTTCCCTTGACCGCGAAGCCTTCACCTTCACCAACTACGATCTCAACGTGCAAATTGATCCGGAGCAGCATCGCCTCGGAGTCCGCGGCAAGATCACGTTGCGCAACGACTCGCTAATCCCGCAGAAGATCGCCGTGCTGCAGATTTCGTCATCGCTCGATTGGCGGGCCATCAAGGCCGGAGACAAGGCCGTGCAGTTTGTGACCCAACCCTACACTTCCGACATCGACCACACCGGCGGATTGTCCGAAGCCCTCGTCACTTTGCCGCAGCCAGTCGCGCCCAAGGGGACGGTCGAGTTGGACATTGGTTACGAAGGCGTTATTGTGCTGGACGCGACCCGGCTGACGCGCATCGGCGCGCCCGACGATGCCGCCGAGAGCTCCGACTGGGATCAGATCAGCACGGCTTTCACCGCCGTGCGGGGCGCGGGCTACGTGGCCTGGTATCCGATTGCCACTGAAGTCGCGAATCTGTCTGAGGACAATACCTTGTTTGAGGTGTTGAGCAGGTGGAAAAACCGCGAAGCTGGAGCGACGATGCATTTGAAGATGGGGCTGTCGAGGGATGGCTCCGAGCCGCGACCGGAACTGCTGGTCAATAACCCGTCGTGTTTCGTGATGTACGAAGCAATGGGAGGCATCCAGCACATCAGCGCGGATTGCAACTACGAACCATTGCCCCTGGCCCCCCCAACGTTCGCCATTGCCGACTACCAGTTCCTGGACAGGCCCGCGATCGAACTCCATTATTTGCGCGGTCACGACGTAGCCGCCGCGAACTTCGCTGACGCCGCCGAGAAGCTCGTTCCATTCATCACCGAATGGTTTGGAGCGCCGCGCGAGAAGGCGAAAACCGCCGACCTCCCTGATCCCACGGCCGCGCCCTTCGAGAGCGGAACCTTGTTGCTCATGCCGCTGGCCAGCACGGACTCCAAACTGGCCGGACTTGCGGCCGCGCACCAACTCACGCACGCCGCGTTCCTGTCGTTCCGCCCGTGGATCGAAGAGGGTCTGGCCCATTTCGCGCAGGCGCTCTACCTCGAACACGAAAAGGGACGCCAGGCTGCGCTCGACTACATGGGACTGCATCGCTCAGCTTTCGCCGAAGCCGAGAAGCCGACGCCGCCGCCTCGATCCGAAGACGAAGCCAACCGCTCCCTGGTGAACACGACCAGCGAAGAACTCTACCGCAGCAAGGCCATGTACGTGTGGTGGATGCTGCGCGACATGATCGGCGATGCCGCACTGAAAAAGGCGCTGGCCGCCTACCGTCCCGAGGAGGATAAAGATCCTTCGTACATGCCGCGGCTGATCGCGGCCCAGACGCAGCGCGATCTGCAGTGGCTCTTCGATGACTGGGTGTACCACGACCGCGGATTGCCCGATTTCAAGGTGGAGTCAGCTTTCTCACGAAAGGCGACGACGGACGCGTTCATGGTGACGATCACGGTTGAGAATCTGGGCACAGCCGGAGCCGAAGTGCCGTTCACGGTCAGGTTTGCCGGCGGCACTGTGACCAAGCGGATTGAGGTGCGGGCAAAGAACAAGGCCACGATTCGCGTGGAGACTTCGGCGGCGCCCGAGGAAATCGTGGTGAACGACGGCAGCGTGCCCGAGAGCGACTTGACCAACAACGTGTACAGAATTCAGGCGGCGGCTGCCGCACAATGATTTTCGATTGACGATTTCCGATTTCCGATTGGGAGCCCGGAATCCGTTCGTGACCGGTCTTCAATCGCAAATCGACAATCGACAATCGGCAATCGAAAATTAATACGTTGTTTCTCCATGCCTCTGTGCCTCTGTGGTAGGTTTTATCTTCAGTCCAGGAGGGACTCCTTGGCCTACATCCAGTTTCTCGGCGCAGCGGGCACGGTCACCGGCTCGAAGCATCTGATCAACGCCGGAGATCCGTCCGGCAAAGACGGATTTAAGGTTCTCATTGACTGCGGGCTCTTTCAGGGTATGAAAGACTGGCGCGAGCGCAACTGGCGCGACACACCGGTTCCCGCCAGGGAAATCGACGCGGTCATCCTGACCCACGCGCATCTCGACCACTGCGGATGGATTCCGCGCCTGGTGAAAGAAGGATTTCGCGGGCCGATTTACGCCACGCCGCCGACCATCGATCTGTGCGGCATCATTCTCCCCGACTCCGGCCACCTGCAGGAAGAAGACGCGGCTTTCTACAATAAAACGAAAACATCGAAGCACACTCCGGCTCTGCCGCTCTACACGCTGGACGAAGCGCAGTCGTCATTGCAGTATTTCAAACCGGTGCAGGTGGGTGAGACCGTAACGCTTTGTCCCGAGATTTCCTTCCGGTTTGTGCGCGCGGCCCACATTCTGGGCTCGTGCATGGCCGAAATCGCCCTGAACACAAACGGCCAGGCGCGGCGCCTGCTTTTCACCGGCGACATTGGCCGCGTGCTCGATCACGCGGTCGCGCCGGGCAAGGTGGTGCACTCCGGGCCCAACGAAGGCGAGGTTGCCGACCTTGTCGTGATGGAGTCAACCTACGGCAATCGCCAGCACCCGAAGGACGATCCGCTGCCGGAGCTGGCGCAACTCATTTCGACCGCGGCCAAACGCGGCGGCAGTGTGGTCGTTCCGGCCTTCGCCATTGAGCGCACCCAGAAATTTGTTTTCATCCTCAAGCACCTGATCGAGGAGGGACAAATTCCCCGCCTGCCCGTCTTCTGCGATAGCCCGATGGCGATCAAGGCGGTCGAAATCTTCCTGAAACACGACGAAGAGTACAGCGACGAGACTCGCGACATGATTCGCCGCTACGGCTCGCCGCTCCAGTGGCCGGGATTCACCTTCGCCGAAACCGCGGAGGAATCGAAAAAGATCAATGCGGTGATCACGCCCTCGATCATCATTTCTTCCAGCGGCATGGTGACGGGCGGACGCATTCTGCATCATCTGGCCCAGCGGCTGCCTGAACCCAAGAATCTGGTGCTGTTCATCGGGTTCCAGGCGCCGGGGACGCGCGGGTTCACCATCAAGAACAAATGCGACAGCAAACCCGACGGCAAACCGGACGAAGTCAAGATCTACGGCGATTACGTGCCCATCCGCGCCCAGGTGGCGGCGCTCGAGCAGTTCAGCGACCACGCCGATCCGCCGGAGTTGCTGGAATGGCTGCACACGTTCCGCAACCAGCCGGCGACCACGTATCTGGTCCATGGCGAGCCCGACGCTTCCAGCCAGCTGCGAGATGTCATGAAAAAAGAGCTGGGATGGAACGTTGAGATCGCGCAGTATCTGGAAAAAGTCGAAGTGAAGTAGCGGAAGTGAAGCAGAAGGAAGAAGTCGAAGGAAGTGAAGTAGACCGAAGCGGTGTCCCACTTCTCGTCTTTTGCGGGAAGATTTTGGGTGGCGCAGCGCTTCAGCGCTGCGATAGGGCGCCTATTCTCAGATCCGGCTTCAGCCGCTGAGGTTAGTGGCTCAGTTTTCCCCGCAGCCTCTTAGCCCGCGGCGCTGAAACGAACCAGCTTCTCCAATTTCCGCGCAGCCGCCCCCGAATCAATCGACTGCAGCGCGATGGGAATTGCTTCGGCGAGGCGCTCCGCTCTTCCGGCAGCCACCAGCGCTGCGGCCGCGTTGAGCACGACGACATCCCGCCGCGCCGATTTCTCCCCGCTCAAAACGGCACGAATGATCGCCGCACTCTCCTCCGCATCCCCACCGGCGATCTCCTGCAGCGGCGCGCGCTTCATGCCAAATTCCTCCGGCTCGACTTCGTAGGATCGCACTGATCCTTCGCGGGCCTCGGCCACGCGCGTCGTCCCGGTGATCGTGATCTCGTCCAGGCCATCGAGCCCATGCACCACCAGCGCCCGCCGCAAACCCAGCATGCTCAGCGCCTCGGCCAGCTTCTCTACCAGATCGAGCGAATACACTCCCACCACCTGTCCGGAGGCCCGCGCCGGATTGGTCAGCGGGCCGAGCAGGTTAAACATGGTGCGCATACGCAGCTCACGCCGCACGGCCTGCACCTGCTTCATGGCCGGATGCAGATTCGGCGCGTAAAGGAAACAGATGCCGATTTCGCGCAGGCACTCGGCCGCGCGCTCAGGCGAGAGCTGGATGTTCACGCCCAGAGCTTCCACCACATCGGCCGAGCCGCATTTGGAGCTGATGCTGCGATTGCCGTGCTTGGCTACGCGGACGCCGGCCCCAGCGGTCACCAGCGCCGTCGCGGTCGAAATATTAAAAGTTCCGCTGGCATCGCCGCCGGTGCCGCTGGTGTCCACCAGGTTGGTTTCAACCAGTATCCTGTCAACCAGGGATTCCTCGGCCGGCAACTCCTCGGCTAAAGCGTCGCGGCCGGTGCCGCTGACAGCGAGCGCGTCGGCATTATCTTCCCCAGATCCAGCCCGCTCAATCGGTAACGGGGCCGCCGCGGCGCGGATGGCCTCAGCGAAGCCCACAATCTCCTCAACGGTTTCGCCTTTCATTCGTAGCGCAATGAGCAGCGCGGCAA
>JBKQRC010000107.1:0-34373 GCA_052326105.1 Candidatus Sulfotelmatobacter sp. | reverse complement strand
GCTGTCCGGTCGAGCGAAGCTCGACTAGGTTTTATACCGGCATTCACCTGGGTGGACAGGCCTCGGGCCTTCGGCCCGATGGACAGCCGGGGGCGGCTGTCCCCACATGGGCTTTTGCCAGATCAGGGATGGCGACCCCGGAGGGAGTCGAACCCCCAACCCTCAGATCCGAAGTCTGATGCTCTATCCAGTTGAGCTACGGGGCCGCGATGCGATCGCCTTGGAACAGGTCGGCAACGCCGGGAAGGAATAGTGCCGCGGCAAGCCGCCACCTGCAGATTCCAAAACTTGGGGTGGGAAACGGGAATCGAACCCGCAACCGTCGGAGCCACAGTCCGGTGCTCTGCCAGTTGAGCTATTCCCACCACCGACTCGATTATAGCAACTCATGGCCCGACTGCAGCAGAGATCATCCGCAGCCCGGGTGCAGTCGTGGGAGCAAGAGAAAAGAACTTGTGCTGGCTGGCAACTGACTACTGGCAACTGGCTACTGACTACTGACTACTGATAACTGACTATCGCTACCGCGCCCTTACCCGCGCCCAACGCCCACATACTCGAAGCCCAGGGCGCGCAGGCGCACCGAATCCAGCAGATTCTTGGTGTCCACGATGACGGGCTTCTTCAGCAGGTGCTTGATGCGGTCGAAATCGAGGGCGCGGAACTCCGGCCAGCCCGTTCCCACCACCAGCGCGTCTGAGCCTTCCGCGGCGGCATACGCGGAGTCGCAGTACCGCACCGGCAGGTTCAGGAACACTTTGGCTTCGGGGATGGCGACGGGGTCGTAGGCTCGCACATGTGCGCCTTTCGAAATCAGGCTCTCGGCCAGACGCAAGGACGACGATCCGGCTACCGAATTCGTGTTGGGTTTGAACGCCAGTCCGAGAATTCCCACTTCCTTGTTCTCGACCGAATTCAGCGCTGTCGCGATCTTCTCTACCAGGCGATCGGCCAGGAAATGGTTGACATCGCGGGCGGCGCTGAGCACTTTCAGCGACACACCGTGCGACTGCGCCAGCTGCGCCAGGGAATCCATGTCCGACTCGGCGAATACGCCGCCCATGCCTGCCCCGGGCTGCAGGCAGCGGGGAGCGATTTTCTTATCCAGACCCAGCGCCAGCGCCAGATTGACGGCATCGGCATTGACGCGTTCGCAGAGGGCTGCCACTTCGTTGATGAATGAGATTTTCGTGGCCACGAAGGCGGTAGCGGCTTCGCGCACCAGTTCGGCGGTGGACTGATTGGTCACAATCACGGGCACGCCGCGCATCACCAGCGGGTGGAAAATCTGCTTCAGCATCTGCACTGCTTCGTTCGAGGTAGCTCCCAGGATCAGCCGGTCAGGCCAGTTGAAATCCTCGACCGCGCAACCGTCGGTGAAAAACATGGGCTGCGAGACGATGGTGGCCTGCACTCCGGCGTTCTTCATGCTGTTTTCCAGCGCGTTGGCGGTGCCCACCGCTACGGGAGTCACAATGGCGAGAATGGGAGGTTTGGGCGCCAGCCGGGCAATGCGCAGAGCTACGTCGTTCAGGTGGTCGGCCTTGTCTTCGGCCAGGAAAATGACATGCGTCCGGCGTGCGAACGATTCGATGTCGGTCGAGTAGGCCAGGCGCCCGGCGCGCACGTTTCGCCGAATGATTTCCTTCAGATTCTTTTCGAAGAAGGGAATGTTGCCCTGGGCCATCTCCACCATGCGCGAGCGGTCGGGGTGGCAGCAGGAAACCGGAGTGCCAAAGTCCGCGAGACAAGCTGAAATCACCGTTCCCAGATACCCTGAGCCATAAACCCCAATTTGCATGTTGTCTCCCGTCGCGCGCCGGAAACCCTTGCCAGAAGTGGCTTTGGCGGGATAGCCGGATCAATTCCCTATTCATTATCTACAGCGGCGCCACAGGCTTTTCAACGCACGGGAGGGAACTGTACCTAGGGCCATGTTCGGCAGGCGGGAGTAACCGGGTGGCCCGGTTACGTCTAGCGCGAGACCAACTGGCGGCCCAGGCGCACCGGGGCCAGATCGACCCAGCAGTTGTGGGCGCCTTCGCGAACGTCCTCGCGGACAAAGGTCAGCCTTTCCAGCAGGATGCGCCGGCTCCCCGCATACTGGGCCCAGCGCTCGCAGGCAACCCGGAAGGCGTTCTGGGCTGGCGGTTCGGCGCTCATTCTTACGACGGTCAGATGAGGAATGTAAGGCCACTCCTCGCTAAAGGCGAGCACCCCGGTATTCAGCCGGCGGTGCAGTTCGCACATGCGCGAGGCCGCCCCGTCCACCCGGATGTAGACCGTGGGGGTGACGGGGATGAAGGTCTCCACCGGGCCGAGGCTCACCTCGAATGGCTCTTCCTCGCCGCAAATTCGCCCGATGATCTGCAGGGCGGAGCTCTCTGTGGTCTCGATCGGCCGCGGCGGCAGGATGGTCAGATGAGCAGCCAGGTGAGGAAGGTCCGGGTGAAGCTCGCGCCGGAGGTTTTCGACAAACTCCCCAGCGTCGTTCTTTACGTACGCCACCAGCGCATAACGCGGACTCTGCATACCGACTCAAAATTATACCTTGCCGGCGGAATGCAGGCAGCCAAAGGGCGGACCTCAGACTTCGGACCTCGGACTTCGGACTTCAGACCTCAGGGCATCAATGTCGCAGGAAAGGCCCGACGCCTGAGGTCTGAGGTCTGGTCTCTCATTTATAATCACATTGTCGGGGCGTAGCGCAGCCTGGTAGCGCACCTGCCTTGGGCGCAGGGGGTCCGCGGTTCAAATCCGCGCGCCCCGACCAATTCGAGCCAAACTCCACTACCTGGGAGTAGCGCCGCCGTCCTGGCGGGCGTCCTCGCCCGCCGCGCCGAGCACGAGACGCTCCTTCGGCAATCCGGTTTTTCAATCAACAATCAGCAATCAGAAACTCAAGAATGATTCTTACGAGCTCCCGATCAGAACGCCGGTGAGGAACACCAGCACGCCGCCCAGTCCGACCTGCAAGGCGGCGGTGACCCAGGGCGTGTCCATATAGCGGCGGCGAATCCACGTGATCGCGCCTAGTTCTGCCAGCACGACCGCAGCGGCCGCCCACAGTGCCATTCGAAAGTCGCGGATCAGAAACGGCAGCGTGTGTCCGATCCCGCCCACGGCGGTCATCGCGCCGCAGATCAAGCCGCGCACCCAGGGATGTCCGCGGCCGGTCAGGCTGCCGTCATCGGAAAGCGCCTCGGCGAATCCCATGCTGATGCCCGCGCCCGCCGACGCGGCGAGGCCCACCAGAAACGCGTCCCAGCTTTTCTGCGTCGCCAAAGCAGCCGCGAATACCGGCGCCAGGGTCGAGACTGAGCCATCCATCAGCCCCGCCAGGCCGGGCTGCACGATCTGCAGCACGAACAGACGGCGCTGGGCGGCTTCTTCATCGGCCTTCACGCTGTCAGGCAGCTTTTGCTTGCCCAGTTCGATGGCGCGCTCTTCGTGCGAGCGCTCTTCGTTCGCCAGATCGTCGAGCAGTTGCCGGACGCTGGCGTCCTGGGTGCGCGCCGCAGCCTTCTCGTAGAAGCGCCGAGTTTCGACCTCCATGGCGCTCGCCTCTTTGCGCACCTTCTCGATGCTCAGCGGGCGCACCAGCCACAGAGCCGGGCGCTCGACGAACCCGCGCACGTCCTGGCGCCGGATTAGCGGAATATGCTCGCCGAATTTCTGGCGGTAGAGTTCCAGCAGACGGCGCCGGTGGCCGGATTCTTCCTGGCGCATGCCTTCAAACACAGATGTCGTCCCCGGATAGTCCTGCCGCAGTCCCTCGGCGAAGTCGGAATAAACTCGCTCATCTTCTTCTTCCAGCGTGATAGCCAAGGCGAGAACTTCGCGTTCGGTGAGGTCTTCGAATTTTTTCATGACGCCATAGATTACTCGTGATTGCCGGGCGGAGACAATCGGGATTCCCGATTTCCGATTGCCGAATCTACGATTGAAGGCGAAGTCGGTCCTTCGATGCTACTATCCATGTGATGAAATCTGGGAAGGATTCCGGCCACAGACGAAGGCTAGCAGCGCGCAGCACATCAAAGTCTGCGCACAACGGAAAACACCCGCCCGAACTGGTCATCATTACCGGCATGAGCGGGTCGGGGAAGGCCTCGGTTTTGAAGGCCTTCGAAGATCTGGGCTACTACTGCGTGGACAATCTGCCGGTCGAACTGATCCCGGAATTCGCCGAACTGGCCATGCAGTCGAGTGAGATTCGCCGCACCGCGCTGGTCGTGGACGTGCGCGAAGGCGCCAAGCTGGAAAAACTGCCCGGGATCCTGAAGTCGGTCCGGCGCACAATTCCGACCAAGATAGTTTTTCTGGAGGCTTCCGACGCGGTTCTGCTGCGGCGCTTCAGTGAGACCCGCCGCCCGCACCCTCTGGGCACGGATGCGCCGGTGAAATCGGCGCTCAAAGCCGAGCGGCGTCACCTCGGCGCCATCCGCCGGCTGGCCGATTTTGTCATTGACACTTCCAAGTTCAACGTTCACGAACTGCGCGCTCACATCAACGAACGCTTTCAGGAGCAGTCGCCGGGAAAAAGCATCCTGGTGTCGTGCGTCAGCTTCGGCTTCCGGCAAGGAGTGCCGGAGGATGCCGACCTGGTTTTCGACGTGCGCTTCCTGCCCAACCCGCACTTTGTCCCGGAATTTCGCCCCCTGACCGGGCGGCATCCGCGAGTGGCCAAGTACATCCGCTCCTTTCCGCAGACTAAGGAATTTGTCTCGCGCATTTCCGATCTGCTCGTCTATCTGCTTCCGCACTATATCCACGAGGGCAAGAGTTACTTGACGATCGCCTTCGGCTGCACCGGCGGGCAGCACCGCTCCGTGATGATCGCCGAGGAGGTGGGCAAGCACCTGCGCCGCTCCGGCTACCGCGTGAAGGTCGTGCACCGCGACAGCCCGAGGTAGCCGAGACCGCCAATGCCCGCGCCTCCTTATCCTCTCCATCCCGAGCCCACGAGGAAGAGCTGGCTGGAACGCCGTCCGCTCTGGAAAATCCCACTCGGATGCCTGACTCTGCTTCTTCTTATCGCCGTGTTTGGCCTGACCCTGATGACGATCATCACCGCATCATTCCGCAGCAGCGACGTGTACAAGCAAGCCATGGCCAAGGCCGCGGAAAATCAGCAGGTGCGCGATCTGGTGGGCGAACCGATCCGGGCGGCATGGCTCATTTCTGGCGAACTGCACGTGAACGGCAGCACGGGAAATGCGAATCTCTCTATCCCGATTTCAGGTCCGCGAGGGAAAGGCATGATCCACGCCGTCGCGTTCAAGAGCGAAGGAGCGTGGCGATTTACTTACCTGCAGGTAAGGATCGAGGGGCAAAACGAAAGCATCGACTTGCTCTCGGTCCAGCCCCCGACAGAGCGGGACTTCTGAAGAAAACTGCACTGCAACCACGCGAGAACTGTCGAGCGAGAATCGCACTTCCCGCCAAAGCGACGAGAAGTGGGGCACACTGCTGTTCCACACGAGCTATGCGACTCAAGTAGAATAGGGCCTTGCATCTCATGTCTTTGAGATCGGCGGCAAGCGATTGCCAACTGGCTCACCTGGGAGCCCTATGCGGCAATTGACGCGCCTCCTCCGCTATGCCTTGCCCTACTGGTGGCAGATACTGTCGTCCGTTGTGCTAATGGCGGGCGTCGGAATGCTGGACGCCTTCCGCCTCCTGCTGATTGGCCCGGTGATCGAACGCGTCCTGCAGCCTTCTACGGGCTCGAAGAATATTGAACTGCTGACGATCCCCGGGACCCACAAAGAGATCCTGCTGCAGAGATTCGTTCCCTCGCATTTCACCAACGCCTGGACCATCGTGGCTTTTGCCCTGGTCGTTTCTGTAATTGTGAAGGGAATTTTCGACTATGCTGGCACCTATCTGGTGAACCACGCGGGTTTCGGCACAATCACCGATCTCCGCGACGATTTGTACAACACGATTCTTCGCCGCTCTGCCGCCTTCTTTTCCAGACACACGACGGGCACGCTGCTCTCCACCATCATTAACGATATCGAGCGCGTGCAATATGCCATGTCCACTGTGCTGGCGGAGTCCCTGCAGCAGCTCTTCACCTTCATCTTCACCGCCGCGGTAGTTGTCATTAAAGGGCGCAGCCTGGCGTGGATATTGTTATTGTTCGTGCCCGGCATCGTTTATTCTTCGCGCAAGATTGGTTCTCGTGTGCGCCACACGACTCGAAGCGGTCAAGACAAGCTGGCCGAGATTCAGAACATTCTGCATGAAACCATCACCGGCAACCGAATCGTCAAAGCCTTCAGCAGCGAGAACTGGGAGATTACCCGCTTCCGCCATGCCGCGCGCCGTCTATTACGCGCTAATCTGAGGTCGGTTGCCGCCGCCGCCATCAGTTCGCCTCTGATGGATATTTTCGGGGCAGCCGCCATCGCTCTGCTCCTGCTCGTCGGCCGCAGCCAGATCGCTCATCATCAAATGACCCTGGGCGATTTCATGATATTTATTGCGGCCGTTTTCAGCCTGTACAACCCGGTCCGCAAGTTCGCTCTGTTCAACAATAATTTCCAGCAGGCCCTGGGGGCGTCTTCAGAAATTTTCAAGTTCATGGATCTGGAAGATGAAGTGAAGGAAAGGCCGCGCGCCAAAACCCTGCCCAGATTTTCCGGCAGCGTTTGCTTTGAACGTGCTGGTTTCCGTTACGCGCCGGAGAGCGACGGCGACGAGGCGCGCCAGATTCTGCGTGACATCAACCTCGAGATCAAGCGCGGCGAAGTCCTGGCCGTGGTCGGCTCCAGTGGGGCGGGCAAGAGCACCCTGGTCCACCTCATTCCTCGCTTCTTCGATGTGACCGCCGGACGCTTGCTCATTGATGGACACGACGTCCGCGACGTAACCTTGGCTTCTCTGCGTTCGCAAGTCGGCATCGTCACCCAGGAAACAATTCTGTTCAACGACACCGTGCGCAACAACATTGCCTATGGGCAGCCTCATGTTCCCCAGAAGGAAGTCGAGGCCGCGGCACGCGCGGCTCTGGCCCACGATTTCATTCTGGCCCTTCCCGCGGGTTACGATACGGTTATCGGAGAGCGGGGTGTGCGGCTCTCCGGAGGCGAGCGCCAGCGGCTGGCGATTGCTCGTGCCTTGCTGAAGAACGCGCCGATTCTCATTCTCGACGAAGCCACGTCGGCGCTCGACAGCGAGTCGGAGGCCCTGGTGCAGTCGGCTCTGCACAATCTGATGACCGGGCGTACCGTGTTCGTGATCGCGCATCGCCTTTCGACCGTGCGCCGTGCCGATCGCATCGTCGTGATTGAAAATGGCGCCATCGCCGACATCGGCGCGCACGAAGACTTGATGCGGAAGCTCGGTACCTACCGGCGTCTTTACGAGTTGCAGTTCGCCAATGTGGAAGCACCCAAGGCAGCCGCAGAAACTTGAGGATGGATTACCGCTCTATGCCCATACGCTCGATGACGGGTTTTGCCCAGGTCAGAGGTGAGGTGCAGCGCCAGAATGGCAAAGGCGCAAACGTCGCAGGGACGGCAAGCCCGTCCCGCGCCCGCCTGGCGTTTGCGCTCTCCCTGAAGTCGGTCAATCATCGTTTCCTCGATCTGCATTTCCGCTTGCCTTCGGGGACCGATTCTCTCGAAATGCAGCTGCGGCGGCTGCTGAAAGAGAAAATGGCGCGCGGCCACGTCGAGGTCTCACTAAGTCTGGAGCGCGCGGCCGGGGAAACGTTCGTGCTCAACCGCGAGATTGTCGGCGGCTACGTCGCTGCCTTCAAGGCAGCCGCAGCGGAGTTTTCCCTCTCCGCCGAACCGGACCTCAACGCGGTTCTGCGAATTCCGGGCGCGCTTGATTCTGCTGCCGATGCGGCCGACGGGGATATCGAAGCTGCGGTCATGGCCAGAGTGGACGAGGCTCTGGACCGGCTGAATCAGATGCGCGAGGAAGAAGGCCGCGGCATCGTCCGCGAACTTCGCCAGCGCATGGCTCATCTGCTGGAGGCGGGCCGGAGCGTGCAGCAGCACCGTCGGGCGGTATTGCAGAACTACAGCGAACGCCTGCAGTCGCGTCTGCAGGAAATGCTGGGGGCAAGCGTAGACAAGGAACGGGTTTTGCAGGAGGCGGCTCTGCTGGTGGACCGCAGCGACATTCAGGAAGAGACCGTTCGTCTGGAAACCCATGTGCAGCATTTTCTGGGCTTGCTCGACGAAGGGGGCGAGATCGGCAAGAAACTGGATTTCCTCCTGCAGGAAATGAATCGCGAGGCCAACACCTTGCTTTCGAAAACTTCCGGCCTCGCCGGCGAGGCGCTGAAGATTACTGAAGCCGGTCTGGCCATGAAAGCGGAAATCGAGAAGGCACGCGAGCAGGTACAAAACCTGGAATGAGTCCATCGTTCAAGCCCATCGTCTACATCATTTCGGCCCCTTCCGGTTCGGGCAAGTCCACCCTCGTCAACGAACTGCTGAAGCTGGTCCCCGATCTCGACTTTTCCATCTCCTACACCACGCGCGCTCCGCGCGGCAGCGAGCAGAACGGTAAGCAGTACCACTTCGTTTCCCGCGAGGAATTTGAGCAGATGATTCGCGCCGACGCGTTCCTTGAGCATGCCAGCGTCTACGGAATAAATTACTACGGCACGGCACGGCGGTTTCTCAAAGAAGCGGACCGGCGAGGGCATGACCTTGTGCTCGATATTGATGTGCAGGGAGCTGCGCAGGTGAAACAGAAACTCCCCGAGGCGGTCAGCATTTTCGTGCTGCCGCCCGACCGCAAGACCCTGGAATGGCGATTGCGCAAGCGCGGTGAGGACTCGGATGAGGTGATTAATCGCCGGTTGGACGCCGCCCGTCGCGAGATCGAGAACTACGACAGATACGACTATATTTTGATTAACGACGTGCTCGAGAAATCCATCGAGAGCCTGCAGGATATTGTGCTTTCCGAGCGCCGCCGGCGGGCCGGGGGGCCGTTGACGGATGAAGAGAAAAAGATCGCGGAACGCGCGGACCAGTGCCGTCTCGCCAACATTAAGGATCGCGTAAACCCGATCCTGGAATCGTTCAGGAACCCTCCGCCCTCGGCGCAATAGCCGTTTTCGCGGTATCATTTCAGAAGCACCCGGAACGGGTGCGGGACAGGTAAGACTGGGGCGGGACAAACCTGAAAGCGGGTCCTGTTCTGCGGACATCGTTCAACGCACTGATTCGACTTCAACCGAGGTTTTCAAGGGAGAGTCCGCATGAAGTTGATGGAAGGCTTTGACAGCAATTACCGGTACATTCTGGTGGCGGCGCGGAGGGCCCGGCAACTGCAGTCCGGCGCACCGCCTGTGGTGGATACAAATTCCCGAAAACCTTGCCGCATCGCGCAGGATGAAATCCGCGCCGGTAAGGTGAAGTGGGAGATTCCTGAAACTCGCACCGCCGCCGAGCAAGCCTCCGAGACGCTGGATAAAGCGCTCAGCCAGGAATAGGAAATTGCCGATTGCCGATTTGCGATTGCCAGTCAGGAAGTTAGGTTTCTCACTCGGCAATTGAAAATCGACAATCGGAAATCATCATGAAGATTGCCCTCGGCGTCACCGGCGGAATCGCAGCCTACAAAGCGGGAGAAATCGTCCGCCTGCTGCAGGATCGCGGTATTCGCGTGCAGGTCATCATGACCCGCGCCGCCCAGGAGTTCGTCCGGCCTCTCACTTTTGCGGCTCTCTCCGGAGAAAAAGTGATCACCGGCATGTTCGCGTCCGGCGAAGAACATGCTCCCAACATTGATTCGGCCATCGAACATATCGCCGTCGCGCAGTCCATCGACGCGCTGGTGGTTGCTCCCGCCACAGCCGATATTCTCGCCCACTTTGCCCAGGGCATCGCGACCGATTTCCTGACCACGCTTTATCTCGCGACCACCGCTCCGGTCGTGGTGGCGCCGGCAATGAACGTCAACATGTGGAACCACGCCGCCACCCAGGCGAATCTCGAGATCCTGCGCAAACGCGGCGTCAAAATTGTCGAACCGGGCACGGGCTACCTGGCTTGCGGCATGACCGGCGCCGGCCGCCTGGCCGATAACGAGGCCATCGTTGCCGCCGTGTTGGAGATTCTCGGCGCAGCGCAGGATATGAGCGGCGAGACGGTGCTGGTCACCGCCGGTCCCACGCGGGAAAAAATCGATCCCGTGCGCTACCTGACCAATCGCTCCAGCGGGCGCATGGGATACGCGCTGGCGGAAGCGGCCCTGCGCCGCGGCGCGCGCGTGCTTCTCGTCAGCGGGCCGACGTCACTCACGCCTCCGGGAGCCGCGGAAGTCACGCGCGTCGAGTCCGCCGAAGAAATGCGCGACGCCGTTTTGAAATTGCTCCCGCAGGCGAACATTGTCATCAAGACCGCCGCCGTCGCGGACTATCGCCCCAAAGTTGCCGCTGCGCAGAAACTTAAGCGCAAAGGCGCGACCACGCTGGAACTCGAAGCCACGCCCGACATTCTGCAGGAACTTTCGCGCAAGAAAACTTCGCAGATTGTGGTCGGCTTCGCGGCCGAAACCGAGAACGTTCTGGAAAACGCCCGCCAGAAGCTGGTGGCCAAGAGTCTCGACGCCATCGTGGTCAACGACGTTTCCCGGCAAGGCGTAGGTTTTGATTCCGACCGCAACGCCGTCACCATCATCACCCGCGACGAAGTCGTTGAAATTCCCGAAACCACGAAATGGGAAGTTGCCCAGCGCGTCCTCGACCAGGTGGTGAGACTGCGCCAGCAGCGCAAGTCGCCCGTGAAAGCCTGAGCCCCTTTTTTGCGACTCTCTGCATTACAATCGGATCACCCCATGCCCCACGTTCTTGAGCCGGATCTGCGGCGCGCGCTCGCCGAGCACCTGCGCTATTTCCACGAACTGGGTATCTATGATTTTTACCGGCGCGACCTCTACCAGCGCGAGCCGCGAGCCGCTGAATCCAATGCAATCGAAACGACACCGGCGGAACTTCAAGTTCCGCTTTCTCCATCCCAGCCAGAATTGCGAGACGAAATGGCCGCCAGAAAGTCTGCTGCAGTCGCAACCATCGCAGAAGAAAATATTTTCGATGTTCTGACTCCCAAACCAGAGTACGGGGCTGCAGATTCCAAAGCCGCGCTCAAGCTGATCCGCGAGGACCTGGGCGATTGCACCCGCTGCAAGCTGCACCAGCAGGGGCGCAAGCAGATCGTTTTCGGCGTGGGCAATCCACGAGCCGACCTGATGTTCGTGGGCGAGGGCCCTGGCGCCGATGAAGACGCGCAAGGAGAACCGTTCGTCGGCCGCGCCGGGCAGTTGCTCAACAACATGATCAAAGCGATGGGCTTGCTCCGCGAGGAAGTCTACATCGCGAACGTGGTCAAGTGCCGCCCGCCGGGCAATCGCACGCCGGAGCGCGATGAGTGCGAAACCTGTTCGCCGTTTCTCATGCGTCAAATCGCCGTGATCAAGCCCAAAGTCGTGGTCGCGCTCGGAGCGGTAGCTGCCAAGAATCTGCTCGCCTTCAATGCCCCCATGGCGGAACTGCGCGGCCGTTTTTACGATTTCCTGCCCGCCGGAGCTCGTGCCAGCGATCCGTCGTGGCCCGGAGCGCGGCTCGCCGTGACCTACCATCCCGCATTTCTTCTGCGCGATCCGCGGCAGAAGGGCGAAGCGTGGAAGGATTTACAGATGGTGATGAAGTACCTGGGGCTGGAACCGCCGAAGAAGACCGCGGAATAAACGTCGCTCAACTTTCCTCAGGCGTCACTGCTATCCTCTGAGCTGCATCTCCCTGAACCCAATGCCCGAATTCTGCGACGTCGCTCTGCCCGTGCCGCTCGACATGGTCTTCACCTACCGTGTCCCCGCGGATGTCGCGCCGGTAGTGGGCGGACGCGTGCTCGTACCGTTTCGGCAGCAGCGCCTGACGGGCATTGTCGTGGAGTTGCATGACCGCAAGCCCTCCGTCACAACCAAGAACGTCCTCAGCGTGCTCGATTCATCCCCCGTACTCGATGAACAGTTGTTGCGTCTCGGCCGCTGGATTGCCAATTACTACCTCGCGCCTCTGGGCGACGTCTTTCGCACCATGCTGCCGCTGAGCGCCGAATTCAAGCGCTCCATCGCATATCGCATCACCGAAGACGGCCAGATGGCGCTGCATCTGGCGGGCATGTCGGGATCGTCCGCGCGCTCGCGCCGCACTCCGGAAGAACAAGCCGCGGAATTCCGCGTGCTCGACTATCTGGCCGCCCAGGCCTCGGAGGTTGACGTCGATTCGGATGAAGTCGGGAACGGCGCGAATGGGAAGGGCACGGCTTTAGCCGTGCCGTCAGAGTCCGCCGGAAACAGGGCTTTAGCCCCCGAGGGAGCTCTCGTTCGGACAGAGACTCTTCGCTCCGCCACGCGCGTCTCCCGGGCGATTCTGGATGGAATGGTGCGCAAGAAATGGCTGGCGCGCGAGGATGTGTCCGCCGCGCAGGATGCCGCCCGCACGATGAAGGTCGCGGTGCTCAGGGCCGCGGATGGCAAGCTGAACGAGAACCAGCGACAGATCATCGACACCCTGGCCGCCTCCGGCGGCAGGGTTCCCGTCCAGACCTTGCAGTCGCTCGAAGTCCCGCGGACCACGCTAAGCGCGCTGATTCGCCGGGGTCTCATCGAGATCGTCGAAGAACCTGCGGAGTTCGCCGTCTCGCACACCAAGCCACGCCCGTCGCCGTTCGAGTTCGATTTCAACGCTCAGCAACAGGCCGCGCTCGCCCGCTTGCGCGAGAATGTCGAGGCGCGCAAATTCTCCGGCATGTTGCTGCACGGCGTCACCGGCTCGGGGAAGACTGCGGTGTATCTGGCAGGCATGCGCGCCGTGCTCGAAGCCGGGCGATCGGCCATCTTGCTTGTGCCTGAGATCGGATTGACACCCGCCGTCGCGGCCGATCTGCACCAGGTCTTCGGCGACGAGGTTGCCATTCTGCATTCGGCGCTCTCCGATCGCGAACGCGCCGAGCAGTGGCATCGCATCAAACGCGGCGAGGCGCGCATGGTGGTAGGCACACGTTCGGCCGTGTTCGCTCCGGTAGCCGATCTTGCCCTCGTCATCGTGGACGAAGAGCACGACTCCTCCTACAAGCAGGAAGAAATGCCGCGTTATCACGCGCGCGACGTGGCGGTCATGCGCGCCAAGATGGCGAATGCCGTCGTGCTGCTCGGTTCGGCAACGCCTTCGCTCGAGTCCTATTTCAATGCGACGAAGAATAAGTATGCGCTGGTGGAACTCCCTGATCGCGTGGAGCAGCGGCCTCTTCCGGAAGTCGAGATCGTGGATATGCGCCAGGAATTCCAGGAAACCGGCCGCGAGCAGGTCGTCTCCCGCAAGTTGGCCACAGAAATCCAGGAACGGCTCGACCGTAAAGAACAAGTCATGGTGCTGCTCAACCGCCGTGGATATTCGCCGGTCGTTCTCTGCCGCACGTGCGGGAAGAAACTGGAATGCGCGAACTGCGCCATCGCGCTCACCCATCACAAGCGCGAACACAAGATGGTCTGCCACTACTGCGGCTACACGGCGCCTGTGCCGAAAGTGTGTGTGCACTGCGGAAGCGAGTATGTCTACTTTCTGGGCACCGGCTCAGAAAAGCTGGAGGAGCTTCTGCACGGGATGTTTCCCCAGGCGCGCATCGCCCGGCTCGACCGCGACACCGTCCGCGGCCACCAAGATTTCGAGCGCACCCTGAACGCGCTGAACGAAGGCGACCTTGATCTGGTGGTCGGCACGCAGATGATCGCCAAAGGCCACGACATCCACGGCGTGACGCTGGTGGGCGTGGTCGGAGCCGACGTTGCCCTCGGGCTTCCCGACTTCCGCGCCGCCGAGCGAACCTTTCAGTTGCTCACGCAGGTGGCCGGCCGCGCCGGCCGCGGCCACTCCCCCGGCAAGGTGATCCTGCAGACTTATTTTCAGGATCACTATGCCGTGCAGTATGCGGCGCATCACGATTTTGTCGGCTTCTACGAGAAGGAACTCCGCTTCCGCAGTTGGATGCACTACCCTCCGTATTCCGCCCTGGCCAACGTGCTGGTGCGCAGCAACAAACTCGACGATGCGTTGCAGTGGTCGGGGCTGCTGGGGAAATGGTTCGACAAGACCCGGCACGAAGGCGTTCGCGTGCTAGGCCCGGCAGCCGCGCCGATCCTGAAGTTAAAGCGCGACTACCGCTACCACTTCGTACTGAAGTCGCCCAGCCGGGAGAAACTCAACACGACGCTGCGCACGATGCTCGCGTATACCACGCAGCAGAAGATTCCGCGCACGCAAGTGATTGTGGATGTGGACGCCCTGTGGCTGATGTGAAGACCGGCAGACGCTTGTCATCCCGAGCGAAGCGAGGGATCCAGGTTCTAGCTTGCACCACCAGTCTCTCCGCCGCGGGCGACGTAAGGGGCTATGGTAACGGTGAAGATGCTTCAGGTCGTTCTACCTCGCGCTGACCGCTCCTCTTATCACCGTCACCGACGCCGCGGGCAATTCATACATCGTGTCCTTCCCCGCATTTTCTTTCGTCCGCGCGATCGGGCCGTCGGGATCAGCCCATCCTTTCGTGTAGGCGACCACCGTGGACTCGGCGGCGTGTTCTGCATGCGCCATAAGCTGCGTCGTCCCCGGATGCCATTGATACTGGGCGCTGCCAAACGTCGCAATCTCCACCGGTCCGGCAAAACTGCCCGCCGATCCTGCCTGCCCCTGAAATGCGATCCGCACTTGGTGCGCATTCTGCTGGTCCCGATTCACCAGCATCAGCGACCACTGCCCATCCGGACGCTCCACCGCGTACGCCGTTACCAGCTCGTGGCCCGCGCCGTCCTCAACGTCGCTGCTCGCCGCATACACCTGATGCTCGCTGCCGTTGGGTTGCACCCACTCCAGATTGATCAGCTGCGCCACAAAGAACTGCGCCAGCGGTTGCTGGATTTCATAATTGTTGTTGATAGTGAACATGCTGAATGTTCCGGGCGAACCGTTGCACCCCGGCTCCATGTGCAGCGGCAGATAGTGGAAGAAATAGACGCCCTTGCCGCCCGCATTCAGAAACGCCCCAATGTAATCCGCCAGCCACACGCCCGCGAAAATGTCCTGATTCGTTTCACTCGACGCCGACGACAGATTGCCTTCGGTGATGAACATCGGAGTGTCCGCCGGAACACCGTCGTCGCGCCATACCTGCATGATGTGGCTCACCAGTTCCGGTTCGTCGTAAAGCGCTCCCCAGGGGTTCCGGCACGGATCGTTCGGATAATGCTCGAATGAGAAGAATGCCAGATCGTTTAGCCGCCCATGCTGTTTGAGGTAATTCACAAAGCGTCCGGTCCACGACACGTTTCCGTTCGCGTCGGGCCAGGCTTCAATGTCGCGATTTTCTCCCGTAAACGATGGCCCGCCCAGCTTCAGCGCAGGATCAACCTTATGCAGCGCCGTCGCCCACTGCAAATACAGAGCGGCATAGTCCTCCGGCAGCATGAACTGCCCGTCGGCCTCCTCGCCCATCTCGACGTAAGAGATGGGATACTTGCGCTTCTCCAGATACGCGATTTCTGCGGCGGCATTTTCCGGCGTGTCGTAAAGCAGCGCGATCGGAATCATCGCCGGAATCCCGCGGGTCACACCGCTGGTAAAGAAGAGATCGAATCCCATTTGCGCCTGCTTGGTCGAGCCCAGATCCGAAGGCTGATGCCACGGATCAATCGAGGAGCAATAGGTCGCGGTCTGTTCCTGATCGGGCGTGTGCCGCATAATGTCGTGAAACGCGCCGTCGCCGCTGATCATTCCCATGTAGATTTCGCGGATGGCGTAGCCCACGCAATTGCGCGGATCGGCCGTCCCGTCGGCGTCACACGTATTCGACGATTCGGTCATCCACACGCGTACGAACCGCACCGAAAGATTACTGCGGCTCAAACGCACGGTCTCGGTCCCGCCTTTGCCGCTGCTGACCGTTCCTTGCGCGAAGGTCTGCCACAGCCCGCGCGTGGGCGCGTGAAATGGATCTTCGCCCGTCCAGTACTGCACCACGTAGCGCCGGGCATACGGCTCTCCCCATGCGATGCGAATGCTGTTCACCTGCTGCGTCTCGGCCAGATCGAGCACAACCCACTGCGGATGCAAGGCATCGCTCTCGCCCGTGAAACGTTCCGTGAGATAGGGATTGCTTTTCCAGAACGTCGCCACATCGCCGTCGGTGATGCGGGAGAAGCCTACGGTTGTCCCGTCGTTACGCGTGAATCCGCGGCGGGGCAGGCCGTAGCCGTAGGAATAGCGAATCATTTCCGTGGGCGTCGCCGAGCCGGTGAAATACCCTTTGCCACTGGAATCGCTCCACGTTCCCTGCGGATTCCAGTGCCAGGCCTCGATCGCGAGTTCGGTGTTCTGGCGATAGCTCACGGGCTGCCAGCCGGAGGCCTGCGTTCGACCGAGTGTGGGCTGGAGCACGTCCTTGTCAATCGCTTCCACCGAAATCCGGTCCACGCCCGCGCCCAGAGTCTCTTTGGGCACGAAGTGATTGGTGGCGTGTGTGATATCGACCGCGACGGTTTGCGCGGCCACCATTACGCAGAGCGGGAAACACAGAATCAGGAATGCGGATGCCACAATTACTCTCTTCACGGGAAGATGCCTCGTCTTTCCATTAAAACGATTGAATAAAGGAGTATACGAGAGAATTCGGGACAGAGCGAGGTGTTTTCTGGGCGGCTCCCGTCCTACCGGCCGCGCCACTGCTCCCGGATCTGGTGCGCAAACTCTGGGGTTGAAGTATGCATGAATGGCGACGGGATCATCGTCAGCACTAACATCGCGAAGGCAAATACCGCCAGCCATGTACGCTTCCCGGAGACGCGGGGCCATTCCGCAACCTGCGGGTGCCGGAAGCTGCTCAGCTGCAGCAGCACCGCCCACAGCCACCATCCCATCCACAGGTAGTACGCCATCGGCAGCAGAATCCCGATCGTAAGCCAGGAAATGTACCGGTGCGCCCGGGGTGAAATCGCAAATGCGATGTGCCCGCCATCCAGTTGTCCGCCCGGCAACAGATTCAAGGACGTGGCAAACATGCCCACCCACGCGGCGATCGCGGCAGGATGCAGCAATACTCTCTGCAAGGGTAGTCCAGCGGCTCCGTGCATCGGACTGACTAAGGCCAACGCTCGTTGCATCAGGTCAAAAATGAGCGGAAACCCGAGTTCGTATTCGCCAGGACCTATCCCGGCCGGCATCGGCTTGGACCACCACCCCAGTGAGACCACGAGCGCGGCCAGGGCCACTACGAATCCCGCAATTGGCCCCGCAATCCCGATGTCGAACAACGCAGTGCGCGAGCGAATCCTCGAACGAATCAGGATGACCGCTCCCATCGTCCCGATGAGCGTTGGCAAAGGAATGAAAAAAGGGAGCGTGGCACGAATGCCGTAGTGGCGGCAGCACAGGTAATGCCCCATTTCGTGAGCCAGAAAAAAGAGCATGACCGTGGCTGCAAACGGCCACCCGGCCAGCAGCCGGGCCGGATGCGAAAACGCCCAGCCGGCCGGGAAATACGGCAGCGATTCGTCGCTGACGGAAAGCGCCGGCCGGTTGTGCTCGAAGTTGTACTGCATTCTCGCGCCCATGACCAGCGTGGTAAAGCCGGTCGCAAGCAAAAGCAGCGCGTGCAGCCAATAACGTTGCCGCGGCGGTGGTCCCACCGGGCGCGGCAGCGCCTGGTAGTACTCGAGCGTGGAAGAAGGAAACGGAGGATCGGGTTGCGACATGCGATTCTTTGGATCGGGAACTCGGGGCCGCGAACTGAAGTCCGGCCCGTTCCTTGATGCTACTACGAGCAGAGAAAGTGCGACGGCGGACCAGAGAATAGCGGGCAGGCCTGCTCAGTCAATCGACTGCAATTCTTTTCCCGGCTTGAACCGCACTGCCCTTCCGGGCGGGATGGAAACCTCGGCACCGGTGCGCGGGTTGCGCCCGATTCCGGTTTTGCGCGGACGCACGTTGAACACTCCAAATCCCCGCAGTTCAATGCGGCTGCCGCCGGCCAGCGCCTTCTTCATACTCTCGAAGACGGTTTCCACGGCCAGTTCGGCCTTGGTCTTGGTAATGCCGGTTTTGGCCACCACTTCATTGATGATGTCGAGCTTGATCACAAGCGGCTCCCGGGTGCAGGCGCAAGATAATGCTTCAAGTCATTGATGCTATGGGAGATAACTGAGATTGTCAACGGGAGCATCTATCCCGTAAACTGGCAGTCACCCAGCCGGCAAAGATTGAGTGTTGGATCGGTATTGTCATCCTGAGACGGGCGCAGTTTGCCCGGCGAAGGACCTGGGCGAGCCGCGCGAATCGCCCGCGCATTTTGCGGGCGAATAAATCGCGCGTTTGGCTCGCATCCATATCCAAATTACTCAATTACAAAATTACCCGATTACTCAATTTTCCCAAGGAGTTCCATGCTGAAGAGTGACCGTTGGATTCGCAAGATGGCCCTGGAACACGACATGATCAATCCCTTCTCGGAGAAACAGGTGCGCGAAGGCGTGGTTTCGTTCGGGCTGTCGTCGTACGGCTATGACCTGCGCGTGGCCGACGAGTTCAAGATTTTCACCAACGTCAACTCGTCCATTGTTGACCCCAAGCATTTCGACGAAAAATCATTCGTCAACCTCACCACCGACATCTGTATCGTCCCGCCCAACTCGTTTGCCCTGGCGCGCTCGGTCGAGTATTTCAAGATTCCACGCAGCGTGCTGACCATTTGCGTGGGCAAGAGCACCTACGCCCGCTGCGGCATCATCGTCAACGTGACCCCCTTCGAGCCGGAGTGGGAAGGCTTCGTCACGCTCGAGATTTCGAACACCACGCCGCTCCCGGCGCGCATTTACGCCAACGAGGGCCTGTGCCAGATTCTGTTTTTCCAGTCCGACGAAATCTGCGAAACCAGCTACGCCGACCGCAAGGGCAAATACCAGGCCCAGAAAGGAATCGTGCTGCCCAAGCTGTGAGGCGAATCATGTGGGGACAGCCGCCCTCGGCTGTCCGGCGGCCCGGTTGTATCGGGCCGCGGCCCGTTGGGCCAGGAAGGGCATGACGCGGTGTCAAACTCCAGAGTGGCTACCGGCGGCGTCCCCCGCAGAATCTCATGGAAGGTTGTTCTTCCCGTGGCAACCCTGGGCGTCACGATCGCGCTGCTCCACTTGGACCGGATCTGGCTCCGGGAGACCCGGGGAATGGACGACATGCCCAGCACCACGGCCTGGGGTCTGATCTGTTTACTGAACTGGCCCGCTATGTTTCTGACCTTCTGGTTGAGATGGTTGCCGGACGTGTCGATTTTTGGAGTCTACTCATACGACTGGGAACGATTGGCCGCAGGCCTTACGTTTTGGGCATGCATAGGATGGTCGCTGGATCGTAGACTTGCGCGGGCCGTGGGCCCCGCAGTCCCGTCCGAAGCGTTACAGAAAAGCTTGTTCGCTCTAGGACTCTTAATCGCTCTTTCCGCCTTGGGCCTCGGAATGCTTGAAGTGGCCGGAGATAGGGTCGTGTGGGCTCGCTTGGGTGAAATCGTCAGGTCGCGTTGGATCTACCTTCTGGGCAGGCAGATCAACTCGCTCGGAGGGGCTATTTGGGGACTCACTTATACGATCTATTTTGGCAAGAAGCTCCTTCGCTCGAGACCTGGGCGATCCACATCCGCTACGTGACCTTCAAATACGTCGCATACGGCTGGTCCTCGATCTCCGTCCATGCCAGCATCTTCATGATAGGAATCGGGCCTCCGGTCTCGACGTGCCACACGCCTGGAGCCATCTTCTTTGCCGCCAGCAACTTCGCCCGTGTTAGTCCTGGGACCTGATCTCCGAACAGCACCAGCGGCCCCACCAGTAGCGCCACAACATCGGGATGCTGCGCGTCAATCGGTTCCAGCCGCGCCTTCAGCGGAAGCTCGAGCTCGATGCGATCTCCGGTCTTCCATTCGCGCTCGACCCGGTAGTAGGCGCCGGTCTGCACGTCCTGCCGCTTGCCGTTCACAGCGACGGATGCTCCCTGCGCCCACGCTGGAATCCGCAGATTCACGGCAAACTCCGCCGGCTGCGATGCAGTCACCACGAATTCCACGTGCGCTTCGTAGGGATAATCGCCTTTCTGCGTCAGCTCGATCCGCGCACTGCCCTGCGCCCAACGCAAAGTCGAAGGAATGTACAAATTCACATACACGCCTTGCCCATCGCGGAAGTAGGTGCAGATGCGGTAATCGGCCGCGACTTGCGGCAGCGTTCCCGAGCAGCAGGGCCAACGTTGTTCGTGGTAAACCTTGCGCCCCTGAAAGTTGTAGTCGGAATAATAGAACGCCCGGCCATCGGCCTGGAGCGGCAACGATCCCAGCACCGTGTTGTACATCACGCGCTCCATGCTGTCGCCGTAGCGCGCATCGCGGGTCACGCGCAGCAGGTAACGGGTCAGCTTGAAGTGGGCGTAGGAACCGCAGGGCGTTTCAAAACTGCTGTGAGTTTTGGTGAGGCTGTCGTAAACGTCAGCGCTGCCGGTCTGCCGCAGGGCCTCATCTGGCCCCCAACCGCCGGTGGCGTAGCTCTGCGCCGCGACCATATCGAATCCGTTTTTCGCGGCCCGCAAGTACTTCTCGCTTCCCAGCGTGAGATACGCCTGCATCGCCGAGCAAAGGCAATTGACATGGCTGTAAGCATGCCGCCCGGCCAGATCATTCTGCCCCTCCGCCAGCCGGTCGTAGAACGGTTCGTTAAGGTACTGCACGCCCAGCGCGCGATAGCGTTCTCCTGCGCCCCGCTGGTACGCCAGGAAAAGATTCTCCGGCATGGTGTACGACTCGTCCCAGGTATACGAAACATCCGGGTTCAAGCGCCATCTCTGCCCATGCTCGATCGCTTTCTTCGGCAAGTGGGGCAGCGCGGCATCCGTAGTTTTTTCCAGGATGGCAAATGCGTCGGGATCGCCTGCGTACTGGTGCGAATCAACCAGCCCGCATACCAGCTTATCGTACGTATAGGAGGGGAAGCGCGTGTTCTCATAAAAGTCGCCCGCAATGGTCTTGGCGTACAAACCATTCAGCCGGAGTATCTTCTCGCGCGTCTCCGCGGAGCGGTTGATGGCGCACGAGCGGGCCAGCGCCGAAATCCACTGCCCGAAGGTGCATCCCGGGGCAAACCCGATTTCGAAAAGATACTTCTCGTTGTGCGGATCGTACTGGTACCAGCCGCCCAAATCCTCACCCGGGGCCGGCTGTCCGACCATCTGCCGGAAAGGTTTCAGCAGCGCGTCTTCGTTCAGGCTCATCAGCAAGTCATGAGTCTGCTGAAGTTGCTGCTCGTGGAGTGGGCTGTCTAGAGTGACGTCGCCATAACCAAATTCCTCGAGTGGGTTCGATCCGAGCGCGCCCGATTCAACTGGACCCGAGGCAGCCGTCCGGGCGGAGCCGTGCAAACCAGGAATCAGCAAACCCGGAATCAGATTGGCCGCCCCGGCCAGGGCAGCCGACTGGAGAAAACTTCTGCGGGAAATGTACCAGGGAGACATTTTCCCTCCCGAGCTTCAATGACTGATCTCGAAGAAGACTGCCGGCCAGGAGCCAGACCGCCGGTGCCTCATTTCTCGCGCGTCGTTTGCGCGAGAAGCGGGAGGAAAACGTTAGTGCTGGTTCTCCCCTTCTTTATACATGTACTTGATCGCCGGTTTGTAGATCATCAGGTTGGGCTCACCTGAATCGCGATTCACCTTGAGGCAGTTCTTGTCGTACCACTCGATGATGCCGCGCACTTCTTCGCCGTCGCGCAGAACAATTACCATCTGCGTCCGCGACTGCATCTGCTTCTGATAATAGAAGTTCTCGGCGTTGGTCTGCTCCGGCGGCGCGGGCTTCTTGCCTCCGCCGCCGCCCATGGAACGATCGCCGCGATCGCCCCGGTCTCCGCGGTCGTGCCGCTCTTGCCGTTCGGGACGCTCGCGCCGCTCCTGCACCGGTATGGCTCCCGCCATGTGGTTGCCGGCATTCTCTCGCTGCAGGATCGGCCGGATCAGTTTGCGGTTGCCGAAATTCTCTTTCTCAGTAAATTCGCCGGCGGTTATGGGATCGATCGTTTCTTTCATTATGGCGCTACCTCGGATGCACGCATTCGGACAAACTGCCATGCCGGGGGAACCAGGAAATTAATCAGCGAAGGCGTGAGATTTTCCTTACCGTAACACAGGAATCTTCCCCTGACAATCCTGTTATGTGCACCCGGCCACCCCCTGTGACGAATCTTGCACACCCCTAGAATATCGTTTCGGCTGCGCCCTATCGCTGTTCCCTGCTTTTCTTGCGGGAGTTCCAGCGGAATCCGGGCCAAACCCCAATCCGTGGCGGGGTTTAGCTTGTTTTCGAGAGATCGGCTCCTCGACGTTCTCTCCCGCTCCCGGTCACTACCGCCACCAGAGTGGCGACAATCGCAACCGTCCACACCAGCACTGGGGCATATAGGCCGCCATAGCGCTGCTCAACCAGCCGGGCCTGGACCCGTATGTTCCATGAAGAAAGAAAGTTGCCCAGCTGGTAGGCGAATCCAGGAAACGTCCCCCGCACCGCAGGAGGCGAGAGCTCGTTCAAATGTGCCGGAATCACGCCCCACGCTCCCTGCACCATGAACTGCATCAAAAAGCCCCCCAGGGCCAGCATCGGGACCGTGTGCGAGTACGCCCACAGTGGGATCACCGGAATCGCCAGCAGCGCGGCGAGCACGATCGCCCGCCGCCGTCCGATCTTTTCTGACCACGTCCCGAATACGATTCCTCCTAACAGCGCTCCGATATTGGCCACAACGGCGATCAACCCTACAATCTGCGGCGTGAACTTGTGGTCTTTTTGCAGGAACGTGGGATACAAGTCCTGCGTCCCGTGGCTGAAGGAATTGAAAGCGAACATCAGCACCACCAGGAAAATGAATGTGCCCACATAGGTCAGGACTTCTTTGCCGATGCGTCTCTCTGCGCTTCCTGAGACCTTGCCTTGCACCCATGCCGGGGATTCGTCCACTTTGGTGCGAATGTAGATCACCAGAAACGCCGGTAGGGCGCCGATCACAAACATCCCGCGCCAGCCCACGTAGCGAAACACGGTTCCGTAAACCAGTGAGGCCATCAAATAGCCCACCGCGTAACCTTCCTGCAGAAGCCCCGAGAAAAATCCACGACCTTCCGCGGGCAGAGTCTCGAAAGCCAGCGCCGCACCCACGCCCCATTCTCCGCCCATGGCGATCCCAAACAGCGCTCGCGTGATGAGCAGAATTTTCAGCGAAGGTGCGAAAGCAGAGGCCAGTTCGAAGACTGAATAGGCGATGATGTCCACCATCAGCGTAGGGCGCCGCCCGAACCGGTCCGCCATCAGTCCGAACAGAAACGCTCCCACCGGTCGCATCGCCAGCGTCAAGGAAACCGTCGCCACTACGGCGGAAACCTTTGCCTGGAATTGCGTCGCGATCGCGCTGACACAGAAGGTCAGAATGAAAAAATCAAACGCGTCCAGCGACCACCCCAGAAAGCAGGCGACGAACGTGTTCCGCTGCACCGCCGTAAGCCTGCGAAAATGCCCGATGAATTCCATGTCTATTGAATGTGCGGAACGTGTGCTGCACAACTTACAACGTACACGCCCAAATACACAGTCTCGAAGATGGTTTTTGGGCAGGGCACGGCTTCAGCCGTGCCCGCTAAAGCTCTGACAAAGTGCGGCTTTAGCCGCTGAGGGCCGCCGCTCCACCCTCGAAGTGCTCCCGACACCGAGTTTTGGCCTGGTCCCTTTCTGCAGCGACTTCGCATCCATAATGCTCTCTTTCTTTCTCGCGGAGTCGAACGGATGCTAGCATAAGCTTTCAATCAGCAATCGCAAATCGGCAATCGCAAATCTCAAACATGCCCGAACTCGATCTCCCGCAACGCCAGGCCCCCGACGCGCTGATGCTCACCGGCTTCTGGTATCGCGCGCTGCCCGCCGATCGCGTCCACCGCCATCAGTTGCATAAGGCGATCCTGCTTGAGATTCCGCTCGTGATCGGACGCGACCGCCTGGGCCAGCCCTTCGCCCTGCGGGATGCCTGCCCGCATCGCGGCATGCCCTTGAACCGCGGCCAGTTCGACGGAGAAAACCTGGAGTGCCCATATCACGGCTGGCAGTTCGATGTGCATAACGGCCAATGCCAGCTGATTCCTTCGCTCACCTCCGATCAGACTCTGAAAGTCGATCGCATTTATGCCGGAAGTTATCCGTGCCAAGAGCAGGACGCATTCATCTGGGTCTATATACCCGATCCCGTGCCGCAGGGCGCAGGATTTACCCAGCCGCCGGAAGCGCCGGACGCAGCTCCGCAAGTCGAAAAATTCAGCGCCAAATATAAGCTCGCCTACCTGCAGGCCGAAATGCCGGTCAGCATTGACCACGGCATCATCGGCCTGATGGATCCCGCGCACGGACCGTTCGTTCATCAGGCATGGTGGTGGCGCTCGCGCCACAGCATTCACGAGAAGAAGAAGAATTTCGAGCCGATCCCCAACGGCTTTCGCATGAGCGCGCACACGCCCAGCTCAAATTCCGCGCCCTACAAGCTGCTGCGCCTCTATGCCAAAGCCGAGGCGATCACGACCACGATTGATTTCGTCCTGCCCAACGTTCGCACTGAGACCATCCGCGCCGGCAAGTATTGGTTCTCCAGCCTGACCACGGTCACGCCCATCACCCGCAACCAGTGCCGCATTGACGTGGTCGCCGCGTGGAATCTTTTCCGCTGGCTGCCTTTCGGCCCCGACTTGCTGAGATTCGTCTTCGCCAAGTTCGTCGAGCAGGACCGCCGCACCATGGAAATGCAGGCCGAAGGACTCAAGCACAACCCGCATCTGATGCTGATTGACGACGCCGACCGCCCCGCCAAATGGTACTTCCAGCTCAAAGCGGCGCATCTCGAAGCCAAGCGCACCGGAACAGAAATGAAGCATCCCATGCCCGGCCCCGTCACATTGAAGTGGAGGAGTTAAGGCTCGTGTGGGCGCGGGCGACTCGCCCGCGCAACCTTGCCACAAAGAGTCAAAGCAAGCGAGACATCGACATCCAAGACCCAGGCCCCAAGCCCTACCCCGCCACCAGCCAGTCCATGGCCTCTTCCCGCGTCTTGAATGTAGGAAATTCGCGCTGCGAAAAGCTCTTGAAATGTTCGTAGAAAACATGCGGCAGGCTCTCAGTGCCGACCCACGCCGAGCGCTTCACATAAGGACGATCCAGCGTCAGCACTTCCTTGATCTTGGTGGCCACGTTCTTGTCAATGTGCGCGCCGGAAAAATCGGCGAGCGTCAGCACCGAGCCCGGCGCATGCCGCGCGATATCGGCCCGCACCTGATCGAGCAGCAGCAGCATCTCCTTCGCCGTGCAATGGCTGAAGTCAATGAGGAAGACGGCGTGGCCTTTGTGCTTGATGAAGCGCAGCCGGTCGTCGAGTGAGTTGCCGGAAGAAGACGCACCTGCCGTCATGCTAATAGTCCCTCCACCACGTGATAAGCCCCGTCCAGCGCGGCATCCAACGCGGAGGCATCTTTGCCCCCGGCTTCAGCCAGATCCGGCCGTCCGCCGCCCTTGCCGCCAACTTTCTGCGCCACTGGACCAATCACTTTCCCCGCCTGCACCCGGCTGGTCAGATCCTTGGTGACGCCCACAATCAGCGCCACGTTGTCATTCGATGCCGAGCCGAGAATCACAACTCCCGAGCCGATCTTGTCGCGCAACTGATCGACCAGCGTGCGCATCTGCGCCCGCTCCAGATTGTCCACCCGGTGCGCCAGCACCTTCACGCCCTTGACTTCCTTCACCTTGTCGCCAATGTTGGCCGTACTCGACGACGCCGACTTCATGCGCGCCTGATCGAGTTCGCGCGTCAGCCGCTTGATCTCCGCGTCTTTCTTCTCAAGTTCGGCTTTTAATGCGTCAGCCGGTGAAAATTCGGCGCGGGTGCCCCACCCTACGCGGTTTTCGTAGGGTGGGGATTTTGACTCCATATCCGTCGCGAGCTCCCGATCCCTTCGAGTATTTTGCGAAAGGGCGGGAGACACAAAGCTCGAGACGAAGTTCTCCAATTCATGATCCTGCCGGAAATGCGCAAGCGATCCTTCCCCCGTAATCGCCTCCACCCTCCGCACGCCCGACGACACGCTGCCTTCCTTCAGAATCTTGATCAGCCCGATCTCGCCGGTCGCGGCCGTGTGCGTGCCGCCGCAGAGTTCCGTCGAAAAATCGCCGATGCGGATCACCCTTACCTTGTCACCATACTTCTCCCCGAACAGCGCCATCGCATGATATTCGTTGATGGCCACATCAATGGGCACGTTCTCGATGACCTCGATTTTCCGGTTGCGCAGCACTTCCTTGTTGATGATGTCCTCGATGTCCTGCAACTCCTCGTCTTCCACCGCCGTAAAGTGCGAGAAATCAAACCGCAGATGATTCGGCGCCACCAGCGATCCCGCCTGCTTCACATGCTTCCCCAAAACTTCTCTCAGCCCCGCATGCAGCAGATGCGTGGCCGTATGATTGCGCATGGTGGACTGACGAAGGTCGGCGTTCACCACGGCCGTCACGAGATCGCCGACCTCAAGGTGTTGGCGAGCCTTGACCCTGTGGAACCGGACCCCCTGAATCGGACTGAAACATCCCAAGACATCCGCAACGATCGTGTTGCCATCAGAATCGTAGAACCAGCCCACGTCACCGACTTGCCCGCCAGATTCCGCATAAAAGGGCGTGTGATCCAACATGACTTCGCCTTCCTCGCCGACGAGTAGCTCGCGAGTCATCGGGGCGTTTAGTCTGAATATTCCTCGTACCAAGCAATTTGCCGACCTTGTTCGCTGGTAGCCTTCAAATACAGTAGGTGACAGATCTCGGAGTTCTGCCGAAACAGTTTGCTTCGATCCACCCTTCCAAGATGCACGAGCGCGCGATTTCTGCTCTTCCATCGCCCGGTCGAAACCGTCTTGGTCGAAGACGACCCCGGCGTCGCGGGCCGCATCCTGAATGAAATCCAGCGGCAGTCCGAAGGTGTCGTAAAGCTTGAAAGCTTCAGCACCGCCGTAGCGTGGGCCTTCAGTTGCCTCCTGAACAAAGACCTCTGGATGAATATCCCCAAGCTCAAAATCTTCAGGATGCTCAGCTACAGTCGAGGTAATGCGATGCTTTTGAGCGGCGAGATCTATGCCTTGTTGCATTTTTTGCAGACCTTCGGCCAACCTCTCAAGGCCGGTTTCCATCGTGTGGTGAAACCGTCGCTCCTCCTCACTTACAACTCTGATTACCTGGCCGCTGGCAGTCAGCTCAGGGTAAACATCCGCCATCATCTTCTGGACGAGGATCACCATTTCAGTCATCACCACCGGCTGTTTCTGGCCTAGGAGCCAAGCATGCCGCATGGCGCGCCGCATGATCTTCCTAAGAACGTATCCACGCCCCTCATTTGAAGGAACAACACCGTCTGCGATCAGAAAGGCGGTCGCGCGCGAGTGGTCAGCGATCACTCTGAGGGAAGCTGCGGATTTGTGGCTGGGAGAGCCCGCCGAGCTTTGCTCGGCCTGACCGGGTCGGAGACCCGGTCCCACACGGCCGGTGCCGATTTCTGCTTGTGTGGGGACAGCCGCCCTCGGCTGTCCGGGCGAGCGAAGCTCGCCAGCTTTTGCATGGCCCAAAGTCAACTCTGCTGCTCGCCTGATCAGCGGCGTGAACAAATCCGTCTCATAATTCGAGATCACGCCCTGCAGCACCGCTGTCACCCGCTCCAGCCCCATGCCCGTATCAATCGACGGCTTGGGCAGCGCATTCAGCTTTCCGCTCGCATCGCGGTCAAACTGCATGAACACCAGATTCCAGATTTCGACGTAGCGCCCGCAATCGCAGGGGAACGCGCAATCCGTGTGCCCCTGATCGGAAGCTGCCGGTCCCATGTCGTAATGAATTTCGCTGCACGGCCCGCACGGCCCCGTGTCGCCCATCTGCCAGAAGTTATCTTTCAGGCCAGCTTCGAAAATGCGATCCTTGGCCACGCCCTCGGCCAGCCACAGATCGTAAGCCTCACTGTCGCGGGGAACGAGCATAGGTTCGCCCGACCCTTCGAAGATGGTGACGTACAGCTTGTCTTTGTCGATCCCGAACCATTCCTTCGAAGTGATCAGTTCCCACGCGTACGCGATGGCATCCTTCTTGAAGTAATCGCCAAAGGAAAAATTTCCCAGCATCTCGAAGAACGTGTGATGCCGGTTGGTGAACCCGACATTCTCCAGATCGTTGTGCTTCCCCCCGGCGCGCACGCACTTCTGCGAACTTGTGGCTCGCGAGTAGTCGCGCTTCTCCAGGCCAAGAAAAACGTCTTTGAACTGGTTCATCCCCGCGTTGGTGAACAGCAGCGTGGGATCGTTCTGCGGAACGAGTGGCGACGAATGCACCTCCTTGTGCCCCTTCTGCACAAAGAAGTCCAGGAATTTGCGGCGAATCTGGGAACCCGTCAGCATGGAAGGTTAATTCTAACTGACAACACGGAGGACGCGGAGGACGCGGAGGAAAATGGGGATTTGGACCGCGACCGGATTCCCACGTGCCTGATTCCGAGCGCATCCCTTCAGGAAGCAATTCCCTGCAACAGCCCCAAATGTGGAGCGAAGGACCCACACTTCCTCTGCGTACCCCGCGTCCTCCGTGTTGTGATTGTGTTTTTCGCTATTTCGCGGTGTCGCCGGACTTCTGCTCGGCCGGCTTCTCGTCGTCGTGCTTTATCTTGTGGCCGATGTCCTTCACGCCGCTCTTGATATCGCTGCCCGTTTTCTTGGCGATCTTTCCTGTGTCCTTCGCCACGATTTTGGCATCCTTGGCTGTGTCCTTGGCCGCGACCTTTGTCTCTTTCCCGGTGTCCTTGGCCAGCGTCTTGGTGTCATGTCCGGCCGTCTTCGCCGCCTTCCCCGTGTCTTTCGCTCCGGTCTTGGCGTCCTTTGCCGTGTCTTTGGCTGCAACCTTCGTGTCCTTCGCGGTGTCCTTGGCCACGGTCTTGGTGGCGTGTCCGGTCTTGTCCGCTGCTTTCCCGGTGTCTTTGCCGGCGGTCTTGGCATCCTTTTTCACTTCGCTGCCGGCGCCCGTGGATTTGTCTTTGCTCGCGCTAGCCGTGTCTTGGCCATAGAGCATTGGCGCCGCGCTCAGCACGGCCATCACCAGAATTGCTGCCAGCGTCATTTTCATAACTCTCCTCCTGCTCGTTTTGGAATGGATAGGTCAGGCGATACCCAGGGCATGGCGCCCTTTCGTCCCAGTTCGCTCTCTTTGCAAGATGCCCCTCGCATCTATGGGATGCAAAACTTGAGCGCCAGGATTACCTCCACGGTTTTTAGGGCAGGGCTACAAGCACGAATCTTTTCCCGATGCAGGCAACCTTTTTATCTTCATCCCGCAGCTTCGCTCTCCAGCGCGCTCAGCGTCTCGTCATCCACTTCCCACTTCTTCAGAATCGTAAAGATGACCTTCGTGCCGAAGCCGGCGCGCGCCAGCTGGCGAAAGATGCGCGCTGCCTGCTTCTGGTCTTTCGGTTTTTCCAGCCGCTTGCGGCGAAGATATTCGCGGGCCTGCTTTTCTTCGTTCACACCGTCAAACACCGCGTCCAAAGCCTTCTCGATCACCGCCCCGTGAACGCCCTTGGCCTTCAGGTCGGTGACGATCCGCCTCCTTCCGAATTTCTGATTGTCGCGCCGCAGCGAGGAATACGTCGTCGCGTACTCCGAATCGTTCAGATATCCGTGATCCTTCAGCCGCCGGATCACCAGCTCTATCAGCGTCTGCCCGTATTCCGACTCGGCGTCTTCCACGCGCGTCCGCATCATGCGCTTCAGTTCGGCCACCGTGCGCATGCGCCGCCCGAGCGCCTCCACGGCATATTCATACAGTTCTTGTTCGGAATAGGATCGCTTCTTCGGCCGGGGAAACGCCATGCCAGCAACGATAACGCAACCGCTGAAAACTACAAGAGCAAATGAAAACTGCAGAGGACGCCGGGGACGCGGAGGGATAGAACAAGAACCAGATTCCCTTTGTTCTCTGCATCCTCCGCGTCCTCGGCGGTTTTCATTTCTTGCATTGGGCGCGAAAAAAGGGGCGCGCTCTATGCGCGCCCATTCAAGGAGGCAACCCATTACTGAAGGCGAATCAAAATCCTGACGCCTGAGGTCTGACGTCCGAGGTCCGCTCTATCTTCCCCCAAACCCCGCCGACTGCATTGACTGCCGCGAAATATCCGAAGTCGATGCGATGCCCTGCATGCGCAGCTTGAAGTCGTCGGCGTTGGAAGCGTTTTCCAGCGCGGTTTCGTAGTTGACCAGGCCCGCCTGGAACAGATCCCACAGCGACTGGTCAAAGGTCTGCATGCCGTATTGCGACGTGCCGGCCGCGATCGCGTCGCGGATGGCGCGGGTTTTTTCCGGAACCAGCACGCATTCGCGGATGTAAGCCGTGTTGATCATCACTTCCACCGCAGGCACGCGCCCATCGGAATCGCAACGGCGCACCAGGCGCTGGCTGATGATGGCCCGCATGACCGCTGCCAGCTGCAGACGAATCTGCTTCTGTTCCGGCGGAGGAAAAATAGAGATGACGCGATTGATGGTTTCGACTGCGTCCAGCGTGTGCAGGGTCGAGAACACCATGTGGCCGGTTTCAGCCGCATGCAGCGCGGTCGAGATCGTTTCCAGGTCGCGCATTTCGCCCACCAGGATCACGTCCGGATCCTGACGCAGAGAAGCGCGCAGCGCAGCGCCGAACGAAGGCGTGTCCACCCCGACCTCGCGCTGGTTCACGTAGCCTTTCTTGTCGCGGTGCAGAAATTCGATCGGGTCCTCGATGGTGATGATGTGTTCGGCGCGCGAGGAGTTCACGCGGTCCACCATCGCGGCCAGCGTCGTAGATTTGCCCGAGCCGGTAACGCCCGTCACCAGCACCAGACCGCGCGGCATGTCGCAGATCTGCTCCACCACCTTGGGTAGAAACAGTTCGTCGAGGGCGCGAATCTTGGTCGGAATGACGCGCAGCACCAGTCCTACGTTGCCGCGTTGCTGGAAAATGTTCACACGGAAGCGTCCCAGGCCGGCAACGCCGTACGCCATGTCAATTTCCGTAGTCTCTTTGAACTTCTGCTTCTGCCGCGCCGACATCATGCTGAACGCCATGTTCAGCATGTCCTCGGCGCTGATGCGGGGCTGGTCGGTCAACGGCAGCAGTTCGCCGTCAATGCGCAGGTGAGGATAGTTTCCCACCTTCAAATGCAAGTCGGAGGCTCGCCGCTCCGTCGCAATCCGCAGCAGGTCATCAATGTTCATGAAAGAGTTTTCCCGTGGAAGTCCTAGTTAGAGGGCTCCCCACTTGACGCTCTCAATCATGATCGCCCGAATCGTCACCTTCCCCAAGATGACCTAGGTAATGGCCACGACGCAGCAACGGGACACAGCCTTAAGTGCAGGGTTCACACACAGTTACACCGGTATGAGAACCGATCTGGAGGCGCAAAAAGAAAGCCGCCCTTGCCCGGGCGGCCTCAGGTCCCGACTGACAAGAACTACGCGGCGGTTTCTTCCGACGCCGGCGGCACGAACGGTTCATCGTAGCTGCCGCCGTAGATCGAAGGCACTTTCGATCCCATGGGCCGCAGATACGTCGCCAGTTCCCCGCGATGATGGATGCTGTGGTTGTTGAGGAATCCCAGGTACAACACGGCCGGCAGGTTGAAGACGCCAAAGAAGTTCACCGGCGTGAGTAGTTGCTCCGGCGTCAGCGTGGCCACGCGCGCCACGCCGCGCTTGATGTTCTCGTCGTACCAATCGGCCACTTCGGCCGAGGTCTGCGGTTTGTGTTCGGGCGTATCCATATTGAACTTCAAGTCGGCGATTCCATCCAGAAACTGGATGTCAGAATTCGCCAGATGCCACGCCAATTCTCTTGCCGTACGGGCATTGGGATCGGGCTTGTAATCGGACTTCGCATCGGGAACAGCGGCAATCACTCTCCTGGTGACTTCCGCTTCCCGTACCACGCCGTCGAGCATCATGGCTCGATAGCCAAGGGCAAATTCAGGAGTCAGGCCTTGGGACATATTTCCTCCTCGTAAGGGTGTTTCGTCGGGCTGGAACGGTTGAAAAGGGCGCTGGCTTGTTCTGAAATGCAGCGTCCCTCCGCATAGATGTGCTCCCCGATTGGAGCGTCGCAAATTATACCCCGACGGGCTGGCCGCCGCGGATCAAACCGTGACGGGGTGCTTGCTGCGCACCGGAACCGGCGTGAGCCAGCCGTGCCGGTCGGGCTTCTCGCCGCGCACGATGGCGTAGAACTCCTTCTGCAGCGCCTTGGTGACGGGCCCTACGACGCCCTGGCCGACCTTGATTTTATCGACGGTCCGGATGGGCGTGACTTCGGCGGCAGTGCCGGTGAAGAACGCCTCGTCGGCGAGGTAGAGCATCTCGCGCGGAATCATCTGTTCGGCGGTCGGAATGTTCAGGTCGCGTGCGATCTGCAGAATCGAGTCGCGGGTGATCCCGGGCAGCACCGAATTGCCCAGCGGCGCCGTGATCAGCCGGTCGCGGTGCACCAGGAACAGGTTCTCACCCGAGCCTTCGCTGACGAATCCATTCACGTCGAGCGCAATGCCCTCCACGTATCCGTTGGCCATGGCTTCCATCTTGATGAGCTGCGAGTTCATGTAGTTCGCGCCGGCCTTGGCCATGGTGGGCAAGGTGTTGGGAGCGAGGCGCGTCCAGGAGGAAACGCACACGTCGCAGGCGTCGCTCTCGTGCCCCAGATATTTCCCCCACGGATAGTTGACGATGTAGACCTCGATCGGGCAGTTCAGCGGGTTGACGCCCGCGTCGCCGTATCCGCGCAGCACCACCGGACGCACGTAGCACGGCCACACCCCGTTGTGGCCAACGGTCTCGAGCATGCCCTTGACGATTTCCTCGCGCGTGAACGGGATGTCCATGCGGTAAACCTTGGCCGAATCGATGAGCCGCTGGATATGTTCCTGGGCGCGGAAGATCGCCGGCCCGGCGGGCACTTCGTAGCAGCGGATGCCTTCGAAGACCGAAGAGCCGTAGTGGATCACGTGGGACATCACGTGAAGGGTGGCGTCGTCCCAGGGGATGAGCTTGCCGTTGTACCAGATCCGATCGGTCTTCTGGATGGCCATGCGAACTCCTTGATGAACATTATAGCCGACGAGAATGGGTTCTCCGGGCTGGGTCTTGGGTGGTGGGTCTTGGGGTGGTTGGTCTTAGGTCTTTGGGGTTTCGGGCTTGCGGATCCTGAAAGTCAGAACCCCCACCCTAGCCGCGGAGAACGCGGCTAAGGATGGGGCACCCGGTCAGTGTTCCTTGAGGAACATAAGTGCGATTTGCAAAAGTGTTCCTCAAGGAACACTTTGATGCACGAATATGTACGTACAATGTTATGCGTATCGTGGTAAGTGTTTTGGACTGTTGGGGTTACGGGGTGCCGAAATATCGGCAGCAGGCGGGGAGGGGCGGGCGCGGGACCAAAAATGGGCGTCCGAGGTGTATTGTTTTGAGACGGAGACCAAGAATTGGCAGGATTCAGCGTGATTTGGAGCCCCGGGTGTGTGGGGACGGGTCTTCGACCCGTCCAGGCGGCCGAGGTTCATCGGGCCGCAGCAGGGCGGGCCCAGCCAAATTGAGGTTGCCCCACCCCTTCGACCATGCTCAGGGCCGCCTGTGCGCGATGTTCGCAGGGTGGGCACGATGCTGCCGGCACTGGGAGCCTTTGATCTTTGGACACGCGGCTGAACTTCATGACTCGAGAATCTCCCGCCGCCATCGGCACGAATGCCCACCTTTCGAAAACCGCGAAAGGTGGGGCAGCTTCGCGCCCTGAGCCTAGTCGAAGGGGTGGGCAGCCCCTGCGGCACCTAACTTCGGGCGTCGGACTTCGGGCGTCGGACCTCGGACTTCGGACCTGAGGGCTCAGGGCTGCGGCCCGATACTTCTGGGCCGCCTGGACGGGTCAATAGAACCGTCCCCACACGGGCCCATCCCTACACCAGCAAGGATGACAACACAAGGATGACAACAGAGGAATCAGAATCTTCGCGTCTCGCAAGAGCGGGACGCCTTTATGACTTCGTTCAGGGGCCGGCTATGGGGCACCCGGCCGCAGGGGGTTTCGTTGTCATCCTGAGGCCCGCGCTTCTTGCGGGCCGAAGGACCTATGCATTTGCGGGCAGCGGGTGTGGGGCCAGCGAGTGCAGAGGTCCCTCGTTGGGAGTCGTCCGCTTCGCGG
>JBKQRC010000106.1:0-27001 GCA_052326105.1 Candidatus Sulfotelmatobacter sp. | reverse complement strand
CATACCCCTCAGACTTGAGCGCTTTGCAGGCTTGCGTGCCGGAGTAATCAAACTCCGCCGATTGCCCGATGACGATCGGCCCGGAGCCGAGAATCAGGATTTTCGAGATGTCAGTGCGTTTGGGCATTTACGATGCGATCTTTCCTGATCTATTTTGAGGCGGAGTTGTTTCAGCCGAAATGGCAGGCTTGCCTTGAAAGGGCGCGGCTTCAGCCGCGCCGTCGGGATAGCTTTGAAAGGGCACGCCTTCCAGGCGTGCCGCATCCGGCTTCGTTGGAATCGGGGGCTTTAGCCCCTGAGGTACCGGGTCCAAGTCGAAACCGGGACACGCCGACGAATACGGGAAATCTTCCGCGCGCTCGCACAAATGCTTGCGGACTGGATTCTCGCGGACGTATGACACGTGCCTTAGATAATCTTCCCCGTCGCGAATTCGATGGTCGGAGAATCCCTTCTGCCAAGCTTCCATATTCGATCCGAGCTCTTTCTTTGCACGATATGAAAATCCGCCTTTGATGAACTGAACAGCTTTCTCCAGGCTTGTGAGAGGCGTGAGAAGAACGTGAACATGGTCAGGCATCACGACGAACTCGTGGAGCAAATACGCAGACCCGCGATAGTGATAGAGCGTGTCGATCAGGAGGCGAGCCCACGGTTCCTTGCCAAACAGAGAACGACGTCCCCAGGTGGAGGACGTAATCATGTAGGTCTGGCCTGTGTTCGTGGCGTGCTCTCTCATCGGTCTCAAGACGGTACCTCAGCGGCTAAAGCCGCGGGTCCTTTAAGTTGGCTCTGTCGGCGCGGCTACAAGCCGCGCCCTTTCAAAGCATCTTGCTATTCACGTCCCTCTCGACCAGTCATTTCTTCGACCTTTAAGTTGCGGTCGCAGTCCTGCGGGCATGAGTCGCTCGGGGCTACCGGCAGGGTCAGCCGGATCCCCTTCAGCCCAGCCGCCGAGTATCTGACAGGAATCTCCGCCGGGCAGAAGCCCACCGGCCTAAAAACGAGGCGGTATTGCCCGGGTCGACGTGGTTCGAAACTAAACCGCCCTGTAGCGTCGGTCTCCGTACCTCCGATGTCACGAAAATCCTTGCCGTCAGGCACCTGCAACCTAACCTTGACTTTCGGTATCACCGCAGAATTCTCATCTACGACCACGCCCCTCAATTCTTCAACGTTCTGCGGGCTTCGCCCAGGGCTCGGTGGACATGGACCGATTCTCTGCCCGCTCGATAGCAGGCTCCACGTGAGTAGCAACAGTAGCGGAGATAGGCGATTCACGCTTTCCACTCCTCCATCATCTTGGTGAACTCCTTGAACAGATAATGCGAATCATGCGGGCCGGGTGCGGCTTCCGGGTGGTATTGCACGCTGAACAGCGGCAGATTCCTGTGGCGCAGGCCTTCCAGCGTCTGATCGTTCAAGTCCACGTGCGTCAGCTCGACTTCGCTGTCGGGCAGCGAATCGGGATCGACGGCAAAATTGTGATTGTGCGCCGTAATTTCGATCTTGCCCGTCTTTAGCTGCTTGACCGGATGATTTCCGCCGTGATGGCCGAACTTCAGCTTGAACGTCTTGCCACCCAGGGCAATTCCAGTCAGCTGATGCCCCAGGCAAATTCCGAAGATCGGCTGGCGTCCCATGAGCCGGCGGATCGAGTCGACCGCGTAGGTGCACGGCTCAGGGTCGCCCGGTCCGTTCGACAGAAAAACTCCGTCCGGCTTCAAGGCCAGCACATCTTCCGCCAGAGTCTGCGCCGGAACCACCGTGACTTTGCAGCCCTCGCCGCGCAGCTTGCGCAGAATGTTCTGCTTGATGCCGAAGTCGTACGCGACCACATGAAATCGCGGCGGCTCGTCTTTCACTCCGACCACGGCCACCGGCTCATGCGAGCGCTCGCCGAGTTCCCAAACATACGATCGCTTGGTGCTGACTTCCTTGGCCAGGTCGGTGCCGTCCATTTTCGGAATGGAGCGCGACTTGGCGACCAGTTTCTCGGGATCGGTTTCGATTGTCGAAACCACGCCCCGCATCACGCCGTGGTCGCGCAGATGCCGCACCAGAGCTCGCGTATCAATATCCGACAGCACCGGCACCTTGAATTGCTCCAGATATTCTTCGGCCACCTGCTGCGAGCGCCAGTTGGAGCTTACTTTCGAGAACTCGCGCACGATCAGGCCCTCGATCCAGGGACGCGTGGCTTCGTTATCCTCCTGATTGGTGCCGTAGTTTCCGATTTCCGGATTGGTCAGAACGACGATCTGCCCGGAGTAGGACGGGTCGGTGAAAATTTCCTGGTAGCCGGTGATGGAAGTATTAAAAACGACTTCGCCGTAGCATTCGCCTTTGGCGCCGTAGCCTTTGCCTCGGAAGACTCTGCCGTCTTCCAGCGCAAGGATAGCCTGCATTCTCGCTCCAGGGAGTGGATTTTCAGAATTTTATCAGGGAACTTGTTGCGGCGAAACCGGGAATTGTGGATAACCTCAAGAAATTTCGTGCGCAGCCCTGCTGACGCTACCGCACCCGCCCCAGCTTATCCATCGGCCAATACCCGAACACAGCCTTGCCATAGATGTAGCTCTGGTTCACGGGGCCGAAATCACGGCTGTCGTTCGACATGGAACGATGGTCGCCGAGCACGAAGTAGCTATGCGGCGGCACCGCGGTTTCGGGATAAGAACGGGCGTCGGAGTAGGCCGCAGGCACATAGTCCTCGTCCAGCGCCTCGTCGTTGACGTACACCTGGCCGCCGTCAATGCGAATGCGGTCGCCCGCCGTCCCAATGACCCGCTTGATATAGCTTTTGGAGGGGTCGCGGGGGTAGCGGAAGACCACAATGTCCCCGTGCTCAATGGGTTCCAGCCGGTATACGAACTTGTTGACGAAGATTCGTTCCTGGTCGTCGAGCGAAGGCATCATGCTGGTGCCTTCAACTTTTACCGGCTGGTAGATGAAGATGATGATGAAGGCGGAAATCGCCAGCGAGATGAGCAGGTCCCGCACCCAGACGCCGAAGCCCGCCCGCAGGCGCGGAACCTGGGCCGCTTCCTCCGGCGCCGCAGGCACGGCGGCAACGGGCTTGGCCGAGGCCACGCCCGCATTTTGGTTTCTACCAGACTCTGGCATGCGTTTCTATTGTATACAGAACCGGTTTTGGCGCCAGCGGGTTGTATCTGCTCATCAGGACATTGCCGGGGTGTACTTTCCGCAAGGTTCGGCCGCAGATACAATAATCCCATTCGGGGGAACCTATGACGCGCCTGACAGGTTTGCTTCAGAACAAGTTTGTGCACCGCAGCTTGACCCTGGCTTTCCTCTTTCTCATGACTTTGAGCATGTCCGCGCAGTGGACCACACCGCAGGAGGAAGGCGATGTTCCCGCTTATAACGCCGGGCCGCCGCCGAAAGGAACCAAGCTGCCGCCGATCCTGACCAAGGCCGATCTCTGGGGCGCCGACGCGCAGTATGCCTATCAGACGCACGCCTACGAGCTGGCCGCGAAAATTCCAGCCGTCCTGCACCAGCAGCCTTGCTACTGCTATTGCGACCGCATGGGCCACAACAGCCTGCACAGCTGCTTTGAGAACACGCATGGGGCGCGGTGCTCGACTTGTTTGCAGGAGCTCTACTATTCCTACCAGCAGCACAAGAACGGCAAGACCGCCGCGCAGATTCGCGCCGGGATCATCAAGGGCGAATATAAGAAGATCGACCTGCAGTCTTCCGCGGAGATCAATTAGGCCGGAGTCGTGAGTCGCGAGTCCTGAGCCCCGAGTAGCTGCCGGCGTTTGCCCTCTGCCCACCGTTTGAGTGATACTTTACTGCTCAGCTACTCAGCACGATTGTAAGGAGCACCTTATTCCCAAGAGCACAGGAAGAGTTTTGCACATGGCTCAGAAACCTACCGCGAAGAAATCCGTGGCGGAAGACCCACGTTACACGCAGGCCCTGCAGAGTTATGAAGCGGGACTGCGCGCCATGCAAGAGCACAAATTCGACAAGGCGAAGCCTCATTTCCAGAAGGTGGTCGCCGGACCCAGCAAGGAACTGGCCGACCGTGCGGGCGTTCATCTCAACACCTGCAACCAGCATCTGGAGCGCTTCACGGCCACGCAGTTCAAGACTGCCGAAGAGCACTTTGATTACGCCGTTTCCCTGATGAATCTCGGCGACTATGTCAGCGCGCGGGAACATCTGGACAAGCTGCTCAAGCAGAACCCGAAGGCCGACTACGTCGTATACGGCATGGCGACGCTGGATTGTCTGACGGGCCACGTGGAAGACTCACTCAAACGCCTGGCCGAAGCTCTGCGTCTGAATGCCCAGCTCCGGTTCCAGGCCCGCAACGATTCCGACTTCCAGAATCTGGCTGAGGATCCGCGTTTCACCGAGCTGCTGTATCCCGATCCCGGCGCCGAACTGGGCTCCGACAGCGACCTCCACGTGGACGATTCCGCGTAGCCGGCCACGAGGACGCGTTCCCATGGAAACCAAAACCACTGCCCTCCCGCCCCCGGAGAAGACCGTGCGCGAGCGCGGCCTGCGCGTGGTCGCCATCGGCGGCGGGACCGGCCTTTCCACGCTGCTCAAGGGACTCAAGCATTTCGTTCCGCCGCTGGGGGAGCTTCCTTCCGCCCGGCCCGATTTGCCCATCATCAGCCAGCTCTGCGCCGTAGTCACCGTCAGCGACGACGGCGGCTCCAGCGGCCGCCTGCGCAAGGAATTGAACATGCTTCCGCCAGGCGACATCCGCAATTGCATCGTCGCCCTCAGCGAAGACGAGGCTCTGCTTTCGAAGCTCTTCCGTCACCGCTTCGACAAGGGTTCGGGACTTGAAGGACACAGCTTCGGCAATCTTTTTCTGGCCGCGCTGACTTCGCTCACTTCGGATTTCTCGGAAGCGGTTCGCCTCTCTTCCGAGATTCTGCTCACCCGCGGCCGCATCTATCCCGCGACCACGTCCAACATTGAACTGGAAGCGCTGATGGAGGACGGGACCCGGGTTCGCGGCGAGACCAGGATCACGGCCAGCAAGGGACGCATCCGGGAACTGGTTCTGGTCCCACCGGACGTTGGTCCCATGCCCCAGACTTTGGAGGCCATCGCCCAAGCCGACCTGATCACGATCGGGCCAGGTTCGCTCTTCACCAGCCTGATCCCCAATCTGCTGGTGCGCGGCATTGCGCAGGCGATTGTGGAGTCGCCCGCCACCAAGGTCTACATTTGCAATCTGATGACCCAGGCCAATGAGAGCCTGGGCCTGACCGCGGCCGATCATCTCCGCGCATTGAACCGCCATGCGCAGAAGCAGATTTTTGACTACGCGCTCATCAACCGCACGCCCGCGTCGGACGAACTCAAGGCAAAGTACGCCAGCGAGGGCGGATGCCAGATCGTCAACGATCTCGACGCGATTGAGGCATTGGGTGTGATCCCGGTCATGGGAGATTATCTGGAGGAGGCGGGAGTCGCCCGCCACAACACAACCCGTGTCGCCCGCGATCTGATGGAAATCGGTGCCCAGGGCTCGCGCCAGAATCGGAGCTAGTCTGCCAGCCGCGAGCCGCATCTGTTATTCCCATTTAACTCTGTCATCCCGACTAGCTGTGTCATTCCGAGCGAAGCGAGGAACCTGCTTTCCGCCGGCCTCGGCGCGACTGCCGTTTGTCGCAACTCACCCCTTCCTGTATCGTGAGTCTTAACTCGGGACTCTACCGTCTTCGAGACCAGTCAATCATGCGCTCGTTCCTGCTCTTCTGGATCCTGCTGCTCGTGCCGGCTGCGTGCCTTGCGCAAGCGGCTCCCGAACAAGGCGGTCACGAAGTTCAGATCTGGGCGGGCGGCGGCCACTCCGTCCCCGGCGGGACGAAAAACACCGGCGCCTTCAACGCCGGCCTGCGCTATGGATGGATTCTCACCGGCCCGCATCTTCCCGGCATTCTTCGCGGGCGTTTCGAATTTGCGGTGGACGCGGTCCCCGTGTTCTTCGTCTTCCAGCCTGCCAATACCGCCTACGGAGTGGGTTTCGACCCGCTTGGCCTCAAGTGGAATTTCGAGCGCCACGGCCGCCTCTCCCCGTATCTCGAACTTTGCGGCGGCACCGTTTTCACGGACCACAACATCCCCACCGGCACCAACACGGTGAACTTCATGGACCAGGCTGCCCTGGGCACGCATATCCTCGGCGCGAAATATAACTGGAGTCTGGAACTGCGCTACATGCACATCTCGAACGCCGGCTTGTCGTCGCTGAATCCGGGGATTAACACGGTGCAGGTGCGGCTGGGAGTGGGAAGGTTCTTCGGCGGGCACCACTAGCGGATCGCTCTGTGTCCTCTGAGCCCTCTGTGTTCTCTGTGGTGAATCGCCTTCACTCTCGGCGTGACAGGCATCCTTGCTTCCCTGCTCTGCCCCCAGCTATTCTTCTTCGTTGATGAGGAAACCCACGCCTTTCGACGATGCCAAACCGAGAACGCCAAGGGGTGAGGCACGGCGCGTGAGATCCAAGCGGCAAGAACGATTGAAGAACTGTTGCAGCTTGCTGATGAGGAGGAGTTCAAGCAACGATTAACCGAGCACCATGGCATCGCGCCGGGTAATCATTTGATCAGATTATGGCTATTTGGAGGGAGTACCAGCGCGGGAGGCCCTGAGTCTCTTGACGCTTTCGGCAAGAGCATCAGTACGCGCGTTCTTCTCCGCTTCGGACAGTCCCATTTCATCCATATGCTCTTCCAGCAGGCGCGCAATGGCGCGCGCGGCGTCTTTTTTGGAGAGCTTTTGCCCGACCCGGGGCCGCGGAGTGGGGAGCGCAGACATGTATCTACCCTTTCGGCTCGTTTCCTGAGACACGTTAGTTTACCTCGAACACCAGTTCTAAGTGCTGCTCAACTTTATCCCACTAGTTTCGATGCGCGAAAGTTACGGAGGGCACATGCCTCAAACCCTTATTTTCCCCCGGCTTAACCCCTCCTTGCTTCCCCGCACCGTGGCAGCTATTCTTCTCCGTTATGTCCACTCTCGTCGAATGTGTTCCGAACTTTTCTGAAGGCCGTGATAAAACCAAAGTTGACGCCATCATTGACGCCATGAAGATCGCGGGTGTGTACCTGCTCGACCGCGAAATGGACGCTGACCATAACCGTTGCGTCATCACTCTGGTCGGTGAACGCGAAACCATCCAGGAGGCGGCCATCCGCGGCGTGGGTAAAGCCGCGGAAGTGATTGACCTCAACGTTCACACCGGAGCCCATCCGCGCATGGGAGCGGCCGATGTCGTCCCCTTCATCCCGATTGATGGCGTCACTGTCGAAGATTGCGTGGCCATGGCGAACCACGTGGGCGAACAGATTTGGAAACGCTACCAGATTCCGGTTTATCTGTACGAAGCCGCGGCCCGAACTCCGGAGCGCCAAGGACTGGAGAATATCCGCCGCGGGCAGTTCGAAGGCATTCGCGCCGAAATTGCCACGAACCCCGCCCGCCGTCCGGATTTTGGCGAGCCGCGCGTCCACCCTACGGCGGGCGCGACCGTGGTGGGCGCGCGAAAATTTCTCATCGCTTACAACGTCTTCCTCAACACGCCCGACGTCGAGATCGCGAAAAAGATCGCCAAGACGGTGCGCTTTTCCAGTGGCGGCTTGCGCTTCGTCAAGGGCGCGGGATTCCTGGTGCGCGGCCTGGCCCAGGTCTCGATGAATCTCACCGACTTCGAGCAGACACCCGTCCACCGGGTCTTCGAATTGGTGAAGCGCGAGGCCGCGCGCTACGGCGTCACGGCGGTGTCGAGTGAGATCGTGGGGCTGATTCCCAAGAAAGCTCTGGAGCAAGCTGCGGAGTGGTTCCTGCAGGTCGAGAATTTCGATTCGTCGCTCATCCTGGAAAACCGTCTCGCCGCGGTCATGAGCGGCAAGATGGCAGTGGGCGGCCTGCGCGCCGGCATCGAGCCCTTCGTCGAGCAACTGGCCGCTCCCACTGCCACTCCGGGAGGCGGCAGCGCGTCTGCCGCCGCAGCCGCCATGGCGGCTGGCCTGGCCGGGATGGTCGCCTCCATGTCGCGCGGCAAGAAGGCCTACCAACAATACGAGCCTCAGCTGGGCGCGGCCATCGCGCGCCTTACGCCGTTGCGTGAGGAACTAAAAGCTGCCGTGGACGCCGACGCCGAATCCTATAACTCCGTGATGAAGGCCTACAAGCAGGCCAAAGGCAGTGCGGATGAATCGTCCGCCGAAGCCCTGATCGAAGCGGCTCTGAAGGAAGCGACTTCCGTTCCCCTGTGCGTTGCCGAAAAAGCGCACGAGATTGCGCAGATTGCCCAATCGCTCGGTCCGATTACCAATCCCCACATGAAATCCGACTTGACGACCGCGCAGGCTCTAGCTCGCGCCGCGATTTCCGGGGCGCTGGCCAACGTGGAGATCAACCTGGATTCCTTGAAAGATCAAGCCTTTGCGGCCAGCGTACGCAAGAGGACCGCAGTCCTGTCGTAAAGGCAGCCTCATTGCGGCATTCGGTTGCGACACGGATACCCCCCCCGACTCCGACCCGTCAATGGGGTACGTACTTTTGTTCCGCCATACCCAACTGCAAGTAAAATAGAATAAAGCGATCTATTAACGACAGAGCCTGATCGTGCATCTAAGTAAGGGTGTGCGTAAGTTCTGAATCCCGAGGCGTTATGAGACTTTTGAAAATTTGCCTGGCTTCCGTAATGCTCGTCAGCATGGCCTATGCCATGCCGCTCAACTCGTCTGCCCGTTCCTCGGTCCCCGCCGATCTGCTGCAGTTGATCTCGGTGGACTATCGCGCCCTCAAGGACTCGCCCACGGCGATGGCCCTGAAGCAGCAACTGATGCCCGACAACATCAAGCAGTTCGAGGCGGCTCTCAAGGGCATTGGCCTCGATCCCGACAAAGACATTGACACGCTGACATTTTTCTCGTTTCGCAGCGGGAAGCAGGGGGCGAAGACGGCGGGCGTGGCCGCTGGTCCATTTAACATGAAAGCCGTACTCAAGAAGATGAAGCTGCAGAAGTTCACGCCGAAAAAGTACGGTTCGTCGGATGTTTATCCCATGGATGGCGGCTTTGTCATGACCTTCCTGGACGACAGCACGTTGCTGTTTGCCGACTCGACAGCCTTGCACGCTGCACTGGATACGCGCGACGGGAAAACCCTGAGTCTCGACACCAACGGCAATATGGCCGACATGATGAGCAGCGTTGACTCCGAGCCGGTGTGGAGCATCCTCGACCAGCAGGGCACGCAGAATATGATGCGCGCCGCGCTGGGCGACGCTTCTAAGATCGCCGACTACGACAAGCTGAAGCAAAGCCTGCAGGGCTCGCGCTACACCATGAATTTCAGCAGCGGAGTGAACTTCGACCTCACCGTCATCACTTCCGACTCGGTGACCGCGGCCACTCTGTCATCTCTGGTGAAGGCCGGCATTCTCTACAAGAAGATGAATGCCACGCCGGCCGAAAAAGTTGCGGTGGACAATACCACGGTCGATTCCGACAGTTCCAACTTGCAGTTGCACTTTAAGGCCAGCGATCAGCAGTTCCAATCCCTGATGCATTCCGACCTGTTCGCGGCGGTCTCGCACTAAAGACTGGGCAAAGTTGAAATCAGGCACCGGGCTGCCCCGGTGCCTTTTTCATTTCTGCGAACCAGCTCTAGAGGGCATCCATAATCACCAGCGCGTCGTTTTGCCGGCTCAGGGAAGCGGCCTGCCACGCGACTCTGATGTCTTCCTCGAGCCCTACTTGGGCTTTCGCGCAGCCCGCTTCTGCCGGACCCAGCCTTCCTTTACGACTTGCCGCGCCCGGCCGATGGCCAGCGAATCCTCCGGGACATTCTCCGTAATGCACGACGCCGCTCCCACGTAGGCGCCTTTACCCACGCGCACGGGCGCCACCAGCGTGCTGTCGCTGCCGATGAAGACGCCGTCGTCGATCACGGTTTTGTGCTTGTGGACGCCGTCGTAGTTGCAGGTAATCGTGCCCGCACCGATGTTGACGCCAGCGCCGATCTCCGCATCGCCCAGGTAGCTCAAGTGGTTCGCCTTCGATCCCTTTCCCAGCTTGATTTTTTTGGTCTCGACGAAATTGCCTACGTGCGCGCCTTCACCGATCTCGCTCCCAGGACGCAGGTGCGAGTACGGGCCAAGGATCGCGCCCGCGCTGATCCGCGCTTCCTCCATCACGCACCCTGGACGGATCACCACGCCATCGCCAATCTCGGAGTCGAGAATCACGCAGTAAGAACGGATGCGGCACGCCGTGCCGATTCGCGTCTTCCCCAGCAGTTGCACGTAGGGCTCGATGACTGAGTCCGGAGCAATCTCTACCTCGGCGTCAATCACGCACGTTGCCGGGTAAAAGATGGTCACGCCGTCGGCCATCAACTGCCGGCACTTCGACATCCGCAGATAGTGGTCAATGTCAGCCAACTCGGCGCGCGTGTTCCCGCCCAGCACCTCGCGCGCATTTGCCGTTTTGAACGCAACCACGCGTTGCCGCGCCTTGCGCAGCACCTCGGCCATGTCGGTCAGGTAATACTCGGTGTGCGCGTTCTCGGTGGAGAGCTTCTCGATGTTGGCGTAGAGTTCTTTCACAGCGAAAACGTAGAACCCGGAATTGATCTCGCGAATCTTCTGCTGCGCTGGCGTCGCAGCCTTTTCTTCGACAATCGCCTCCACTTCGGCGCTGCGAGGGCTCTTTCGCACCACCCGGCCATATCCTGTCGGATCGTCCAGGTCGGCGCTGAGCAGGGTCATAGCTGCCTGCTCTTCGAGGTGGAAGTTGCGCAGGCGCCCAATCGTCTCCGGCGTAATCATCGGAGCGTCGCCCGAGAGCACGATCACGTGGTCATAGCCTGCCAGCGCGTCGCGCGCCACCATGAGCGCGTGCCCGGTACCTTTCTGCTGGGCCTGGAGCACAAAGTTGACGCCGGTGTGCCGCATCGCCGCCCGAACTCGGTCGGCCTCATGGCCGATGATCGCGTAAACGTCCTTGGCGGGAACCGTGCGCACCGCTGCCCGGATCACGTGCTCGAGCAGCGGCTTGCCGCCGGCTTCATGCAACACCTTGGGAAGTTGCGACTTGAGTCTGGTTCCCTTACCCGCCGCCATGATGGCCACGGCCACGCGAGGACTGGGGGGAACCGGCCAGGAAGAAACGCGTTCCTCGGAAGAAGGCGCCGGAAGAGGAGGACTGCCTTTCGATTTCTTCATTCGCCCCAATATACCGCGCCCCGGAAGGGATGGCTATTTCCAGAGTCGCAGCCGGCAATCGTGCCCCGTCAGTCGGGCGTGCGGTCCGCGCTACAGCCCCAGCCCGCCATCCACCGCCAAAATCTGTCCGGTAATAAACTGCGGTGCAGTGGCGAAGAACAGCACCGCTTCGGCGATATCCTCGGCGCGCCCATTACGCCGCATGGGAGTCTGTTTCGCCATCCGCCGCATGAAGGCTGCGGCTGACTTCTCCTTCAGGTCAATCATGCCGGGAGCAACCGCGTTGACCGCAATCTCCGGCGCCAGCGCCTTGGCCATGACTTTCGTGAGCATGTGCAAGGCGGCTTTCGACGAGCAATAATGCGCATTCGTCGCCCACGGCCGAAGCCCACCCAGGGACCCCATGTTGATGATTTTGGCTTCAATCGGACCCATGCCCCGACCGCGCTTCCGCCGCATCCACTTCAGGGCCTCGCGCGATACCAGAAACGGCCCGCGTGTGTTGGACGCGAAAATCGCATCCCACTGCCGCAACGTCAGCTTTTCGAATTCAGCCGTCTCGTAGTTCGCCGCGTTGTTGACCAGAATGTCGATGCGGCCCAACTCGCGCCCAGCTTCTTTCATCATGGCGCGAACACTGGCCTCGTCAGTCACGTCGCAGCGGAGGGCGAACGCGCGCACGCCCAGGCCTGACAAGTCGACCACAGTCTCTCTCGCCTCGCGCGCCGAGTGATTGAAGGTGATGGCCACATCGGCGCCGGCTCCGGCCAGCGCCAGCGCGGAGGCCCGTCCCAGGCGGCGTGCCGCCCCGGTGATCAATGCGGTCCTGCCGCGAAGAGGTTTTGCCTGAAGGTTCTGCATGCAGGGATTCTACCGCCTCCTGCCCTCTCTGGCAGGCTGTGGCGAAACTGGAATCGCAAATCCAGCGCCTGAAGGCGCAATGAGGACGCAGACCTTACGGTATGCCTGAAGGCATACCCTGATACGAATCGTAGCCGCCCCGGTACGAATCGTGCTCGCCCTGATACGAATCGTATCTGCCCTCGTACGAATCGTATCTGCCCTCGCACGAATCGTACGCGCACGACGGGCCGCTGGGGCTTCGTATCAGGGCACGGCTTCAGCCGTACCGTTCCTGCCCGACTAAATGCGGGCTTTAGCCCCCGAGAGATTTGCTTTGCGCCCGCTGATAGAATCTTGTCGCATGCCAGTACCCCGCAGTGTCGTCGTCTATTCCCGCAAAGGTTGCCATCTCTGTGAAGTCGTGAAGGAGAGCCTCGTCAAGCTCTCCCGCCGCGGCGGTTTCACCTGGCACGAAGTGGATGTTGACACCGACGCCGAACTCCGCCGGCAGTTCAACGACGAAGTCCCCGTGGTTTTTATTGACGGCCACAAGGCCTTCAAATACCACATGGACGAGCAGGAGTTCCTCCGCCGACTCGACAGCTAGCGCGCTCTCAACCTGCCCTTTTGTTCTTGCGTCGTACGCTTTTCCGCTACAATCTCTCCCTGCATGTTGCGCACTCAACTCTACGCGGACCCTCACAACGTCTTCGTTCACGATCTTGTGCTCGATTCCTGCCGCCGCTATGGGCAGAAGGTCGCGCTGGTGGACGCCTCTTCCGGCCGCCGTCTGACCTATGCCGAATATGGAGACACGGTCGAATCGCTGGCCCGCGGCCTGATCGTTGCCGGGATCCAGCCCGGAGACGTCGTCGCTATTTTCTTGCCCAACTCCTGGGAATTCTGCGCCGCCTACCATGCCACCACGCTCGCCGGCGCCATTCCCACCCTGCTGAATCCAACCTACCGCGAGCGCGAAGTCCGCTATCAGCTGCACAATTCCGGAGCGGTCATTTTGATCAGCGATGGCGCCAACCTGGAAGGCATCAACCTCGCCGGGCTGCCCAATCTCCGCCGCGTTTATGCCACGCGCACACCAGCGCCGGGCTCCGAGCCGTTCGCCAGCCTGCTTGCTCCGGCGACCGCCCCTTATCCCAAGCCTGATCGAACTTCCGGGCAGACCCTCGCCGCGCTTCCCTATTCCAGCGGCACGACCGGGCTGCCCAAGGGAGTCATGCTCTCGCACTTCAATCTCGTGGCCAACGTCTACCAGCTTCTCGGCCCGAATGCGACCAGGCTCAGCTCCACCGACAGTATTCTCTGCTGCTTGCCGCTCTATCACATCTACGGCTTGAACGTGATTCTCAACCCCGCGCTGATTCTCGGCGCCACGCTCGTTCTGGTGCCGCGCTTCCAGACGAAGCCATTCATCCGCCTCCTGACCGACGAAGCCATCACCATGATGCCGCTGGTGCCGCCCGCGATTAACGCCCTCTGCCAGGCAGCCGAAGCGGGCGAGTTCCCCGCCGGCCACAAAGTCCGCTGGATCAAGTCCGGCGCCGCTCCGCTCGCACCCGATCTGGCCCGCCGCTTCACGGCTCTCACCAACATCCTCGTCTGTCAGGGATACGGCATGACCGAGGCTTCCCCCGTAACCCATATCGGTTTTCTCGAGCCCGCGCTGTATCACCCCGACTCCATCGGCCATCCCCTGGCTCAGACTGAGTGTCGCGTGCTTTCGATGTCCGACATTGATCCCAGCCAAACGGCGGAAGATCTCACCGAGGTCCCCTCGGGCCAGCCCGGTGAACTGGTCATGCGCGGACCGCAGTTCATGCTCGGATACTGGAATGAGCCGCAGGCCACCGCCGCCGTTTTGCGCGACGGATGGTACTGGTCGGGCGACATCGTCACCCGCGATAGCGAAGGGTTCTACCGGGTCGTGGACCGCCGCAAGGAAATGATCAAGTACAAGGGTTTCGCCGTGGCTCCGGCGGAAGTCGAGGCCGTGCTGCTCGAGCATCCTGCGGTGAAGGAGTGCGGCGTGGTGGGCCGTGGTGATGCCGCCGCCGGAGAGATCCCCGTCGCCTTCGTCGCCTTGCGCGATGGATTTGTGGATGGCAAGAAGCTGGAAGAAGAGCTTTGCGCTTTCGTCGCCGACCGCCTCACCCATTACAAGCAGCCGCGCGAAGTGCATTTCGTCAGCGCCGTTCCCAAGACGGCCTCAGGAAAGATTCTGCGCCGCGAGTTGAGGAAGGCGATTGGCTGACCGGTGCCTTTGGTCTCTCCAAGCTGGATGTCATGGCTGTAATCGAAGATGTGACAGCGTTTTGACAACCTCCTGACAACCGCCGCCACCGTTACCTCCACACTGACTCAGCATGCCCGACGGCGCGTTTGCCGTCAGCCGCGGGTGTCCGGGAACTGCCCTGTCCGCGCGCCGTTTGGCTGGGGTCCGGGTCCCCGCAACCACTTCAACGCATTCGCTTCACCGACAGGAGGATTGTCATGAATTTGTTTCAGCTTAGAACCTGGGCCTGCGCCGCCTTGCTCGTCACTGCTGGCGCATTTTCCGCTCAGGCCCAGGGAAACTACTTCAACACGCCCGGCAACATTCTGATTTCTGACCAGTACAACAACCGCGTCATCGAGGTGAATCCTGACACTCACCGAGTAGTCTGGCACTTCGGGAATGAGTCGAGCACAGCGGGACCGCACTCCGTGGTCGCTCCCAATGACGCGCAGCGCGTGGGCCCGTTCACCCTGATCGCGGGCACCGGAGCGCCCCAGGGAAGCGAGCCAACCTGCGAGGGCGCCAGCGGTTGCCAGGACAATCGCGTGCTGCTGGTGGATCCCCTTGGCCACATCATCTGGCAATACGGCATGGCCGGTGTTGCCGGGTCGGGCTGGAACCAGTTGAACACTCCGGTGCAAAACACCTGGCTGCCCAACTTTCACATCCTGATTACCGATCAGGCCAACGAGCGCGTCATTGAAGTCGACCTGAATAAGAACATCGTGTGGCAGTACGGTCAGACCGGCGTCGCCGGGGATGCCCACAATCAGCTCAGCAATCCCAACAGCGCCGAGTTGCTCGACAACGGCCACATCCTGATTGCCGACCAGAACAACAACCGCATTATCGAGGTCAACCGCAACCACAAAATCGTCTGGAGTTACGGATGTCCCACATGCACACAACTCAACGTCGGCGCCTTCGCCAGCCGCCTTCGCAACGGAAACACCCTCATCACTGACCAGAATAACAATCGCATCCTCGAAGTCGAACCAGACGGTAACGTGGTCTGGACGTATTACACGAATACCCAGCCGGGAAGCATCTCCTCGCCGCTGCCAACCCGCGCCGTGCGGCTCAGGAACGGCAATACCCTCATCAGCAACCAATACGACATGCAGGTCATCGAGGTCGACCACGACAAGAACATCGTCTGGAGCCAGGGGACGATCGCAGTGCCGGGCAACGCGTTCGACATGCTGAACGGTCCTTACGATGCCAAGGTGATCGGCGATTACACCGGTCTCACCCCGCCTTTCTGACGATCGGTTCGAGCCTGCCCACTCACCCTCCCTCAGCGGGGAGGAAAACGCCCAGTCTTTGCCGTACGCAAAGGCTGGGCGAATCCATTGAATTGCGAGGCCTGTTAATGGCGAGGCCTGCGTGATCAGTTCGGACTAGCGCGTGCTATTCCTTGCAGCGGGACATCGGGATGCAATCGCGAACTACGGCGTAGCCGCGCTCTTCGCCGGGAGTTTATGGCTGACGAAGAAATTCCACATGATCTCATTGGCGTTGGGGTCCGGGCTCGTCTTCCCGACCGTGTTCTCTGCTTCGTATTGCTCGCCGCCGGGCCAGGTGTTTCCCGCGCCCTTCACGCTGTAGAGCACTACCTGCGCGTTCTCCTGACAGCCGGTATAGGTATCGACTTTGGTCTCCATGCCGCCCTTCGCTTGCGCCGGCAATTTGCTGTGCTCGGGCTTCTCCGCGCAGCGATCAATTTTTGCCCACGCCTTGGCGCTGTCTTCCACCGAGAGCGTGGCCAGGCTCAGATTGTGCTCGGTCCCGCCGCCGTAGGGAACCACCGGGTCCGACGTGCCATTGATCATCACCAGCGGCACCGGACGGTCGGGCAGGCAAATCATCGTTTTCGGCATGGCCGCACCCACCGCGGCGATCGCCGCAATTCGGTCGCCCAGAGCGCAGCCCAGGCGCAGACTCATAAAGCCGCCCTCGGACAAGCCTGTCGCATAGATGCGCGAAGTATCCACCGAAAACTTTGACCCAAGCTGGTCCAGCATCTGGTTGACGAAGGCGACGTCATCCGCCGGAGCCGGCCTTCTTTCCTCGCTCGGCTCACGACTTGGAGTCTGCTGTCCGCCGCCGCCCGGATACCCTCCACCGCCTCCCGGATAGCCGCCGCCGGGATAACCGCCTCCGCCATGATGCCCATGTCTGCCGGGCCCCATGGACGTCGGCCGCTCCGGCGGATGCACTCCCACATTCCACCTTCCATGCAGCGCGAAAGGATAGACCGCAATCACGCCATTCTTATCCGCCAATTGGTCGAACTGCGTGAGCCGCTCTACATCGTCGCCGTCCTGGTTCATTCCATGCAGCAGGATCAGCACCGGATAGTGTTGCTGCGGGTCGTAGCCCTTCGGCAGCCGAACCATGAAGATGCGGTCCACGTCGTCGACAGTGACCTTCTCCTTTGTTTCTTGCGCCCAGAGTCCCTGAGCGACGAATAGAAACACCACGCAGCCAGCCGCAGCCGACGCGAGACGCGTTCCGTGCAGTCTTCCAGATTTCATTGTTTTCTCCAGAAGGATGACCCGGAAGAAACCCAAGCAACTCCAGTTGTTTGGAAGCATCCGCTCCCTTCTGAGTTGGCCGTAGGGGAACTTTCCTGGGTGGGATTCTTGCCTTTTCACTCTCCAGTCAGAAACTTGTACTGCGCTTCCGTCAGCGGCACCACGCTCAGTCTTCCCTGCCGCGCCAGGGGCGACTCCGCAAACAACTGATTCGCCTTCGCTTCGGCCAGGGTAACCGGTTTCGCGTTAGCCTTGCCCACCTTGATCTTCACTTGCGGATTTCGCACGTCCGACGCATCCACCGACACGACCGTCGCCGTTCCCACCGCGCTTTTCTCATCTCCCGTGTGGTAAATCACCAGCCGCTCGCCCGGTTTCATCCCGCGGAGATTCTTCAAGGCCACGGAATTCGACACTCCGTCCCAGATCGTCGTTTTCTCCCGCTGCAGGTCAGAAAAAGAATAGGTGGACGGTTCGGTTTTCAGCAGATAGTCCATGGATGACCTCAATTCGTGAAATGAAGCAAGGAGCTACAAGTTGAACTTCGTGGCGTATACCAGGTGCTGCCCACAGTGAAATTTTCCGATCTCCACCAGATGCTGATAATATCGCCGCGCCATGGCATCTTCGCCGTGGAGTTCGGCATACCACATCGCGTCAAAGTAGGCAGAGCATCGCTCTGCTAGAGACTTATCGGCCTGAACCACCCCGTCAAGTCCGGCCTCGTCAATCGCCCCGGAAATAAACTGAATTACGGCCTTGGTGGTGTTCGAGTCATCATCCAGGCGGCTGAGCGCATCCTGCAGAATGTTGTCGTCTCTTTGCCCGCGGCTCAATTGGAAAAGGAATTCGTCCACCTTCGACTCGGCCCGATGGCAGACGTTCCGGTTGTTCTCCGCCGCTTCCAGTTGGTCGAGCAAACCGTCGGCCTTTTGCATCCACGCCAGCTCGTCGTCGCCCGAGCGCCTGACACCGGTAAAGTAATTGATATCCGCGATACTCTCCGCCGCCGACGCGCCCGCACAATGATATTTGAGGCGGGAATTGAACACGATGGCATGCAAATCCAGCGCCTGGTGGAAATCGACTTTCATTCCTCCTTCGCCGCTAACATGCGCTCCCGCCACGATGTTCATGCACCCGCCGTGTCCTTGCCCAGCGCATTGCTCCCAGTAGGCGTACGCCGACTTTTCGTCATGCAGGTGATTGCGCGCGACCGTGCCGGCCCAATACTGCGAGTTCGAGATGCTCACCGCGGGAACGTAAGTCTGGACCGTGGCGGGACCGCCAGCAATGACTTTGTCGAAATCAACCAGCGATCGATGTGCGCCGGCTGTGTCCATCTGCTCGCCTTCGTGATCGTGCACGTTATTAATCATGGCTAACGCCACGCCCCGGAAATAGTGCGCGACAACCGCATCGGCCGCATCGATCTTCCGCGCACCCAGAATCGAACTCAACACCTTCACATCCTGCTGCAGGTTCGGAATGTCCTCGTTCTTCAACCGCGAGCGTTTTCTTTGAACCTGCTGGATATTCTGCACCGCAGTGGCGAGGTCGACAGCCTGAACCGGAGCCGCATTGCTCACATCGTATGGATGGACGAGGGGCTGCGAGAATCCGACCGGCTGCCGATTTTTCGAGACTGCATTTGTAGGGCGCTTCCCCGAACCGCCGGCGCCCACAGCCAGCCCGATCACCGCCAGCATGATGAAGCCGAACGCCGCGAGACACGCTAGCGCAACCGGAACCTGCACCGGCAGGCGCGAAGCCGGAGCGCCTCCGGCGACAGGCTGCGCTGACTCAGGTCCAAGCGCCTCTTTCAGCTGGCGGCGCGCGATGCGGTAAGCATCGGCCGCCATCAGCAATTGCACCACCACCAGCACCAGCGAGATCGCGCCGCCCACAAATCCGGTCTTGGGAATGGCGAAGCGCGACACCTGCATCACGATGAACAGTGTGATGCCTTTCGTCCGCTCCCCCAGATAGAAGTACCCGAACCCGGCGGTCAGCAGGTTCAAGGTCACCGCGACCCGCGGATTCTGTACGTCTACCTGCTCGTCTTGTCCCCGGTTGATCTCGATCGCGGTGAAATAGGCATCGAGAAAAGAAAAGATCCACAGCACAATCATCAACCCAATGCCCAGCCCGACTACCTCGGAGGGACCACCGCTAAGGCTCAGCACTAATCCCAGCAGCCAGAAGGCGAGAGTGACTCCGCCGCGTGCCGTTTTGCCGCAATAGAATTGCCCGGCGCCCGGAACCAGCAGCGAAAGACCAAAGGCGAGACCAGCGCTCTTATGCCGCGGTTCCGGCGCGAAGGCGCCGATCGGAGGATTATCGCTCAGTCCAAGAGACACGGGAGTCACTCGACTTCGGCGAAAGTTTATGACTTCGCTGCATAGAGGTCAAATGGAACCGGTCATTCGACGGGCAGCCGTTTTCTAATTTGGCTTCTTATTCTGATCCGGAGGCGGCGCGTCCTGCTTCGGCGGAGGGCTTGAGTCCTTGGGATGTTCTTCGTACACCGAATACTGCCCCTGCGGCCGCTTCAGCTTGATCGTGATGTCCACTTTGTGCTGACTGATGTCGAAATCCTCGCCGTAAGTCTGAAATCCCTGCGCCAGCACCTGCACCCGCAATTTGCCGTAAGGAATGCCGTCAAAGCTTGCTTTCCCTTCCGGATCAGTCTTCAACTCCAAGTCGCCTCTCTCTTGCTTTCCTCTGGTGCTCACCGCGTGCATGATCACTGCGGCGTTGCGTACCGGCTTGCCGTTGTCGTCCTTAAGCACAAGAAAGCCCAGCACTGCAGTGGGCTCATCGTCAGCATCTTTTTGCGCCATGGCAATGCCCGCCAAGGCCAGCACCGCCGCCATTACCCCAGAAACTATGATCCTCGGCTTCATGCGCACTATTTTATGCCCAAACGGTCCTGTGCGTAAGCCCAGGAATCCTGGGCCTGGCACGATCCTCGATTAACCGGGGTTGGGAAGCCGCGTCTTTTACAATTCCTTTGTGAAGACCTGGGACGTGATCATTGTCGGGGGAGGCGTCATCGGCCTCTCGCTCTCCATCGCCCTGCGCAAGCGCGGCGCCAAGGTCCTGGTAGTCGAGCGCGGAGAGCCCGGCCGCGAGGCATCGCACGCGGCCGGAGGAATGTTGGTCGACTGCCCGCTCGAAACGCCTCCAGCGCTGCAAGAGCTGGCCACTGCAAGCGCACGAATGTATCCCGAGTTCGCGCACGAACTGGAGGTCGAATCAGGGATGAGAGTCGATCTCCGCGACCAAGGGACGATCCTGTTTCTTACGAAGGAATATCCCGGCCATCCGCAATTCGCAACCCTCTTTCATGCAGTCGATTTGGAAACCCAAGAGCCGAGCCTGGGGATGCCCACATTTGAGCAAGAACTCGAACACAGGTTCCATATGAAGGAGCGGGATTTCGACGCATCACCCGAGCTGCTTGCCGAGGTATCCCGATTTCCGTTTCAGAATTGCTTTCATGTAAAAGAGCGCAGCGTCGACCCGCGCGCCCTCACCGCAGCCGCTCTAAAAAAGGCGAAGAACCGCGGCGTAGATTTTTCCTCTGGCGATCCGGTCACGACCGTAAATCTATCCGACGGCCAAATCTCCGGCGTTACCACCACGAAGACGTCTTTCCTCGCCCCCAAGGTCGTCAATTGCGCCGGCGCGTGGTCCGGTAAGATCGGACCGCACGCCTTTCCCACCCGCCCGGTCAAAGGCCAGATGCTCTGCCTGGTAATGACTTCGCGCGCGCTGCTGAAGCATGTCATCCGCTCACCTCAGGCGTATCTGATCCCGCGCAGCGACGGACGCCTCCTCGTTGGAGCAACCGTCGAAGAAGCCGGATTCGACAAGCGCACCGACCCCGCCACGATCCAGCGTCTGCATCGCGCCGCTATCTCCCTGGTCCCGAAACTTGCCGACGCCAGAATCCTGGAAGACTGGGCCGGCCTTCGCCCGGGAACGCCCGACGCCTTGCCCATCCTCGGCGCGACCACAACTCCCGGCTACTACGCCGCCACCGGCCACTTCCGCGACGGCATCTTACTCGCGCCGATAACCGCCGAAGTGATGGCGGATGTCATCGAAGGCCGTAGTCCGGAATACGATCTTACTCCGTTCTCACCGGCGAGGTTTCACTGAGATGCGGGTGCCCCATTTCTCGCGCGTCTCTTGCGCGAGAAGTGGGGTCTTGCGCGAATCCTTGGAACTTCTGTTGAGTCTTATCCGTTCCTCCACTACGCTGTCCCCAGGGAGGAATCTTGCATCTCTCGATTGAAAGCGTCAGCAAGCGCTACGGCCGCGGAACATGGGCCTTGCGCAACTTCACCCTGCAATTAGGCCCGGGCGTGCTCGGACTGCTGGGTCCCAACGGCGCAGGCAAAACGACCTTGATGACCATCCTGGCCACGATCACGCGCGCCACGGAAGGCCGCGTCGTATGGAACGACGCGGATTTGGCCGCCAATCCCGACGCTCTGCGCTCGACGCTCGGCTACCTGCCGCAGGACTTTGGCGTGTATCCCAATCTCAACGCGGTCGAATTTCTCCAGTACCTCGCCGCCGTCAAAGGCCTCGACGGCGCGTCATCGAAGAAACGCATCGACGAACTCCTGAACCTCGTGAACCTAACCGACGTGCGCAAGCGCCCGCTGGGCGGTTATTCCGGCGGGATGAAGCAGCGCATCGGCATCGCGCAAGCCCTGCTCAACGATCCGCAATTGCTCATCGTCGACGAGCCCACCGCCGGACTCGATCCCGAAGAACGCGTGCGGTTCCGGAACTTGCTCTCGGAACTGTCGGGCGAACGCATCGTCATCCTGTCGACCCACATCGTTTCCGACGTCGAAGCCACCGCTACCGACATCGCCCTCATCTCGCAAGGTACGCTGGTCGCTCACGCCTCTCCCGAAGAACTCCTGCACAGTGTCGAAGGCAAAGTCTGGGAGTGGGTCCTCGCCAGTTCCGACCTGACCGCCGCGCGTCAGCGTTATCTCATCAGCAACACCGCTCGCCGCAGCGACGGCGTTCATGCCCGCGTGCTCGGCGACGCTCCGCCCAACGACGCTCAGCCAGTTACGCCGAATCTCGAAGATGCCTACCTTTATTCGCTTTCGCAGCACCGGGCCGGAGTCGCGAAATGACGCCTTCCCGCATGAATCCGGCGCACGTCCTCTATCACATGATCCGGGCCGATTTTCTCGAGCGCGTCCGCCGCTACAGTTTTCTGATCACGCTGGCCGGAGCACTCTGGCTCGCCTACGCGGTTGCCGCCGAAAAAATGTGGATCGTCGTGGGCAACGGATACCGCGGCGTCTACAACTCCGCCTGGATCGGCGCGCTCATGGCCATTTGCTGCTCCACGTTCCTGTCGCTGGCCGGGTTCTATATCGTGAAAAATTCGGTGCAACGCGACAGCGACACGCGGGTCGGCCAGATTCTGGCAGCTACTCCGATGCGCAAGGATTTCTACACGCTGGCGAAAACGCTCAGCAATTTTGCCGTCCTTGCCTGCATGGTATTGATCCTCATGCTGGCCGCGCTGGCCATGCAACTGATGCGCGCTGAGGCCCACACTTTCTCGCTTTGGAAGCTCTGGGCGCCTTTTCTTTTTTTCGCCCTGCCCACCATGCTCCTCGCTGCCAGCGTCGCCGTGCTCTTTGAGACCCTCCCGGGACTGCGGGGAGGCGTGGGCAACGTTGTGTATTTCTTCCTGTGGACGGGCGCCATCACCCTGGGTGTCACAGGCCTCGACGAACCCACCGGCCTGCAACTTCTATATCGCAGCACCCGCAGCCAGCTGCAAGCGATTGATCCCAGCAACTCCGGGAAATTCCAATTCAGCCTCACCATTGGCGGCGAGCACGCGGTTCGAACCTTCTTGTGGAACGGCCTCGATTGGACGGCCGGCGTCCTGCTGATGCGTCTGGTCTGGATCGCCGCGGCCGCTGGTCTGGCGCTTCTGGCTTCCCTTTTCTTCCATCGTTTCGATCCGGCGCGATCCTGGCGAAAGCAGCGCGCGCAAGTTGCGCCGTCGAATGCAGTGCCTGCAGAAAATGGAAGCGCACCACCGCGTTCGACCATTTCCCCCTCCGCCGCCCATCTCACGCCGCTGATTCGCACCTCGGGCCGCTCGCGCTTTCTTCAGTTGGTGATCTCTGAGCTTCGCCTCATGATAAAAGGCCGCCGCTGGTGGTGGTACGCCGGAGCGGCCGGAATGCTGGTCGGACAAATCGTCTCTCCCGATCCCAGCGTGCGCGGCGGATTCCTGGTGGCGGCCTGGCTTTGGCCGATCTTCCTCTGGTCGCAGATGGGCTGCCGCGAAGCCGGCTACGCCACCAGTCCCCTGCTTTTCTCCTCCGAGCGTAGCCTTTCCCGCCAGTTTCCTGCTCTCTGGAGCGCAGGGGTTCTCGTAGCCTTGCTCACCGGAGTGGGAGTTGGCATTCGACTCGCCCTCGCCGCCGACTGGCACAGCTTCGCCGCCTGGCTTGCCGGAGCCCTGTTCATCCCCAGCCTGGCTCTCGCGCTCGGCGTCTGGAGCGGCGCCAGCAAGGCGTTCGAAGCCATCTACACCGTGTGGTGGTACGCCGGCCCGGCTCACCAGATGCCCGGCTTCGATTTCATGGGCACGACGCCGGCGTCAAGTTCCCCCGTGCTTTACGCGCTGGCGGCGCTGGCCCTGCTGGCGATCTCCTACTGGGGACGCCGCATGCGCCTGGCCTACGCCTGAAGCCTCTTCGCAAGAGACACGAACTCATAGGGACTGGATAACTCGGCTTTTGGGCGCCCGTAAATAACCTTGCTACACTTAGGCCCATGCGCCGCAAGGCCATCATCGTAATGTTTGCTTTACTGCTCCTGGCTCTCTTCTTAGCTTTAGCCCGCCACCGGCAACGACCTGCAGGCGTCCAGGATTCTGAAACAGCGCGCCCAACGCCCGTCGCTTCCGACTCGATCTCGCCCCCGCCGAGCGAAGGATGCAGGCTTGGCACCTATACGGGCACAATTCCGCTTAGCCATTTGCAGTATTACGTTGCCGGCCAGGAAGACGTCCGCGGCGGCATGACCTGCATCTTTCGCATCAGTTCCAAGCTTCCACCGTTCACTTTTCATTTTGCTGGCCGGGAGGACAACACTTTTGGCAACCTCGACATCACCGAGGAAACCAGCAGCGAAGTTATTCAAACCATCGAGAATTCGACGGATCCCAATGCCATAACGCCGGCGAAGGCCGAGGGTGTGCTTACCGTGGTTGACGCCAACTTCGATGGCTATCAGGATCTGCAACTGTTGAGCACTTGTGGGGCAAAAACCTGTTCCTACAATTTCTATTTATATGACCCGAAGGCGAACCGGTTTGTTCTTGACAAATTCCTGAGTGGCTTCTCGAGCCCTGCGTTTGATCCGGCGAAGAAGCAGGTGTCGCAGGGCTGGCTCCTCAGCGCTTACGAGTCGGCAGGCGAAACCTATCAATACGAGAATGACGGCCGATACACCTTGATCCAGAAACAGGCAACGACGTGGGATCGAGAAGCCCACACCATCACAGAGCGCGTCTATGAACTCCGGAACGGGCAAATGGAATTGGTCAGCTCTAAAACCACACCTGAATAACTCCAGTGCGGATGCTGGTTCCACGGGAGTTCTGCCTCACGATGAGTCTCGCTGTATAGACGCTAAGGGCCTCGCAAAATCTCCATTCGCCATCTCGGAGTGTTTGTGCGACGGAGCCTTTCATCGGTACCACGACGCCCCTGCCTGCTGGGAAGCGGTATACTGTTGGGTCTCGGTGCCACAATCTGCAATGTCCTCTCACCAGAAAGGATCCACCCATGGCTTCTTCAGCAGTCGATTTTGCCCGCAGTAATCAGCAGCGTTTCCTGAACGAACTCAAAGATCTTCTCCGCATCCCCAGCGTCAGCACCCTCGACGAGCACAAGCCCGACATCCAGAAGGCCGCCGATTTTGTCGCCAACGAACTGCGCCGCATTGGCATGGAAAATGTCGAGATCATCCCGACCAAGGGACATCCGCTCATTTACGCCGACTGGCTGCACGCCGCCGGCAAGCCTACCGTGCTCATGTACGCGCACTACGACGTCCAGCCCGCCGAGCCGCTCGACGAGTGGCATTCCCCGCCGTTCGAGCCTACCGAGCGCAACAACAACATCTACGCCCGCGGCGCTGTGGACGACAAAGGCCAGCTCTGGATGGAAGTGAAAGCTCTCGAAGCCCTCATGCAGACTGGCGGAGGCAAGCTCCCGCTCAATGTCAAGATCATTTTCGAAGGCGAAGAGGAAGTCGGCGGCGAATCCATCGCCGAATACCTCCGCAAGCAGAAAGCCAAGCTGAAGGCCGATTTCGCGCTGGTCTGCGATACCGAGCTTTTCGCGCCTGATCTTCCCACCCTCTGTGTCGGCCTGCGCGGCCTGGTCTACACCGAAATCGAAGCCGTCGGCGCCAAGACCGATCTGCACTCCGGCATGTACGGCGGCGCGGCTCCCAATCCCTTCTTCGCTCTGATCGAAATGATCAGCAAGATGAAGGACTCGAAGGGAAAAGTCCTGATTCCCGGCTTCTACAAAGGTGTGAAGGCTCCCACCAAGGACGAGCTCAAAGCCTGGAAGCGCCTGCCCTTCAACGAAGAACACTATCGCAAGACCGAAGTCGGCTCCAAAGTCCTCACCGGAGAGCCCGGCTACTCCGTTCTCTATCGCACCTGGGCGCGGCCCACGCTCGAAGTTCACGGCATGCCCGGAGGCTTCATCGCCGACGGCGCCAAGACGGTCATTCCGGCGAAGGCGAAGGCGAAAGTTTCTATGCGTCTCGTCCCCAACCAGGACCCCGACGACATCCTGAAGAAGTACACCGCCTTCGTGAAGAAGCACACGCCCAAGGGCATCGAAACGAAAATCAAAGTCTGGAGCAAAGGCCCGGCCGCGGTCGTCGGCACCGACAACCGCTACATCAAAGCTGCGACCGAGTCGCTGCACGACGTGTTCAAGAAGGACACGGTCTTCATCCGCAGCGGCGGCTCGATTCCCATCGTCACCGACTTTCAGGACGTGCTGAAAATTCCCAGCGTGATGATGGGCTTCGGCCTGCCCGATGACAATCTCCACGCACCCAACGAGAAGTTCCACATCCCGAACTTCTACCGCGGGATCGAAACGATTTGTTTGTTCTTCGAGAAGCTGGGGGGGTAAGTCGTGTCCATGCCGGAACTATCATCCTGAGCGGGTGATAAAACTTTTATATCTGATTGTTTTAATTGCAGATAATGTGGCACTTTCTGGCTGTGTAGGAACTGTGCAGGCAAACTGTGCAAATTTCAGCCAATTTCGCTGCTGCAAATCCCTTGGGCACGAGGAACTGGCTCGGCCAAGCTTCGAGTTCGTCCGCGCCGAATTCTTTCGACCTTTTGCCGGCCATCTGAACGGAGAACACCGACTGCTCCCACATCGCGTACGCGCGTTCGCCGGATCGGTCGCGCAGTTGGGGGCCGCGTTTCGACACTGCGGTAGCATTGATTATTCACGGCTTATGCGCGCCCACCAGTCGCAGATTTTCTTCGCAGCTTCATCTTGCGAAGAATAGTCCTCATATAGCCGACTCAGCAGATCAGAAGGCATCTTCTTTAAGTCCTTGTGTTTCAAAATCACACATGGCCTTTTTAGCAGTTGCATCATACCGAGTTCGTACACCACGTTTGGGTTGTGCATCTGGGTAGTTTCAGCTCGATCAAATATCGCCACACCGTAGCTGCAGCAGAGGAGGCAAGCGATTGGATTGTAGAGATCGTCCGTCAGGCTGTGCTCTTTAGCCACGATGGGGCTCAAGCGCAAATCACTTAGGGCCTTCTTAACTCGCTTACGGGACAGGCGCACTGTTGAGTGATGCCCTCACATTGCGGCGTGACGGTTTGGATTTCAGGAGACGCACAATAACAATCCGCAACTCGCGACCGTACCGTTCGAGAACCATTCCCATGTGCCCGGACCTATATAAGGTGCTGCGCAGATACCATGCGACGAATCACCCGAAAGATACCGCGAGTGCTCCGTTCCT
>JBKQRC010000105.1:0-127565 GCA_052326105.1 Candidatus Sulfotelmatobacter sp. | reverse complement strand
TCGAGCGCTTCGTTGACGGCGATGGTCATGTCCTTGGCCTGGGCCAGGCCGACCAGCGGGCCATTGCGCGGGCTGATGGTGATTTCGGCTTTGTGGCGATGCTTCTCGACGGCGAGGATCACCTTGGCTTCAAATCGGTCGCCCAGGATTTTACGGATTTTTGCGAGGCCGGTTTCTACTTCTTTGCGGATGGTGGAAGTTACTTCGTAGTGTCTTCCCGTGTATTCCACGTTCATGAGCGCCCCTCCTAAAAATTCGGTCTTACGAGATGAATCGGGCACTGCATTTGGACGAAGTCAGAATGCAGAAGTAATTCGTTCTGCCTTCCAGGCATTTACTTCTTCCTTCTAACTTCTTACTTCTGCATTATTTCTTGACCCGGCGCTGGTGCGTGCTCGGGATGTGCATGTCTTCGCGGTATTTGGCTACCGTGCGGCGTGTCACCTGGATGCCCTGCGATTGCAGAATCCGGGTGATCTGCTCATCGGTCAGCGGACGGCTGGGATCTTCTTCCTCAATCAGCTTCTTGACGCGCCGTTTGAGGATGAGCAGCGACGTGTTGCCGCCCTCTGGTCCCTGTACGCTCTCGCTGAAGAAGTACCGCAGCTCGAATACGCCCTGCGGGGTGTGGGCGTACTTGCTGGCGACGGCACGGCTCACCGTGGAAGGATGCACGCCGATTTCTTCGGCCACCTCCTTGATCATCATGGGCTTCAAAAAATCAATGCCGCGTTCGAGGAATTCCTGCTGGCGGGCGACGATCGAGTAGCAGACCTTGGTGATGGTCTGCTTGCGCTGCTCGATGTTCTTGATGAGCTGGATGGCGCTCTTGTAGCGCTCTTTCACGTAATCGCGTGTGCTTTTGTCGTTGACGTCGCGGGTCAGCAACTTTTTGTAGGCCGGATTCAGGCGAAGCTGGGGCAGGTCTTCATCGTTCATGATGACCAGCCACTCATCGCCGTGCTTGATGAAAGCGACGTCGGGCTCGATCAGCCGCGCCTGCACTTTGTTGTAACGCAATCCCGGCCGCGGATCGAGGGTGCGAATGTAGAGCAGAGCCTGCTCGACGGCTTCGATCGGACGGCCAATGGCCTTGGCAATCTCTTTGTGGCGCTTGTTCTGCAGATCCTTCAGGTGCTGGTCCACCACGGCGACGGCATCCTGCAGAACCTGCGCCGTGCCGTTGCCGTTCTTGTGCAGCGCGAGTTGGGCCTGGTGGTAACGGAGCTGGCAGAGCAGGCATTCGCGCAGATCGCGGCAGCCGACCCCTGGAGGATCCAGTTGCCGGACGACTTCCAGCGCTTCCTGCAGGTCCGCGGGGACAAATCTCGATTCGTACGCGCCCGCCGTTTGCGCTGCGGGCTCGGGTGCGGGAGCGGCGGCCGCCGCGGCGGCGAGACCTCCAGACTGAGGAAGCGTTACTTCTCGCGGTTGCTCAGCGGCGGGCGCAAACTCCGCCGGCTCTTCGTAGCCCGATGCGGCGCCGGGGTCAAATTCAGCATCCGCTGAACCCTGCATCCCGCCGATGCTGGAAGCCTCCTCGGCCGCTTCTGATTCCGCTTCAACCTCTGCCAGGCCCAGGGCTTGAGCCTCGCTCACAATATTTTTCGCCGTCACCGCGTCGGCTTCGGGCGATGCGGGTGGCGCCACCCCCAACAACTCATCGTCGCTGGCGATCAGGTAGCCGTCTTCGTTCAGGTTTCCGACGATCAGGTCGGCAGCCTCGCGCACCTCCGGCCGCAGGCTCAGTGCGCCCAACTGCCACGCCAGGTGGTCGGTCAGATTGCTTGGCTTGGAGAGGAAGTTCTCAAACGACGGCCGCTCGATCTCTTCCATCTCGCCATAAGTGCGGTAGCCGGGATCGAGATAATCCTGGAAGAACGAGCCGAAGTCAATTTCTTCGAAGGGATCTTTCTTTTCGACAGCAGCGATGGGGTTTTCTTCCGTGGTCGCCGCGGCGCGGTCACGGTCTTCTTCTTTCTTGCCTACTTCGTCGAGCAGCGGAACCGAGTCTTCCAGCTCTTCGAGAACCGGATTCTCGACCATCTCAGCGTTAATCATGTCCTTGAGCTCAAGCTTGTTGAGCGCGAGCACAGAGACCATCTGCACCAGGCCTGGGGTAAGGATCTGGCGCTGCGAGAGCTTTACGCTGAGTTTGTGCTGGAGTAAGACCATGTTTCAAGGTTTCAGAGTTTCAAGGTTTTAATGTTTCAAAGACCCAAGGTTTGCCCGCTTTCACCTTGAAACCTTGAAACTCTGGAACCTTGAAACTTCACACCAAAGAGAAACTTTCTCCCAAATACACCCTTCTCACTTCCGGATCGCCGGCCAACTGGCTGGGCTCTCCCTGACGGAAAATCCTGCCGTCGTCAATGATATAAGCGCGGTCGGTCACAGAAAGCGTTTCGCGCACGTTGTGATCGGTGATCAGCACTCCGATGCCGCTGGCCCGCAGGCTGCTGATGATCTTCTGTAAATCGAGCACGGCAATCGGGTCAATGCCTGAAAACGGCTCGTCCAGCAAAATGAACGTGGGACTGATGCACAGGCAACGGGCAATTTCCACCCGCCGCCGCTCCCCACCGGAAAGGGCGTAGCCACGGTTCTGGCGGATGTGCTCCAATCCCAGCTCGTCAATGAACTTTTCCATCTTCTCGCGACGCTCGTGCCATGAGATCGGCTGCGCTTCCAGCACCGCGAGGATGTTCTCTTCTACCGTAAGTTTGCGAAAGACCGAAGCTTCTTGCGGGAGATAGCTGATGCCATACTGACGCGCCCGCAGGTACATGGGGACGTCAGTGATGTCCTGACCGTCGTACAACACGCGGCCAGTGTCGGGAGGGACGAGGCCTACAATGGCATAAAACGTGGTGGTCTTGCCTGCGCCGTTAGGTCCAAGTAATCCAACAACTTCGCCCTGTTCGACCCGCAGGCTGACCCCATTGACAACGCGGCGGCCACGGTAGCTTTTGCCGATTTCTTCTGTGGCCAGAGTACGCATTTATGATCGCAATTATTGGGCCACTCGCGTCTGAGTTACCACAGGAGTGCTTGCTTCGCCTTCTACGAGCACCCTATCATCGCGTCTAAAGAAAGTCAACGAACCGCCGGTAATCTTGCCCTGTTCGGCATCAAAAATGCTGGGCGGTCCGCCGGTAAGGACAAACTTGTCTTCGGCGGCGGTGTAAACCAGCTTCTGCCCCTCGGCTCGGCGGTTGGGCTGCTGGATAATGACGTCGCCCAGAGCGACCATGCGGTCGAGCTGCCCAGATCCGGCAAACGACTGATTATTATAGGGTTGACTCGAGGTCTGGCTGCGGGGAAGCAGGTAGATGTCCATGGTTTTGGCGGAGGCGGAAAAGTCCGCGCCTTTGGCCACCACGCCGGTTTCATAGTGCGCCCTGCGCTCGGAATCGGCGTATGTCAGTTGGTTCGCGGTGATAGCTATCGGGCTTGACTCCAAGCGGGCTGCCTTTCCCGCTCCATTCCCGCCCGCCGCGGTCTTTCCTGACCCGAGTTTCTGGGACTGAGCCTTCTCTGGCTGAGGCTTGTCTGTCTGAACTTTCTCTGTTTGAACGACGATTGTCTGCACGGGCTCGGACGGAGTCCCACGGGCGGTCACGAACCTGCGATCGCGGTCGAACTGGATGGTTGGCGCCTCGATGATGTTTGCGTCCTGCCACAGGCGCGCCTTGCCGGAATAAAGCGCCACCGCAGGGCTGCTGTGGGCGGTCATGGTATGGGAGGTGACATGAATCGGCGAAGCGGACGCCAGCAGGGCGCCGTCGGGCTGTTCCTTCAGATCGCTATAGGTGCTCTTGACGTCACCCTCGGCCAGAGCGTCACCGGTGGCGCGATTCATGCGGATGGTCTTTGCAGTCGTGGTCATGGCGCCGCTCGAGACCCGTGGGCCGCCTGTCAGCACCAGCATCTGGTCGGCAGGAGTGTAGCGCGCGTTGTTCGCCCAGGCTTGCATTCGCTTGTCCGGCGCCTGTCCGTCGCTATAGGCAACGTTGCCTTGTTGCGTGATGGCGTCGATTCCTCCTTGCGGAAAGAAGGTTGCTTCGACTGATTCGCTGGTGCTGACGCGATCCGGCTGCCCGGGTGTCGAACTGACGATGCGCGCATCGGGCATGCCGCGAATCAGGTTCAGATGGGTTCGTCTGCCGCCGGCGGATTGGTCGGTGGCAAACGTCGCCTCAAACTTGCCTGCCGTCACCACGGTTCGTTGCGCCGCTGAACCCGGGGCCGCGCCAGATTTGTCCGAATCAGCCAGGGCGGCAGCCGTACCGGCCTGCTGCGCCGGGGAAATCGTGATCTGCGCTGCGCCCGAGGTGTCGGCGCGATCGAGAGTGTGCCCTCGGGCCACGTTGAACGTGATGACGGGCGCGGTGAGTTCAAAGTCCTGCGCGGCGGAACTGGACGACGGCTTCTTCGCTCCGTCCGCCTTCTGCGTCAGCCGGGCTCCATCCACGGCGTGCACCTTCTGTAACTGGTTCCGGCCGGCGAAGTCCAGAATCACACGTCCGGCATCACCCTCCATGGGCTGCGATCCCGTTTGCTCCACATGGACGTTGCCGCTGAGGATCGCGGTACGCAGCAGGTCCCGCTTCTCCGTCAGTAGGAACTCGGCCTGATCCGCGCGGCTGCGCATCTCGGAAGCTGGTTGTGTCGGCGCCGATCCCTTCCCCGCCAGCCACGTCTGCGCGACAACATTGCCCGTGGCCAGGACGTGCTGCACATTGTTGTCCGCACCCAGATAAAACGCCGCTCGCTCCGCCTGCAACGTTCCGCGTTGACGGTCAAGATGGGGGTGGTCGAGCACGACTTCCCGCGGGTCATTGGTAATCACGCCGTGCTCCGCTTCGATGACGGCGGCATGCGCGCCGCTGAGCACCACGTGGATCTGCGACGACAATGACAGCGCGTTGCTCCTGCCCGCATACTTCACGCCGACGGCCCAGCCCGTGGCTTGCGTGGTGCTGAACTCCACGCGGGCGTCGGTCCATGCGTTACCCGTGTCCCGGTTGAAAACCAGATCGCGCGTCCTTAGATGGATGGGATTGGTGAGCGCTTTGGGCGTGGCCTGATCGGGACTGGTGAGACCCGCAGGGTTCGCCACCAGATCAATCTGCACGTCGCCTTTGGCGGTGACGTCGCCGGTCTGCGGGTTGTAGGCAAAATCGTCGCCATAGATCTGGTCGTAGCGCGATGAATCACGGCCGTAGAGAATGATGTTTACATTGTGAAGTTCCGCGCGATCGCCCAGCACGAATCGCTTGAGGCCGCTGGCCTGGATGGTAAATAACGTCCGGCCTCCGTCGGACTTGGAGAACTGAAATCCGCTGGCCGTCTGCTTGATGTCGTAGCCGATCTTGCCGGGGACTTCCTTGAGCACGTTGCGCGCCCGGTGGCGCGCGTAGAAATACATTCCCGTCACCACCACCACGAGCAGGATGGCCGTCGCCGCCAGCAGGCGTCGCAGATGATAGATGGGAAGCGTCATCTGGTTTCAGTGTAATGCAAGGAGCGTGTCGTTGGTCGTTCGTCGCAGGTCGTTGGCCAGGGCTGGCCTTGATGCACCGGCGAACGGCTCACGAACAACGACAGGAGCACAGGTCTGCCTCGTCCAAACTGGGCCTCGTCTAAACTGATAACGATGACCACCGAAGTTACTCCGCCGCTGCTGGACTTCCATAACCTATGCGTGATGCGGGGGCAGAAAATGGCGCTCGACGGCTTCACGCTGCGCATCGGCGCGGACGAACACGTCGCCATCCTTGGGCCCAATGGCTGCGGCAAATCCACGTTCATCAAGACGATCACCCGCGAATGCTATCCGGTAGTTCGTCCGGACTCTTCGATGGCGATTCTCGGGGAAGACAGCTGGGATGTGTTTGCGCTGCGCGTCCGCCTGGGCATTGTCTCGAACGATCTGATGCTCTCCTGCACCGGCAATGCCTGCGGGCGGGACGTGGTGCTGTCGGGCTTCTTCAGCAGCACGGCAATTTTTCCCAACCATACGGTTGATCCTCAGCACCGTGAACTGGCCGACGGGGCTCTGGCTCAGCTGAACATCTCACATCTGGCCGAGCGTCCCGTGAGCGAAATGTCGTCCGGCGAAGCCCGCCGCGTGTTGATCGCCCGTGCCCTGGCGCATCGGCCTCGCGCGTTGCTCTTTGACGAACCCTGCAACTCGCTCGCTCTCGCCGCGCAGCAGAATGTTCGGCAGACGATGAGCGCGTTGGCCAACTCGGGGACGGCGATCATTCTGGTGACGCACGAACTGGCCGACATTGTCCCGGAAATTCAGCGCGTCGTGCTGATGAGTCGCGGGCGAGTTGTAGCGGATGGGCCGAAAGAAGAAATCCTGCAGGTGGAGCGGTTGGCCGCGTTGTTCGGGGTCAAAGTGGAGATGGCGCGGCGGGACGGGCACTACCATTTGTGGTAAGTCTTGGACCTGAGACGGCGGGTGCCCCATCCTAACGTCGCGCCCTTTGCGACGTTAGGATGGGGATTTTGATTTTGGGTTAGAGAACGATGGAAGTCAAAGTCCCCACCCTAGCCGCAAAGAGCGCGGCTAGGATGGGGCACCCAGATTTTTCCTTCGGTCAGGGTGGGGCACCCGGCACCAACTACACCGACTGGCCATTCTTTGCCCTCTCGGAATCGGGGGCTCGAAAGTCCCGCAGCGTTAGTTCCAGGCCGCCGTACTCGGGGTGGTCGTTGTGGCCGATGGTGAAGGCGATATCCAACGCATCGCCCGCCAGGAGCGGCGTTTGGGCGAGACGCTCGGCCATGTGCCAGCCCAGGGCGTCGAAGGTAATTTTCGATCGCAGATCAGGTCTCGGTTCGTGGTTCGCCGTCCTCAACGATTCGGCGCGTTCGGCGACTGCGGCCGCTTGTTCACTGCGGCGGATGGCAGCGGCATCTGGATGACATCGGGGCGTGGCAAGGATGGCTGCCGAGGATAATTCCGCCGGTTCCGGAGACGGAGCGACTGCCAACGTTCCCGATGCCGCCAGCGCAGCCGACCCTTCGGGTCGGCTTGGACGGCCGAGGGCGGCCGTCCCCACATACCCTTGGCGGAGTTTCAGCTTGACGTGCTTGTCTTTCAGAATGCGCGGCGGGGCCGTCAGTTGCACGCCGCGGGCTGCAAACACTGGCTCGGGATTCCCCACGCCGTACGGCTCCAGCAGACGCAGCGCTTGAAATAGTTCTGGAGTGATCTCTCCCAGCCACAACTCCGCATCCAGATCCAGGACCGGATCAAAATCGGCCAGCGTTAGCCTCGCCCGGGCGAATGCATCGAGTCGCGCCCGGAGTTTGTCCACGTTCGCCGCGGGGATGGCAAACCCGCAGGCGTGGGCATGGCCGCCATAGCGCGAGAAAAGATCGTGGCACGACTCAATCGCCTCCAGCAGATGAAACGCCGGAATGGAGCGTCCCGAGCCGAACGCCTCATCGCCGTCGCGGGCAATCACAACCGTGGGACGGTTGTAGCGCTCGACCACTCGCGTCGCCGTGATCCCGATGACGCCGCGATGCCAGCCGTCGCCATCCACCACAATGCAATAGGCGTCGCACAGCGCCGGATCGCCCGTGAAACGCTCCTCGACCGCTTTCAGAATGCGCCGCTCTTCTTCCTGCCGATCGGTGTTGAGCTGGTCGAGCTTGGCCGCCAACTCCCTGGCACGCGTTGCGTCTTTCACGCTGAACAGTTCGATCACGTCGCGGGCCACGTCCATGCGCCCGGCGGCGTTGATCCGCGGGGCAATGCGAAAACCCACTTCCACCGAGGTTGGCGGGCGATTCGCGGAAATCTGCGCCACTTCCAGCAGCGCCTTCAGTCCGGGATTCACTGCGCGGCGCAGCGCGTCCAACCCCAGCGCGGCGAACACGCGATTCTCGCCCGTCAATGGAACAGCATCGGCGATGGTCGCAATCGCCACGATCTTCATGAACGATAGCAGGAGCTTGCTCTGATCCTTCGTTGGCAGCCGCCGACGCATCAGTCCCTGCGCCAGCTTAAAAGCCACGCCCGCACCGCAAAGTTGCTTGTAGGGATATTCACATCCCGCCTGATTGGGATTCACGACCGCCAGCGCCCTGGGCACGCCATCGGGACCGGGAAGGTGATGGTCGGTCACGATCAAATCCACGCCCAGCCGCTGCGTGGTCTCGGCCGGAGCGAATGCGCGAATCCCCATATCCACGCTGATGATCAGGCGAATGCCGGCCGCGGCCGCGCGCTCGATCACGTCGTCGCGCATGTCGTAGCCTTCGCGAATGCGGTGAGGCACGTGGAAATCGGCCGCGCCGCCGCACAGTTCGATGGCGGTCTTCAAAATGATGACCGCCATCGTGCCATCCACATCGTAGTCGCCGTAGATCAGAATCGGCTCTTTGCGCGCGATGGCAGCGTCCAACCGGTCTACGGCGGCGGCGAGGCCCAGCATCCGCTCGGGCGCGTGAAGATGAGAGAGGGACGGCGAAAGGTAACGAGCCGCAGCTTCGGCATCCGAGATGCCGCGCCGTACGAGCAGGGGCGCGAGGATGTGAGACGTTCGCGCGCTGATTCGCAGCGCGGCATCTGCACGGAGAGCGGAAGCCAGAGGTTCGACCAGATTCTGGTCGGCGGCCTTATGAAGCCATCGCATAGGATGATGGAGAAGTTTACTCCTGGAGGGAGTTTGCCGGAGTAGCCGAGATTCAACCGCCGAGCGTTGCTCGGCGTGGCCGGGTCATAGACCCGGCCCCACACAGATTGTGACGGCTAGGTCTCTTCGTCCTGGTCGGGCTCATCCATGGCGATGCCGCCGAATTCGTCGGAGACGTCGAGCAGGCGCTGGTAGCAGTCGTACCAGTCGGTCGAGAGCTCGCACAGAAACATGGACCCCTGGTAGGCCCAGCCCAGTTGCAGATATCCGACCTTACCGGCGTGGGCGCGGAGCCAGCGCGCATCCTCCACTTCGTCGCCGTCGGAGAATTCCGAATTGGTCAGCCGCTCCACCAGTTCGTCCAGTTCCGTGCGCTCGAGCGCCCACGAATGCATGGTCAGGAAGGGAGCGCCCGCGGTTTTGGCAAGCTCGACGAAATCTTTCCAGCCGTCCGGATTGTCGCCCATCTCCCACATGACGCATTGCACTTCCTCGTAATCCACGAAGCCGTGGAAGCGGCGCATGCCGTGGCCTTCGACGAAGGCAACCATGTCGTCTTTGACAGTGGCCAGATCGTCTGGAATGGGAGACATATGGGGAAAGACTCGCTGGTGAGCATTGTATGCTGTTCGCAAATTCGGTGCCAGCGGCGGATGGGAGCACACCTCCAATAAGAAAAGGGCAGACTGGCACTCTCCAGTCTGCCCGGAATATCGCCGCCACGCTGCGTTCTGCCCTAGAACTTCAGCTTGAGGGCGAACTGCATCACGCGCGGCGTGTTTACGATGCCATTGACCACGCCGAACGTGGAGGGCGTGTTGATGTCCTGCTGTCCGCTGCCTCCAAGTCCCTGCATGAAGAATTGCGCGTGGTTGAACAGATTGAAGAACTCAGCCCGGAATTGCAGAGCCATAGACTCGCGCAGCTGAAATTCCTTGATGATGGAGAAGTCGGTGTTCACAAAACGAGGACCGTAGACGGGCGCGCGCGCGGCGGTGCCGAGCTCGCCAGCGGGGGCCTTCATAAACGCGCAGGGGTTAAACCAGTTCTGCAGCGTGTGAATCTCCGACGGAGCAGTGCAGGTTGGGTTCGCCGCCACCGGGCCGGCCTTGTTGGGATCGCCCACCTGGTTTGGACGCTGCAGGGTGAACCCATTGTAGGAGAAGAACGTCCCCGACCCGTCACCGCTGTCCACTACGAACAGCGGGAATCCGGACGTCGCCCTCACAATCGCATCCAGTTGCCAGTGGCCGAGAATGGCATTGGCCGCGCTGCTCATGTTGTCACCGAATTGCCTGCCCTTACCGAAGGGCAGATCGTACAAAACGCTCGCAGTGAAACTGTTGTTGAGATTCAACTGCGAAAGCCCCCAGTCCAGTTTCCTGGTCCCCGGCAGAGGCCAGTACATTGCGCCCGGGTTGGTGCCCAGTCCGTCGGGCATGCCGGAGTCGAAGTTGCGGGAATAGGTGTAACCCAGCAGGGCGTAGAGACCGTGTTGCGCGCTCTTGGTTTCGGCCTTGACCTGTAGTGAATCGTAGCGGGCCGCGCCGACGCTGTTGTTGCTATCGACGGCCTGATAGTAACCTCCGCCGGGCTGGTTTACCGTGTACGGGAACGTCCCAAAGCCGCAGCCTAAGGTGTAGTTGTTGGCAGGATTGTAATTGGTCCCGCCCGGACATGCGCTTGGCTCATTGAGGTTTTCGTTGGTCTGGCTCACCAGAATGCGGGAACTGCGCGAGCCGGCGTAGCCCGCCGTCAGCACGATATCTCCGGGCAGCTGTCGCTCAATGTTGAGGTTGAACTGCTGGATCATGCCCTGCTTGAAATTGAGGTTCGCGGATTGAATGGTCCCGGTGTAATTCAGCGGGTTCACGGGCGCGTTGTAAACGGCGCCACCCGGAACGGATAAGGTCGAAGGAGTTCCAGCCGGAAGGAGGAAGCCGCCCGACAGGGAGCCTGCTGCGACTCCATAAGTAAGGCAGTAGGTGCAGGGATCCACTTCGGCATAATCCGGCGGGTTCTGCCACAAGCCTTGCCCGCCCTGGTTCCAGGCGGAATCATTGAAGATGCCATATCCGGCGCGGACTGCGGTCTTCTGGCTTCCAAACGGCTTCCACGCCAGTCCGATGCGCGGCTCGAAGGCAGTCTTGTCTAACTGAATGCCCGCGCGTCCGTCAGAGGCGATGCAACTGGTGCAGCCGGCCAGAGCCGGGTTGCCCTTGGGAACGTACCACTTGAGGCCCACAACATCGAACTCTGCCTGCCGGTTTTGCACCTCGGTCTCCGGTGTCGCCAGTGCCCAGGCCAGCCCAATGTTAACCGTCAGATCGTTGGTCACACGCCAGTCATCCTGGACAAACGGCCGGAACAGCTTCCAGCGACGGCCTACCGTAGCGCCCAGGAAGGTCTGGTCGTGGGCGGCAAAAACTCCCATGGTGCCCAAAAGCAGGTCGGCCATATTGTCGCCGGTCGCTGAACCAACATTCACGATGTAGCCGTCCTGAAATGCGTTATTCCGGATGTTCATCTCGTTCGCACGATAGACCGCGCCGAACTTGATGTCATGCCGGCCACGAGTCAGGTCGAGCGTGTCAGAAATCGAGTAAACGTTGGTCCCGCCCTGATAAGGGGCGTATCCGCGGTCGCCGATGGAAAAGTAACTCGACATCTGGAACGAAGTCAGGCCGCAACCTTCGCAGTCCTTGGTGGACTGGTTCAGGCTGGCGGGGTAGCCGGTGTAGGAATCGCATGCACTGCCCACGTCGGCGCCGGGGATGCCGAGGATCGCGGCCTCGCACGTGCCGGTTCCATAGGAGAGGATGTGGTTGAAAATCCGGTTGTAACCGGCCGTGACCACATTGACCATCTTGCCGGAAAAGACGTGGGTCTCTGTGACCACCGCGTTGCGGCCGTGATTGTTGATGTGCTGGTTGCTGCCGAAGGCTCCGGCTTCCGACCACGTCGGCGAGCCGCCCGGGATGAAGTTGGTGGCCTGATCGTAGCTGAAGCGCGCGAATGCTGTGTCGCTGTTGGAGATATTCTGATCCACGCGGAGGTCGAAGGTTCCTTCGTTGAGTCTCCTAATTGGCTGGTTGGTGTAGTTGTAGCCGACGGCGCTGGCGTTGGGCGCGGGATAAAGTTGTGCCACGCTCAGCCCGATCGGATTGACCAGCCCGCCGGGAATGATGGGGCAAGGCTGCGTAACTCCCGGCGTTGGCGGTCCTTGGCTTCCCGGACCATTCAGGCTTCCCACGGCATTCGGAGTCACCGGAAGGCCGCTAGCGATGTTGCAGATAAAGGGATAAGTGGTCGACGTGGGAGGATTGGTACTGTTGTCAATATAGGGATAGGGATTGGTGAGTTGCGTCGCGCCGGACAGATTGTTGGTGAAGTTGTAATTGCCGAACGCATCCGCACCTGTCATGCTGCCTGGCCCACTTGTTGGAACAAATCCGGTGAAGGTCACGCCCTGCCGCTGCATCTTGGCCTGATAATCCGCGAAGAAGAACGTCTTGTCCTTTTTGATTGGACCGCCCAGCGAACCGCCAAACTGATTCAGATTAAACTTCTGCCTGGTCGTACTGAAGCGCGGCGTGGCATCGAGCTTGGTGTTGCGGAAGAATTCGAACAGCGATCCGTGAAACTTGTTCGCTCCCGATTTCGTCGTGACCAACACGGTCGGTCCCGCTCGTTCCCCCCATTCGGCCGAGTAGTTGTAGGTCAGAACCTTGAACTCCTGAATGTCGTCGACCGAGGAGAAAATCGCAATCCCGCCTTCATCCAGCTGGTTGTTATCGTTGCCGTCGAGCAGCCAGTCGGTTTCCTGTTCGCGCGAGCCGCCGACCGAGAGCGAGAAAGCTCCGCGCGTGGCGGCCTCGCTGCTGGCGCCGCTGGTGAAGAAGCTGACCGGGTTGGTGGATTGGGTTGTGCCCGGCGCCAGCGTTGCTAATTGCACGAAATTGCGGCCGTTGAGCGGAAGTTCTGACACCTCCTCGGAAGTGATGACCTGACCGAGAGTCGAATTCGTCGTCTCTACCGCCACTTGGGTGGCGTTCACTTCCACGTTCGTGGTGACCGAGGCGGGGGCGAGGGTGAAATTCAGCTCGCGGTGTTCGTCGATCTGCAGACGAAGATCCTTCTGCTCCGCCGGCCCGAAGCCCTGGGCCTCAACTCGAATGGTGTAAAACCCTACCGGAAGCAACGGCACCATATAGTGCCCGGAATCGTCTGTCTTCACCACGCGAGCCGCGCCGGTATCTTGCGAGGTGACGCGCACGGTCGCTCCCGCGACCAGCAAACCGGTCTTATCGGAAATCGTCCCGGAAAAACTTGCGGTCGCCTGACCATACAGCAGCGGGCTCATCAGACATACCAGCGAAGCGAGAATTGCCGCGTACAACGTTCTCTTACTAAACATTTCCTTGCGCCCCTTTCGGTCGCACCACAGCAAAGAAAGGCCCTCCCCTTCCCGTGAAGCCAGGGGAAGCCTTCTCGACCGACGACACGGCTTATAAACGTCTTAGTATCAATAAGTCAAGTAGTTTTGTAGTGGAAAAGTATTACGCCTCTTTGCCCTGTCGTGTTGTAAGAATCCATCCTCAGAACCGTGGTTCGCCTTTCAAGAGCGAGCGGCCCACTCGGCGTCGAATCGCTCGCGGTCGTAGAAAGATTTCTGCGTTCCTACGCCGGTCGTGGACAAGGCTGCATAGAGATTGGCGCGGCGAACGGCCTCTCTTTCGGACAGGCCCTCAGCCAGAAACACGGCAAAGCTGCCGATGAACGCGTCTCCCGCGCCGGTGCTGTCCACGCTTTTGACGGCGAACGGCGCGATGTGCCCGCAGCCGTCGTGGCCCGCGAGCAGCGATCCATTCGCACCCAGCGTGATAATCACGCGGCGAATGCCGCCGGCGACCAGTTTTTCGGCGCACTTGTTCGCGTCTTCGGAACTCCTCACGGGCAAGCCGGTGATCGCTTCCGCTTCGCTCTCATTGGGAACGAAGTAGTCGAGATCCTTCAGCGCTCGCATGTCCACCGGTTGCGCCGGCGCGGGATTCACGATGCAGCGAATACCGTGCTTATGCGCGAAGGCAACCGTGTGGCAGACGGTTTCCAGAGGAATCTCGAACTGCAGCACGATGCAGTCAGCGGTCTTAAGCACGTCGGCAGCGGCGTCCACGTCTGCGGGTTTGAGCGCGTCATTGGCGCCCTTCACCACCAGGATGCGGTTCTGGCCGCCGGCTTCGACGAAAATTGGAGCCACTCCGCTCGACAAGCCTTCCACCTGTTTCACATGCGTAGCATCAATCCCTTGCTTGCGGAAATTCTCGATCGTCGCCGGGCCGAATAGATCGTTGCCCACCCGCGCCACCATGAACACCTCGGCTCCGCAGAGGCGGGCGGCCACGGCCTGGTTCGCGCCTTTGCCGCCGAAGCCGAGATCAAATTTCTGGGCGAAGATGGTTTCGCCCGGCTTGGGAAATTGATTCGTGAATGTGGTCAGATCAATATTCGCGCTGCCAACCACCGCGATTCGTGGGCGCTTTGTCATGGGGATTCCGAACCGGGAGAAGGCCGAGTGTATTGACCCCGGCGGTCCGATGTCAACGTCGAACCAATTCGTTTGACGAGGATTCATGCGGATTGAACGGATGAATCAAGAAGCTTGATCCGCGTAGCTCGCGCTGATGTTTGTCTTCTACATTCTGGCGGTTCTTCTTGGTCGCGCGGCCGAACGGGTAAAGTCTTTCAACCGAGAGGCCGCGGAGGTCGCAGAGTACGGGAGAAAAACTAGAGAATCAGAAGTTCTCGATCCCCTGCGGCCTCCGCGTCCTCTGCGCTGAGATTTTTCTACAGTAGCATCCCCGCGATGGAGGCCGACATCAAATTGGCCATGGTTCCCGCCAGCATGGCGCGAACTCCGAGGCGAGCCAGTTCGCCGCGCTTGTTCGGGGCCAGCGCGCCGATGCCGCCGATCTGAATTCCGATGGAACTCAGGTTTGCGAACCCGCACAGGGCGAACGTGGCGATGGTGAACGAGCGCGGATCAAGCACTTTCTGCGCGGCTCCAAGCATCTTGTATGCCACCAGTTCATTCGCCACCATTCGCGTGCCGAGAAAAGAGCCGATCGTAGAGCAGTCCTGACGCGGGATGCCAATGAGCCACGCGATGGGCGCAAAGATCGTTCCCAGAACTCTCTCCAGGCTCTCGGGAAACCAAACGATGTGGTGATGAATGCTGCCGAAGATGCCATCGATCAGCGCAATCAGGGCAAGAAACGAGATGAGCATTGCTGCGATGTTCAGCGCCAGATGCAAGCCATCGGTGGTGCCACGCGCAATTGCACCGATGAGGTTTTCTTTCTTTTCAGCCTCTTCCTCTTCCACGCTCATCACAACTTTTCCCGCAGTCTTCGCCTGATCGGTTTCCGGCACAAGCATTTTGGCCATGAGCAGCGTTCCGGGAGCAGTCATGATGACCGCGCTGAGCAAATGTCCAGCGTCGATACCGTAACCAATGTAGGCCGCCATGATTCCCCCCGAAACGTGCGCCATGCCACTGGTCATCACCGTCATCAACTCAGAGCGGGTCAGGTCCGGCAGGAAGGGACGAATTGTTAGCGGGGCTTCTGTCTGCCCCATAAAGATGCTGGCAGCGACATTCAACGATTCGGCGCCGCTCGCGCCCATCACGCGCGTCATCACCCAGGCAAAGCCCCGGATAATGATTTGCATGACGCCGATGTGATACAGCACGGCAAAAAAGGCAGCGATGAAGATGACGGTAGGCAGGACGCCAAAGGCGAAGTATCCCAGTTGCGATCCGGGATTGGCGAGATCTCCGAAAACGAAATGCGATCCGGCATAGGAGTAGCCCAACAGGCGCGTCACTGCCTCTTTGGCCACCCGAAACGTTTTCTGGCCAGCCGGGACTCTGAGCACGAAGACCGCAAAAGCAAGCTGCAGGCCCAGGCCCCAGGCTACCGTCTTAATGCGAATGGCGCGGCGGTTGGTGGAGAACGCATAGGCCAGGCCCAGCATGGTGAGAAGACCGAGAATTCCTGTGAATCGTCCCATTCAGTTGTTCTCCCAAAGGCTGGTGTAGGGGCGGACGCATTCGTCCGCCCGGTGCGTGCAGTTCCGGATTCCTCGCGCTGCGCGCGGCCCCGGACGAATGCGTCCGGGGACACGATTTCATTTCGCCTCGCCGGTGACGCGATGGATCAGCGGCCGCTTCGACGCCGGCGGCGCGTCTGCTATCTCGCAGCTCGCTTCGATCAGTTCCTTCGCGCGCTGCGCTTTCCCATCAGAATTGTAGTAGATCGTGGCCAGCGGCTCGCCGGCGGCAACGCGATCCCCGACTTTCTTGTGCAGCGCGATCCCGACCGCTGGATCGACCGAATCTTCTTTGCGCTCGCGTCCGCCGCCGAGAATCACACAGGCCGTGCCGATCTGTTCGCATCGCATGGATGCGATGTAGCCGGCTTTTGCGCTGGTGACCGGCATAGTGTGCCGCGCCTGCGGCAGACGCTTGGCGTCGTCAATCACGTGCGGATCGCCGCCTTGTAGTTCGATCATCTGGCGGAATTTTTCGAGAGCCTTGCCGGAGGAAATCAGGTGCGCGCTCTGCTGTTTTCCTTCCGCCACGGTTTTCGAGACTCCGCCCAGATGCAGCATCCATCCCGCAAGTTCCAGGCAGAGTTCGCGCAAATCTTCGGGTCCACAACCGCGCAAAACGTCGACCACCTCGACCACCTCGAGCGCGTTCCCGATCATGTTGCCCAAAGGCTGGTCCATGTCGGTGATCAGCGCGACCACCTGCTTGCCCATGCGTTCGCCGGTTTCGACCATGAGTTCGGCGAGGAAGGCCGCGTCTTTTTCACACTTCATGAATGCGCCGGAGCCGGTTTTCACGTCAAGCACCAGCGCGTCGATGCCTTCGGCGAGTTTTTTGCTCATGATGGAAGCGCAGATCAGGTATGGACTCTCGACGGTTCCGGTCACGTCGCGCAGGGCATAAAGTTTGCGATCAGCGGGAGCGATTTCCGCGGTCTGGCCGATCATGGCGCAGCCGCAGGTGGCGAGCACGCGGCGGAATTCGGCGACAGGAAGATTCACGTTGAAGCCGGGGATGGCTTCGAGCTTGTCGAGCGTGCCGCCGGTGTGACCCAGGCCGCGCCCGCTGATCATGGGAACCGTGACGCCGGCCGCAGCTGCTAACGGAGCGAGCACGAGCGAAGTCTTGTCGCCGACGCCGCCGGTCGAGTGCTTGTCCACCTTTCTTGCCGGCAGCGAAGAAAGATCGAGCACCTCACCCGAATGCAGCATGGCGTCGGTCAGCGCGGCGGTCTCGGGGCGCGTCATGCCGCGCAGCACCACGGCCATCAGCCACGCGGAAACCTGATAGTCGGGAATCTCGCCCTTCGTGTAGGCGTTGACTAGGCCCTCGATTTCGCCGCGCGAAAGCTCAATGCCATCGCGCTTTCTGCGGATCACATCAACCGCGCGGAAGGTCGGCGGGGCAGAGTTGGGCTGGCTCAAAGGAGGCGGAATCCTTCCGGGAGAAGTTCGGTAATGTGGGCCTGCCTGGGTCCGTCCTTGCCGCGAAAAAAAATGGTCGCGTTAGGGCCGAATTCGTAGATCACCTGGCGGCACGCCCCGCAGGGCGAGCAAGCGGCGCCGTGATCGTTGGTAACGGCGACGGCGCGAATCTCGATTTTCGGCCCCAATTGCGCGACCGCGGAAAAAATCGCCGTGCGCTCAGCGCAGTTGGTCATCCCATAGGAAGCATTCTCGACGTTGCAACCGGAGAAGACTTTCCCGTTGGTCAGCAGGATCGCCGCTCCAACGTGAAAGTTTGAGTACGGAGCATGCGCATTCTTCATGACTTTGGCTGCCACTCGCTCTAGCTTTTTTCGCATTGCGGCGGATACGGTCTCGGTTCGCATATAGGGCAGTGCAGGGCTGTGAGCCGGTCCCAGGCGAAATCGTACCTCGGAACGGCTAACACGCCGTGGCGAAACTCTGAATCACAAATTCCAGCGCCTGAAGGCGCCACAATGGAGCGGTACCTACGGTACGCCCTTCGACTCCGCTCAGGGCAGGCTCTGAAGGCATACCCTGAAACGAATCGTAGTTGCACCAAGGGTGCCAAATCGTGCGCCATTGTAAACCTTATGCGGCAGATTTGCCGTACAATTACACGTCGAATGCCCGCCGGCTGCGAGAAACAAACGGGAAGCGAAGTTGCGGTGAGGGACGCGGCGTCCGCGAACACGATCGCCGTGCTGGGCGGACGCGCGCTGCTGGCCAACTCCGGCATTCCGCTTGACCTGAACTGGATTCAGGAAGTTCGAGTGAACACCAGCGCGGTGGAACGCCGCGCCCAAACCCAAGTCGCGCGGCGAACGGTGAAGAAAGAATGGCAGGCAGCGTGGCTGCTGCGCGCCATTTCGTGCATGGACCTGACCACGCTTTCCGGAGATGACACGGACGAGCGCGTGCGGCGGCTGTGCGCGAAAGCGCGGCAGCCGATTCAGCAGGAACTGGTGCGGAAACTCGGGATCGAGCAATTGGATGTAAAAGTCGCGGCCGTTTGCGTTTATCACTTGTTTGTCGAGACCGCACTGCATGCCCTGGAAGGCAGCGGCGTTCATGTTGCGGCTGTCTCCACCGGATTTCCCACTGGGCTGTCACCGCTGGCCGAACGCGTCGCCGAGATTCGAAGGTCTGCCGAAGCTGGAGCGCACGAGATTGATGTCGTCATCACGCGCGCCCATGTTTTTGGCGGGCGCTGGCAGGCGCTCTACGACGAGATTGCCGCGTTCAAACAAGCTTGTGGCGCGGCTCACATGAAAGTCATCCTGGGCACCGGCGACCTGCTGACGCTGCGCAATGTGGCCCGCGCCAGCTTTGTGGCGATGATGGCGGGCGCGGATTTCATCAAGACTTCCACGGGCAAAGAGCCGACCAACGCCACGCTGCCAGTGAGTCTGGTGATGGTGCGGGCGATTCGGGAATACGCGCAGCAAACCGGGATGGCGGTGGGATTCAAACCGGCGGGCGGAATTCGCACGGCCAAACAATCTCTCGACTGGCTCGCCCTGATGAAAGAGGAACTCGGACCGTCGTGGCTGCGGGCGGAAATATTTCGCTTCGGAGCGAGCGGGTTACTGGGAGACATCGAGCGGCAACTGGAACATTACGCGACGGGACGGTATTCGGCGGAGTATAGGCATCCGATTGCGTAGTGGGAAATCCCCAGGTGGAAGGCTGGACAGGTAAAGTGATGGACGCCAAACGTCGGTTGTTTGTGACCGTTGCAGAGGCAGCGCTTCTGCTGATGGTCGCGTCCTGGGCTCTCATATTTATCTATTGGGTCTTCGTGCGTGACATGTCGCTCCGTGGTAGGATCACGGCCGCAGCGGTGGTTGTCGTTCCCGACACTTTGGCAACTTGGTGGCTCTTCCGAAGACTTCGGTTAGACCAGCCACGAAACGATGCTCGCCGTGCCGCAACGGCCTTCGCGGTTTCCGCTCCGGTGACGCTAGCAGTCGCCTATCTGCTAGGTGAGTTCGTCGGAGGCTATGCCGAGATGGTCTTCGGGAGCCACTCCATTCTTCCGGCTGTGGTGACTTTCATTGTGATCTTGATGATCTTTGTGCCTGGCACTGTTGTTTCATGGGCGGTACACCCCTCCGGCGGCGTTGGGCCTGTCGGCGAAAGTGGTCAAGATGAGCATCGCGGCAAAATTCGTTAGCATGGAATACGGGCCGGCTCCCGAAGATCCGAAAGAGGCAACGGCGTGGCTGGAGCGGCACGAGCGCCGGTTTGCGCTGTTCATTAACGGAGCATGGCAGGCGCCGGCGGCAGGCGAGTATTTCGACACGCTCGATCCTTCTACCGGAGAGAAGCTGGCCTCGGTGGCGCAGGGCGCCGCGGCTGATGTTGACGCGGCCGTTCGCGCGGCCCGGGCTGCATCTCCCAAATGGCGTGCGCTGGCAGCGCATGCGCGGGCGCGCTACTTGTACGCTCTGGCGCGGCTGGTACAAAAACATTCGCGGTTGCTTGCTGTGCTCGAAACCATGGACAACGGCAAGCCCATCCGCGAGAGCCGCGACATTGATATTCCGCTGGTGGCGCGGCATTTCTACTATCACGCTGGCTGGGCGCAGTTGCTCGCGCAGGAGTTTCCGGAGTACGAACCATGCGGCGTGGTGGGCCAGATCATTCCTTGGAATTTTCCCTTGCTCATGCTGGCGTGGAAAATTGCGCCGGCGCTGGCGACGGGAAACACCGTGGTTCTGAAACCCGCCGAGTTCACTCCGCTGACTGCACTCGCCTTCGCTGAAATATGCCAGGAGGCGGGCCTGCCGGCCGGAGTGGTCAACATTGTGACCGGAGACGGCTCAACTGGCGAGGCGCTGGTGAAACATCCCGATGTGGACAAGATCGCGTTCACGGGCTCGACGGAAGTTGGACGCGCGATCCGCGGCGCGACGGCAGCCAGCCACAAACGGCTGTCGCTCGAACTGGGAGGAAAATCTCCCTTCATTATTTTCGACGACGCCGATCTCGACAGCGCCGTGGAAGGTCTGGTGGATGGAATCTGGTTCAATCAGGGGCAGGTGTGCTGCGCGGGCTCGCGCCTGCTGATGCAGGAAAGCATTGCCGAGACTCTGATCGCGAAGATTCGCGAGCGCATGAGCACGTTGCGCATCGGGCCTCCGCTCGACAAAGCGATTGACATCGGCGCCATCGTAGCGCGGGTGCAACTGGATCGCATCCAGCGCATGGTGGCGCAGGGTGTGGCGGAGGGCGCGACCTGCTGGCAGCCGCAAGTGGCGTTGCCCGCGCGCGGATTTTATTATCCGCCGACGCTGCTCAGCAACGTGCATCCTACATCGATCGTGGCGCAGCAGGAGATTTTCGGGCCGGTGCTCGCAGCCATGACTTTTCGCACTCCGAGAGAAGCTGTCGAACTGGCCAACAACACGGTCTACGGCCTGGCATCGTGCGTGTGGAGCGAGAACATCAACGTGGCTCTGCATGTTGCCGCACAATTGAAAGCCGGAGTGGTATGGGTGAATTGCGCCAATCTGTTCGACGCGGCCTGCGGCTTTGGCGGCTACCGCGAGAGCGGATACGGGCGCGAGGGCGGGCGCGAGGGCTTGCTCGAATACATCGAGCCGGCGTGGTTCAAGCATGCGCCGAAGCTGGCGACCGGCGAGGCTGCTGCGAAATCCCCACTTCTCGCAAAACCGGCGATAAGTGGGGCACCCGCGCCCGTTTCCGTTGGCGAAGAACCCGCGGAGAGTAGCCCCGCCATTGATAGTACTGTCAAGCTTTACATTGGCGGCAAGCAGGCGCGGCCGGATTCCGGCTACAGCATGGCGGTGCGGGCCGCGGACGGGCGGTTGCTGGGCGAAGCTCCACTGGGCAATCGCAAAGATATTCGTAACGCCGTGGAAGCGGCACGCAAAGCGGAGGGCTGGTCGAAAGCAACGGCGCATAATCGCGCCCAGGTGCTTTACTACTGCGCGGAGAATCTGGCGCGCCGCCGCGACGAGATCGTGCAGCGCCTGGCGGCGGTGGTGGGAGAAAAGCAAGCTGGCGCGGAAATGGAATGCGGTATCGAGCGGATTTTCTCGTACGCGGCGTGGGCGGACAAGTTCGACGGCGCGGTGCACAATCCTCCGTTCCGCAATATCGCAATCGCCATGAACGAGCCGGTCGGAACCGTGGGAGTGATCTGCCCGGCGGATACTCCGCTGCTGGGGTTCTTCTCGCTGGTGATGCCGTTGCTCGCGGTTGGGAACACGGTGATTGCGGTTCCTTCGGGAAAATATCCCTTGATCGCGGGCGACCTCTACCAACTTTTCGACACGAGTGATGTGCCGGGCGGCGTGGTGAACATTGTTACCGGGTATGCCTCGCAACTTCTGATAACGCTCGCCGAACACGATGACGTGGATGCGATCTGGTGTCATGGAGATGAAGCCATGGTCGCGGCCGCGAAAGCGATGTCCACGGGAAATCTCAAACAGGTGTGGACGAATGAAGGCCGCGCCATCGATTGGTTCGACGGAAAGCAGGGCGAAGGGCGCTGGTTCCTGGAACACGCCACGCAGGTGAAGAATATTTGGGTTCCGTACGGGGAGTAGCGGGTCGAGCAGTGCTCGACTGGACAGCCCCCTTCGACAAGCTCAGGGCAGGCTGGCGGCTGTCCTCACATGGCCCCGGAGCGGAGTTGCATTTGTCCCGGCCCGGCGCTAGCATTTCCAAGTCGCTTTCATCCGTCCGGCATCATTCTCTCTCGCAAGTTCGCTCGACCAAGGAGGACGTATGGGCATCGCAGTTTCCCCGCAGATTCATCCGCAAGTCGCGGAGTTTATTGACAAGCCGCGCAAAATGCTGATCAACGGCAAGTGGGTCAATGCCGCATCGGGCAAGACTTTCCCCACGTATAATCCGGCAACCGGCGAGGTTCTCGCCCAGGTCGCGGAAGGCGATCGCGAAGACATTAACCAGGCGGTGCAGGCCGCACGCAAAGCCTTTGATGAAGGCCCCTGGCACAGGACGACTGCTTCGGAGCGCGGCCGGCTGATCTGGAAACTCGCCGATCTGCTGGAGCAGCACACGGAAGAGTTTGGCTACCTGGAGAGTCTCGACAACGGCAAGCCGCTCGCGATAGCGAAGGTCGCCGATGTGCCGCTGGCAGTGGATCTGTTTCGCTACATGGCGGGATGGGCCACAAAGATCGAAGGCAACACGATTCCCATCTCGTCCGGCGGCGGAAGATATTTTGCTTACACCCTGCGCGAACCGGTTGGCGTCGTCGGGCAGATCATTCCCTGGAACTTCCCACTGCTGATGGCCGCGTGGAAACTGGGCCCGGCGCTGGCCACGGGCTGCACCGTCGTGCTGAAGCCTGCCGAGCAAACGCCGCTTTCAGCGCTGCGTCTCGGGGAACTGATTCAGGAAGCCGGTTTCCCCGACGGCGTGGTGAACATTGTTCCCGGCTATGGCGAGACGGCGGGGGCCGCGCTGGCGGCTCATCCCGACGTGGACAAGATTGCCTTTACCGGCTCGACGGAAGTCGGCAAGCTGATCGTGCACGCTGCTGCCGGCAACCTCAAGAAAGTCTCGCTGGAACTGGGCGGAAAGTCGCCGAACGTCGTTTTCAAGGACGCTGATCTGGACGCAGCCATCCCCGGCTCCGCCAGCGCCATCTTCTTCAACCACGGCCAGTGCTGCTGCGCTGGTTCGCGGTTGTATGTCGAGAAGGCGGTTTACGATCAGGTGATTGAAGGCATCGCCAAACAGGCGAAGAAAATCAGAGTGGGATCAGGCCTTGATCCGGAGACGCAGATGGGACCGCTGGTCTCGCAAGAACAACTGAATCGCGTCTGCGGATACCTCGAGGCCGGATTCTCCGAAGGAGCCAAAGCCGTTGTCGGAGGCCACAAGGCCGGCGATCGCGGATACTTTGTCGAGCCTACGGTGCTGGTTGACACGCAGGAAAGCATGAAGGTCGTGCGGGAAGAAATCTTCGGGCCGGTGGTGACGGCGATGCCGTTCACCGATCCCGAAGAGATTGTTCCGCGCGCCAACAATAGCGAGTACGGCCTGGCTGCCGCGGTTTGGACGCGCGACATCGGCAAAGCGCACCGCATGGCAGAGCAACTGCGCGCGGGAACGGTGTGGATCAACTGCTACAACGTTTTCGACGCGGCACTCCCGTTCGGAGGCTACAAGCAATCGGGCTGGGGCCGCGAGATGGGGCACGATGTGCTCAATCTCTACACCCAGACCAAGGCGGTGTGCGCGAAGATTGCATAGGCGTTTACCAGTTAGAAAAGAAAAAGGACGGTGGGTCGTGGCCACCGTCCTTTCGTGTTTTCCTGAGTCGAAAGGACCGGCTCGTCTGCGCTTGAGCTAAGATAGCGCGATTGCAAGGCTTGCTAATATTTCTAGTGTGGCGGCTCGGAGTGGGCTGTCGAGCTGCGCTCGACCGGACAGCCGGGGCCGGCTGTCTCCACATGATTGTTCCCCCCTCTATTTTTCCATCAGCAGGACTTTCTCCGCGTCGTCAATCTCGGTCAGTTTGACCTCGATGACTTCATTCATCGTGGTCTGGACATTGCGTCCGACGAAGGTGGCTTCGACGGGAATCTCGCGATGTCCGCGGTCGATCAGCACGCACAGCTGCACGCGCCGCGGCCGGCCATGCTCAAAGAGCGCGTCCAGAGCCGCCCGCGTGGTGCGCCCGGTGAAGAGCACGTCATCGACCAGCACGATGTTTTTGTCCTCGATCTCAAAGCCGATCTCTTTCTCCTGCACCACGGGTTTGGGCCCGAGGGTGGAGAGATCGTCGCGGTAAAAGGTAATATCGAGAGATCCGACCGGGACCTTGGCATTTTCGATGCGCGTGATGATCTTGCCCAGCCGTTCGGCAAGGGGCACACCGCGGCGGCGAATCCCGACCAGCCCCAGGGCGTCCACCCCGTCGTTTTTTTCCACGATTTCGTAGGCCAGCCGCACCAGCGTACGCTCAATTTCCGATGCAGACATGAGTTGCGCTTTCTGACGAAGCCCCGTCTTGCGGGAAGGATTCTTGGCATTCATGGGTAGTTTTGCCTCGAGGTTATGAGAACCGGCTTCTCAATGTAGTCAACCGGCCTGCGGAGGTCAAGCCGAGGGCGGCTGTCCCACATGAGCGCTACAGGCTGGACTTGTCGATGGGTTGCGTGGCTTCGGATTCCGCTTCGGCAGCCGCCTTCCGGGATGGACACTCCGTCCGGATGATGCGCGCCAGGGGAGAATTGATCTCTTGCACCGATTTCACCGTAATGGCCTCAGGATTTCTGTATGCGCCGTCCCCGGCCACGATTCCAATTCCCAGATTCCGCCCCAGGGCTTTTGCGCGATACAGGGCAGCATCGGCCAGCACGATGGATTCTTCTGCACAGATCGCCTCAAAAGCGCCGCGGTACCAGGGAAACGCAGCCCAGCCTACCGAGCAGGTCTTGCGGACGTTAATGCCATGTCCCAGATCGAACGGTTCTGCTGACATGACTTCCAGGATGCGGCTGCAGAACGCGGGAGTGCCGGAGGGATCGGTAGAACGGCTCATGATCAGAAATTCTTCTCCGCCCCAGCGCACCAGGACGTCGGATTTGCGCACGACGGTGGCCAGCCTCTGCGCAACCAGTTGCAGCATGCGGTCGCCGGCGGGGTGACCGTGTTCGTCATTTACCTCTTTGAAGAAGTCCATGTCTACCATGATGAAGACCAGGTCGCGGTGATCCAGTTTCCGGATGCCGCCGCCGCGCGCGCGCTGGTAATTGCGCAAGACCTGCTCGGCTTCCGGGGTGACGATCTCTTCCATGTAACGCCGGTTCCACGCCCCGGTGAGCACATCGGTGAAAGAGATTTCCTGCAGTTCCAAATTCTTGCGCTGCAGTTCCAGACTGTGCCAGCGGAGCGACTGTTCTTTGCCTTCCAGCGCGTCCTTCATACGGCACATTTCATCCAGGTTGTGCCGGGTCAAGCGCAGCAGGCTAAGTAATTCCTGATCCAGCAGGTGCTGTCTGAGAAAGACCAGCGCGCCCAGCACCAGCATGACGGCGACAGTCAGGAACAGCCTGTAGGTGCGAACCGGCTGCGGCGTGTCGCCGCCAAACTGAGCCCACCCCACCATCAACGGAGTGATGAACACGGCCAGCATGGCGAGGCGCGCCTTCCAGATTCCGTAACTGCGACTTGGGACCTCTTCGGCCGGAGTCTGCGCCTTGACCTCGCGCGGCAGGAATCCAATCCGCACAAACCAGGCCATGGCCGCCACCAGGGGCACATCGAACAGACTGCCGGTGTAATACAGGTGCAAATCAATGGCTTCGCTGGCCATCAGGGAAGCAACACAATAGACCAGTGTGGCTACAAATAGATGGAAATAGATTTTGCGCCAGGCCCCCCGGCTCCGCCTCCACACCAGCACCAACCCGGCCGCCAGCACCAGTTCTTCGCAGACGTAGAGCAGGTCAAAGCTCCGGCCGTATACCGATTCGGCGGGATGCACATACTGCCACGGAATCACGACAAACAGATACAGAAACAGCCACCACGTAAGCAGCAGCGCGAAATCGAGGGTTCCAACTCGCACCGTGCGCTCATCCTGTTGTACATGCGGTTGGACTGCCACGGCAGCCATCATCGGAACAATATGGAGAAAAAGAATGACGTCCCCGACAAATGGATTCGGAGCCTCATGCCGCAAGTAGACTTCCACATAAGTCCACATAACCTGCGAGGCCAGCCACATCCCCAGGCCCAGACCCATGAGCGCCCAAAACAGGCGAGCCTTCGGGGAAGCCGTTCTCACATTGGCAAGAAATGCGACGACCGCGAAAAGCAGAACGGTGTTTTGCAGAACGTCGCCGAAAGCCGTGAGAGCAAACCCGCGGGACGCAAAAAACGACAGCAGGACATGGACGCACACCACCGTGCACACGATGGCCGTCCACCTGCGGGCGGGCTGTGGAGAGACTATTCCCACGTTAGCATTGTAGGGTTCGGCTCGTGAGGCCTGATGTTACCGAGGTAACCGGCGGTCAGACTGCAGTGGGGGTATGTTTGCTTACCAAAGAGGGGGCACGAAGGCGCCAGGGGCGCGGCCCGAAAGCGATCAGCTTTTCCGCTCTTGCAGATAGCGCCGCAGGGCATCTTGCCACGTAGGCATCGCAATCCCGTAGGGCTGCAGGCTTCTGGCAGAGAGAACCGAGTAGGCCGGACGTGGCGCCGGACGCGCCATTTGCTGAGTGCTGACCGGCCGCACCTCCGTGGCCAATCCGGCGCTCTTTACGATTTCGCGCGCAAACTCGAACCACGAGCAATGCCCGGCATTGGTTACCTGCACAATTCCCTTAGCACTCTTGTGGCACAGTTGGATAATCGCCCGCGCCAGATCCACCGAATACGTGGGGCAGCCATGCTGGTCGTTCACCACATCCAGCGCCGGGCGGCTTGCGGCCAGTTTCAGGATCGTGTCCGGAAAGCATTTGGCGCCCATGCCAAACATCCACGCTGTCCTCAGGATGCAGCACTCGGGGAGGACTTCCAGTAACCGAACTTCCGCTTCCGCCTTCGAACGGCCGTACACACTCTGTGGATTCCGCGCATCGCCTACTTCGTAAGGCGAGGTCTTGGTTCCGTCGAACACATAATCCGAACTGAGAAACAGCACCTTCGCTCCGGCCCGCTTCGCCGCCTCAGCGACATTCACGGCTCCATCTCGGTTCACCGCGAATGCCAGTTCCTGATTACCCTCGCAGCCATCCACATCGGTGTAGGCGGCGGCCAGGACAATCCAGTCGGACCGGTTCTTCGCCACGGCCTCGCGCACTTTGGCTGAGTCGCGGACGTCCACATCCTCGACGCTGAGACCCACAACATCGTCTCCAGTCCACTCGCGCATGAGCGCCTGGCCCAACAGGCCGGAGGCGCCGAAGATCGTTACTCGCATAGCGTTGATTTCTCTTCTCTTGCTCGAAGCCCCTACTCGAAGGTCTCGGCCTCGCGGAAAGCGACGCCGCGCTGGTCTTTCGGGGATATGACCGGCTCGCCATCCAATTCCCAGTCGATCTTCAAATCCGGATCATTCCACGCCAGCGTGCGCTCGTATTCCGGTGCGTAGTAATCGGTGGCCTTGTACAGAACGTGGGCCTTGTCCGAAGTTACGCAGAATCCGTGGGCGAAGCCCGCCGGGATCCACAGCACGCGCTGATTGTCGCCGGACAAACGCACGCCCTCCCATCCGCCAAACGTCGGCGAACTGCGGCGCAGGTCGACGGCGATATCCAGGACCTCGCCTTCGATCACACGCACCAGTTTCCCCTGCGTCTGCTTGACCTGGTAATGCAGACCGCGCAGCACGTTGCGCCCCGAAAAGGAATGGTTGTCCTGCACGAACCGCTCCTGGATACCCAGGTCCGCCAGGGCGCGCTCATTGTAGCTTTCCAGAAAGAATCCCCGCGCGTCACCGAACACGCGCGGCTCGAGAATCAGCAAACCGGGCAAGGAAGTCGAAGTTTTCTGGAACGCATCCATCGCAGGTCAGACCTCAGAAGGCACACCCACTTCAGAATACTTTCTCGGTCAGAAGCTGCAGCAGGTAGGCGCCGTAGCTGCTGTTTTTCATCGTGCTCGCGATTTGCTCCACCTGCACCGCGGAGATGTAGCCGGAGCGGTAGGCGATCTCCTCCGGACAGGCCACCATCAACCCTTGCCGCTTCTCGATCGCCTGAATATAGAGCGCGGCATCCATCAGCGATTCATGAGTGCCGGTATCGAGCCATGCCATGCCGCGTCCCATTACTACGACATCCAGTTGCCCGCTTTTCAGATAGGCACGGTTGACGTCGGTGATTTCGAGCTCACCGCGCGCGCTGGGCTTCAGGGACTTGGCGATCTTCACCACATCAGAATCGTAGAAATACAGGCCGGTCACGGCATAGCGCGACTTGGGGTGGTTCGGCTTCTCCTCGATGCTTAGCGCCCGGCCGCCAGCGTCGAACTCCACCACGCCGTAACGCTCCGGATCATGCACTGGATAGGCGAAAACGCGCGCCCCGCGGACGCTCTGCGCGGCTGCCCGCAGATCCCGCCCCAGATCATGACCGTAAAAAATGTTGTCTCCCAGAACGAGAGCGCAAGGGCTGCCGGCCAGAAACTCTTCGCCCAAGAGAAATGCCTGCGCGATCCCTTCGGGCTTGAGCTGCACGCGGTACTGCAAACGAATGCCATACTGGCTGCCATCGCGCAGCAAGGCCTGAAACTTGGGAACGTCGTCCGGAGTCGAGATGAGCAGGATGTCGCGAATCCCAGCCAGCATCAGAGTGCACAGCGGGTAATAGACCATGGGCTTGTTGTAGACGGGAAGCAGGCTCTTGCCCATCGCCTGCGTCACCGGATACAGCCGCGTGCCCGATCCTCCTGCCAGAATGATGCCTTTGTAACTCGTCGTCTTCGTCATGATCCCCTGTCGTGAGCAGGCATTTGATTGTAATAAAAAAGGACGGGATTAGCCCGTCTTGGGCGCGAAACGGTAGCCGGTCAGTTTGAATCGACAGAGTCTCGAAGGAGTCTGGCGTCGAGAAACGCGTCGAACACTCCAGAACTCGTCAGTTCCTTGGGTAACCCGAGAACGGCATGAATAAGCCGCACGGCCCCATGCCACTCCTCTTCGGTCGTTGGACCGAGCACGTCATCCGCATTCACGAAGTAGAGGAACACGAGGCGGCTCTGCACATCGTTGACCTGCTTCAGGAGGTAGTGGTGGGCAAGCCGGTTCGCGTATTGATAGAACACATTGCTCCAGCACGCCGTTGCTTTCGGGGCGTAGAATCGCCTCGCTTCTTTGAGGCTTCGCTCGATCAAATCCAACGATGTCCGCGACGACGCCTTAGTCGCCGGCGACGCAGCCTCAGCGATGTGGGCTTTAGCTTCTATAAAGAGTGGGTGCCCTTCCGACGTAATCCCCAACGCATCCCACACCGGCCCGCGCGCCGGCCAGAATTGCTCGAGGCGTTGCTTGAGATTGGCTTTGAGAACCCCTACCTTCTCCAAAGCCGTCCAATCCCGATATTCGCGAAAGTTTTCCTTTTCGAGCGGAGAACACCATGCGACCGAAGCCCGCGGCGCAATCGCCCCGCTCCGTTGGAGTGCGCTCAGAAGAAGTTGCGGTCTCCGATTCACCGCCGCCTGCAGCCACCGCTGGCTGCCCTTCGATGCAAAGCTTTGCATGGCGATGATTAGACCATAACGCAATCTGAGAGGAAAGAGTGTGTCCTCGCAATAGGAGAGCGACTCCTCAATCCCGACACCCACAACCCTGTGACGGCGGTCACTGAAAAGTTGCACGTGCGCGCATAAAGTTCTGGCTGCACGATCAGCGACGACCATTCCCACAGGTTCTCCCGGCCTGTAGACCGTCTCGACACGCATTTCCTGACGATTGATCAGACCTCGACTGCCCGCAGTCAAGGAGGTCTCCCATGTTCAAAAAGCGCGGCTCCAAGCCCCACCGTCTTTTTTTTGTTCCTGCGTTGGTCGTCGTAACCGTCATCTTTCTTCTCGTCGCTTCGGCAACCGCCCAGCAGCCAAGCGCCAGTCAGCCCTCCGGAAGATATTTCGTACTACCCGGGCCGCAGACTGCCAACGCGCCTCCGGTGCACATTCCCGTGGCGCAAGATCAGAAGAAGCCGTCCATCAGCGCCGCGACCTCTCTCGCTCCTTCCTTCTCGACGGGGGTCTATCCGACAGGCGGAGTCTTTGCCGAGTATGTCGCGGTGGGCGATCTCAACGGCGATGGCTGGCCTGATCTGGCGGTGGCCAACTATTGCGCAATCACATTCATGTCTTGTGTGAGCGGCGGCGGTTCGGTGGCCGTATTCATGGGTAACGGGGGCGGCGGTTTTAGCGGGCCAGCTACTTACGCTTCCGGTGGAACCTACACCTATGCAACCGCGATCGTGGACGTGAACGGGGACGGCAAACTCGACGTGCTGGCGGCCAACTCGTGCTCCGCCGGCGGTCCCTGCTTCGGCATCGGCGAGTTGCTGGGCAATGGCGATGGCAGCCTGCAGGCTGCGCAACAGTACTCCGGCGGCTGGCCGGGGGGCGGCACGAGCGCCGCAGCTATGGCTGACCTCAACGGGGACGGCATTCTCGACTCGGTCAGCGTGAGCGAGCAAGGCAGTAGCGTGTATGTGCAACTGGGCAACGCCGACGGAACCTTCCAGCCCGCCGTGGTCTATAGCTCGGGTGGAGGCGATACGACGGCCGTCGCCATCGCCGATGTGAATGGCGATGGCTATCCTGACATTCTGGCGGTGAACCAGTGCGCCGACCTGGGCACCTGCGGGAACGCGGGAGCCACCGGCTCAGTCGGCGTGCTCATAGGCAATGGCGACGGCACCTTCCAACCGACGGTCAGCTTCGGCACCGGCGGGGTAGGCTCGAATTCGATCACTGTCGCCGACGTGAACCTCGACGGCAAGCCTGACCTTCTGGTCGCAAATGATTGCGACGATCAGGGTACCTGTCCGTCCGGCGGCGGCACTTTGGGCGTGCTCATCAACGCCACGCCCTACACCGCGACCACGACCACGCTGGTCTCCTCCTCGAACCCCTCGATCGTCGGCCATGCCGTCACCTTTACAGCGACCGTGAAACCGTATAGCGGGACTGCGCCTGACGGCGAGATGATCACCTTCAAGAACGGGGCCACCGTCTTGGGCACGGCTCCCCTCAGCGACGGCGCTGCCTCGCTGACCACGGCCGCGCTCCCTATGGGCACATTCACCATTACAGCGACCTACGCGTTTGACGGCACCTACGGAGCCAGTGCTTCTCCGCAGATCATGCAGCAGGTGGATGCGGCGCGCCGGTACTCGACTTTCACCTCAGTTACGGCCAGCCCAAACCCCTGTCCAGAGGGTCAGACCGTGACTCTTACGGCGACTGTGAGCGCGCGGTTCAAGATACCGGACGGCGAGCAGGTAGCGTTCTACAGCGGAACCACCGTGATCGGGACGGGAAGCACCGTCGGCGGCGTGGCCACATTCTCCACATCATCGTTGGCCCCAGCGACCTACGCCATCCAAGCGGTCTATCATGGGGATCCGACCTCAGCGCCAAGTGGGGCAACCCTCCAACTCGTAGTAACCGGACTGCAGACGGGTACAGTGCTTAGCCCCTCGTCGAACGTCTCCACCTACGGGCAAGCGGTCACATTTTCTGCGATCGTCTATTCCTCGATTCCGCCCGAGCCGCCGTCGTGTGTGATGCCCACGGGCACGGTCAACTTCATGGCCAACGGCGTTACCCTGGGTTCCGCGACGCTGGCAGGCGTTTGCCTTGCGGGCCAAGCCATCCTTAGCATCTCCACGCTCAACGCGGGCTCTTATCCGGTGACGGCGGTGTATTCGGGTGATTCGGTATTCGCGCCGAGCACGTCCAGCGTAGTAGGTCTGCAGGTGCTCCAGACTACGACCGCGGCCGCGCTGGTCTCGTCCGCGAATCCTTCGACGCGTGGTCAGGCGGTCACCTTCACGGCCACAATCACATCGCCGACAATCGTTCCAACTGGACGAGTGCTCTTCAGGGCCAGAGGGAGAGTGATGGGAGCAGCTCAACTCAGCGGCGGCACAGCAAGTTTCACAACCTCGTGGCTGCCTGTGGGCTCGACCGGCGTGACAGTAACCTACTTTGGCGACTCGAATGTCGGAGGGAGTTCGGCGTCGGTTGCGCAGACGGTACAACAGTAGCGTCGAGGACTATTCGCCAAAGGAACTGCGAGCGCGAACGCAGCTCTGAGCGATGCCGTTATTCCCTATCCGGCGCGGCGCTCGGAGGCGCTGGCGCCGGGGGCACGGGCGGCTAGCTTCTTCGGTGCGGCCAACTGCTTCCACCCCATGATTTCGAAATACGCTCTCTCGATTTCGCCGGCAATTTCGTGCCACTGATATTGTTCCCGGATCCGCTTCTTCGCCGCTTTCCCAGCCGCCTCGCGCACCACGGGATTGGCAATCAGGAAGCGCAACCGCTCCGCGAGATCTGCCGCGCTCCCACGCCGGAACGTGAAACCGGCGCCATCCACGACTTCGCGATTTTCCGGAACATCGCTCGTCAGGACGCACAGGCCTGCACCCATCGCATCCAGCAGCGCGAGCGACAGACCCTCCAGATCCGAGGGCAGCACAAACAGCATGGCGTTGGTCAGCAGCTCGTCGAGAGTTTCTCCCGAAACCCAATCCAGCATCCGGATGCGCTCGCTCGCATGCTTTCGCAGTTCCTGGCTGTATTGGTCGCAGTAGCTCGAAGCCCCGGCCATCACCAGTTGGGCATTGGTTTCGAGCTGTTCAAATGCCTCCACCAGCAGATGACAACCTTTCTCGGGCGAGAATCTGCCCAGGAAAAGAATGTAGTTCCCCGGCTCGAAGCCCCGCTCCAGAATCTGGCCTGGCTCCCGCCATCTCCGCAGCACGCCGCCATTGGGCACGTAGAACGCTTCTATCCCGTGAGTTTCGCGGTAGCGCTGTTGCAGAGCCTGCGACACCACCATGGTTGCGTTGGGAAACTTCACCGACGCCCGCTCGCCCAGCCGCAACACCGCCGAGGCCAGGCGTCCCCACTTCTTTCTTTGCCAGTCGAGCCCCTGCACCGTGACGGCAGTTCTGGCTCCCACCAACCGCGGGAGAAATGAAAACAGTGCCGGCCCCAGGGCGTGATAGTGCACAATGTCATACTTCTCGGTCAGCGCGTGCGTCGTGCTCGCGAGCGTGTGCACCACGGTCTCGAGATGCTTGGACCGGATCGTTGGCAACCGCACCAGTCGCATGCCGTGGTATTCCGCGACGCGCGGCGTGAAGTAGGTGCGGCAGTAGATCGTGACTTCGTGCCCCATCTGCGCCAGCCGCTTGCCTACTTCTTCATAGTAGGTTTCGATGCCGCTGTACTTTGAGATCACGCCCCGGCCACCGATGAATGCCACGCGCAGTTTTCGAGTGGGCTTGGGGATTGGGTCTTCAAGAGAAAGACTGGATGAGGGCACGGTTGACCGCTTCCAGGGTGCCTGACGGGTTGTGGTGATCAGGGCTTCGTGTCGCTTGGCCTTTATCGCAACCAAGCCTTCGTACAGGGGCAACAGACGCTGATAATGTGCCTCGGGCGTGTGGCGCTGCCGCACCAGTTCCCAGCCCGCCCGCCCCATGCTTTGCGCCAGTTCGGGCTTTGAACTGAGCCTCGCAATCGCGCCCGAGAGCGCATTCGCATCTCCCGCGCGATAGAGAAGGCCGGTTTCGCCTTCGTGAACCAACTCGCGCCGTGAACCCAGATCTGACGCCACCACCGCGCGGCCCTCCGCATAAGACTCCAGGATGGTTTTCCCCAGGGTCTCGTAGGCGTGAGAAGGCAACACGGTGAAGCGCGACTGCGCAATCAGGGAGTCCCGCTGCTCCCGCCCCAAGTGCCCCGCGAATTCCACGTTGGCGAGGCCCAGAGAAGCTGTTAACTCCTGCAATTCTTCGCGCTGGGGCCCGTCCCCGGCGATGATTAGACGCGTTTGCGGAAGCCGCGCGATCGCCCGCAGCAGATCGTCCACACCCTTTTCGGCCGACAATCGGCCGAAGTAGAGTATCGGCGCATCTTTACCCGGCCGTTGCTCCGACAAGCGGTGAGCCGTCTGAAAATGCGGAAGCACTTCAAACTTCGCCGCATCCCAGCCGTGCTCGACAAACTTGTCGCGCACAAACTGGCTGGGCGCCAGGAACAGGTCCACACATTTTCGGTAAGTGCCCAGCCAGCGATGAACGTAAGCCTCGGCCATTAAGGTCAGGCGCGCGCCCATTCCCGGATAGCAGCGTGGCCGCAGCGCATGCCAGAAGGCGCCTCCTTTGCACGCTTCGCAAATTTCTCCCTGCGACAGCAGGTTGTAAGTTGGACACAACAGCTTGAAATCGTTCAGATGACAGACGACGGGAATGTTCTGGGCTTTCAACTCCCACAGAATGGAAGGTGACAAGTGGTGATAGATACACCGGACGTGCGCCACATTGGGCCGAAACTCCTTGATCATCGCCCGGATCCGCCGACGCGCATCCGTCGAATAGATCGCATGCGCCGCTCCCTGCGCCTTCTGCCACCATCCCAAGTTCGCCTTAAAGTCAATGTGCGGTACCAAGTGCTGATCGTATGGAGTCGGCTCGCCACGTGGGTCAGCCATCGAAAACAATGCCACTTCGTGACCCTTTGCCCGCATCAACTCCATCAGTTCGAGCAGGTATACTTCGGTGCCGCTGAAGGGATAGTTATATTTGTTGCAATACAAGATTCTCATGGGGAGGCTTTCTGTTTAAGCGGCGACTCGCTCGAGGAATAGATCGACGAAAGATTCCAGGTTCTTTTTGCGGTTGAAATTGTGGCGGACCTGCACCTGGGCCGCGTGCCGCATCCAATGCAACTGGCTGGCGTCGCCACGCAGGCCCGGATCACGCAGGTCAGGATGAAGATGAAGATGATTCTGGGCTTGGATCAACGACTGAATAAAGAGCAGGCGGTCCAGGAAGTCATCCAGCGATCCGGCTTCGTACAAGAATCCCGTCTTGCCGGGAATTACCAGCTCAGGAATCCCGGTGATGGCGGGCGCCAGCACGATTTTGCCCCGCGCCATCGCCTCCATCAATACCAGCGGGATTCCCTCGCTGCGGCTGGTCAGCACGACCACGTCGGCCCGGTCATACAGCGAGCCCATCTGCTGGTGGGGCACGTGCCCAAGCAGCGTCACTTGCTGTTCGAGGCCATATTTCCGAATCAGCGATTGAAGATGCCGCCGCTCCGGGCCGTCTCCTGCGACGGAGCACTCGAAATGTACGCCCCGCGTCCGCAACTGGGCGCAAGCCCGGAGCAGGAATGCATGGTCCTTCACGGCATGCAGCCGCCCCACGGCCAGCATCGTGAATTCGGCAGAGCGAGCGGCATCGCCGGCGGGAAGCGAATCGTGTCGCTGGCTGACTTCCACGCCGAGCCGCGACACCACTACCTTCTGCGGCTCGACGGAGGCGTAGTGCAGCAGGATGTAGCGCCGGTTGTACTCCGACACCGTAAGGCAGAAGGTGCAGGCGGCAAACTTCGCGTCAAGATACGCTTTGCGCAGGAGCAGGTCGGATCCGTGCAGCGTCATGCTGAAGGAAACATCCAGCAGCTGCGCTGCCACCATCGCCATCCACGACCCGAAATATCCGTGATGCACGTGGATGTGCTCGATGCCGCGCCCTTCAAGCCGCACCGCGTAGCAGATGCCCATGCAGGTGTGAAGCAGAGCCTTAGCCCGCTCGATCGGTCCCTCTGGGCCGCGGAAGAAGACACGCCCAAGCGAAGGGGAAATCCGATTCCACCTGCGAGCGCAGAGCAGCAAGGCTTGCCACAGAACGGTGACGTGCAGCGGCTGCAGCACAATATCCGGCGCGCGCTTGCCGTTAGGAACCTGTTCTCTTTCCTGCGCAGTCGCTGGCCGCCGCACGCTCGCGGCAATGACGCGAACTCCCCGCCGGCGCAGTTCCTGAATCTCCTGGCCCACATATAGTTCAACCGGAGAAGGAAAAAGATTGGCCAGATAGGCGACAGTCAACACAACCCGGAGGCTCGCGCCCTCCGCTGCTGCCCGGCCAGCATCCCCGCCATGGTGAACAGCAAGCCGTTCACGAATTGATAATTCATGACCACCACGGCCGCGTTCACCCAATACACTCCCAGCAGGATTGGCCACAGATGGTGAAACTCCGGGTCGAGAAAGCTGCCGCGCTCTCGGGCGGGCACCGGCCCACGCCCCAGCCGCCACAATTCCCACATCAGCCACAGATACAAGGCCAGCCCCACGATGCCGTCCTCCACCAGCAATTCCAGGTAGGTGCTGTGGGGATAAAGCAGCTTCTCTTTGTACCCGCTGACGTGCCGGGGCAATTCGGCCGGCATCTGGTTGAAGCCCCAGCCGGTGAGCGGCCGCTCGAGAAACATCTCCCACCCGCCGGCATACACGGCCTCGCGATATTCCACCGGCCCAGATTCCTGCAGGCGATCGCGCAGCGCTCCATCGAACTCATCCGAGCACAGGCTCACGGCCAGCCCAGTTCCGGCTACGAGAACCATCCCCAGGCCGGCGCGCCGCAGGGTGCGGTTGCCAGAGAGAAAGATCAGCGCCAGCACCGTGGCGGCAAACGACACCCAGACCGCCCGCGTCATGGTAGCCAGGATCGCGATGGGGACTGCAGCCAGCAGCAGCACCGCCTTCACTCCCCGTACGCAGCCTCGCCGGTACGCATGCATCGCCAGGAGTCCGAGCAGGTTGAGCGACACACCGTTGGCAACGGCTTGCAGGAACGGCCCGCGCGCCCGGTCAGCGTGGTAGCCCAAGCTCTCGTCAAGAATGAATCGGGGAAAAATAAGCGCATGAGCGCCCACCAGAAATGCGATGGCCGTGAAGCTCAGGTAGGCCAGCACCAGCAGCGCGAAGATTTCGAACTGCCGGAGCCGCCTTTCCCCGGTGAACACCAGCCCGGCCAAATGAAACAGGGTGAAAGGAACAATGCACTTCGCCGCCAGCAGGCTCCAGGTCTCGTTGCCGAAGGGACGGCCGGCTACACTGGCCAGCGCCAGAAGCGTCAGCCCGATCATGGGCCACGTGGCTGGCTCCATCACGAACAGACGCTCGCGAAAGACCACGGCCCGGCCCACGGCGCCGCTGACCAGAAGTGCGAACGCCACGCGGTCTATCTCATAGAAGCTTACGTCAGGGGGGCGGAGAAGCATCGCCGTGAGCGCTGCCAGAAACAACAGCGTGGGAACGGCCATCACAGCCTGAACTGGCCGCAGAGCCAGTTTCGCCCCGGCGGTCGCGAACCATGCCGCCCACCCATCGCGTCTTGCCACCGGCAACGCAATGGCTTGCATCAGTCTCCGCTCCCAAGCACGGGCGGTCGAGACCGTCTTCAGCAGGATGCGCAGATCGGACTCCAGGCTCCATGTCTGGATGTACTCGCGATCCAGTTCCATGCCGCGCTCGAACGACGGATCGCGCCGGGCCGTCACCTGCCAAAGCCCAGTCATTCCCGGGGTCACGTCCAGACGTGCCAGGTGCCGGACTTCATACGCGGCAAGATCGTCTAGGGGATGAGGCCGCGGCCCCACCAGGCTCATGTCGCCCCGCAGCACGTTCCAAAGCTGGGGAAGTTCATCCAGGCTGTAGCGCCGCAGAGAGCGCCCCAGCCGGGTGATCCGCGGATCATCGGCGATCTTGAAAAACGGCCCTGACCTCTGGTTGTTGGCCCGCATATCGTTCTTCAACTCATCCGCATTGCGGACACTGGTGATCGGGGCATTCCGCTCCGGGGCGCGCGGCGTTTTCGCCATCACGGACTCGAACCTCCGCCTGCTCTGCAAATGTCTGCTGCGCGTGGCGGCGGGCCAGATCTGGGCCAGCACCGAATACCTCAACTATCTGATCGAACTGGTTTCCGAAGTTCCCTCGCTGCGCGTGCTCAACGCGCGCGGCCGACCTTTAGTCACGCCGCGTGAGGAGCAGGTCGTGGCCCTGGTCGCCGAAGGTCTGGGCAATCGCCAGATTGCCCGCGAACTCAACCTCAGCGAGCACACCATCAAGAAATATCTTTTTCGCATATTCGAAAAGCTGGGCATCTCCACGCGCGTGGAGCTCGTTCTCTACGCCGTGAATAACGGGAACCCGCGCCCGGCCGAATGGTTGGCCGGAGCCAGCCGCATCCTGCCCAGCGCCTGAGGCGAGGAGTTGGTCCGATTGTCATCCTGGACAATCACTCCTTGCGTAGCCGGCTGGAGCAGTACAGTTTTGTCGCCTGCGGGGAGTGTCTCGGATTGGTGGCCCAGAAGGACTGCGCTGTCGAGCTTCGCTCGACCGGACAGCCGGGGGCGGCTGTCCCCGCACAGTTGTCTCCGCGCAAGCTGGCGTATTCTCAATTTGCGATGCTGCTTGACAAATAACTCGGAGTCCGATATAACGGAATCCGACTTATGAACGATGACGCCACCAGCTTTCTCCCTTTATCCCCGGCCGCTCTGCATATCCTGCTTTCTCTCGCCGCCGAGGATCTTCACGGCTACGGCATCATGCAGGAGGTGGCGCGGCAGTCGGAGGGCAAGTACAAACTGGGCCCCGGGACGCTCTACGATAATCTGCAAAGGCTGATCCGGCAGCAGTGGGTCGAAGAGCTTGGCCGCCGTTCCGGTGATGACGACCCGCGCCGCCGCTACTATCGCCTGACCTCAGCCGGACGCGGCGTCCTCGCGGCGGAAACCTCGCGACTGGCCGGCGTGGTGCGCGAAGCGCGCTTGCGCCTGCAGATGGCAAAGCCCCGGATTGCGAAGCCAAGGAGGGCGTGATGCTCCGGTCTTTATACGGCTGCCTGCTTCGGCTGCATCCGCCCGGTTTTCGCCGGCGATTTGGGGACGAGATGCTTTCGATCTTCGACCAGTCGGCGGGAAAAGCGGCCACATTCAAGCTACTAGGGGACGGCCTGCTCTCGCTGGCAAGACAGTGGGGGCTGCGCTCCGAGTTCTGGCACGCCAGTTCCTCCGTCCCCGCGCAACAGCCCGCTTCCGACGGCATTCCTTCGTTCGCTACCATCGATCCGTTCCGTCCGCGGACCGCCGCCGTAATCCATGGCCTGGTGTTGTCAACTGCCGTCTTCTGCCTGACCTGCTTCGCTATCCGGTACAGCTGGATCCACGTCCTCCACGTGCGCATTCCGGAAATGCAGTTTGAAAGCACTCCCGTAATCGAACCAAGTGCTGGCGCTTCTGCGATGCCAGAAGAGCCAGTAGTTCCGTCGCACCAGGAAACCCGCGCGAATAGCGATGCCCCAGGCTCAGATCGAGTCGCATCAAGTGCGGGAAATAACGTCCCAAGCGCGCCTCCGGCCGCGTCTCTGCCGCAGAACGAAACACCTGGCACGACTCCAGCCCCGCCCGGCCGGGCCGGCAACGCACCAGTACGAGCAGTTCGCGCAGCGGTCGCAGCAAAGAACCTTGCGGTTCAGTCCCCAGCGACAGCGAACTTCAAGTCTGACGAAGCCTCTGGGGCATCCGCCGGACCGGAGTCGCAAGGTGCTGCCGCCACAATGCCGCCTGCGCCGGTCGAAGGCATGAAGATACCGGAGGTGAAGATTGATGCCGCAGAGCGGCGGCGCGTGGTGGATGGAGCGATCGCAAATCTGGAGAAGTACTACGTTGACCCGGATGTTGCGCACCGCATGGCGAATTCGCTGCAGGCGCACGAGAAGCGCGTCGATGACGACGCGGCCATGGGCGGCGCGGCCTTCGCCGATCTATTGACCAGTCAGATGAGAAATGTGAGCCATGACCGGTACGTGACGATGGTCTACGGCACGGCGAAAACGCCTGACAACCCGCCGGCACCAACCTCGGAAGAAATGGCGCGCTATCGTAAGGAAATGGAGGCCAAAAACTGCTCCTTCGAGAAGGTCAGCATCCTGCCACACAATATCGGCTACCTGAAGTTCAATTCCTTCCCCGATGCTGAGATCTGCGGGCCGACAGCAGCTGCGGCCATGGCTAAGCTGAACCAGGGGGATGCGATCATCTTTGATTTGCGCGACAATCCCGGCGGTTATTCGAACATGGTCGCCCTCATTGCGACCTATCTCTTTGATCGTCCCACGCACCTGAACGATTTCTACAACCGCGGCGACAACACGACCGAGCAAAGCTGGACGCTGGCGCCGGTTGCCGGCAACAAGCTGGTGGACAAGCCTGCGTTTGTCCTGACTTCAGCTTCGACTTTCTCGGCAGCCGAAGGGTTCAGCTACGACCTGAAGATGCTGAAACGCGCCACGCTGGTGGGGGAGACGACCTCGGGCCGTGGCCATATGGGGATGGGACATCGAATTGACGATCATTTCACCATCCGCGTTCCCGGCATAAGAGTCGTCAATCCCATTTCAAAGACCAACTGGGAAGGGGTCGGCGTGGAGCCGGACGTGAAGGTAAAGGCCGCGGACGCGCTCGCGACGGCAGAGAAGCTGGCGGAGAAGGAACTGGCGAGGAAGTAGATCTGGGTTGGCGCTTGCCGAAATCTTCATGAAGAACAGACGGTTGGTTCGTTCCGGTGAGAACGTTGGGAGCGCTGTGGAAGAGCGGTGCTTCAGCGCCGCGTCCCCGGGATTCCTGGCGGAACGGCCGTTAGGCCCTGAAGTCTTCCGGGGCTTTAAAGCCCTTGCTCCTTGGAGTTATTACCTACGCGGCGCTGAAGCGCCGCTCTTCCACGGCTGTTCCGGCTTCTCTGGAGCCTGTCACCCGAGCCGGATAGGCCACCTGGATTCCATGCCCCATTTGAAAACCCGGATTCCGCCCTGTATAACTTGGGACGGAACTCCGTGCCCGATGCCGTCCCCAATCCGGCCCCTGCGCCTAAGCCGCGCCGCAGGACCATCCTTGCGGCCGGCTTCCTTCTGCTCGCCCTGGCGCTGGTGGTGATTTACACCAGCCGCACCGCGTTCTTCAGTCCGCTGGCGCTGGTGGTGGTGGCGGCCATCGGACTGGCTGCGCTGCTGCTCGAACTTCGCCTGCGCCGGGACATCGGTACGCCCGTTCGCGCTCCGCTGTGGCTCAACGTGGTGGGACTGGTCTTCGCACTTAGCGCGATCTTTGCCGATGTCCGGCACCTGAGTTCCAATGTCTTGCAGGTTACCGCGCTGGGAGCCGTCGCCTGCTTCGCCGTCAGTGGCGTGGTCGTGCTCCACGCTCTGCGCAAGAAGAAGGTGTAAATCCGGGTGGCTAAGACCTAACGCCCAAAACCGAAGACCGAAGACCGAAGACCTGGTCTAGCGCTTAAACTCCACAGCTACGGTCGTCTCCACCACCGCCGGTTCCCCGTTCACCCGGTAGGGCTCGAACTTCCACCAGCGCAGCGCGTCCATGGCGGCGTGCGCCAGGATGTCCGGACCGTTGAGCGGCCGCATGCTGACGATTGACCCGTCGCGTCCCACCACAATGTCGAGAGCGATGATCCCCTGCAGGTTCGCCCGCCGCGCCTCTGCTGGATAAGTCGGCTCCACGCGGTGGATCAGCAATTTCTCCATGACTTCGGCGGAAACCTGCACCTGCGGCTTGTCCGCGCCCGCCGTCTGCTCACTCGGCAGCCCAGATTCCAGTTCTTCCCAGGACCGGTTCCAGTGCCACCAGAGCGCGCCAGCCGCAACGGCCGCGAGAACCAGGACAATGAGCCATGCGAGCAGGAGACGTTTTTCCCTGGGTTTGACCGGCCCGACGTCAGAGGCATTCCCCTTTCCTCCTTTCGAGCCGGACTTCTCTTTCTCAAACGCCGGCCCGGGACTCACAACGAACTCGATCTCCGGCTTCGCCTCTTTGGCCCAATCGCGAATCAGCGCCCGCTGTTCTGCCGACAGCCCCACAAACTCGAGCCCGCAGCGCAGGTTGCCCTGATACCGCACCATCGCCCGCGTCCGCAGCGAATCGGCAACCAGGGGCAGCCTCACCTCAACTCCCACCGTCTCGCCGGGGACCAGTTCTCCCGCGAGCATGGCCGCGATGCCGCGCTCGCACACGTTCACCGAGCGCCCCGGTAGCGTGTCCGGAATCCCCGACCGCAGAGCCGTGACATCCAGCGGCGCGTACAGACGAAACCGCTGGAACCGTCTCCGCGACAGCCCACTCCAGCGTCCGCCTTGTTTCTCCGCTGCCATTACGAGTCTCTCCAGCTTGTCATTCCTCGCCAGTGAGGAATCTGCTCCTGGCTCTTCAGAGTGAGCAGCCGAGCTGCGCTCGGCCCGTCCGGGTCTGGGACCCGGACCCACACGATCACCGCCGCAACTCCACAATCTCGCTGCCCCGGGCAAACAACGCCACACTCGCCATCCCGATAAACAGCCCATGCTCAACCGCGCCCGGCATGTCGCTCAACTGGCGGGCCAGGCCCTCGGGGTCCCGAATCTCGCCAAACCGGCAATCCAGGATGTGATTCCTCTCGTCGGTCACGAAGGGCTTGCCGTCGGCGCCAGTCCGCAATCGGACGTCCGCTCCTAGCGCCTGTATCCGATTCATCACCAGCGCCTGCGCGAACGGAATCACCTCCACCGGCAGCGGGAATTTACCCAGTGCCGGCACCTGCTTCGACGCATCAGCCACGATCACCAGCTGCTTGGTCGCCGACGCCACAACCTTCTCCCGCAACATCGCCCCGCCGCCGCCTTTGATCAGCCGCAGTTGGGGGTCGACTTCGTCCGCGCCATCCACTGTGACCGCGATCTCCTGGCAGTCATCGAGCGTGATCAGCGGAATCCCCAGACTCAGCGCCAGTTGTTGCGACCGCAGCGACGTTGGAATCCCGCGAATTCGCAGCCCATTCTTCACCTGTTCGGCCAGCAGTTCGATGAAGAACGCCGCCGTTGAGCCAGTCCCCAGCCCCACCACCTGCCCGTCTTTCACAAACTGCAGACTGGCCCGCGCCGCCGCTTCTTTTTCCTGTTCGTGCGCCATAGCCTCCCGTGTGGGTACGGGTCTCAGTCCCGGACAGGCCGAGCGAAGCTCGGCGGGTTAGCAAAGTGAGTGCGGCCCAGCCCCCGCCCTAACCCAGACTCTTCTCCGTATAAATCAGATATCCCGCCAACACCAATCCAAATACCACGGTCAGAATCGTTACCAGATCGAGCACATATCCGGCGGGCTGAAATGTTCCCGAGTCGAGTTGCGTCCGCGTTTTGCGATACCGCACCAGCCCCGCCACCACCAGCACCACGCCCGCGATAATTGAAGCCGCACCCATCCATACCGACAGCCCGGCTGTCCGCACCGGATGGCCGACGAGAACCGTCAATTGCCGCATCGCAATCGAGAAGCGTCCGATGGCGAACCCGAACACGACGATCGCCGCCCCGGTCCGCACCCAGGCCAGAAACGTCCGCTCATTCGCCAGATGGTCGCGCGCCCGGTTGGGATTGGAATCTGCCTTGTCGTTCACGCTCGCTCCGCCGCCATTATTCCACAGCTTTCGCGATCAACGCGCCCGGGCCGGCAAGATTCTTGATCAGCTCCGCGGGCACGCCATGCCGCTGCTGCAAATACTCAGGGCTGTTGTAGGTTACCGAGACTTTGCCCACCGCGTCTTCAGCCACGAGCGCTTTCAGCGGCAAATCAATGGCCAGGCTCGGAGCCGCCACCATCAGCGGCGTGCCGGCCTTCGGGCTGCCGAAGATCACTACCTTCGTCGGCCTCATCTTCAGCCCCGCTTTCTCGGCCTCGCCGCTGTGATCCACGACGGCAAACACCTGCAGTCCCTTCCCGGCAAACGCTGCCTCCAGCCGCCGCACTGATTCTTCCACGGAATACCTGCTGGCCACCTGGACCAATCCGCTATCTTTCGCCATGTCAATCACTCCCCCAGAGCTTTCCCGACTAGGTTTAGACTATCCGCGAGGAACGAAAGATGCCAAGCACCCGACGGTCCACGCTCGCAACAAGCGCTCTAGCAATCGTCCTGGCAGCAACCGCCATTTCCGCAGCGCACTCCGCCTCCGCCCAAACCGATTACCAACCCTCCCCTGAGAACCTGCAAGCAAGGCGTGAATTTCAGGACATGAAATTTGGCATGTTCATTCACTGGGGCGTCTACAGTGTCCTGGGCAATGGTGAATGGATCTTCCACGAGCGCCATCTCAAGGTAGACGAATACAACCGCCTGCCGGCATTCTTCGATCCGGAGAAATTCGACGCCAAGACCTGGGTCGCGCTGGCCAAAGCCGCCGGCATGAAGTACATCACGATTACGTCCCGCCATCACGACGGCTTCGCCATGTTCGACTCCAAGATCTCGGACTGGAACATCGTGCAACGCACGCCCTACAAGAAGGACCCGCTGAAAATGCTGGCCGACGAATGTCACCGCCAGGGCATCAAGCTCTTTTTCTATTATTCGCAACTGGATTGGCACAATCCCGATTACTATCCCCGCGGGGCCACCAACTGGGACAACGGCCGTCCCGACCACGGCGACTGGAACGCCTACCTTGACACCTACATGGACGGCCAACTCACCGAACTCCTCACCAATTACGGCCCCATCGGCGGCATCTGGTTCGACGGCATGTGGGACAAGCCCGATGCCGACTGGCATCTCCCCAAGACCTATGCCCTCATTCATCAACTGCAGCCCGCCGCGCTCATTATTCCCAACCATCATCAGACGCCGCGGCCGGGCGAGGATGTGCAGACCTTCGAGCGCGATCTGCCCGGTGAAAACACGGCTGGATTCAACACCAAGTATGTGAGCACGAAACTGCCGCTCGAAAGCTGTGACACGCTCAATGATTCCTGGGGATTCAACATCGGCGACAGCAACTACAAAAGCGTGGCTGACGTGGAACGGAGGCTAGTGCGGGCTGCGGGCAACAATTCGAATCTGCTGCTGAACATCGGGCCCTATCCGAACGGCGAAATTGATCCTCAGTTCGTCACCCGCCTGCAAGCTGTGGGCGAATGGCTCTCAAAGTACGGCGACTCGATCTATGGCACTCGCGGCGGCCCGGTTCCTCCGGGAGACTGGGGAGTCACGACGCAAAAGGACAACCAGATCTATGTGCATGTGCTGAACTGGAGCGCGCCGCTGCTGGCGCTTCCGCCGATCGCCGGCAAGGTGGCCGGAGCTCATTCCTTGCCCGACGGCGCGTCTGTGGACTTTACTCAAAATGCCGACGGATTGATCCTGAAAGTTCCGCCGCCGAAGAAAGAAGAAGTGGACCGGGTGATCGTGCTGACGATGGCGAAGGGAAACTGACGGACTCTGACGCAAGGTTAGTCAGGTAGACGACCCGGTGGGGTTAGGAACACCGTCGTCTTCCCACTCGGCGCGACACGAGTGGCAGCGCCACGCTCGACGGTGGAACGGGATCGGCACACTCACCGCCAGACTCAGATAGGCCGCCGGGTCCAGTTCCTGAAAATTGATGTCCAGCGAGCCGCATTTCGGGCATCGAGGCTGCCGGTACTCTCCCACTCCGGCGACCTCAAGGTCTTCCGGAATCGGCTGATCAAGGATCTCCCGGGCGGCGTCAGCATCCTCCGACTTAACCAGCAGCTTGACGCCCCCCATCAGGTTCGACCACAACCAGTCGAGACGGACTATGTTGTCATCCACCAGCGCCACCTCGATCCCTGCTGACTCCAGCCCTCCCTTGGCCAACAGCGCCTCGGGCAAATCCCGGAATTGGTGGATCGCTACCATATCGCCCATCTCGATTTCGCCGTCGACTACCGGCTCAACTGGCGGAGGTTCAGGTGGAGGGTCTCCGGGCATTGGTGGCGGAGCGGGTGTCACAGGACGTTGCCCTACAAGGTCAATGCTCAACCCTCTTCTGTCCAGCTCAGCTCGCAGTGCTTCGCGGGCGAGGCCAGTCAGTTCGTAGGCCTGCCTGGCGACTTTCTCCAACTCGCCGTCCATCTGGCCGGCGTAGAACTCCGTCAGACGCTGCCGCTCCCGTTCGGGATCAATCATCGCCATGGCAGGGAATCATACTCCAGTCTTGATCCGTGAAAATCGTGGAGATCCGTGGCTGAAGTTTGCGTCTAGACGTAGAACAGCCCGCAAGCACAGACGAGGTGGACCGGGGCATCGTGCTGACGATGGCGAAGGGAAACTGAGAGGCATCGGTGTGAATCTGATGGAGTAATCCGAAAGGGGTTGAAGGGAGCGGTCGCCAGTGGTCGAGAGGAGCGCTAGTTTTCCTTTTGCATCATATCCTGCCACTGTTGGGGACTGTAGGTTACCGACTGCGCCCGCGAGAAGCTGGCTAGGCCAATGTGAAAGCCCTCTCGAAATGTAACAGAGATAAAATCACGCTCCGCCGCGTGTGGGTCCGCCTTCTCGACAATCGCGACAACTCCCTCGGCTGCCTTGTCGTAATTTGAGGGTCTCCTCTTGCAAACCACGGATATGACAAGTCCGACCCTGGCGTTACTGGACTGCAGGGTGACACCGACGTCCCGGAACATGCCTGAGTAAACGAGGGCCTTCTGCACCGCCAGCAACTCCTGGAACGGCCCCACTCTTTCCAGGATTGACGGGCCTGCGATCCCAAGGACTGCCACCGCGCTTAGGATGGCCCAGTGCCAGGGCCACAGTCGCTTCGATTCCACTTTGCCGTATCCGGGCTTCTCCACTACGAAAGCGCCCGTCGCCAGGTCGTGCAGCGACCGCCTTGTCTTGGAGTTGAATATGTAAAGATAGACGATTGCAGTTCCCGCCCAGTAAAGAGGCCAAGCAACGTAGCTAGGCAGGGTCACTCCACTGAAGAGGATTGGCACGAGCAGAATTGAGTACCGCAGCGCCGACTCCCCTTGGGAGAGATAGCGCCCATCGGCATTCAACACCTCGATTCCGGTGAGGCGGTGGCCTACAGTTTGTCCCTCCCCCACCGAACTTCCCAGGATGGCAAAATAGAAAAGCGCCATAATGAAACCCACAAGAGCAGCCAGTAAGTTCGAATCGGAGAAGAGATCGTAGAAAGCAAAACCGAGGAGATAGCAGGGAATAGAGATCAGAACCCAGTCAATTACGAATGCAAGCAGCCTTCTCCAGAATCCGGCATAGGAACGCAGCGGAGGCTTTTCAGACCCGGTTGCCGGTTCAGCGAAAACCGACCCTTGTGCCAACGCTGCCTCCTGGGTCCATGACCAGCCGGATTGTAACCCCTCAAGGGACGCCCTTCAATGGCTGACCACTTGTCACAACAGAACGGCCCGCAAGCACGAAGCCTGCGGGCCGCCCGGTGGACTGTTTGGGATTGACCAAGAGGTGGTCACTCTAACGTGGCCTCTACGGCAACTCCGGGTTCCGCTAACTTGATGCCCCTGACCGACCTGCGTCAGGCGCTCAATCCTTATTCACCGGTAGTGTGCGGGCTGTAGCTTCGGGTTTGTTTCTGTGTGGGGCGGATCTCTGACCCGCCCTGCCGGGTCCAAGACCCGGCCCCACATATTCCTCGCTCGAAGCCCCGCTTAGAGCAACCGCTCTAAGTCTCAGCCACCTCACCTGGTCTTTGGGTGCTTCTACTACTGCCTTCTGAACTTGTCATCCGACCACCTCCTTTCCGGTGTACAAGCAGATTATTATGGAACGCCCCGAGCGTCAACCGGCGCGAAAGTGGGTACCGAAGAAAGCAACAAGTGCGCAGGCCCTCACCGGTTTCCCAGCGTGGCAATTTCGCCCAGCCCCAGCAGGTTGGCGTCTGCGGTGACCAGAGTCAGATCGAGCACCTTGGCAGTAGCGGCGAGGAAGCGGTCTGCGGGATCGCGGTGTGGCAGCGGCAGTTGGCGCGCGACAGTCACGATTTCATGCGTGATCGGAGCCTCGCGAAACGAACTCGTCGCGTCGGCCACCCACTCGCGCAAATTGTCGTGAAGGTGAATGCGTCCTTTTACGTGGAGAGTCAGGGCTTCCCACGTGCTGATCGGCGACAGCCACAACTCGTTTTTCGGGTTTTGTAACTCGAACCGAGTGCGCTTGCCCAGGCGGCCAGCGTCCTCGAGACTCCATAACCAGATGTGCGTATCCAGCAGAAGTCTCAATCGCGCAGTACCTCCCAGTCGCTTTCGTCATTGGCCGGGGACACAATGTCTCCGAGAATCTCCATCCGGCCCTTCATCGATCCAATCCAATCAGCGGACCGAACCGGGGAGGGCGGCACAACCTCGGCGACCGGCTTGCCCCGCCGCGTCACCCGAATCGGTTTCTTCGTCTTTTGCACCTGATCGAGCAGCGCCAGGCACTTTGCCTTGAACTCGGAAATGGCTACCTCTTTCATGACTACTCTATTAGACCATAGTCACAATTTATAGTCAACGGAACTGCCTGCGGCAGTTCGAACGCAGCATGATGACGCGGGCCATCAGTTCACCAGCTGTAGTGAGCCGTATACGTGATCGTCTTCTCCTGGTCCGGCGCGATGGTGACCGGAAACTCAATCGTTTTGCTGTCCGTCTTGTTGAACGGATCGGAGTGCGTGGGAACATCCCAGGTCATCCAGCGATAGAGGTGCTCGACCACGCGAACGTCCACCGGTTCCTTCTTGTGATTGCGGACTTTGATTTCGAAGGACTCATCCAGCATGTGCTTGTTCATGTCGATCTTGTATTCGGTGCGGCGGCGCTCGCCGGCCAGGTCAAAGGCATTCCCGGTGTAGACGCGGATTTTTTCGTCGCGGGGCGTGTGGTCAATCACATTTTCGCCGGTAAATTCCATCTGGCCATCGTCGTTGCGGCGATAGAAGCGGACGCGCCCTTTGGGCAGCGGCATGCCCAGATGATTCGCTTCCGAGTTGACGAATTCCCGCATCACCCAGATCTTCGGGTTGGATTCGGTGCCGTACTCGGAGTTGCTGCGAATCGTCTCCTGGTTCCAGCCCCTGTAGCGATTGGGATCAATCTTTAAACCATCGTAGATGTAGACCTGCCGGGTCGCGACATTGGCCGCGCGCACGAACTCTACCTGCTTGGTTTCGCCGTCATGCAGGGTTGTAGACCGGGCCAGATTGTAGAGATGATATTCGTCGAAGGCTTTCTCGGTGACGGGAGGCGCCATTGGTCCTTCAACGGCGCCGGCCAATGCTGCGAACTGATAGAGGCGGCCATTCTGTTGCCCCGGCTGAATCTTGTTTACATCCCCGGCCATCAGCTTGATGCGGGCATTCTCAAAGTCCTTGCCACTCTGATTGTCCATGGTGACCCAGCCGACGATGTCGACCGCATCGCCTTTTTCCGGCGCCACGATGTTGTAATCGGCCTCCCAGGTCAGGCCGCCCGTCACGTAAGAGAATTCGGCGCGCAGGGGCCCGGGCTTATCCGATGCCAGCAGCCATTGCAGCGTGGGTTTGAGGATGGCGTCGTCGGTGAGGGCCGGAAATAGCGGAGTGCCGGGCAGGCCAAAACGCACCTTGCCGTCCATTTCAATAATGGGTTGTCCAGCCTGCGCCATCTGCGACTGGTCGTACGGACCATAGGCCGCCATGGGATTGTGCGGCACGTAGCCGCTGCGGATGATCTTGCCGGGAACGATTTCCTGCTTGTCTACGCGCTGCACCAGAAAATCGATGGTCTTGCCTTCATACAACGAAAGCAGCAACGCCTCCGAGACCGGATCGGCGCGATAGTTCTGTTCCAGGACCTGCAAAGGCCGTTTGCCGCTGGGGTCGCGCAGGATCACCGAGTCCGGCTCCAGATGCATGGTGATGTCGGTAACCCGCACGCTCGTGGCGCCCGCCTTCAGGTCAAGCGGAATCTCCTGCCTCACCACCGCAAAGTTCTGGTTGTAGATAGTGAGCGATGGCGCCGCAGTTTCGTCGGCGGCAAAACAGAGAAGGCAAGGGACGATCAGAGCGGTCAGCAGAAAAGACGTGTGGCGATTCACCTTTCACCTCCGGATGAGATTCGTTAAGAGCCTAACTCTCAGGGAACGCGGGCGGGAGTGTACTTTGCAGCACACGGCGCCGCCGGTTCCCGTCTTGTCGGAACCGAAAGCTGTGTCCGGGGTTGCTTCACGTCTCTTCGCGTTTCTTCGCCAGGGCAAGCCGACACGCTCGTACACGTCCGGCGGATATCTGCCCCTTGTACTTTCGTCTCACTACACTGAAATCCTCCCCCAGGCATGTGCCGATAGCACTGTTGGTAAGGATATTTCTTGCTGGCACTTGCCTAAGTGATTGAGCTGTCAGCCTTTCCAGCGGAAAGCGCCGGGCTGCGGCAGCCCCAGATGGGCCAGTACGCGGTAGGTGAACTCACGGGCCATTTCATCTAAAGAAGCAGGGCGGTAGTAGAAGGCCGGAATCAGCGGGAAGACGGTCGCCCCGGCATCAGCGGCCCGGTACATGTTGCGGATGTGGATTTTATTGAGCGGCGTCTCGCGCACGCACAGCACCAGCGGACGCTTCTCCTTGAGCGAGACGTCGGCGGCGCGTTCGATCAGGTGCGACGCGTCTCCGTGGGCAATACGGGCCAGCGTGCCCACGCTGCATGGGATCACGACCATGGCGTCGGCGGGGTAAGAGCCGCTGGCTATGTTGGCTCCGATGTCGTCGTTGGACTGGAGTTGGATTTTGCGCGGCGACCGGCTGCCGGAATTCCGGCTGGAAGCACCCCGGGTGGAAGAGCCGCGGGTGGAACTGCCAAGGATCCGGCTGATGAGGTCAGACCGGCCGCGCAGGCCCAGTTCTTCGGCCATCACACGCAGAGCGCTGTCGGAGGCGATGAAGTTCACGGTCTCGACGCGGCGATCGCGTTCCACGGCGCGCAGGAAGTGCCGAAGAAAGATGGCCCCGCTGGCTCCGGTGGTCGCAACGGTCAGATTCTGCGGCGGATGGTTGGGCAAGTCGTCTCCCCGAAGTCAGGAGCATAGGGACGCGGCGCCGTAGAAGTCAAGACGAACAGGCGGTAGCTGGGAGCTAGAAGCTAGTAGTTAGCAGCTAAACATGGCATCGAGCACTCATCTTCGATCCCGTCGCAGCGTCGCCGAACGGCACGCGCTGGCTGGAGTCGAGCGCGAAATCCGCACCCAGGATTCCCACAGCCGGCGCAAATATCTTCGCGAATTTAATCAGGCTTTTCGCAACTACGACTCTCTTCTCGATTCCGAGCAGATGCAGAACGCCGTGCGCGCCTCCGATGTGGTCCTGATCGGCGACTACCACGCTCTGCCCGCGGCCCAGCGCTTTGCCGCGTCGGCGCTTGAACAACGTGCCCTGGCCGGTGGCCGCCCGGTGGTTCTCGGCGTGGAAACGATTTTTGCCCGTGACCAGCACATTCTCGAGGAGTGGTGGCGGCGCGAAATTGATGAGGCCGAACTCCGGCAGCGCATCCGATTCGATCTTGACTGGGGATACGACTGGGCCCCATTCCGCGAGTTGCTGGTCGCTGCGCGCGATCATGCCGAAGCGATCTATGGCCTCGATTGCATGCCGCGCGAGGACCTGCGCAAGATCGGGGCGCGCGACCGTCACGCAACCGCCAAGATTGCCGAAATCCGCGCTCGCCACCCCAATGCCGTCATCTTCGTGCTTTTCGGCGAGTCCCATCTCGCCCCCGGACATCTCCCGCGCCTTCTGCACCAGCAGATGCCCGAAGCCAGAATCCTTACCGTCTTGCAGAACATTGACGCACTTTACTGGCGCGCCGCCGGGGAGCGCGCCGACAAGGTGGAAGCCGTCCGCGTCAATGACGACGTGCTCTGCGTTTTCAATGCCACGCCGCTCGAAAAATACGAAAGCTACCGTCTGTTTCTTGACCAGTGGAGCCGCGCCAATGAAGGGCCCGACTTCGCCCCTACCATCTACAACCTGATTGACAGTCTGGCCAGCTTCCTTGAAATCAACCGCTATGCCTCGCACAACGGCACGCAGCCCAGATTCCTGGTGGACATGCTGCCCGAAGTCCACGGCCGATCCGCGGACGACATGCTGCGCCGCCTGCTTTCGCGCAAAGGCGTGAGCGAGGAGGAATGCGAGTCCATGCTGGCCCGCGTCGAGGAGCGCGGCAGCGCCTACCTGCCGCAGGTCAACGCCTTCTACATCCGCGATTTCCAGATGATGCACGCCGCCGAAGACGCAGCTCGCTTCCTGCATCACGCGTGTCTGGGGTTGCCGCAGCGGCTCCACGACCATGGGGATGGGACTGCTGGCAATGGAAATGAAAACGGGACTAGCCGGCCCCGAACTGCCATGGATGACTTTTATGCCCGCATCATCGAACACGCCGTAGCTTATTTCGGCTCGCGCGTGCTCTATCCTTCGCGTCCGGCTCCGCCGGACGACGGTTCGTCATTGTCGCGGGCCGCCTGCGAAAAAGCCGCGCAGGCCGCGGCGCGGGGGGCCGAGGGCAAGTTCGAATCCGTCGCCCAGGACTGGGGTTACCGCATCGGAAGCCAGATCTACGATGCCTACCTCGCCGGCAAAGTTGCGCCCAGCGGCTTACGCCGCCTCTTTCTGGCTCACCTCGACGAGCCCGGACGATCCCGCAAAGTCTGCGCCGCGGTCATCGCCAAGCTGCGCGCCGCATCGCGGCCGCTGGCCCGCGCCGCTCACGCATAGAGAGCTGCGAGCTATGAGCTACGAGTCGTGAGCTTCGAGCGAAAACGGTACCGATCGTTCAAGAGCTCGTAGCTCGCAACTCGTAGCTCATAGCTCGGAGCTCATAACTCACACCGCAAATGCTAAGCTAGATTCCGCCCGGCTGAATGCCAGGTGCTGACTGCTGAGTGCTGCTTCATGAACGCCGAATCCATCCGCAAGCTGTTCGACAAGGTCCGCAAGGGCAAGCTGTCGCCCGACGAGGCTGTCGCCCGCCTGCGTCATCTGCCTTTCGAAGACCTCGGCTTCGCCAAGGTGGATCATCACCGCGCCCTGCGCGCGGGCATGCCGGAAGTCATCCTCGGAGAAGGCAAGACTCCGGCGCAGGTGGCCACGATCTTTGCTCGCCTTGCAAAACACGGCGGCAACATCCTCGCCACCCGCGCCAATGACAAACAATTTGCCGCCGTGAAGAAGAAGGTACGCGGCGCCGAATATCGCCCACTCGCCCGGGCCATTGTCCTCGATCGCGATCACACAAAGTACGGCAAGGGCGTAATCGCGGTCGTCTCGGCCGGGACCAGCGACATACCCATCGCCGAAGAAGCCGTGGCCACGGCCGAGGTCATGGGCAACGAGGTCGAGCATTTCTACGACGTGGGCGTCGCCGGCATTCACCGTTTGCTGGCCAATCGCGAGGCTTTGAGCAAGGCGCGCGTCGTGATCGTCTGCGCCGGCATGGAAGGCGCGCTGCCCAGCGTCGTCGGAGGCCTGGTCGGCGTTCCCGTCATCGCCGTTCCCACCAGCGTGGGCTATGGCGCGTCGTTCAAGGGGCTGACCGCGCTGCTGGGCATGCTGAACTCCTGCGCCTCGAACGTGAGCGTGGTAAATATTGATAATGGATTTGGCGCGGGGTATGTGGCCTCGCTGATTAACCGCCTGCCCTAGTTTGCCAGGAGGAGCAACCATGCCTGCAGCATTGTCACCGGAAGTTAAACAGTTGGTCGACCGTCCCAACTTTGCCCATCTGGCCACGCTCATGCCTGACGGCTCGCCGCAATCCGTTCCTGTCTGGGTTGGACGCGAGGGCGACCGCATCGTGGTCTGCACCGGCGAGGGATCGCTCAAGGCGAAAAACACGCGGCGCGATCCGCGGGTCGCGTTGTCGATTGTGGACTTCACCAATCCTTACGAGGAAGTGCAGATTCGCGGGCGCGTCGTCGAGCACCGTCCGGACTCGGACTTCAAGGTAATGGACGCCGTCTCGTACAAATACACGGGCAAGCCGTTCCCCTTCCGCAGTCCGGAAGGGCGAGTCGCGCTCGTGATCGAAGTCGAGAAGGTGCGTTACACCAAGCTGCCGTTCGAGCACACGCCGCCAAACTGAGAAACGCGTTTCTCCGGCAGGCGCGCGCTGTCGAGCTTCGCTCGACCGGACAGCCGAGGGCGGCTGTCCCCACATGTTGTTTCCGCAGACTGCATTACCCGCGTACCCATTTCCTTATGTATCGCCCCACGATATACTAGCCTTAGACTATCGCAGCACGATACAATCGCGGCATGAAGAAGCTCACCCTGGCGGATTATCAGGCTCTGGCAGAATTCCGCTTCCAGATACGCAAATTCCTGCATTTCAGCGAGCAGGCGGTGCAGGCAGGAGGCTTGGAGCGCGGGCAGTACCAGCTCATGCTGGCCATCAAGGGAATGCCTACCGGAGTGCGGCCGCGCATCCGCGACCTGGCCAATCGGATGCAGATTCAGCATCACAGCGCCGTGGAACTGATCAATCGGCTGGAATCCGGCGGCTACGTGCACCGGGCGCGCGCGCAGGATGACCGCCGTGAGGTTTTGCTGGCGCTGGCGCCCAAGGGCGAGCGCGTACTGGCGGAGTTGGCCCTGCACCATCACCAGGAATTGCGTAGCGCCGCCCCCACTCTGGTCGCTGCCCTGCGGCGGCTGATGCGAAGCGGAAAGAACGCGACGCGCAAACACGCCACCGTCAGCGAGGGCAAGTGAACAATAGCCCGGACATGAATGCCGGCTCGCCGGTGGCACCAGCGATCGGCCAGAAATCGCCCGGCGTGATGCCCCCGCAGCCGGCGCAGTTTCGCATCGTGCTGATTTCGTTTCTTGCCGCGGGCATTGGCCTGGTTGCCGGTCTGGTCGCGTACATTCTCTACAAACTCATCGGATTATTCACCAATCTGTTTTTCTTTCACCGCTGGTCGACGGCTTTTGTCAGCGTGGGCTCGCACCATCTTGGCGCATGGGTCATTCTGGTTCCGGTCATCGGCGGCCTGATCGTCGGAGTGATGGCCAAGTACGGCACTTCGAAGATCAAAGGGCACGGCATTCCGGAAGCGATGGAAGCGGTGTTGACCAATCGCAGCCGCATTGCGCCCCGAGTTGCGCTCCTGAAGCCAATCTCCGCCGCCATCGCCATCGGCACCGGAGGCCCGTTCGGCGCCGAGGGGCCAATCATTCAGACCGGCGGGGCGATCGGATCGCTGGTGGGCCAGGCGCTGCATACCACGGCCGTCGAGCGAAAAACGCTGCTGGCCTGCGGCGCGGCAGCCGGCATGTCGGCCACGTTCAATACTCCCATCGCCGGAGTCATTCTTGCCATCGAGTTGCTCCTTTTCGAATTCAAATCGCGGTCCTTCATCCCATTGGTCATCGCGAGCACCCTGGCCACGGCCGTGCACATGCAACTGCTCGGACCAGGGCCGATGTTTCGCGTGTCGGCGATGGACTTCGGGGTCCCGAACGCGCTGCCCTTTTATCTGGTGTTGGGTCTGGTTTGCGGCCTGGCTGCGGTGGCTCTGACCAAGGCGCTGTATTGGGTAGAAGACTCGTTCGAAAAACTTCCGGTGGACGAAATGTGGTGGCCGGCGATCGGAGCGCTGGCCCTGGGCGTTATCGGATTCTTTGTGCCGCGCGTGTTTGGCGTCGGATACGACACGATCGGCGACATCCTGAACGGGCAGCTGGTGTGGAAGCTTCTGCTGATCGTGATGGCCGCCAAGTTTGCCGCGCTGGTGATCTCGCTGGGATCGGGCACATCGGGCGGCCTGCTGGCGCCGACATTTCTGTGGAGCGCGGCCATGGGCGGTCTGTTCGCTATCATCGGCAACCACATCTTCCCGGCGGCGCATCTCTCTCCCGGAGCCTTCGCACTGGTGGCCATGGGCGCGGTGTTCGGCGCGGCGTCGCGCGCGACTTTTTCCTTCATCATCTTCGCCTTCGAAATCACTCGCGATTACAACTCCGTGCTGCCCCTCATGCTGGTGTCGGTCATTGCCGACGGAATTGCCATGCTGCTCATGCCCAATGCCTCGATCATGACGGAGAAGCTGGCACGGCGCGGATTGCGCGTGCACCAGGACTATGAAGCCGACGCGCTCACGCAAGCCACGGTGGGCGAGACGATGGAGAAAGAACCGCCCGTCATCCCGGCGAGTACGAGGGTGGGAGCGCTGGCGGCGGCCATTGCCCAGCACGATCCAGCGGTAGTCCGGCATGAAGCGCTGTTGGTTGTTGACGACACGGGCAAGCTCGCGGGAATCATCACCCGCGGTGACATTGTGCGCGCCCTTGATAAAGATTCTTCCGGCGCGATGACCGTGCAGGAGGCGGGCACGACGCATGTAGTCGTGACCTATCCCAATGAACTCGTGTCGGAGGCGGCGGCCAAGCTGCTGCGCTTCGACATTGGAAGAATGCCGGTTGTGGACCGCGCCGATGAGCGCAAAGTCGTGGGTTATCTCGGACGCGCGGCGATTCTCGCCGCCCGGCTCCGCCGTTTCCAGGACGAACACGTCCGTGAGCCCGGATGGTTAACGGTTCCCAGGGTGGCGCCAGACCGCAGCCATGAGTGAGAATGCAGTCACGATGAACCCGAGCTGGTGGAGAACGCCGCTGTTGCAGCGCGTGGCCCGACTGCGGGAGCGCGAGGATCAGGTCTTCTTGTTTCTCGCGCTGGTGATCGGGGCGCTAACTGGAATGACGGTGGTCGCTTTCATCCTGGTGACGGAGCGATTGGGCATGCGGCTGTACCCGGCCGGGGGCGCGGCCTGGCGGCGCGTGCTGATCCCGGTGGCGGGTTCACTGGGCATCGGTTACCTGCTGTACCGTTACTTCCCTTACGCCCGCGGCAGCGGCGTGCCCCAGACCAAGGCGGCGCTGTTTGCGCGCGAAGGCTACATCAGCCTGCGTACCCTGCTGGGAAAGTTCTTTTGCACCTCGGCGACGCTGGCCAGCGGGATTCCGCTGGGACGCGAAGGGCCTTCGGTGCAGGTAGGAGGCGGGATCGCGTCGGTGCTGGGCCGGGGGATGGGACTCCGGCCGGAGAAGGTAAAGGAATTGATACCCGTGGGAGCGGCGGCCGCCATCGCGGCCGCGTTTAACACTCCTCTGGCGGCTGTGCTGTTTTCGCTGGAAGAGATTATGGGAGACCTGCACGCTCCGGTGTTGGGGTCGGTGGTGCTGGCGTCCGCCACTTCATGGGTGGTGCTGCGGCTTCTGCTGGGCAACAATCCGTTGTTTAAAGTGCCGCAATACCAACTGGTGCATCCTCTCGAATTTGCCCTCTACGCGGTGTTGGGTGTGGCCGGTGGTCTGGTGTCGGTCGCCTTCACGAAACTTCTGCTGGGCATGCGCGAGCGTTTCCTTCGGCTCCCCGCCCGTACGCTGTGGCTCCAACCCCTGGCCGGGGGGTTGCTGGTGGGTTTGCTGGGATGGTTTGTGCCGCAGGTGCTGGGCGTCGGCTACGGCTATGTAGGCGAGGCATTGAATGGCCGGATGGCATTCCACCTGATGCTGCTGCTGGTTGTGCTGAAGCTGATCTCTGTGACCACAAGCTACTCGTCGGGAAACGCAGGCGGAATTTTCGGACCTGCCCTGTTCATCGGCGCCATGTTGGGGGGCAGCGTAGGAACTGTGGCGCATCGGCTCTTACCCGCATACACGGCGACCCCTGGGGCCTACGCGCTGGTGGGGATGGGCGCGGTTTTCGCGGGGATCGTGCGCGCTCCAATGACATCGGTGGTCATGATTTTCGAGATGACGCAGGACTACGCGGTCATCGTGCCCCTGATGATTGCCAATCTAGTCAGCCTGTTCCTGGCTTCGCGCCTGCAGCGGCAGCCGATTTATGAGGCGCTTGCCGTGCAAGATGGCATACACCTGCCTTCGGCCGAAGCCCGCCAACGGCAGAGTTTGCGTCGTGTGGCGCGGGTGATGCGCCCTGCCAGCGACGTGCTGGCCAGCCATATAACCGTTGCGGAGGCCTTGCAACAAGTCCGCTCCAGCGCTCTGGGAAGCTGGCTGGTAGTTGGCCGGCAAGGTGGGGATCAGCGAGGAGTAATCGGCGTTGTCAATCGCTCAACGCTCGAACAGGAAGCGGCCGAACATTCCGCCAGGCAACTGGCAGAAATCATCCGGGAGCAGACCTTCCCGCATGTACATCAGGACCAGGGTCTGGATTTAGCGCTCGAGCGCATGGGGGCAAACCAGATTGACGTCCTTCCTGTCGTCAGCCGGGCCGACATGCATGAACTGGAGGGGATCGTGACTCTGCGCGACGTACTCGATTCGTACGGTGTCGGCCAGGGTGGGCGTGGTTAGAGTCTAGAGCCGTCGGAGGGGATGCCCTGCCCAATTTCGGTGAGGACTTACTGTAGCTTCTGCGCCTCTTCGAGCAGCGGACGCAGCGAATCCACGGAAACGCCCAGCGTGCCGCCGGAGAAGCCGTCCATGTAAGCGGAGTTGACGCCGATCACTTCACCCTTCGCGTTGAAAACCGGCCCGCCGCTGCCGCCGTGGGCCGTGGGCGCGTCGTAGATCAGCTTGTCGCCGACTACATCGCCCAGATGTCCCCAGGTGGCCGATGGACGAATCAGCGACAACGCCGCCAGTTCGCTGGCCGCGCTGATGTCGTTATGCCTGTAAGCCAGCCGCTCGTAAATGCCGGAGGGAGACTTCGCCACCATCCCGGCAATCCCCATGGGATAGCCGACCACGGTGACTCGTTCGCCCGGAGAGCTCGGCGACTTCGCCAAAGGCAGCACGGGCAGGCCGCGGACTGCTTCGGGCCCCGCAGTGCGCAGGATTGCCAGGTCGGCCGTCTTCGAAACCGCGGCCGGCCAGAGACTTACGGGCGTGGGCGACCCGGGGAAAAAGATCACCAGACTCTCCAGCGTGGCCGAGGCTCCGCGATGCATCAGGGCTTCCGATTCTGAATCTCCATACCAGGGCTCGGCCACGTGGCGATTGGTGGCCAGCAGTCCGTTGCCTACCAGGAAACCTGTGCCCGAAACCCGAGCCCGCACCGCCGGGCGCTGGTTGGGAAAGCCAACCTGATACACGCCGTAAATATAGCCAATGGAATTGCGGTAGCGGTCCAGCACCAGGGCCGGCATGTCCTGATCCTGCTTAAGCCGCTCGACCTGCGCGGTCAGTTCGTGGACCTGCTTCTGCAGGTCATCGGGCGGCGCACTCTGCGCTGCCATAGGAGCGTAATAGTGCAGCATGGCCAACGCTCCCACAAACATCAACACCGCGAGCACGCCCTGCACCAACTGCTGCCAGGAGTCGCAAACCGGGTTGGGTTCCTGCGGAGCCGACGCAGACGCGGAGTTGGGAACTCCCGCTTCGTTGATCTGGAGACCCTGGCTCTGGAAATCGTTTTTCGGGGAATCGCTGTGCAATTCGGCCATTTCGGATCCGGGCAGCGTCCTCAACCTGCTCCAAGTCGTTCTATTTCAGTCCTTTTGAGCAATGGACACTCGGAGAGCTGAGCTTGGAGTGGCTATCTTCGCCCGTCTGGCGCGGTTTTGCCACGGTACTGAAGGGGATGTACGGACGGGTAGGTCAGCGGATTGGCGGGCTCGAACAGCCGCGATTCCGGGTCACTGGATTTTGGCAACTCCCGGCACGGGATTGGGGAACTTCGTGAACACCGCAGGGTCGTGGCCGGGAATGATGAGCTCGGGACGGGCGGCGAGCTGTTTCATCCGATCCTGTGCCCGCAGGTTCGAGGCGGCGTCGAGCGTGGCCGCGATCGGCACATGGCGCGCCAGGTTCTCATACAGATACATGTTGTCGCTGGCCAGCACGACCGTTCCTGCCGCGGTTTCGACCCCGACATACTGGGATTGATAGGTATGCTTGCCGCCGATGTAGCAGGTCACACCGGGAATGATCTGCTGGGCATCGCCATTCACCAACCCAACCCGTCCCTGCGTATTCAGCTTCACCAGAGTGAGCACGTCGTCTTCATCGATGCCGCCGTGCGCGTCCTTCGACTGCCAGGCTTTGCCGGCGTAGTACTCGAGCTCCTCCTTCTGAATCCAGATGTGGGCATTGGGGAACAGATCCATGCCGTCGGCGTGATCGCAGTGCATGTGGGTGATGATGACGTCGGTGATGTCTTCGGGTTTCAAGCCAACCCAGGCCAGCGTTTCCGAAGGCCGGGTGAATTCTTTGACATGCCATTCTTTGAAGAAGCGATCGTGATAAAAACCGGCGTCAACCAGAATGTTGCGGCCATTGCCCCGGACCAGCCAGATCATCATGGCTATGTCGAGCTTGCGGGCCGGGTCGGCTCCTGCCACCAGTTCTGAGACCGGAAAGTCGGGCAAGGTCGCGTAGCGGATGGCGTAGATTTCGTAGGTGGGTTTTGATTGCGCGACGGCGGCCGCCGCGACCAGAAGCAACACAAAATGAATAAATTTTGTGAAATTGGGCAAGCGACATTGCAACCACACAGGGAACGGGGTTCACAGGAAAAAGTCACCGGTTCGAGGCGGCTAGACTTTTTCCAACTCACGAAGCGTGCGCTCGTTTACGACGTTGCCGGTATTCAGCGTCGACGCCGGCTCAAACAGCAGGATCCAGCACTCCTCATCGGCGACCGGGCGGTGCTCGACTCCTCGTGGCACTACGATAAACTCGCCTTCTTCGATCCACTCGTGCCGGTCGCGAAGGTCTTTATCGCGGTAATCCATCCGGAAGCGGCCTTTGACCACCAGGAACAGCTCGTCTTCGTGCTCGTGATGGTGGAAGACGAACTCGCCTTTCAGCTTGTCGAGCTTGACGCACTGCCCGTTGAGCTCGGCCGCGATATAGGGCTTCCAGTATTCAGAAATCTTGGAGAACTTCTCGGCGACGTTGACCTTGTGCATAAGACTTGGATGTGAGTCAGCGGCGTTTGGTTACGGTTTGCGCACCCTCGATTGCGAAGAAAAAGTCTATTATAACCTAAGCGACGCTTGGGTTATACTATTGCCGTGGTGTCGCTAAGGTTCGGCGGAGTTCGGTTTATCGCCTACTCGAACGACCACCCGCCGCGTCATGTTCACGGCTTTCCGGTGAAACGGAGGCGATTATTGTCCTTCGACCGGACGGCAACGTCGTTCTAGCCAAACGAGACGATGCCATCCGGCCGGCAAATGCGAAGCGGTCGGACGTGAAGAAGATTTTGAGGGCTGCGGCGGAGAATTTTGCAGAACTAGCTGCATTATGGGAGGCCACTCGTGCCGGAAAAGAAACTCACACAAAATAGGATGGTGGGACACAAAATCTTGACCACCGACGCGGAAATAGACCGCGCCATCGAGCGCGCCCGGCGTCTTCGCGAGGGACCCCTCGTGAAAGAGATTGAATACAGGCCTGGACCGGGACTCGATCTGTTCATCCTGAGACTGACCGACGGCGGGCGCCGCGTGCTGCCGCGCGAAGACCTGCAGGGTCTGCATGCGGGAACGAACGAGCAGCTCGCCCGAGTTGAAATTGTTGGGGGCGGGACTGGTCTGCACTGGCCGGAGCTTGACGCCGACCTGTATGTTCCGGCTTTGCTGCGAGGCATCTACGGTAACAGACTCTGGATGGCAAAGATCGGGCGCAGGGGAGGGATGGCACGGAGCACGGCGAAGAAGGAAGCGGCGCGGGCAAATGGGAAGTTGGGAGGGAGGCCGCGAAGGCGGGCGGGGAGCGTAGGCGCCTAGGCCCATCGAAGGCTTTAGCCTTGGTAGATATTTCGCTATTTCTTCGCTAGGTGTATGCCAAACCCTGCCGAGCTCGCTCGGCCTGACCGGATCGAAGACCCGGTCCCACACAAGTCTAATTCCCGTACAACAGCACGCCTTCCGCCTTTTCCGAATCCACCGGGCGGTAGAACAGCTTGTTGGCTTCGAGGAAGACCTCGATGAACGCCGGACGCGTGGTGATCGTCCCCTGGATCAACGCCTCCGACAGCGGGTCTTCGATGTACTTCTGCAGCGCCCGCCGCAAGGGACGCGCGCCATAGCTGCGATCGGTCAGCGTCTGGTTCAGGATCCATTTCTTGGCGTCGTCGGCCACCGTGACCGTGATCGACTTCTGCGCCAGGTTCTGGTTGAGCTGCGTCACCATGAGTTCCAGAATCTGGATCAGGTCGTTCTCGCCCAAAGCGTTGAAAATGATGACTTCGTCGAGCCGGTTCAGGAACTCGGGGTTGAAGGTGCGCTTGACCTCGTTCTTGACCAGTTCCTCGACCTTTTCGGCGATCGCATCCTCTTTGGTCGACTGGAAGCCCAGCCCTTCGCGCTTCTGCAGGTGCCGCGCCCCGATGTTCGAGGTCATGATGATGATCGCGTTCTTGAAGTCGACCGTATTGCCCAGGCCGTCGGTCAACTGGCCGTCTTCAAAGACCTGCAGCAGGATGTTAAACACATCCGGGTGCGCCTTCTCGATTTCGTCGAGCAACACGACCGAGTAGGGCGCGCGCTTCACGCGCTCGGTCAACTGCCCGCCCTCTTCGTAGCCCACGTATCCCGGAGGCGAGCCGATCAGCTTCGAGACCGAGTGCTTTTCCATGAACTCCGACATGTCGAAGCGGACCAGCGCCTTTTCTGTGCCGAACATGAATTGCGCCAGCGTGCGGGCAACTTCGGTCTTGCCCACGCCGGTCGGCCCCAGGAACAGGAACGAGCCGATCGGACGGTTCGGATTCTTCAATCCGGCGCGCGAGCGGCGGATGGCACGAGCCAGCGCACTGATGGATTTATCCTGCGAGATGATGCGCTTATGCAGTTCTTCTTCGATGCGCAGCAGTTTCTGCGTCTCTTCTTCCTTGATCGAGGTAACCGGAACTCCGGTCCAGCGCGAGACAACTTCTTCGATGTCCTCGCGGTTCACCACGCCAGTGGAAGACTCGTCCAGGTGATACTTCTCGCGCAGGGCGCGCAGGTTCTCGCGCTCCTTGCGTTCTTCGTCCGAGTAGAAGCGCGCCTTCTCGAACTCGTGGTTCGCGATGGCGTTTTCCATGCGGTGCACAATGAACTTGATCCGCTTCTGAACTTCCGTCAGTTCTTCCGGAAGCGAAGTCTGGCGCAGCTTGACCCGGGCCCCGGCTTCATCCACCAGGTCGATCGCCATGTCGGGCAGGAAGCGGTCAGGAATGTAGCGGCTCGAGTGCGACACGGCGAAGTTGATCGCGTCGTCGGTGTAGGTGACGGCGTGGAACTTTTCGTAGCGGTCCTTGATGCCAAACAGAATCTTGACCGCATCGGCCTCGTTCGGGGGCGGAACTTTCACGGCCTGGAAGCGCCGTTCGAGCGACCGGTCCTTCTCGATGGACTTGCGATATTCGCCGGGGGTGGTGGCGCCAATGCACTGAATCTCGCCCCGCGACAATGCCGGCTTGAGAATGTTGGCGGCGTCGAGCGAACCCTCGGCCGAGCCTGCGCCCACCAGCGTGTGCAACTCGTCAATAAAGATGATGGAGTTCTGCGACTCCATCAATTCCTTCATGATGGTCTTCAACCGCTCTTCAAACTGGCCGCGGTATTTTGTCCCGGCCACGATGAGCGAAAGGTCGAGCGCCAGGATGCGTTTGTCCGCCAAAAACGACGGCACTTCGCCGTCGGCGATACGCTGCGCCAGTCCTTCGACGATGGCGGTCTTGCCCACGCCCGGCTCGCCGATCAATACGGGATTGTTCTTCGTTCTGCGGCAGAGAATCTGGATGACGCGGTCTACTTCGCTTTCGCGCCCGACCAGCGGATCCAACTGACTGTCGGTGGCCGCCTGGGTCAAATCGCGGGAAAACTCGCTCAGCAGCGACGACTCGCGCTGCCGCTGAGGCTGGGCCTTTTCCTGCGTGCTGCGGGCCAGTTCTTCGCGGATGGTCGAAAGCCGCAGGCCGCGCTCATGCAGGATCTCGGCGGCGAAGCACTTCTCTTCTCGTAGTAGCCCCAACAACAAATGTTCGGTCCCGATGTGGCGATGGGAAAGACGTTCCGCCTCCTCGGCGGCGTAGGCCAAAACCCGCTTGCACTCATTACTTAACGGAAGGTCCACCGAGGTCGAAACCTTTTCCCGGATGGTGGTGTGCCCCTCGATCTGCTTGCGGATGGATTCGACCGAGGCATGGGAGCGCAGGAAGCGGTTGGTAAGCGCCTTGTCCTCCCGCAGCAACCCCAGCAGCAGGTGCTCCGTCTCGATGTAAGGAGAGCCGAACTGGCTGGCCTCGTAACGCGCAAAGAAGATGACGCGTCTGGCTTTCTCCGTATAGCGTTCGAACATAATGCCCTGCCCCTGACCTTCCCGGCCGGGCCGCCGTCCGCCCGACCTACCGAACCCGATCCCTGGTTTACAGCAACCTCGACCAACACCAATCTGTTCCCTACATTATGCAATCAAAGGGCCCGGAAACCCAAGCCGGAAACGATTCCCTAACCCCTTGCGCGTTACCGAAGGAACCGTCTAAGCCCTGCCTTTACAGACTGTTCCGCAGGCCATTTTCTTTCACTTTTGCGCACTAATCTTACTCTTGCTGCGCCAAATCCCTCACCCCGGCAACGATTCCGGAGGAATCTCCTCCACTCGCCCTCGCTGCAACCTTAATACACGATGGCAGCGGCGCGCGAACGACAAATTGTGCGTAGCAATGAGGGAGGTAAGTTGGTGCTCGCGATGCAATCGCGCAATCAAAGCGAAAACCGCTTCCGCCGTCTGTCCGTCCAAGTCTCCCGTGGGCTCATCCGCCAGCAACAGCTTGGGCCGGGTAATGAGCGCCCGGGCCAGAGCTACCCGCTGCTGCTCCCCGCCCGACAACTCTCCCGAGCGGTGATGCGCGCGCTGCTCCAGTCCGACCTCACGCAGCCAGCGTAATGCTTCCGGTTCGGCCTGCTGCCATGTCTGCCCCCGCAGCAGCAGCGGCATGGCAACGTTTTCCGCCGCCGTAAACTCCGGCAGCAGGTAATGAAACTGCCACACGAAGCCCGTCTCCCGGTTGCGAAAGTCTGCGGCTTCGTCGTGCGACAAGGAACTCAATCGCAAGTTGGCGCAGTATACGTCACCTGCCGAAGCCCGATCAAGAGCGCTGAGGATGTGCAATAAGGTACTTTTCCCCGCTCCCGACTCGCCCACAATGGCGAGCATCTCGCCTCGTTTCACCGAAAACGATAGGTTCTCAAAGAGCACCAGATCCGATTCGCCGGACCGGAAAGCCTTCTTCAGTCCTTCCACCCGCAACATCCATTCTTGCTCGGTTAGATGCAATTCGCGTCTCTTTCGTTCCAAACCGGCGTTTTAGCCGCTCCTGCTTCGTGTAAGAAGATTGTCCGGGCACCGTCAGCCCGCCGGACGTGCGTGGTGCGTGCGATTTTCAGACCCTGCGCTGCCTTCTCACCTTCCAAAATCCATACTCGAAAACTGTATAAGGTTGCGGATTCCGTCGCCGTAACCGGGGTCACAATCCGCCGAATTTGCCTTGTCCGTGTCAATCCGCCTGAATCCGTGGCCAAGAAGTTTTCACTCATACCGCAGCGCCTCGGCCGGCAGAATCCGCGACGCCGACCACGAAGGATAGAGCGTCGCCACAAAAGAGATCCCCACCGCGACCAACGCCACGATGACGCCGTCGATCACCCGCGGCGCAAAAGGCACGTAGTCAATCGAGTACACTTCGGGCGAAAGCGAAATGATGTGGTAATGGCCTCCGGCGTAGGAAATGGCGTAGCCCAGCACCAGGCCAATCGCGGTTCCGATCACGCCGATCAGCACTCCCTGCGCGATAAATACGTTCCGCACCTGCCCCTTACGCGTCCCCATAGACATGAGCACGGCAATGTCTTTCGTCTTCTCCATGACCATCATGATGAGGCTAATCAGGATGTTGAGGGCCGCCACGAAAACAATCAGGCCGATCGTGATGAATGTGACTACGCGCTCCAGGCGCAGGGCGCGGAACAGGGCTTTGTTCTGCTCCATCCAGTTAGTGGCCATAAAACCCTTACCGGCGGCGTCTTCCAGGCTGCGCGCGATCACGTCGGCCCGGTAGATGTCATCCACCTTGAATTCCATGACCGAGATCAGATTGCCCAGGCCAAACAATTGCTGCGCGTCCGACAGGCGCGCGAATGCCCATGACGAGTCGTAATCGAAGAAGCCGGAGTTGAAAATTCCCACCACGCGGAAGCGGTTATATTTCGGCACCATTCCGAAGGGAGTCAACTCGCCCTGGGGACTGGTCACAAGAACGACGGAGCCGACGGTTGCGCCCAGACCGTCCGCCATATCTTTGCCCAGCACGATAGGCGGCATGCCGGCAACACGCTGCTCGACGGCAGCGATCGAATCGGGGTTGCCCGTGTGGGTCCGGGTCTCAGACCCGGACAGGCCGGGCTGCAAGCCCGGCTGCTCTCCGCTGTCCTCCAACGCCTCCGCCGATCCCTCCTTCACTGTACTCAGCAGATCGCCGACTCTCCGCTCGTACCGCGGAATCATCCCCTTCAGCACGGCTCCCCGCGCCCGCGGTCCGCGCGAGATCAACACTTGCTCGAAGATCGCCGGAGCCGCGGCCACGACGTGCGGCTGCTTCGCCAGACGGTCCATCAGCGCGGGCCAGTCCTTGATGCCGTCATCGGCAATGCGCAAAAGGCTGATGTGCGAAGTCGAACCCAGCAGCCGCTGCTGGAGGTCCTGGCGAAATCCGTTGTTGATGGCCAGCGCGATCACCAGCGAGGCGACTCCAGCCGTGACCCCGGCGATGGAGAGGGCCGTAATGATGCCAATGAACGCCTGGCGCCGTTTGGCGCGCAGGTAGCGGCGAGCGATGAAGAGTTCGAAGCGCATGAAGAGCAGGCGTCGGACCTCGGACTTCAGACCTCAGCCAAGTCGGATTATAGCTGGCGCATCCCTCTGCGGCCTCGGCGTCCCCTGCGTTGAAGCTCTTGCCCTGTCAGATTCGAGGCAGAACGGCAGGCACGGTCAAGCGATAATGCCGGTATTCCTCACCAAACCGCTTCTCCAACTCGTTATCCTCCATCCGGATCATCACTGCACCCGTAACGATCGCGAAGCCGGTCAGCAGCCAGCACACCACCAGGCCCGTCCCAACGCTCCACGCCACCATTTCGCAAAGATGCCCCAGATACACCGGATGCCTTACCCGCGCTCGAATCCCCGTCGTCACCAGGCGATCGTCCTGATGATTCGCCCGAATCTCGGGCAGGCCGCCAAGCTGCGCCAGGCTGAAGTGCGTTCCCGCATGCAAATAAAGGTAGATGCCAACGCCAAACAGCGCCGCCGCCGGAATCCAGCCCCACCACGAAGAATAGAGCGCCACTCCGCGCCATGGCTCGGTCAACGCGCCCATCCCGACCCACATCAGAATCCACGCCGGCACCAGCACCCGCAGCGGCGAGCGCACCCGCGCCCGCCAGCGATGCGCCCGAGGATGAATCATCAGCCAGAACGACGGAATGGTCGAGTAGACGACGCAAGCCAGCCACCCCACGGTACGGACGAACCACATGAACTGATTCTACAGGCGCGTGTAGGGGCGGACGCAGCTTGCCCTGAGCGAAGCCGAAGGGTCCGCCCCGCGACCGAAGCGAGCGTCCGGCAACTTCGGTCTCAATCGACAACGTTCGTCTCAACCGCTCGCTCGCCGTCGACCGCCATTTATTGCGCGCCTGCGCCCAACCCCGGACGAGGGCGTCCGGGGCTACACGTAGTCGCCCGAAGGGCTGCGTTATCCTCTACACTGTTGCTGAAGCCTGCCCCCTCAATGATCATTGACCTCGCCGAACGCGCGCATAACCACAACTGGGAACTCGATCCGGTCATCCGCTCGCTGCTGGACACCGACTTCTACAAGCTGCTGATGCTGCAGTTCATCTGGAAGCATTTTCCCCAGACGCGGGTGGAGTTCTCGCTTTCCAACCGCCATCCCGCTGTGCGGATGGCCGACATCATCCACATCGAAGAGCTTAAGGTGCAACTGCAGCACGTGCGCGGGCTGCGCTTCCGCAAGTCGGAACTGGTCTGGCTGGCCGGCAACACCTTCTTCGGACGGCGGGGCATTTTCGAGCCCGGGTTTCTGGAGTGGCTGGAGCACGACTTCCGCTTATCAGATTATCAGCTGTCGGTACACGACGGCCAGATTCACCTCTCGTTCGACGGCCCGTGGACCGAGACCACGATGTGGGAACTGTACGCGCTGGCCATCCTCGATGAGCTGAAGACGCGGTCGCAGCTGAAGACGCTGAGCGAGTTCGGCCTCGATATTCTCTACGCCCGGGCCAAGACGAAATTGTGGAACAAGATCGAGCGGCTGCGCGGGGTTCCCGGATTGCGCGTCGCGGACTTTGGCACGCGGCGTCGCCACAGCTTTCTATGGCAGGAGTATGTGGTTGTGGCCATGGTGGCCAATCTGGGGAGCAACTTCATCGGCACCTCGAACGCCTTCCTGGCCCACAAACACGACCTGGAGGCGATTGGCACCAACGCCCATGAGATTCCCATGGTGATGGCCGCGCTGGCGCCGGACGACGTGGCCCTGAAAGCCTCGCAGTACCGCGTTCTGGAACTGTGGCAGCAGACCTACGAGGGAGCGCTGCGCGTCATGCTGCCCGATACGTTTGGGACGACGCAATTTCTCATCAGCGCGCCCGACTGGGTGGCCGACTGGACGGGCCAGCGTGTAGACAGCAAGAATCCTTACGTTGCCGGCGACGAATTCATCGCGTGGCTGAAAGCGCGCTCGCGCGATCCGCGCGAGAAGTTGATTGTCGCCTCCGACACGCTGGATGTAGACGCGATCCTTGGATTGCATGCTTACTTCGGCGGGACTCTGGCGAAGGGTCTCGCCCCTGCTGATTTCCGCAGCGCCGCCGATTTTCACGATAGTAACAAGTGGACTCCCGACCGGCGCATCCGCTTCAGTGCCGGCTGGGGGACGCTGCTCACCAACGACTTTCGCGGCTGCAATCCTAACGAAGGCGGCGGGTTTGATCCCATCGGCCTGATCTGCAAAGTCTCGGCCGTCGAAGGGCGGCCGGCCGTGAAGCTCTCCGATAACTATTCCAAGGCGCTGGGGCCTCCGGCGGAAATCGAACGCTACAGCCGGGTCTTTGGCACCGCCGGAATCGCCAACGCTCCGCTGGTGGCGTGAGCGTACGAAGCGTAGCCCCGGACGCATCGTCCGGGGTTGCGCGCAAAGCGCGCAATAAAAGCGCCCCTTATCTTCGCTCACGGTCGCGGGGCGGACGAATGCGTCCGCCCCTATCACTAAAGCCTGCGAACCTTTCGGCGTCACTCAGGGCAAGCTGCGTTTGCCCCTGATACCGGCTTCCACACCCTCCCGGACATGTCCTTCCGTGTCTGCTCGTAACTTGTGAAGGGCATAGCCTTGCTGCAAACATGCAGGGGGAAAGCCATGAAGATCCTGCTGGTTGAAGACTCTTACATCGAACGGCGCAAGCTCGGCAGCTATCTGACCGATTGGGGACTCGAACACGTCGGCGTTGGCAGCGGTACGGAAGCCATCAAACTACTGGAGGCTCCTGATCCGCCCGATCTCGCGTTGCTCGACTGGTTGCTGCCCGGCCTCGACGGCATTGATGTCCTGCGCCGCATCCGCAAGCTCAGCCGGGGGAACTACATCTACACCATCATGCTGACGGCCAAGACCCAGAAGCAGGACCGCCTGATCGCCATGGAAGCCGGAGCCGACGACTACCTGTCGAAGCCGGTGGACGCGGCCGAGTTGCGTTCCCGCATCATGGTGGGTAAGAGGATTCTCGAACTGCAGCAATCCCTGCGTTTCGCCGCCACTCATGATTTTCTGACCAACCTGCTGAACCGCTCGGAAATCCTGGCTGCGCTCGACCGCGAGTTCTCCCGCGGCGGACGCGAGGGCAAGCCCACGACTGTCATCCTCGTCGATATTGACCATTTCAAGCGCGTCAATGACACTCTGGGCCACGCCGCCGGCGACGAGGTTCTGAAGGAAGTAGCGCGGAGACTGAAGCTGGACTTGCGGCCTTACGACGTGGTCGGCCGCTATGGCGGCGAAGAATTCCTGATCATTCTGCCAGGTTGTAGCTTGACCGCCGGATCTCGCCGCGCCGACTCCATTCGTAATCTGGTGGGGAAAGATCCCATTGGGACTCCGTTTGGAACGGTTTCGACCACTATCAGCATGGGGGTTACCTCCACCTGCTGCAGCCGCGATCGCACAGTCTCCGAGTTCCTGCACGAAGCTGACGTCAGTCTGTATGCGGCGAAGAAAAATGGCCGAAACCGCGTAGAGGTCTTCACTGCGGCGTCGCGTGCCGCCACAGCGGGCCAGAGCTAGCCTTCACATCCCCGTTGGAGTCTTCGTAGCGCCGGCACCATCCCGGCCGCCTCGACGCATCCTGCAAGTTACCAACCCTAGATTCCAACCTAGCACCCCACCCGCGCTTTGAACTCTCGGGCCCGGTCGCGCGCCACGGTCAAGTCCGTATCCCGGCCATCTTTTAAGCGAACATTCAAGGCTCCTCCGGGAAGCGATGCGACTTCCTTGATCCAGTCCACGTTAACCACCGTGCTGCGGTGGATGCGGAGAAATCTCTTCGGGTCCAACTTCTTCTCTAACTCCGTGATCGCGTAGTCGACGCAGTAAGCCTTGCCCTCCGACACCGCATAAGTCAATTTGTCCTCGGCATAGAAATGCGTTACCCGGGCCAGATCGAGGAACCAGAGCTTGTCTCCCAGCCGCGAAGCAATCCGGTCGGGGTACTCCGGCTTAGTTTCGCGGAGCGAGTCGGTGAGCTGCTTAAGCAGAGCCGGGAAGTCTGGCTGCGCGGGTTGGCCCGAACTCCGCAATCGTTCAACTTTCTTAAGAGCTCGGTCCAGAGACTCCGGTTCCACTGGCTTCAGCAAGTAGTCAACCGAGTTCACGCCGAACGCCTTCAGCGCGTACTGATCGTAGGCGGTGGTGAAGATCACGATGGGCTGGGCAGGGAGTCGTGCCAAAACCTCGAAGCCGTTGAGCCGCGGCATCTGAATATCTAAGAAGCACACGTCGGGCGGATCCGCGGTCAACGCCGCCACGGCCTGCTCGGGCTCGGTCGTGCTGCCGGTAACTTCGACGCATCCCGTGCGTTCCAGTAACCGGCGCAGGCGCTCCAACGCCAGCGGTTCATCGTCCACCAGGTAGGCACGCAGTTTCATACGCGCGGCAAAACCATCTCTACCACAGAATAACCGTCTTTCCGAAGAACGTTGAGGCGCGCTTTCCCGCCGAACAAAGCATCGAGGCGCTCCACCAGGCTGTTCAGGCCATGGCCAGCGGGAATCGCCGCCAGATCGAAGCCCGGCCCTGTATCGCGAACTTCAATCCGCAGGTTGCCATTCTCTGCCGACGCCGTGACCAGCAACTCTCCGCCTCCGCTCTGCGGGGTGATCCCGTGCTTCACCGCATTCTCGACCAACGACTGCACCGACATAGGCGGGACTTTTACATCTTGGAGTTCGGCCGGCACCTTCACCGAACCGCGAAGCTTGTCGCCAAAGCGCACTCTTTCGATGTCGACATAGCTCTCGACCATTACCAATTCCTGGTGCAATGGAATCAGCGGTTGATTACTCGTATCCAGCGAGGCCCGCAACAACGCTGCCAGACGGCCCACAATCTGTTCGGCACGCGCGGGATTCACTGCGATGAGCGAGCTGATTGAGTTCAAGGTGTTGAACAGGAAGTGCGGGTGAATTCGCGATTCCAGCGAACGCAGCCGAGCCTCCGCCGCCAGTTTCTGTGTTCGTTCTTCGGCCATTTCTTTTTCGTGAAGCTTCCCCTCCACAACCTCGACCCGTACACGCAAAGATTCATGCACAAAGGCGCCCAACCCGAACACCGCGGCCAGTGGCATGCAGACGCGCAACGAGTGGTAGTACTCGAGCCAAAAGTGTTGTGGGACCACGAAGCCTATCCCCATCAGCAGCGCCTGCACCAGCAAAATGCCAACAGGAATAACGACGATAAGGCACAGGGCAAAGGTACGAACCAGCGGAAGCTTGCGGCGAACCAATGTTTGCTGGAGCACGCCTACCAACAAAAGGCCGAGAGCCGAGATCAGGTTCGCGTAAATGAGCTCATAGGCAAGTACGTGCAGCAGTACCCGGACGCTCGTTATTTGATTCGCCGCGATCAGGATCAGAGTCACCACAGCCACGGCCATATTGGGCCACAGCAAGTAATTCGGCACTCTAAACCTTTTCGATCCCATAGCTTCCCCTTTGCCCTGTTGCGTATTCTCTACTACTTTGCGTTTACGGGCTCGAAAGTCGCGGTGCGGAAGACATTGATGACCTGCGTTGTCTCCTGGCCGGGCGGTTTCATCTCTCCCACGACACTCTCATTGATGGTGCCGTATTCGATCTGTTTGGTCGCGAGCGACACCCAAATCTGTCCCCAGTAGTCGCTGCGTCCTTTCAGAGTCATGCCCCCGTTCGCGATTTCGACCGGGTTGAGAAAGGCCTCGTAGCTGATGAGGGCACAGTCCTGGCCGTTTCGACGCGAACGTCCGACCCACTCCAGAACGACATTGTGGTTACGAAACGTGCCCACGTCCGGCATGTTCACGTCCTGGTTGGAGAGGATCTGATAAGGCTCGTTCAGCTTCAAATGATCGAAGAAGTCCTGGCCGAAGTTCTCGATCATCCCCGTATCCCAAACCAGATTACGCTCGAAGACCGCGGTTGGAGGAAACGCTTTGAAGAACTCAGGCTTCATGGTGCTGGAAATGTCGTTTACATAGCGGAACCCTTCCATGAAATCGCGCTTCTGCGGCGTTCCGAACGGAGCCGTGGCGCCGTCGGCATCCGCCTGGGTGACGTTCTTCCAGATGACCTCTCCGCCCGGCAGCCCTCGTGTGTACTCCCCCGTCAGGCGCTGACGATGGATGATCTCGCCCCGGGTGTTCGCGGTGTTGTAGTCCACGGCAAACCGGTAGGTGCGGGGGCCAGAGTCCTTCACGCTAAGTCCCTGCGGCAGGTCCCATGTTGCGGGCGTGGATTGCGCTACCAGAGATGGAAGAAACAAAGACTGCCCGGGAAGACTGAAAACCGCCCATAGGACCAGTCCGGAAACTAAAGCTGAAATCGTTCTGCTTCGCATTGGTGATACCTCCCAACTCGGAGTGTGCCACTGGCGGCGGAAGGAGGCATCTCCTTAGCGACGAGAGGCAGCAATTCCCGACCGCAGGTCGCCAGACGCGGATAAACCGCGGCAGCGAATTCTGCTTAAACATACCGGCCTTCGATAAATGCAAACAGATTCTCTCTTAACACGCATGTTATGGCACATTAGAGGTTCATGCCCGCACCTGACGACGCCAGAGCCGGACGCGCCGCCTTTACCCATCCGGGGTTCGTGCTGTTCCAGATTGCCCGCTTCCTCATCGTTGCGGCGGTCGAGATGCAGGCCGTCGCCGTCGGCTGGCAAGTCTACGAAATCACCAAGCGGCCGCTCGATCTCGGGCTGGTCGGACTGGCGCAGTTCCTGCCGGGAATCCTGCTCTTCCCCATCTCCGGCCACGCCTCCGACCGCTTCCCGCGGCGAGCGGTGCTTTCGGCCTGTTATGCCGGATATGGAGTCTGCTTCGCGCTGCTGCTGGCGCTGGCGCAGCGCGGACTGCACTCCGTGAATGCTGTTTACGTGGTGCTGGTCCTGCTGGGAGTGGTGCGGTCGTTTAACAGCACGGCCAGCCGCTCCATCCTGCCGCAACTGGTTCCGGAAAAGGACTTCCCCAACGCGGTCGCCTGGAACGCCACCATATTTCAGACGGCGACGATTCTGGGGCCGTCGTTTGGCGGCATCCTCTACGCTGTCAGTCACGGGCCCTCCGTGGTCTACGCGGTCGCGCTGCTGACTGCCATTGGAGCGACGATCTCGTCGTTCCGCATCCGGCCGGAGGTCAAGGCACGGCCGCGCGACTCTTTTTCGTCTAGAAGCATATCCTTCAAGACCGTCTTCGCCGGCCTGCATTTCATCTGGACGCGGAAGCTCATCCTGGGCGCAATTTCGCTGGATCTGTTTGCCGTGCTCCTGGGCGGAGCCGTGGCTCTGCTCCCGGTGTACGCCCGTGAAATTCTGCACACCGGCCCCTGGGGACTCGGGCTGCTGCGCACCGCTCCCGGCGTGGGCGCCGCGCTGATGGCGATCCTGCTGGCGCATCGCCCCTTGCGCGGGCCGTCCGGCATTACATTGCTGTGGGCCGTCTCCGGATTCGGAGTCTTCACCATCGTCTTTGGCTTTTCACGCAGCCTCACGCTCTCCCTCATCGCGCTGCTGCTGGCCGGGGCCAGCGACATGATAAGCGTCATCATCCGCGCCACGCTCACCCAGCTTGCGACTCCCGACGAAATGCGCGGGCGCGTCACTGCCGTGGACATGATTTTCATTGGAACGTCGAATGAATTCGGCCAGTTCGAGTCCGGAGTCACCGCCCAGTGGTTGGGAACGGTTCCCGCCGTCATTCTCGGCGGCGTGGGAACGCTGGTCGTCATCGCCCTGTGGGCATGGCTTTTCCCGGAACTGCGGCACGCGGGCGAACTCCACACGATGAAGAGTTCTAGTATGCCGGAGGTTTCCGGAGCGAGCAGCGGCGGTGACACCCCGGCCTCGTGATCCCGCACAGTAGCCCTTGATCAATTCGTGTGGATGAACGACAAGGACGATCTAGCAGTGTTTCATCATCTCCACACGCACATCTTGGAGGGCAGGTAACACTTGCTCCCTGAACTCAGATTCGGATGGATAGCGACCATAGTAGCGAGCTCGCGTGGAAATATTCTTTAGCTCACAAAACTGATCGTAGATGGCCATGGTCTCGGTGTATTGGACCATGTTGTTGTCGCGGGTGCGGTGGTCAGCGGAATGCTTCGCCTTGGTGCCGAAAAAGGCTTCCACGTAGTGGAGGGCTGCGTAGAATGCAGCGGTCGAGCCCCAGCCCCGAGATGGAGGGCTGGCGAGATCGAGGTGACCGAAAAACTGCTCATTGTTCTGAGCAATCTGGAGATGCTGGGTTTTGTTCGGCACGATTGAATATGACCGGAATATCAGAAACCATTTCCTGGGGTCTTGTGCCGTGCGGCAGATCAACGACGTAGAAGTCGAAGTGGAGTCCCTCAAGTTGCTTCATCACCATCTTCTGCACTGAATAAATCTGTTTGCGGGCGGAGGGAATCCACTCGTTGATCATGACCCAGACGTGCAGCACATCTCTGCTCTCGCCTGCCAATACCGCTTGCACATTGCTCAGAGCCGAAAAACTCCTTGCCACGAATGCGCTGACCGGAACGGCGGTTCTAGACATCCCAGAAAATGAGATGAGGCCCCAGAAATTATCGAGTTGGGATGGAACGCTGGTTTCCTTCCCTGCCTCCACCAGCGCGTCTGTCCCGTTGGTAACGCAAACAGACGGTGTGGCAGCATCATACTCTGGAACGGCAAAGGTCATTTACTTCCTCCGGAGCGCATCGGGTGCATTTACGTGCATTATCTGTGATGCTTGTATCATGTATACAGGGTCGCCCGTGGGCGAGAACACGCCCTCAAGTCTAGCGACTTCCGTCACAACAGCCTTGACCTTGAGCGATGTCCCATCCTGGAGGATGTAGGTACTCCATTGCTCTTTATCCGCCTCAAAGTCGACGACCTCAGCATCAACAACTTGACCCTGAAAGTTGATTTTGCGGCGATTAGGCATTGGCTATCTCCGTCCGGACACTAGCAACCATCGGCCCAATTCTGGAGCAACTACAGCTAATGTCAAGAAAATAATACACTTTGGTACCTAGTTACGACAATCTTACGCCGTCAAGAGTTCCCGCTGTCTGGTTTTTCCTTTCGACCTCCAGATCAGTTAGGCCGCGAACGCTGATCGCCACGGCACGACCGATGCCGTAGAATTGTCGCTTTCATTCCGCGGTGTTCCGCAAGAGGATCGGCATTGATCGAACGTTATTTCCGTCTTTCCGCAAACCAGACCACGGTCCGCCAGGAGCTATTGGGCGGCCTGACCACGTTCCTCACGATGGCCTACATCGTCGTCGTGAATCCGCAGATTCTTTCCCAGGCAGGGATGCCGGTCGAAGGCGTGGTCTTCGCGACCTGCATTGCCTCCGCCGCAGCCACGCTGGTCATGGGACTGTACGCCAACTATCCCATCGCGCTCGCCCCCGGCATGTCGCTCAACGCGTATTTCACCTATTCCGTGTGTCTGGGCATGCACGTGCCCTGGCGCACCGCGCTCGGCGTAATTTTCTTTTCCGGCGTCTTCTTCTTGATCCTCACCGTGACCCGCGTGCGCGAGCAGATTGTCAATGGCATTCCCGACTGCCTGAAGCACTCGACGGCGGGCGGAATCGGCATGTTCATTGCCTTTGTCGGATTGCGCAATGCCAAATTAGTGGTCGCAAATTCCGCAACCTTTGTCAGTCTGGGCAGCTTTTCCAACCGCGAGGCGCAGTTGGCCTGCCTGGGGCTGGTGATCATGCTGGTCCTGATGAGCCGCAAGGTGAGCGGGGCAATTCTCATCGGAATTTTTGCCACGACGCTATTGGGTATTTTTCGCGGGATAACCCGCCAGCCCGCCGCGATCTTCTCTCTTCCGCATCCTTCCTCCACCTGGCTGCAACTTGATCTGCGCGGTGCGTTGCACCTGGGCCTGTTAGAAATCGTTTTCATTTTCCTGTTCGTGGATCTTTTCGATAACGTCGGCACTCTGGTGGGAGTCTGCGAACAGGGAGGATTCGTCAAAAACGGTAAGATTCCCCGCGTGGGGCGCGCCCTGGTGTCGGACGCAATCGGTACGATCTTCGGAGCCTTGACCGGAACCTCGACCGTGACCAGTTACATCGAAAGCGCCGCCGGAGTAGCTGCCGGCGCCCGGACCGGGCTGAGCAACATCGTGGTGGCCGCGCTATTTCTCCTGGCGCTGTTCTGCACGCCGTTGGCCGCGGCGATTCCCGCCTACGCCACCGCCCCAGCCCTGATTCTGGTAGGGGCGCTGATGACCGAGGCCATTGCCCGCGTCCAATGGTCCGAATTCACTGAGGCCATTCCTGCATTCGTGACCTTGCTGGCGACGCCGCTGACCTTCAGCATCGCCACCGGCCTCAGCCTCGGCTTGATTTCGTACACGCTGGTGAAAGTGGCGGCGGGAAAGTTCCGCGAAGTCAGCGTGCTGATCTGGATCCTGACCGCGCTGTTCATTCTTCGCTACATTTATCTGGCCGCGGGATAGTCTGTCCGAGTCACTTCCCGCGCAGCACCGTCTTGGCCGCGCCCAGATTGTCGTACTTGTCGTAAACCCTCACCACCACCACATGCTCGGGCGCCGCGTCCTTCCCCGCATCCAGCGCGATTTTGAAGTCATAGTCTTCGATTTTCGCGTCCGACAATTGCCCGACCGGCTCGACATACTTCCACTCGCCCGCATCCACTGAATACTCGGCGCGCTTGATGGTCGAGAATCCATCTTCCGCCCGGAAGCGCACATGAATCTGCGCGCCCTGATTCTGCGAGCCTTCGACCGACGCCGTCAGGTTTTCAATGCGCGGAGGCGTGGTGTCCACTTCAAACCGGCGGCTTACTTTTTCCGCCGTCAGCGCTTCGCCCGGCGAGTGCGAAGGCGCATCCGAAGCCACCACCTTCACCGTGTAGCCGCCATCGGGAAGCAGGCTGGCGTCGAAGGAATAGGCCTTGTCGGTCAGCTTGTCTTTCAGCAGCAGCCACCGGGTTTCGCCGTCGCCGCGGTAGTAGACCGAGTAAACCAGTTCATCGTCGTTGTCGTCGTGCGCGTTCCACTTCACTCCGATGGCATCGCGGTCGTGCACGCTGGGCATGGGCGATTCAAAATGTCCACCAGACGATCCGCCTACGTCAGCACCCATCTGCATTCCCGTCGTTTTCGGCAGGGGCTGGTAGCGCGTGCCGACCTGTACCGAGACATCATCAATTACGGGTGCGACGTTTTTCGGCAGATAATTCAATGTGACGCTGTCCACCGCCGGCTTCGTATTTCCGGCGTGCAGCACCGCTTTCCACTGAGCGTAGCGCGCCGGAGGAACTCCCATCTCGGCGTCCTTCGCCAAGTCCACTTTCTTCCATGGACTCCAGTTGCGGTCGGGATTGTCCACGTTGCCGCTGCGCGCCAGCAAGTCGACGCTCCCGGCGCCGCGAAATTCCACCCGTCCCCAGCGCGAAAAAATCTTGGCGTCAAAAACGTCGCTCTCGTACGTTCCTTCGGACTCCGGCCCCGGGCCGAGCACAAAAATCTTTCCCAGATTGCTGCTGGCCGCATAAAGGCCGCCCCCGGGCGCTTTGGCGAAACCCGTGATCTGCGATGCCGGCGCTTTCAGCAGATCGGAAAATTCGTCCGGCCCGGTGATCGCGAAAACGTGGCCGCGGTTGCCCGTGCCGGCGAGCAGTCTGTTCTGCGCATCAAATGCCAGGGCGTACACGATGTCCTCATGCGAAGTCCAGATCTGGGATGGAGAACCATCGGGGGCGATGCGGTAGACATCCGATCCCCCGGTCACCCCGCCGCCCAGAAAGGGAAACGGTCCCGTCTGCACGGTGCCGGGCACGGGCGTGATGGTGATGCCCGGAGCCTGTGGACCGGTCGCCACCGGCGCATTCGCCGGCATCGTGATCATCGCCGATGGCCCGCCCATCGGAGCCATTCCCCCCGGCGCTTTCTTCTCGCCCACTCCGGCAGCATAGATATTGCCCTCGTGATCGAGCGCCAGAGCTGTGATCTCTTTCTTGGGAGCGCTGTACAGAACGAATCCTTCGCCCGCCGGAGAAATGCGGTAGACCAGGCCGCTGCCGTCTGTGCCGGCAATCAGGTTCCCTTGTCCATCGAGAGCCAGCACGCGAATGTGGGTTTCATCGCTCTTGAAAAACAGCGAGTGCTCGCCTTTGGCGGTTACTTTGTAGATTTCTCCGTGATCTCCCGTCGCCACGTACAGATTTCCCGCCTTATCGAGCATCAGATCCCAGATGTATTTCGTCCCCGGCGCAAAATAAACGGACGAACTCCAGCCGGGATCCAGCGTGGGCTTAGCCGCGTCTTTCGTCGTGTCTTTGTCTGCATCCTTGCCGGCATTCTTGCTGTCAGTCTTTGTTGGCTCGGCTTTCTCTCCCGCTTTGTGCTCGATCTTGTAGACTTTGCCGTCCGGAGCTGTGGCGGCGTAGATCACGCCGCCGGGCCCGACTTCGAGCGTCTGCACCTGCAATTCCTGGGGCTCAAAAATGATACTTGCCTTGCCATCAGGAGTAATTCGGTAGACCCGCGCCGGCGATCCGGTCGCGGCGTAAACATTTCCCGCATCGTCGGCAGCCACGGCCCAGATATAGGTGGAAGGAGTCCCGTAGAGCAGCTTGAACGCGGGAGCCAGTTCCAGACCGCCGGTGCTGCGAATGGCCACGCCCGTGGCCGTTCCCTTGGTAAGTTCCTCGAACTTTGACTGCTCCCAGGTCTTGGTCCCATCGGCAAACGCCGCCGGGACGCCACTGGAACTACTCAGAGCGATGAGCAGGCAACTGGCAAACAGAAGGGAAGAAACCTTACGCGGACTCTGCACTTTCATACCTCGACGTTCGATTGTGGAAAACTTCAGGTTACCACGCCCGGCCCGAAGTCCAAGGTCCGAGGTCCGCAGTCTGCCCTTCGTGCTATCGTAGCTTTTCATGCCCTCCGCGCGGGAAAAGCTGCTCAGTACGCTGGCTCACAAGTCGTTTCGGCTGGGCGAGTTCAAACTCTCCTCTGGCGCGACCAGCGATTACTACATTGACTGCCGCACCACGACGCTTGACGCCAAGGGTTCGCGCCTCACCGGAGAAGTTTTCTTCGAAGAAATCCGTCAGCGCGGATGGAGGCCGCAGGCCATCGGCGGCTTGACCATGGGAGCCGATCCCATCGTGGTCGCCGTCTCGGTCGTCAGCGGCGAGCTGAACGGCTTCCTGGTGCGCAAGGCCGAGAAGCAGCACGGCACCGGACAGCGCATCGAAGGCTTCCGCGAGAAGGGCGCGCAGGTCGTGATTGTGGACGACGTCTGCACCACCGGCGCTTCGACAATCCAGGCGATCGAGGCGGCGCGGGAATTTGGATTTGAAGTCGTCGGCGTGATGTGCCTGGTCGAGCGCGAGGAGGCCAACGGCCGCCCCAACGTGGAGAAAGCCGCGGCCCCGGCGCCCTTCGTCTCGATTTTCACCGCCAGCGACGTGCGCAAGGAGCATCTCTCGCAGACCGGCGAGACCAGTCCCAACATTTTCGCGGTCGCCGCGAGTTGCGAACTTTGCGGCCGGCCGGCAGCCACAAACAATCCCAGGAATCGCTGCGAGGCGCATAAAGTGTGAATCTCAGTTTCTAGTTTCCTGTTTCCAGTCTCTAGGCATCTGGGCGAATCTCAAATGCCAGGTATCTCAATGCCAACTCGAATCACGAAACCGGAAACTAGAAACCCAGAAACTCGAAACTGAGAACTGACCCATGATCCAAACCCTCGAATGGACCGACCAGGGCGTACGCTTCCTCGATCAGACGAAGCTGCCCACCGAAGAAACCTACGTCACCTGCAAGACGCATGAGCAGGTAGCCGACGTGATCCGTAACATGGTGGTGCGCGGCGCGCCCGCCATCGGCGTGGCTGCCGCCATGGGCATCGCCCTCGGCGTAAACAATTCCAAAGCCGAATCTACCGGCGATCTTAAACGCGACTTCGATCAGATCTGCGACCTCATCGGCAAAACCCGGCCGACGGCAGTCAATCTCTTCTGGGCCATCCGCCGCATGCAGGAGAAGTTCGAGCGCATCCGCGTCCGTCCCATTGCGCACATCAAGCAAGGGCTTGCCGAGGAAGCGCAGCGCATGCACGCCGAAGACATCGCCGCCAACCAGGCCATGGGACGCCACGGCGCCGCCCTCATGCCCGCAGAAGGCGGAGTCCTCACCCACTGCAACGCCGGGGCGCTGGCCACTGCCGGATATGGCACCGCGCTGGGCGTGATCCGCGCCGCTGTCGAGCAGGGCAAGAAGATTCACGTCTATGCCGATGAGACTCGACCGTTTCTGCAAGGCTCGCGCCTGACCGCGTGGGAACTGATGAAAGACGGCATCCCCACCACCGTTATCTCTGACAACATGGCCGGCGCGATGATGCTAAAGGGCAAGATCGCAGCAATCGTTGTGGGCGCGGACCGCATCGCCGCCAACGGCGACGTGGCCAACAAGATTGGAACCTACACCGTCGCCGTGCTGGCCAAAGAACATAACATTCCGTTTTACGTGGCCGCGCCGATTTCGACCGTTGATCTCGCTTGCCCCGACGGCAGCCAGATTCCCATCGAGCAGCGCAATGCCCGGGAAGTCACCCACATCGCCGGCAAGCAGATGGTTCCGGAAGGCGTGGCCGTGGAAAACCCCGCCTTCGACGTGACGCCCGCCAAGTACGTAGCCGCCATCATCACCGAAAGAGGCATCGCGCGCGCGCCCTACGAGCAGTCGCTGGCCACGCTCGCCGCTGCAGTTCAGGATGGGGACGCGCACCCGTAGCCCGCGACGCCGTCATCTTGAGCGAAGCGAAGGACCTATGCGACCCGCGGCCCATGGCATCGGGCCTTCGCGGCCAGGAACATCCCTCATGACGACAGCCATTTCCGGGCTCACATTTGGTCTTAGCCCAGGCGCGGCTTTCATGTCGGGCAAACGACAGAAGAAGCGCTTTCCGGCAGACGTTCGGCCGCTAACGTAAAGAGATGTAAAGCGTCAAAATTCGTCCCTTCCACCGCTACTTATTCCCGTGGTTCGGGTTGGAACTGCCAGTAACCCAATCGTGCTAACCTGAGTGCAGAAGACCCAAATCTGCGCTAAGACCTTTCGTCAGGGGGAAGTCATGTCGTTACGCAATCGCTTTTTGCTGCCCACAATTGCTCTTGTTTCACTAGCTTTCCTGGTCGCCTGCAGCAGCAGTTCGAACAGCGGTAGCGCGCCACCCACCGGCGGTTTCACCAACAGCGATCTGAAGGGAACGTACGTGTTTTCGATCGTCGGAACGGATGCCGAGTCCGATGTCGTGGCAATGACGGGCTCCTTCACCGCGAACGGCACCGGTGGCAGTAACAGCATTACTGGCGGCACGATAGACATCAACGACTCCGGCTTCACGTCTCCTCTGACGAATAATCCGATCACCGGCGGCACTTACAGCGTGGGCGCCGACGGGCGCGGCGAGGCCAAACTTCTCACAACCACGCCGTTCTCAAATTCCATTACGGTCGATTTCGTCCTGAACTCCAACGCGGGCGGCATGATCACGTGGTACGACGGCAATGGAAGCGGCAGCGGAACCCTGGACCTGCAAACCTCGACGAGCCAGCTGCCGGCCGGGATGTATGTCTTCGGTTTGTCGGGCGCATCTGGCATCAACGTGGCATCTGGAGCTCCCATTCCGGTAGCCTCGGCTGGCGTGGTCACGCTCGATGGCTCCGGAAATGCTACTGGCTCCATGGACTACAACACCGACGGAACGCCCTCCACCCTGACCATCGGCTCGGGGTCCAACGTGACGGTGGGAACCACCTCCAGCGCCGCCCTCTTCACCAGCGGCGGTGAACTTATCTTTGACGTTTACCCAATTGACGCCACGCACTTGAAGTTCATTTCCGCGAGTTCGACCCCTATCCTTTCCGGGGACCTGTTCTCGCAGACCAGTTCCTCCTTCCCTTCGGGCATTTTGGCTTTCAGCATGGCAGGCCTCGATTACAGCGTTTCGCCGGCCGTCCCGCTCGCAGTCGGAGGCCTCATGATGTCGGACGGTAGCTCTACGATCAGCAACGGCGCCGAGGACTTCAACGACGCCGGTACCGCTGACACCACCCCGAACGGCTTCTCGGGCAACATCGCAGTTTCGGGGGCCCGGTTTCTGCTCACGCTGAGCAATTTTGAAAACGGCGCCGGAGGAGCGGTCGGTACCTTCACATTTGCCGCGTACCCATCCAGCGGCGGTATCCAATTGGTGGAAGTTGATGGCGGCGGCGTCTCCACTGGTGCGGCCTACGTCCAGAGCTCGGGCGCGACTCTGGCTGCTACGCAGGGCTACGGCATGAACCTCACAGCCTCTAACACCAATGGCTACGAGGAAGACGACATTGCCGAGTTCGTTACCACGACCAGCTCCTTCGCTGGCAACGTCGACATCAATGATCAAGGGTCGACGAGCAGCCACGGACTAAGCGGCAATTACGCCTTGGATTCTCCGGCGACCGGCCGTGGCGAGCTCACCAGCGGCGCCTTCGATGGAGTTTTTTACGCGGTGAGCAACTCGAATTTCCTCTTCCTTGAAACGGACAACTTCCAGCTTGGGCTGGGAGCATTGCAGTTGCAGAACGCCACTGCCGCTGTCAAGTCGAACCAGGCGGCGCGGCACATGGCCGTGTTAAGGATGGTGCGAGGGGCAAAGGCAGGCGCAAAGAAAGCGTTGAAGCGCCACTAAACCATTCGGGAAAAAGTCGGGGCGCGGCGGTCGAACTGACCACCGCGCCCTTTTTATGTCCAGGCAAGCGCGCGTGGAAGGCGCTCAGTCAGCCCTGGCCCCAACTTCTTTGCGGACTTCGCGAATCCTTTGCGACCTTTGCGGTCAACTTCTTCTTGCCATGAGCTCGCAAAGAACCGCCGCCAGGACGCCAAGGAAGCTCAGAGATAGAGACCTCGACGCGGAGACACTCTTCTATCCTTCCGCAGCCTCCACCTTCGCCACAGCCGCGCCACGCGTGGCGATCCAAGCTACCACCCGGTACCCCAGCAGCACGCCCAGCACCGACGCGTACTCCAGCGGCTTCCGCAAGTCCGCCTTCACCAGCCAGATGTAATGAATGACTCCAGCCGCGGCGCTCGCATAGATCAGCCGGTGCAGAATCTGCCAACGCTTGCCGCCCAGTTTGCGGATCGACCACCGGGTCGAAGTCAGGGCCAGCGGAATCATCAGCGTGAAGGCAGTCATTCCGGCAGTGATGAATCTCCGCTTGGCAATGTCGGCCAGCATTTCATGCACATCAAAGAACTTGTCCAGCCAGACATAAGTCGTCAGGTGCAGCGTGCCGTAGAAGAACGCGTACAGGCCCAGCATGCGCCGCAATCCAATCAGCCAGTACTGGCGCGTCAGCTTGCGCAGCGGCGAAATGGACAGCGTGATCAGCAGAAAGGTCAGCGTCCAGTCCCCGGTCGAATGGGTGATGAACTCAATCGGGTTCGCCCCCAGACCGGAGTGGAATGCCAGCCAGACGAGCCTCGCCGCCGGCGCCAGACAGGCAAGAAAAATCACGGGTTTGAAGTAGCGCAGCACGGGAAACAGACGTCGGACCTCAGACCTCAGACTTCAGACCTCACGCCGACCTCTCGTGACGTAACCCTTATGCCGTGTCGAAGGTCCGAGGTCTGAGGTCCGACGCCTGAGGTCTGACGTCCGTCCTAGAAGTTTTTCTTCAGATCCATCCCGTTATACAAACTGGCCACCTGATCATAGCCGTTGAACATCAGCGTGGGACGCTTGAAGAACTCGCCCAGCCTGCGTTCCTTGGCCTGGCTCCAGCGGGGATGGTCCACGTTCGGATTCACGTTGGAATAGAAACCATACTCCTGCGGGGCAGAGATATTCCAGGTATTCAGCGGTTGCTTGTCGACAAAGCGGATGCGAACGATGGCTTTCGCGCTCTTGAACCCATATTTCCACGGCAGCACAATGCGCAGCGGCGCTCCGTCCTGATTGGGCAGGTCCTCGCCATACATGCCAAAACAAAGCAGGGCGAGCGGGTGCATGGCCTCATCCATGCGGAGGCCTTCGACGTAGGGCCAATCCAGCACCTGGCGCTGCTGGCCCGGCATCTGGCTGGGATCGTAAATGGTGGTGAACTCCACAAATTTGGCCTTGCTGGTGGGATTCGCGCGCTTGATCAACTCGCTGAGCGAGAACCCAATCCAGGGCACGACGATGGACCAGCCCTCCACACAACGATGGCGGTAAATGCGCTCCTCCGGCGAAGCCATCTTGATGATCGTGTCCACATCGAGTTCCTGCTTTTTGTCCACCAGCCCTTCAATCTTTACCTTCCAGGGCCGGGTGCGAAAGTTCTTCGCCAGTTGCGCCGGTTCGTCCTTTGCCGTGGAAAACTCGTAATAATTGTTGTAATTGGTGACGTCTTTGTAGGGAGTGACCGTCTCGGTCGTGCTGAACGGACTTTTCCGGATGCCCTCGATCTTGTTTCCCGCCAGTACCGTCGATGATGGAGAGACGATCTCGCGCAGCCCAACGCCGCTGGCCGCCGCCGCTCCCGCCACCGCCATTCCGCCAAGAAATCTGCGCCGGTTCAGGTACACACTCCTGGGAGTGATCTCCGACGAACGAATGTCTTCCGCCTTCTTAATCAGCACTTTGAACCCCCATCCCCTATTATGGACCAGCTCCCGCCCCAAGTGGCCTGGCAGCTTGCGGCGCAAATACGATTCGCATCAGGGTATGCCTTCACAGCCTGCCCTGAGCGGAGTCGAAGGGCATACCGGGCGCTGCATTTTGCGATTCCGAGTTTCGCCACGGACTTGTCAGCCCGCCACCCACATCCGCAACCAATAAGACGCAGGGATTCGAAAAAGGTTGCAAGCCTTGGAAGTGGCCGAGACCGCGAAATGGCCGAATGATGTACCCAGCTGTAGACGGGCCGCCCAGGAAAGCATAGGTGTTCGGTCAGAGGTCTGAGGTCCGAGGTCCGAAGTCCGAGGTCCGAGGTCCGACTCTAACGTCTCACCCCAAAATTTCCCTTACCTTGCGCGACAGATGCTGGAGCGTGAACGGCTTCTGCAGGAATGCGGTGCCACTCTGCTCTCCACCTTCACTTACTACCGTATCCTCGGTGTAGCCGGAGAGATAGAGGACCTTGGTTGTGGGACGCGTCTGGGTCAGTCGCTTGACCATCTCGTGTCCGCCCATGCCGGGCATGACAACGTCGGAGATTACCAGGTCAATCGTTCCGTCGTGCTGCGCAGCTGCGGCCAATCCGGCTTCGCCGTTCTCCGCTTCGATGATCCGGTAGCCTTTGTTGGTAAGGGTCTCCCGCATCAGTGCCCGAACCGACTCCTCGTCTTCCACCAGCAGCACCGTCTCGGTGCCCCCGGCGGCGGCACGGAGCGACGGAGCCGCATGACTCTCCGCCGTTGCTTCCACCCGCGGCAAATAAATCTGGAACGTGCTGCCGCGTCCCTTCTCACTCTGCACCAGCACATAACCGCCGCTCTGTTTCACGATTCCATAGACGGTCGAGAGTCCCAGCCCGGTGCCCTTGCCCAGTTCTTTGGTGGTAAAGAAAGGTTCAAAGATGCGTGACTGCGTGTCTTTGTCCATGCCCATGCCCGTGTCGCTGACCGACAACAGCACGTAGTTTCCGGGACGGATGAATGTCGGCCCGCGGCGATGCCCCTCCTCCGCCGAGATATGCTGGGTTTCGATGGTCAGCCTTCCGCCAGTGGGCATGGCGTCCTTGGCATTCACTACCAGGTTCATCAGCACCTGTTCCAACTGGCCGGCGTCCGCCCGAGTATGTCCGGCTTCAGGAGCCAGTCTGGTAATCAACTCGATGTTCTCGCCGATCAGGGGCCGCAGCAACCGCTCCATGTCCTCAACAATGGTGTTCACGTCCACGACTTTCAGCTCCAGCAATTGTTTCCGGCTGAAGGCCAGCAACTGCCGGGTGAGTGTGGTGGCCCGGTCCGCCGCCTGCTGAATTGCCCGCCCCTTCTCGTGCAGGGGATGATCCACCTCCAGCTTCGTCAGGATCACTTCCGTATAACCGCTGATGACCATGAGCAGATTGTTGAAGTCGTGGGCCACGCCCCCCGCCAGGCGTCCGACGGCTTCCATCTTCTGGGCCTGCCGGAACTGATCCTCCAGCATGCGGCGATCGGTCACGTCTTCGGCAATCGCTTCCAGCACGTCGGCGGGTTCATCCTCGCTGCTCACTGCCCGGCCGCTGATCCGCACCGTGATCGTACTGCCATCCTTGCGTTTCCACTTCACTTCCACGCCATCCAGCCGGCCGCTGCGCCGGAACTCCTCAATCAGCCGGGCATGCTCTTCGGCCTGCCCAAACACCTGCTTTTCCGGATCGAGCAACAACACTTCTTCCGCCGACTCATAGCCCAGCATCGTGATCAACGCCGGATTCACGTCCAGAAATCTTCCTTCCAGGCTGGAACGGTAGATCCCATACACCGAGCTCTGTACCAGCGAACGGTAACGGGCTTCGGACCGCCGCAGCGCCTGCTCATTACGCTTGATCTCCACCGCGCTGGCTACCTGCCGCGCCACAAACGTCAGTATCTCCATGTCGCGTTCGCCAAAGCGAATGTTCCTGGAGTACGTCTGCACCACCAGCGCGCCGAAAGTGTGACTGCCCACCTTCAGGGGAACGCCCATCCAGTCCAGCGATTTCGAACCGTTCCGCGCCACCTCGCCGCGGTTTTCGATGGCCTCCAGCACTTCCGGTGTAGCCAGAAGCGGTTCTCCGGTTCGTATGAGATAGTCGGTCAGCCCGCGTCCCATCTTTCTCGGCGTCGGGGCCACATCATTTTCATCCACGAAATACGGGTAGTGCACCAGATCGGTGTCGGGGTCGTAGAGCGCGATATAGAAATTGCGCGCATACATCAGCTCATTCACGATGCCGTGCACGGCGGCGAAGAATTGCTGCAGATCGTGGGCGCTGCTGCTCTTTTCCGCCACCCGGTACAACGCCGAACTGAGCGCCTCGACGCGCTTGCGGTCGGAGACGTCGCGGTAGCGCGCGGAATAGCCCGCCGGCTTGCCCTCCACCAGCAACGGAGCGCAGGTCACTAAAACGTCCAGCAGGCTTCCGTCTTTCTTCCTTCGCTGTGTTTCCAGCGTGATGGGGTTGCCCCTCGCCACCTCTTCGCTCACCCATCGGCTCTCCGCCAGACGCTCCGGAGGAACGACCAGGCTTCCCAGCCGCTTTCCCATCACCTCGCCGGTCTGATACCCGAACATGTGGGCAAAAGTCTCATTGGTCCACACCACTCGATGGTTGCCATCCGCGATGCTGAGCCCGTCGGGCGACGTCTGAAACATCTGCTCCAGACACCGCGCCCTGGTTTCAGCAGCCTCGGGCTGGCTCCAGGATGCTTCGGAGATCGCTGTCTCAGAAAACGGTGTTTCGGAAAACGATGTTTCGGAAAACGAAGGGCCGCCAAGCGAAGCTTCGGAGTCTTCCGGAACGGGGCAGGAATGGGCCGAGCAGGAGTTTCCGGCGGGCAGGGGGTTTGCCGGCTGGACAAACGCCGGTGGAGCTCCGCCCTGCAGCGCCTTTTTCAGCCGCCGCGCGTGCGCCAAGTCTCCCTCGCCGGATCGGGTGACACGTTCACCCATGCTGCACTTTTCCTCTCGAATTTGCCGCCCCAAGGCATGGTAGAACGCGGAGTACTAGCTCAAAAGTTACCGGGGTAATCCCACACTGGCGTGTCCCGAATCCAGTCCGGCTTGACCGCCCCTTCGTAACTTGGAGCACAGCCCGCTCACTCTTTATGCTCAACCCTGGAAGATCGTGTGCCCGCCGGGCGCGCGCTTCAGGAGGACCATGTCTCCGCTCGTAGAACGGCCGCGTCCCGCCTCGACTGATCAGCACTGGGGCATGCTCCTGTTTGAAAGTCTGTCGGCGGGCGTGCTGGCGATCGCGGTCGGCCTCGGCGCCGTGATGCTGGTCGTGGGAGTTTACGCGGTCATCGTCTGGCCCCTCACCTTTTACGACCTCGCCAACCTGGGCTTGGACGAATATGCCTCATGGGGCAACACGGTGCTGTGGTCCGTTTTTGCCGGAGGGACTCTCGCCGGATACTGGTGCTTCAGCGGCGCCGCTTTCAAAGTAAAAGCCAAGCGCAAACCCAGCGCTCCCGTGCGTACCAACCGAACCCGGCGCTAAACGGCACGTGGGCAAGCCTCACCTCCGTTACTTCGGTGGGACCTCACGATAGCGCTTACCTCTTCGCTGTGTCACAATGGCCCCGCTAATCCAACGCACACCTTCAGGCCTCAGTACGCGTAGCCCGGTGCGGGAAGATAAGTGGCAAGGGGGAACTCAGGATGAGCTGTCATCCGACGCGATCCGGCTGTCTTTGTCTGCGTGCGGCGCTGCTCCTGCTTATCTCACTGGGAATTGCGATTTCTTCCGCTCTTGCGCAAACCCCGGGCGTCACCGACGACAGCATTTTGATCGGATCGTGCTCGGCACTGGACGGTCCCGCTCGCTTTCTCGGCAATCAGACCGTGTTGGGGGCAACCACCTACCTGCATTCCATCAACGACGAAGGCGGAATTTTTGGACGCAAGGTGCAATTGCTCGCCTTTGATGACGGCTATGACCCGGACGAAGCTCCGGCATGCTTCAAACGCATGACCAAAGAAGCCGTGTTCGCCCTGGGATTCTTCGTGGGTACGCCCACGGCTAAGGTTTACGTCCCTTTGGCGCAGGACGAAAAGATTCCCGTCGTGGGCCTTTTCACCGGCGCCCAGATGCTTTATGAGCCGCTGAAGCGCTACATCATCAATGTGCGCGCCTCCTATTACGACGAGACCCGGGAGCAGGTGGACAAGCTGTGGAGCGTGAGCTTCCGCAAGATCGGAGTTCTTTATCAGGACGATGCCTTCGGTAAGACAGTGCTCGACGGAGTCAAGCTGGCATTACAGAAACACAACGCAACGCCGGTCGGTCTGGGCACCTTTCCGCGAAACACTCTGGATGTGACCGCGGGATTGAAAGAGGTAATGGCGGCGCGTCCGCAGGCGGTGGTAGTCGTGGGGCCTTATGCGCCGGTAGCGGCCATCGTAAAGCAGGCGCATTCGACCGGCTGGCGGCCCCAGTTTCTCACCGTCTCTTTTGTGGGCACCGAGGCGTTCATCAAGGAAGCGGGGCTCGACGCGGAAGGCACCATCATCACCCAGGTCGTTCCTCCCTACGATCGTACCGACTATCCCACGGTTGCTCTCTATCGCGAGAAGCTGACGAAATACTATCCCGACACGCCCCCCAGTTTCGTGAGCCTCGAGGGATTCGTGGACGCGATGGTGCTGGTCGAAGGATTGAAGCGCGCGGGGAAAGACTTGACCCGCGAGAAGTTCATCGCGGCGATCGAGTCGATTCACGAAATGAATGTCGGCATGGGGTCGAAGCTGCTCCTGGACTTCGGTCCCAACGATCACAAGGGATTCGACAACGTCTATCCCACGGTCGTGAGAAACGGCCAGCCAGTGCTGCTAACCGATTGGTCGTCGCTGGGGAAGTGAAGCCAGCGCGCCTCAGCTTGTCATCCTGAGCGAAGCGAAGGACCTGTGCAGTTTGCCTGCCGCAGCTGAGAACTTCAGCTCGCTGCTAACAGCGGCCGGGCGGAGCGCGACACGAAGGTCACGACCTTACAAACCCGCTCCCTCGCAAAAAGTTGCGCGACCACGTAGCCTCCGCGGCCATCAAAATTTCTCTTAAGGTATGCATCTTCCCCTCTGCTCACCTCATCGAAGGAATTAACCGGATGGTTAATTCGTAAAGTTTCGTCAATGGAGAGGTGACCTATGACAATAATGAAGAGCTTGCTAAAACTGGCGGCTACTACGCTGGCGGTGGGACTGTTGAGCGCGACGCTCGTCGCCCAGGCTGCACCCGCGGCCCGCTACGACAATCAGATTCAGACTGCGGTGACCCACAAGCTGGCGGCCAAAAGCCAGTTCAGCGACGTGCACGCCAGCACAGAGGACGGCATTGTGACCCTGACCGGCACCGTCGATCTCTACCAGCGCAAACTGGACGCCGCGAAACTGGCCCGCAAAACCTCGGACGTGCAAGGTGTTCGCAACCTGATCACCGTGGCCGGTCCCAACGTGACCGATGCGCAACTGGAGCAGAAACTGGCTCAGCAGCTGCGCTTCGTCCGGGTCGGTTTTGACAGCACGTTTGACTACTTCGCTCTGGGAGTGAAAGACGGAGTCGTCACCGTCGAAGGCCAGGATCGAACCGGCGTTGGCCGCGATGAAGCTCTGGCCGACATCGCCAATACGCCCGGGGTCAAGGACGTGATCAACAACATCTCCGTCGAGCCCGTCTCGACGTTCGATGACGGCTTGCGGCTACGCGTAGCTCGGGTGATCTATGGCGATTCTATTCTGAGCAGGTACGCGACCGACCCGGCGCGCCCGATTCGCATCATCGTGGACAACGGCCACATTACGCTCTATGGCTCGGTGGATAGCACGATGGATAAGCAAATCGCAGGGATCCGAGCCAACCAGCTCCCCGGCGCTTTCAGTGTAAAGAACAATCTGCAGGTCGAAGCGAGGTCGAACCAGCAGGGCCTCTAAGTTTGACTTGATGTAGCGGTGACTGGGCGCGGCGCAAGCCGCGCCCTTTTTTGTTTACAGAAACAACCATCTAGGGACAGCCGCTCCCGGGTGCCCCATTTCTCGCGCGCCTTTTGCGCGAGAAGTGGGGATGCGTCCCCCCGTACACCGCTGGCCTCTTTTCCTCCCTCCATTTAGAATCCTCTGTCCACACAATTTCGGGTGCCCCATTTTTCGCGCGCCTTTTGCGCGAGAAGTGGGGTCTTTCGCCGAACGATGACAGGAGGCGATCCGACCGTGATCCCGCGCTATACCCGCCCGGAGATGGCTCGCATCTGGAGCGACGAAAACCGCTTCCGCACCTGGCTCGCCGTCGAAGTCGCCGCCACCGAAACTCTAGCCGAGGCCGGCCTCGTTCCCAAGGACGCTGCCCAGGCGATCCGCGAGCGCGCCGACTTCCGCGTCGAGCGCATCCACGAGATCGAAGCCGAGGTCCGCCACGACGTCATCGCTTTCACCACAGCCGTTGCCGAAATCGTCGGCCCGCACGCCCGCTGGTTCCACTACGGCCTGACCTCCAACGATGTGGTTGACACCGCGCAGGCCCTGCTCATCCACGAGGCATCGCAAGTCATCGCGCAGGACCTGCAGCGCCTCGCCGAAGTTCTCGAGCGCCGCGCCTGGGAGTTCAAAGACACTCCCATGGTCGGACGCACCCACGGCATTCACGCCGAGCCCATTACCTTCGGGTTCAAGCTCGCCAACTGGTATTCGGAGACCCAGCGCAATATCGCCCGTTTTCTGGCCGCTGCCGAGGACATGCGCGTCGGCAAGTTTTCCGGCGCGGTCGGCATCTTCGCCCACCTCACGCCTGAACTCGAAAAAAAGATCTGCGCCCGCCTCGGACTCAAAGCCGCTGCCGTTTCATCGCAGGTGATCCAGCGCGACCGCCATGCCCACTATCTGGCCACGCTTGCTGTCATCGCTTCCACACTCGATAAGTTCGCCACCGAAATTCGCCACCTGCAGCGCACCGAAGTGCGCGAGGCCGAGGAGTTCTTCAGCGAAAAGCAGAAGGGATCCTCCGCCATGCCGCACAAGCGCAATCCCGTGACCCTGGAACAGATCAGCGGCCTGGCGCGCGTGGTGCGCTCGAACGCGCAGGCCGGATTCGAAAACGTTGCTTTGTGGCACGAGCGCGACATTTCGCACTCGTCGGTCGAGCGCGTCATCCTCCCCGACTCCACCACGCTCACCGACTACTTGCTCACCAAGACCAGCCACATCGTGGACACCATGTTCGTCTATCCCGATCGCATGCGCGCCAATCTGGAATCGACGCGCGGCCTGATCTTCAGCGGACAGCTTCTGCTCGACCTGGTCGAGCACGGCGTCTCGCGTGAAGACGCGTACCGCTTAGTCCAATCCCACGCCATGCGCGCCTGGAAGGAAGGCCTCGATTTCCATCAGCTCGTGCTGGCAGACAAAGAAATCACGAGCAAAGTCCCGCGCCAGCAGATCGAATACGCCTTTGACCTGCCGCGCCAGCTGAAGAATGTAGACAAGATTTTCGCCCGCGTGTTCGGCGAGAAGAAGGACTCCGCAAAACCAAAGCCGGCCACCGGAAGAAGAAAAATGAAAAGATAAAGCGGGTGCCTCATCCTAGCTGGCGGGTGCCCCATCCAAACCGGCGGGTGCCCCATCCTAGCCGCGTTCTTTGCGGCTAGAGCTCGCCCTGAGCTTGTCGAAGGGGTGGGGACTTTGATCTGGTTCGAGTCTGCTCTAGACAACGTGCAGAAACTTCATAAAGCCGGCAACGAAGAACGCGCTCAGCAGCGCTATGTCCGCGGCCTGGTTGCTGACGATTCTTACCAATGCATTGCGGGGGACAGAAAGCACGCTGAGCCTGCGAAGCAGGAGAATAACGACGACGAACCCGATCGGATTCAAAGACCACGCTGTCGAAAAATGACCATGGAAGATTTGCCACACCGCCCGGGTTGTGCCGCAAGTTGGACAATTAATGCCCAGGTAAGCAAATGGGCACATTGGAATATTCAGAAGAGCACGGGATAGCGTGAAATATGCTATCGCCGCGGCGAGCAAGGTCAGCTCAACTCGCCGTGCCGTAACGACTCGCTCGAGGTCGAGCCGTTCTAAAAGAATTCCCATTGCCCCACGCTGCGACCTTCTTTGAGCTTCTTGGCGATCAGGTAGGCATCCACGGCCCCGGCGGGCCATGTGACCAGGATGCCGACACCCATCGTCAGCACTCCAATCACCATGGAACCAAGCATGATGACGACGCCTTTCGCAACTTGCCCAAGCACGATCTGACCCAGTCCTGCGATGCAGCATCCGCTGAGCGCGGCCATCAGCACAGGGTCTCTCGGTGGATTGCACGGGGCAATTCGGTCGCCGGTACTCCCCGAAAGTGCGCCCGTGTTCAAAGCGGCGCCGCACTTTACGCACACCACTTGTATGGGCTGGGTTGGCGTTGCGCACCCCGGGCAGAACTGGTTCCCGCTTCTGGGCAATGCGCCGCAGGAGAGGCACACGGCTGCATTCTCGGCAACTTCCTTGCCGCAATTCTGACAATACATATTCGTCCCCCTTGTTCGTGGCGGATCGGTGTTCAACTTCTGTTTACCCTCGCGGGTGGCGAATTTTCCTGGCGCCGGTGCTTAAGACTGCCAGGTAAATCCGCAACTTGTGCACGTTGTCGGTTTCCGCCCCGCCAGCAGCGAAAGCAGTCCCAGCGGGAATAGGCAGATCGACACTACGATGACCCACACCGGATATCCTGCCCGTTCCGTAGGTTTCCCGCACTTTTGACAAGTTATACTAGCCATGAAGTTCTCTCCTTTAAAGATTGATTAACCGCACCAACCAAACGGCGAACAGAGCGGCAATGACTCCCGTCTGTCCATGCTTTGACATTGCCGAGACGCCGCCTCCACTTAAGACTGAGGCCAACACCAAACAACGGCCGAATATCTGGAGCACCAGATAGGTCGCAAGAACAATTCCAGCAGGGTTAAACACCCATGCCTGTTGAAGCTGGAAATGCAATAGGGCGATCAGCGAATGCATCACTCCACATCCGGGGCAGGGAATCCCCAGGATCTTCTGCGCCAGGCAGAAATGCGGCAGGCGTACAAGAATTGGGGAAATCGTCAGAGCCAGCAAGCTCGACAGCAGGATCCCGGCATGAGCTCGTTTCCCGGAAGAAACTCCCAACTTTGCCAGCACCCAGGGAGGGCAGACATTAATCTCCATGACTCCCTGCTTGTTTTGGCACCTTGTTCCACCGCAGATGCGTGATCAGCGCTCCGAGGGCCCCGCCGATTACCAGACCACCTACACACTTCAGAAACGTGGTGGACTGCAGAACCATCCCTAAATCCATCATGCGTCCATTTCCGAGCCCTTCCCAGAACATCCGCCATCCGATCTCTTCCAGACCATCCAGGAAGAAAGCCCGGACCAGCACCACTCCCAGGATCCCGCCAATACAAAATGAAATAACCAAACGAGTGCGTTTCCCCATCATGGGACCTCCAAAGCTGCAAAACGAAATTCTTTCAGGCGATCCGTTTCTAGGGTAGGTAACCGAAGTTACTGGAGAGAGAAGGGAGCAGCAGTCAACGGCAGACGGTGGACCTTTTCGCCGAGACGGCGGGGATTTCTACGGCCAGACGGCGTTGGCGATGGGATCTGAGGACGGAGCATCTGGACGGGCAATGCGCGCTCCGCGATACGCGCCCCAGAGCTCGTTGTGGAACTGGATGCGTTCCAGTGCGCAGTCAATCACCGTTTCGAGTTCGTGGGAATACTTCACTTCGCGGCCCTTGGTCAGCCGCCGCTTGGCCTCTTCGGCATTCACCCAGGTGGGACGGCGATTGCCTTCGTCGGGCCGGCGCATCTGGTGAACTTCCATCAGAAACGCCTTGACCACAAATTCCTGCACGCCGCCCGGCTGCCAGAACACGCCCTTGGAATGAATGTAAAGATGGAAATGACGCGGCTCAATGGTGCCGATGGCGCCCGCTTCCTCGGCGGCTTCCCGCTCCGCGGCCTGGCTGTGCGACAAGCGCGGGTCGGTCGAGCCTTTGGGAAACGTCCACTTGTTCCCGCCATTGGTGTTGACCAGCAGGAATTCCACCGCGGTGCCTCGCCGGCGATAGCAAACCGCGGCTACCTGCAGCGGCAAGGACTTGGCGACGCGGGCTGAGCCCATGGTCATTTGCCTCCTAAGAACAGGCTACATGCAAGATATTTCAGTAGTATTAAAGTGCAACAAGAATTGTGCACCAAAGGTAGTTACGAAAGGGTTACGTACCCCTCCGGGGATGTCAACAGACCAGAGACGTTCTAGCGTTTCCCCAGGATTTCGACGACGCGCTGCAAGTCTTCTTCAGTATCCACGCCCACGCTGTCGTATGGGGTCTCGCCCACATAGATGGGGATGCCGTTCTCCAGAAAACGCAACTGCTCCAGCCGTTCGGTTCTCTCGAGCCCTGATTCCGGCAGAGTCATAAAGCGGTCGAGCGCGGCCTTGCGATAGGCGTACAGCCCGAGATGCTTGAAATACCGTGGCCGTATGCCGTCGCGGTCAAAGGGAATGGTGGCTCGCGAAAAATACAGCGCGCGGCCTTCGAGACCAGTTACTACCTTGACCGCATTCGGGTTCGCGATGTCGAGCTCATCTGCCGGGGTCATTACCGTCCCCACCTGGGCGGCCGGATTTTCCATAACTTTCAGCAAAGTCGCAATATGCTCCGGGCGGGTCATCGGCTCATCGCCCTGGACGTTGATGTAGACGTCGGCCGCAATCAGCCCGGCCACTTCGTGCACCCGTTCCGTACCGCTGCGCAGCCCGGGAGAAGTCATCTGCGCCTTCCACCCGTGTTCGCGGCAGACTCGCAGAATCTCGTCAGAATCCGTAGCCACGATCACGTCGGCCAGCAGCGGCGAGCGGCGTACCGCTTCGTACACCACACCCACCAGCGGCTTGCCCGAAATCTCACGCAGCATCTTGCGCGGCAGACGCGTGGACGCCAAACGGGCAGGGATGACGGCGATCGCTTTCATGGCTTTTCGCTATTTTGACTTGAGATTCAGAGCTGTCGGGTGCGCCGGCTGGTACAGCCCGATCGCAGCGCCGCTGGGTAGAGGGATCGTGGTGCTGATTCCCCAGTTGGCCGTCTGCATCTCGGTGCATTGAACATTCTTCGCTCTCAACTCCGCGATGTGCGCGTTGAGATCGTCGCACATCAGGTACAGCACCGCGCCCAGCAGTCGCTGCCCCGCATGGCGCTGTGAGAACTCATCATCCGACGGGTGAATCGCAGCTTCTGTGGGAGGCATGGCGAAAATCAGCCAGCCGTCCCCCACGTCAACGGAACGGAATCCGAGAACGTCGCGAAAGAAGCCGCGATCCGCCTCGGGATCTGTGCTGTAGAAAAGGATGTGAGCGCCAATGATCATGCCGCACAGTATATCCGGATTAGGGCCGGCCGGCGGCGGTTCTCGGCGGCGAGCCTTAGGCTTTGACGACTTTGCCGCTGCGCAGGCAGGACGCGCACACGCGGATGCGCTTCCCCTGGCCGTTGACCTTGGCGTGCACCGGGCGCAGGTTGACGTTCCAGCGCCGTTTGGTCACGTTGTGGGCGTGGCTGATGCGGTTTCCCGCCTGCGGCTTCTTGCCGCAAATATCACATTGTTGTGCCATGACTCTCCAGAAAGGCTCAGATCTTGTGGAGCAATCTTTGATTTTACAGGAATTTCTGCGGATTCGGCAATCCTTGGTTACGATCGACCGAAACGCAGTTTTGAGTCTCTTGGATGACTTCTTTGCGTCCTTCGCGAATCCTTGGCGTACTTTGCGGTCTAAGATCTTGTGCTGCAAAGCTCGCAAGGGAACCGCGAAGTCTTCAAACTGGGGACGAGATTCTGAACCCGCACCGCTTCCTATCGGTCCTTAGCAGCGGCCTTGTGCGATACTGAATTGATGCAGTCCCCGCTTCAGTCGCCCACTGCGGCCTCGGACCCGAAGTCGGTCAAGGTGAATCTCACTACCGGTACGGGCATGGACATCGAGTGGGCCGACGGCCATGTCTCCCACTACAACTTCGTTTACCTGCGCGACGCCTGTCCCTGTGCCATGTGCGAAGAAGAGCGCGCCAAAGCCGGACGCCGCCCCGGCGATCCGCCCAAACCCGCGCCCGGAGCGCTTCCCATGTTCAAGCCTGCGGCCAAGCCCCTTGCCGCCGAAGGCGTAGGCAAGTACGCCATCAAGTTCTCCTGGAATGACAACCACGATCTCGGCCTCTACTCGTGGAAATTCCTGCGTGAATTCTGCCCCTGCCCCGAGTGCAAGGCAACCCGGACGACCCAGTAAAGACAGACACTCCGGTTTTGGAGCAGCCGATTTTGGAACAGCCGATTTTGGGTGGCGCAGGCCTTCAGGCCTGCGATTCCAGTTGCCAACGATCCAGCGGCTTCAGCCGCTGAGCCGAACTAATCCCTCCGGGAATAGTTCTGAACATAGCTAGGCACCTCTCGCGCCGGATCGAGGCGCGCATCGGGGATGGGAACTCCAGCCTTCATTTCCAGCGGTATGACTCCGGCCCAGGCGGGGAACGAGTAATCTTCCGCATCGTCAATCGGCGGACCAGTGCGGACTTTCGCTGAAAACTCGTCGACCGGCACCCTCAGCACCGATGTCGCTTTGAGTTCGCGTTCGTTCGGCTGGCGCGCATCGTCCCAGCGCCCGGGCAGAATGTGTTCCGACAGCACGCGCAGCGCCGCCAGCTTTTCGTCGGCATCTTCCACCAGCGCGGCTTTGCCCACGATCACGACCGAGCGGTAATTCATGGAGTGATTGAACACGGAGCGGGCCAGCACGAGCCCGTCGAGCAGCGTCACGGTGATGCAGACAGGCGCGCCACCGTTCATCTGCATGTGGCGCAGCATGCGGCTGGCGGCGGAGCCGTGAATGTACAAGCTCGCTCCCTTCCGGCCGTACGAAGTCGGGATCACGAAGGGCTGGCCGTCCACCACGAAGCCGACGTGACAGATGAATCCTTCATCGAGGATGCGGTAGACGGTTTCGCGATCGTAGACGCCACGATCAGCCTCCCGGACCACACGCGTCCGCGCAGTGGGCATTTGAGTATCTGACATGGGAGATCGAGCTCCAGGCAAGCGCCAAGGATGGGTGAAGAGAAAGTTTAACACCAGACCTCGGACCCGGACCTCAGACCTTGGACCTCACCTCGGCCCGTTGTGAGCCCGACGGCAAGCCAGTTTGCGATGCGAAGAGCAAGATACGCCGCTGTGGAAAGAAGCTGACGTCCGAGGTCTGACGTCTGAGGTCCGAAGTCTGAGGTCCGCCGTCCGACGTCTGCTTTTGCAACGCAAAAAGAGTATCCTGCACCGTTCTGTCTGGTCGCCGGAATCATGTTGGCGTTTGTGAAGAAACATGTCTATTCGTCTAAGCGTTTTCCTGCTCCTCGCCGTGGTCGCAGCCCACGCAGCCGAAATCAAGGGCACGGTCACGAATGCGGTCGGCGGCGAGGCGTTGGGGCGGGTGGAAGTCGTGGTTCTGGAGAACAAGATCAGCGTGATCACGTCGATCTCGGGCGAATTCGACATTCCGAATCTCGCGCCGGGAAGTTACACGCTGCGCCTCAATGCCGTCGGCTACCGGCTGCTGACGATTCCATTTGCGCTGGAAACTTCCGCCGACGTGAAGGAATTCTCTATCACCATGGTCCCTGACAATTTCCACCGTACTGAAAAAGTGGAGGTTCATGGCGATGTGTTCCAATCCGCCGATTCGCCGGCGACGGCCGAGACGAATCTGACAGCCTCCGAGATTCGCGAGACCTCGACCGTGTTTGCCGACGATCCGTTCCGCGCCGTGCAGACCCAGCCCGGAGTCTCGGCGGAAGGCAATAACGAATTCTTTGCCGAGTTTTCGGTGATGGGCGCGCCATTCTCCAGCGTCTCGATCTACATCGATGACGTCCTGGTGCAAAACCCCTTTCATGAAATCGGAAATTTCAGCGAGGGTGCATCGTTGGGCGTGCTGACCAGCGAAGTGGTCGAAGAGATGAAGCTCCTGCCGGCCGCGTATCCGGAGAAGTTTGGGGACGCAGACGGCGCGGCCCTCGATATTCATACGCGCGAGGGCAGCCGGGGCGCGCCGCTGTTCCGCATCTCGGCGGGAATCGCGGCCAGCGAAATTCTTGGGGAAGGCGGATTAGGCAGCTCCCGCAAAGGATCGTGGCTGCTCTCGGTGCGCAAGAGCTACATCAACTACCTGATCAAGAACCGTGTCCAGTCCGCCGCCGACGTGGGTTTCGAAGATGGCGATCTGAAATTGAACTACGACCTGACCCCGCGCCAGAACGTTAGCCTGTTTGCCACGGATGGGCACACCAATATGGCTATGAGCGATCCGGCGTCTCTGGAGAATTTTCAGTACGCTAGCGGCAATAGCGATTTCACACTGGCGCGCGCGGGATGGCGATGGACCTTAAGCCCTCGCCTGCTGTTCGATGCCCGCGGAGCCTATGTGCGTGAGCCGGATCAATTGTTCAACAACATCAATGTGCTCCTCACCAGGACCGACCATCGCGAATGGTCCGGTGGCGCGGGGTTGTCGTGGGCTTGGGCTCAAGACGAAGTTCTGCAGACGGGCTGGATGGAGCGAAGCTTGCAGGACAACGCATACGCGGCGGCCTTTGCAAGCAACGGAGCTCTGCAGTCCTACTCGATTGCAGGAACTGCACTGCGGCAAAGCGGATATCTGCAGCAGGCGTCGGCTCTGCTGGGCGGGCGCGTCCACATTCTCGGGAGCCTGCGCTGGGACAGCATGTCCGGGTTTGCGTTTCACCCAATTTCGCCGCAGATTTCGCTGGCCCTGCGTGCGACCCCCTCCACGGAATTTCAATTTGGAGCGGGCAGATACCAGCAGTTCTCGTCTTCTTTAGAAGAAAATGGGGTCTTCTGTAATCCGCTCGGCCTCATGCCGGAGAAATCTGACCACTTCACCGCCGCGGTCGAGCAACGATTGGGAGAAAACACCCGTATCCGGCTGCAGGCGTTCGATCGGCAAGACTCGTGGTCCATGGGACTCATACACGGTTTTAGTGGCCCGCCCATAATCTCGAACTCTTGTCCTTCATTCGATCCTCTTTCAGATTCCACGTATCAACGGGATTATTCCCGCGGAGCGGAGTTGATTCTGCAGAGGAGGAGTTCCAATCGCCTTTCTGGCTGGCTCGGCTACACCCTGGTTCGTGCGCGTGAAGGGCAATATGAGATCCCGAGTCCGGTGTCCCCTTACCATTTCTCTTCCGACACTCCCTACTATCCAACCCTGGAGGACCAGCGCCACACCATCAACGTCTTCGCCATGTATCGGCTGCGGCCCAGCCTCAATTTAAGCGGCAAGTGGCTGTATGGCTCGGGATTCCCCATCCCCAGCGGTACGTATATCCAGGTCAGCAGCGGTCAATATGTTGCCGTAGGCCTCAACCAAACACGGCTGGGAATCTACCAGAGACTGGACGTTCGCGCCGACAAGGATTGGGCGTTCCGGCGCTGGAAGCTGACCTTGTATAGCGAAGTGTTGAACCTGACCAACCACTACAACGCCCGGTACTATTACAGCTCCGGCATCGATCCCAATACCGGACAGGCACTGGTAAAAACGCTGCAAGGGTTGCCGGTCACGCCCACGGCGGGGTTGGTGTTCCAATTCTAACTTCGGACCTCAGACGCCGGATGCCGAAGTCCGAGGTCCGAGGTCTAGGGTCCGAGGTCCGCTTTCTACCAGTTCACCTTCATCGCGAACTGGAACTGGCGCGGATCGTAGGCCGCAGTCGCTTGTCCGGCGTTGGTGAAGAACGGACTCACGGCGGCCGTGTTGTTCTTGTTGGCGATGTTGAACATGTCGGCGATCAGGTCCATATTGATGCGCTCGCCGAAGTAGATCCGCCGGGAGACCCGCAGATCGCCGAAAACGTTCCAGGGCGATGTCCCCGAGTTGCGGCCAAGATTGCCGTCCAGGGAGAGGAGGCTGACGAAGGGGAAACTCGTCGCGGTCGCCGAACTGGGAGCAAAGTTCTCCGGGCAGGGCTCCTGGAAGAATCCGGAGGTGGAAAACTTGGAGGCGATCGCCGGATAACCGCAATTGTTCGTTGGCGTCCCCGACGCCACGATGCTGGGGCGACTGGTGAACGACTCCAGCTGCAGGTTGTCTCCGCCAGCCGTGATGATGTTGAAGGGGCGTCCGGAAGCGATCTGGACGAGCGGAGCGAAACTCCAGTCGCTCGCGAATTTTCCCGCGAAGCCACGCCCCGCGATTTTGCCCGTCTGGTAGACGCCGCTGAAAACGAAGCGATGACGCTGATCGAACAACGAGTTGGAACGGTCCAGAGCCGGGTAGTAGCTGTCTTGGGGGGTCAGCGTCGACTGCAGGTCGGTCGAGTCATCAATCGCATGCGACCAGGTGTAGGACGCCAGCATTTCATAATGGCTGCTGAAGCGCTTACGCAGGTTGGCGCTGAAGCCGTGATAGATGGAACTGCCGTTCGAGTAGTTCGCGTCCATGTCCCCAAAGGGGATGCAACCGGCAAAGGTGCCAGGGTTGCACGCCGCGTTGAAGCCAGCCGTGCTGTAGCCGATGGACTGCAGGTAGCCCATCACTGCCGGCAGCACAGTCGTCACGCACGAACCGGCGCCGACTGCCGTCATGAAGTTGGCGATCGAAGGGTTGATCCCTCCCGGACGGAAGAAATTGGTCAGCGCCGCTGACACCCAGGGCAGCCCGTTGTTGGGGTTGATTCCGCAGGGCGCGGCACCGTTTCCCACTTCGAGCGGCCCGCCCGACGCGCCTGAGGTGGGATCGCTGTACGCCGCCTGCCAGTTCGCCGTCAGCAAGTCGCCTCGAATCGTGTTGGCGTTGATGGGACGGTTCAAATGGCGACCGCCGTTGAAGTTGTATGCCAGGCTCAGGGCATAGCCCCGGCCGAGATCGCGTTCGACGCTGATATTGGCCTGCTGTGCGTATCCGTAGACGAACCCCTTCGCCACCGGATAACCGAAGGGCTGGAAGGCCAGAGGAAACGCGGCCCCACCAAACTGAGCCGGAGGATTGGTCAAATATTGCTGTTCCAGGAAAAGCGATTGATTGGACTGGCCGACCGGGAAGAACGACTTGAACTGCTGCTGGTTCGGCAGGTAGTTGAGCTGGCTGACCGGCATGCAATTCGCATTCCCCAGCGTCCCCGTGAAGATGCTGGCGCCATTCAGGTTTCCGGGACTGTAAGGTGTCGACGTGCTGCTGCAGGGCGCGCCGCCGGGAAACGCTAATTGTCCGCTGGTTGAGCCATCGGAAGCATCGCCCAGAAAATACAGGCCGAGCAGAGGGTGATCATAGAACAGTCCGTACGACGCGCGAATCACGGTCTTGCCATTCCCCTCGGGGTCCCAGGCCAGCCCGAGCCTGGGCTGGATGTTGTTCTTATCGGTCTGAATACCTTTCTGCAGGCCCAGAAGGTTATATCCCCCTTGCGCCAGCCCGCTTGGAGGCGTGAACGTTGGCGGTATCTCGACGTCATAACGTACGCCAAGGTTCAGCGTGACATGCGGATTGATCCGCCACGAATCCTGCCAGAAGACGCCGATAGGAATGTTTCTGAAAGAATCGCTGGGGCTGCCCAGGCCCTGGATAAAGTCCACAGGAATGCCCGCGCCATAAGCTTGCACCGGCGATAGCGCCGGAAAATCGGGCAGCGCGCCCGGGGCTGGATTCACGAAGCCGAAGCTGGAAGAAGCGACGTTGCCGAAATCGTACACCCCGCCGTAGTTCACGGTGAACGTCGCCGTGAGCGGCAGGTAGTTGAAGTCCACGCCGAACTTGGTGTTGTGTCGCCCGATGCTCCAGGAAAAGTTGTCGGTAACCTGGTAGCGTTGTTCGACCCGCTGAATATAGGACCACGGTTCGCGCCCGAAATATCCATACCCCGGAATGTTGACCGCCGGGTCTGATCCTCCGGGGATGGCCGTGTTGTAGAAGTACGACAAGCCCCGCCGCGCGTACTGGAAACGGAACTCGTTCACCTTGCTGTTGCCGATCGTCCACGTATCCTGAATAGTTCCAGTAACGTCGCGGTAGGTTTGTTGCGACGTGCGCGAGTAAGCATTCTCCCCGGGGGCCTGGTCTTGCCCGCTGCCTTCGATGCCGGTTACCGTGCTGGGGCTGACGTTGACGCGAAACATGAGCCGGTTGCTGGTGCTCACGTTGTGGTCAATGCGCAGCGAATAAAGGCTGGTGCCCTCAAAAACCGGAAAGTTGCCGATCTGGGAGGCGAGAGACTGAAAAGTAGCGGGTACCGACGAGTAGGTGCTGCCGGGAGGCGTCGTGGTGGGGAATCCGGCCCAACTGTTGAGCTGGCCAGTGGTAAGCACGGAAACCATTTGACTGGGCCACACTCCATTCACCGCCTGGCCCGAGGACGATCCAGAAAGCACAACGTACTGACCTACCTCACCAGCGTAAGCCGGAGAGCCCCCCTCAGTAGCCAGCACAGCCGGATTAGTCAGGAAGTTGACCTGGTCCTGCGTCAACTGCAGGGTTCCAAAAGGCAATCCGACCTGGGTGGTGTCGAACGGCACAAACCCAAAATTGCCAATACTGGAGAATCCAGTTTCGTGCCGGCGCGTCACTTCGTAGGAGAAATAGTAGAACGTCTTGTCCTTCTTGAGCGCGCCCCCGAATGCCGTCCCCGCCTGCACCCGCGTATACGCGGGATTCGAAACCGTGCTGAACGGATTCACCGCCTGGAAGTTGCGGTTGCGCAGATAGCCGAACACGTCGCCGTGGAAATCATTGGACCCTGAGCGGGTAATGATGTTCACCACGCCTCCCGAGGCGCGGCCGTATTCGGCGGCATAGTTGTTGGTGATGATCTGGAACTCCTGCACCGCTTCCTGCGACACCGTGGAGCGCACGCCATTGACCGAGTTGTCGGTGGCGTCGGTGCCGTCCACGTTCACCAGATTCGAGCGCGCCCGCTGGCCGCTCATGTTGAGGCCGGAGGTGGGCGCGGCGCCGGTAGTGGGCGCGTTGTCCTGTACCACCTGGGAATCGGTCAAAGTGAATTTGATGTAGTCGCGGCCGTTGATGGGGAGATTGTCAATGCGGCGCTGGCCGATGGTATCCGTCGTGGAACTGCTTGAGGTCTCCACCAGGGCGGCTTGCGAAGTCACTTCAACGATTTCCTTGCCGCCCGAAACCGAGAGCGTGACTGGCAGCTCGACCAACCCGCCCACCGTCACAGAGACGCCAGTGTTCTCCACTTTGGTGAACCCCTTGGCCTCGACCGTGACCGTGTAGGTGCCGGGAGGCAGCAACCGAACGCTGTAGCCACCCTGACCGTCGCTCGTAGCGGTTCGTTCCAGCCCTTTGGCGACGTCCCGAGCCGTAACCGTCGCGTTGGCCACAACGTCACCTTTGGGATCCTTGGCAGTGACGTGTAGATCGCCGGTGGCGACGCCGCCTTGGCCCAAAGCCAGGGCCGAAAGCAGCAGGCAAATCAAACAGACGGAGACGGCTCTCAAGGTGCGGTTCATAAGGTTCTCCCAGGGACTCGCTGACGCGAGCGGACGGCGGGCATCACTGGCACGGCTAATTGCCGAAGTGCTCACGAAGTGGTTTGGACTGAATTGATTCCTGTGGTTTGTACAACAAAACCAGCCCCAAAAACAAGTCGGGGATCGAAAACGGTCGCTTCCGAGTTACCCCGGCGCCGCGTAACCGAAGCACGCCACAGGGTTTTGGGAGAATGCCAGAACCGCATGAAGCTGTCAATGACCGGGATCACCGGGCCTAGATGCGGACTGGGGCCGCCGGGTTCTGCAACCGTCCCAGGAGCATGGCTGCACCGCTCAGTTGACGGTAACCGTCAAGGATGGGGCCGGCCCCCAGCATCGAGTTCGGCCAAGCCATAGCCACATAGGTTTTGAGGAGCGCGAGCGCAGCGTTGCGGCGCAGCAGCAGCGCCTGGTTGACCAATTCTCTCGCGGCTTCCACGGTGGCCGCATCGCTGGAGGCGAGAGTCTCCTGCCCGATGCGGGCCAGAACCGCGGCGTTCTTCCCCGCAGTTTGCACATAGACGGCGAGAGCGCGCAGGCGCGCCCGGCGGACCACGCGGAACTCAGAAGCGGGCAAACGCTGGCGCAAGTAGGCGTCTTCCGCTGGATCAGCCAGATTGCGGAACGCTTCGACGTCCAAAGGGCGGATCTGGCTGGCCAGGCTGCCTTCCGCCGAAATCTTGAGGCTGCGCGAGACCGCGACGCCCAGTATGACTGCCAGCGATACCGCGGCGGCGATAACGAGAATAATGACTAGAGTCATTGGTGTAACGGCCGCTGTTGTAACAGTCTCTCCAGTTCCCGGTTCCAGACGACGAGATTGTTTTCTGGCAGGGCGACCACAGACTTCGTGGCCGCCTTCTGGGGGACGAGCAGGTAGTAGTACCACATCAGGACGACAATGTGTGACGTAGCCAGGTTGGCGAGGTCGAGCAGGTTGCTTTTGCGTACCGCCCCAAAGTTCGCCCTGACCGCCCAGGTTGCCAAATGAACACAACCGGATATTCCCAGACCTAACGCGATGCCGAAAACCCTTGGGTTCCAGGCCAGCCGGAAGTACGCCGCCGACACGAACAGCAAAACGACCAGGCCCGTGACCACGATGTACATCGCCTCCAGCATAATCTGCGAGGTCGAAGCAAGCCAAATCCGGTTGTCTATCGGAGCACGCGCCGCAACAAGTGTGGCCGTGATCAGCAGGAAAGCGCCGCCCCAGCGGATCAGAAGCCTCCCAACCCGAGCCAAAGCTGCGTACGAACCAAACACCTCCGCAAAAATCTCGGAAATCAGCACAAACAAGATGATGGATTCGAGCAGCACACTGCACCAGTAAATACGCAAGTAGTCCACTGCCGAAACAGAAGGGATGAGGTCCATCGGGTAGAGAACTGCCCACTGAACAGCCTCGAACCAGGCATATATATAGAAGCCGCGATACTCTTTGTGGAGACCCCGCTTCCACAGGATGCTGGCGAGAACCGCCAGAAGAAGGTTCGGCGCGACCCACAAATAGTGCCAAAGGAAGGAGTGAGGTTGAAACATGGCGTCGCCGAGCACTATACCCCGACTGCTCCCGCCCCCCAACAACTTTGTGGGTCGCGTCCGGTTTTCGTAAGTCTGTTAGGCCTTACGGCTTGCAGTTGGTGCCGGGAGGGCAGCAGCTTGGGGGCTGTTGGCCAGGCTGGCAGGTGGGTGGGGGGCCCGGGGCATCAGCCCGGACAACGTTCGGAATCACCATACTATTGAACAAAAATACAGCAGCCGCCAACACCAGTAGCATGCGTTTCATGGTCGTTTTCTCCTTGTTCCGCTAAGCGGAGGGTGATACTCTCATGGCCGCGAACGCAGGCTGGGCAAGGTTTTTAGAAGGCTGGGCGTTCGGAATTCGTAACAGGGCATGACGCTGAAATCAGCACTTCACGACGTGCAGGAAACAACTCTGGCGGCGGTTTCCGGGCTGCTGGGAAAGCTGGGCTATCTGGCTTCTCTGCGCCGCGCCGCCCACGGGCGCTACGAACACTGGGGAATGGAGACCGTGCACGGCCCGGAGTCGTCCGAGCGCGCTCTAAAGACGGCCCATGACGAGGTCGTGACGGAGGTCTTGCGAACGCCCCTGGCAGCCCTGGAGCAGGATCTGGAAGCATCCAGCTGCGGCGCTGGGGTTGAACCGCAGGCTTATGTGGGGGAATTGCGCGATCGATTCGAGGATTTACTGCCCGACGAACGCAAGGACTCGCCTGCCGCGAGCCATCTTAATTCAGCGCTGGTGGCGCTTTCGAGCCTGGAGAAGAATCGAGAGCGCGCCACTCGGTCAACTTCATAGCCACTCCCACCACCTGGCCCAGCACCTCCGCATCCTGCGGGTGGCGCAAGATCCGCACTGGAACTGGAGAGAGCGGGTGGGGCTGCAGAATGATGTCATCCCGGCGCATGCTGCACCAGCAGCAAGTATGCCCGTCGCGGGTTTCCACGAAGTAAATCGGCCGTTCGTATTCCGAACGCCAGGATCCTTCCATCACCTTGTTCTTCGCTTCGTCAACCTGAACAAAGCTTCCCGGCGACAATAGGGGAAACATGGTGAAATCCTGCGTGCCGATGTAGCCATACGTGAAGTCGCTGTTGGCGAACTGCGCCAGATAGGCAAAAGGAACCGACCCCCACTGCTCGACCATCCGGCCCAGGTTGGTGGTGCGGCGCTCGTTGAAGGCGGGATCCATGCTTAAGGGAACCTGCACCGAGGCTAAACTCGCCAGCGCGTCGGAGACGTGAGATTTCGGCGGTGAAACCATGCCCAGATCAGACGCCATGTTGTTCAGGTCCACGCCATACCAGTTGAGCAGTTCGCGAAGATCGCAGCGGTAAATCACCGAAAAGGTGTACATCCGGTGGATACTGGGCACAATGCCCTTGGTTTCAATGTCGGACAATCGGCTCGGTGGAATGGAGAACTCTTCGTTGCGATATTTCTCGGCAATGCGCGCGCTGGAATTTTCCACATCGCGCATGGTGAGACCGAGTTTCTCGCGCAAAGTGCGCAGGCTTTTTCCGGCTGGCAGCATCGGGCCCCCTCCACGCTGCGGGAGAATGATATCAAACCTCACCTGTCTCGCCACCGCGAAATGTGTAAAATTCTTGATTTAGTCATGCGTTTTACGAATTCGGGACAACCGCTGCACCCTGCCCAGCGGGAGGAGTCAGAGACGCGCGACCTGGCAGAAAGTAGTGCGCCACCCGCTTCAATCCTTGTGGATTTTCTGTGAACGTTCTGAATTCGTAACAAATCTCTCGCAGCGTTATCACGAGCATTTCCCAATTTGGGAAAAACTCTTCCCCCTTGGCAGCAAACTATAGATGACATTTGTCACGCCCGCCGCGTGATGGATGGCACTGGTGCGCCCGGAACGCTTCCGCGATGATGCAATCACCGGCGGAAAACTCAGAGCTCTCCGCCGGACAGGGCGTGGCCAGCCATACCGGGAGGACCGAATGATCGCAGTCATGGAGCAACGCCGCAGCTCAGACGCCGTGAGCACGGACTTCACCGTCGCCAGCCTTGAGAGCGTAAACAAGAATTACGGGGACGTACGGGCGCTGCGCGGTGTGAACTTCCAGGTCCGCGCCGGAGAGGTCGTGGCCCTGCTTGGGCCCAACGGCGCAGGCAAAACCACGGCGGTGAAGCTGCTGCTCGGATTGATGCCACCCAACGCCGGCCGAGTGCGGGTCCTCGGTGGGGACCCAACGAATCCGCAAAACCGGTTGCGGACCGGCGCCATGCTGCAAGTGGGACGGGTTCCGGAAACCCTGCGCGTCCGGGAACACATTGATCTTTTTTCCACCTATTACCAGAGGCCGATGCCGGCGGACAAAATCCTCGCCGCCGCCGGGCTCGAGAAACTGCGCGACCGGAAGTTCGGCGAGCTTTCCGGAGGCCAGAGGCAGCGCGTTCTGTTTGCTCTCGCCATCTGCGGCGATCCCGACCTGCTTTTTCTCGATGAGCCCACGGTCGGTTTAGATGTGGAAGCGCGCCGCTTGTTGTGGGATGAAATTCGCCAGCTGGTTGGCCGCGGCAAGACCGTGCTGCTGACCACGCACTACCTGCAGGAGGCCGACGCGCTCGCCGATCGCATCGCGGTCATCAATCAGGGAGAGATTATCGCGGAAGGCACTCCGGCTGAGATCAAAGCCAGAACCAGCGGGAAACAGATCCGCTGCATAACCACCCTCAGCCTCGGCCGCCTGCGCCAGATTGCCGGCGTGACCGAAGTCAGGGAAGATCGCGAAGCAGTCGAAATTCATGTCCGCGAGGCCGAGCCCGTTGTGCGTGAACTGCTGGCGTACGACGCCACACTGTCTGGCCTGGAAGTCACCAGCGGCGGCCTGGAGGACGCGTTCCTGGCGCTGACCCGGGACAGTCTGCGAAACGGAGATCGCCCTAACTGATCGCCCGACTGAACCCTGAACGAAGCGAAACGCAAGCCTACGGAGGAGACGCGATGAGCACCGCAACCATGGTATTGAGTAACGTCCGCAGTGCGCGCTCGCCGCAACACACAGCCCGGATCTACGCGAAGGAAGCCAAGTACGAATTCCTGAAGAACCTCCGGCTGCGCATGTACACGGCGTCGGTGCTGAGCTTCCCCCTGATGTTCTACGTTTTGTTCGGGCTGGTGCTGAATCAGAAACAATCGATTGGCAGCCTGGCGGTCCCGACGTATCTGATCGCCACCTACGGCACGTTCGGCGTCATGGGCGCCTCGCTGTTCGGAACCGCGTCCGGTCTGGCCTCGGACCGCGGCCTGGGATGGCTGCAGGTGAAGCGCGCCAGCCCCATGCCTCCGTTTGCGTATTTCACCGCCAAGGTAGTCACGAGCATGATTTTCAGCACGATTATCGTGCTCGCGTTGTTCGCGCTCGGGTTCGGCTTCGGCGGGGTGCGGATGCCGGTCTCCGAATTCGCCAGGCTATTGGGAACCCTGGCGCTCGGCTCGCTGCCTTTCTCCGCCATGGGACTGGCTCTCGGATATTTCACCGGACCGAACTCGGCGCCCGCCACCATCAACCTGATTTATCTGCCCATGTCGTTCTGCAGCGGATTGTGGGTGCCGTTCATGTTTTTGCCCAAAGTCGTGCGCCAGATCGCCCTGGTGCTGCCGCCTTATCACCTGTCGCAACTGGCTCTCGGCGTAGTGGGGGCTGGAGGGCATGAATCGAACGCGGCGCACTGGGAAGTGCTGTTGGCCTTCACCATGATTTGCCTGGGCGCGGCCCGCATCGGCTTCCAGCGCGACCAGGGAAAACTGTACGGATAGTCTTGGCGGCCTCACGCTGCGGGAAGGAGTTTTGTATGAGCCAAATTGCGAAAAAGGATGCGAAGAAAACGACGGGCTGGACGATCCTGTTGATCCTGCTGGGAGTCGCCGCGCTTTTCGGCGGAGTGAAGTCGCTGCTTCTGCTCATTCCCGCCGCCATGCTGGTCTGGTACAGCGCGCGACCGGCTCCCCGCAGAGGCCGGAATTGACCGCTGGGGTGAGAATAGAGGAGATGGCAGCCAACACCATTGCGACCGCATTCAACCAGACGCAGGGAGTTCAGAGATGGCTCTAGCCTTGAAGCCGTTCAGGAGTGTGATCAAGGACCGAGAACACGGGTGGAGCCCGTTCATCTGGTTCGTCTATTCCGGATTTTTCTTTATTCAGCCGGTATTGGATCACGCAAGCCTCAGGACGTGGCTGCTGGACATTTTGGGGTTCGCAGTTTTTTGTGTTCTTTATTTTGGTTTCTTCTGGCTGGAAAAGCCGCGCCCTCTCCTGCATATTGCCGGCATGATGCTGCTGGGGATGTTGTTCATCCCCCACAACGGCGGGGCCTCCGGATTTTTCATCTTTGCCGCAGCATTCGTGCCCTTTTCGGTGACCAAGCAGTCAACCGCGGTCGCTGGAATCATCTCCATCTCCGCCATTGCCGCGCTGGAGTGCCGGCTCCTGCACCTGGACCCCTGGATTCTGATTTGGGCGTCGGGATTCCCGCTGACGGTCGGCGGCGGCAACGTTTTCTTCGCCGAGCGCAACCGCATGAATTGCAAGTTGCAGAAAGCCAATGAGGAGATCGAGCATCTCGCCAAGGTCGCCGAGCGCGAGCGCATCGCGCGCGATCTGCATGATGTCCTGGGCCACACCCTGTCGGTGATTGCTCTGAAGTCGGAACTGGCGAGCAAACTGATGGATCGCGATCCGCGGCGGGCGGGAAACGAAATCCGCGAGGTCGAGCAGATTTCCCGGCAGGCCTTGTCCGACGTGCGCGACGCCATCCGCGGCTATCGTGCCAAGGGCCTCGCGGCGGAACTGGCGCAGGCCAAGACCACCCTCGAAACCGCCGGCCTCGCCGTGCAGTGCGACGCGGCAAGCTCCGTGCAACTGCCGCCCATGCAGGAGAGCGTGCTGGCTCTGGCCGTGCGCGAGGCCGTCACCAACGTGGTGCGCCACGCTCAGGCCCGCAGTTGCCGCCTCCGCCTCGAACAGCAGAATGGTTCCTTCCGTCTCGAGATTCAGGACGACGGACGCGGCAGTTCCAGCCTCGAAGGCAATGGCCTGCGCGGCATGCGCGAGCGCGTCCAAATGCTGGGCGGCACGCTCGAGCGCAACTCCCACGCCGGAACCACCCTCACCATCACGCTGCCGGTGAAGGACGCGGCGAAAGAAGAAAAGGGTCAGAATTGAGTTCCACAGTCAAAGTCGGGCGCAAGACCATCCGCGTGGTTCTGGCGGAAGACCAGGGTATGGTGCTCGGCGCTCTGGCCGCGCTCCTCGAAATCGAAGGCGACATTTCGGTTGTCGCTCAGGCGCGCAACGGCAAAGAGGCGCTCGAAGCCGTGCTTGCGCACAAGCCCGACGTTTTCATCACCGATATCGAAATGCCCCACATGAGCGGGCTCGATGTAGCCGTGGAATTGAAGCGGCGGCGCACCGGAACCCGCGTCGTCATCGTCACTACCTTCGCCCGCACCGGATATCTGCGTCGCGCGCTCGAAGCTGGAGCTCTGGGATATTTGCTCAAAGATATGCGCGCCGAAGAACTCGCCGACGCCGTGCGCCGCGTGCATCAGGGCCTGCGCGTGATTCATCCCGAACTTGCCACCGAAGCCTGGGGCGAAGTCGATCCCCTCACTGATCGCGAACGCCAGGTCCTGCGCCTGGCCGGGGAAGGCATGGCCAGCGGCGATATTGCCAGCGAGTTGGGGCTGTCGGACGGCACGGTGCGCAACTATCTTTCGGAAGCCATCAGCAAGTTGGGCGCAAGCAACCGCGTCGAAGCCGCCAGGATCGCCCGCACCAAGGGCTGGTTGTAACCCTCACCGCCCTTCACAAAAAGCCTCGATGTGGGGACAGTCGCCCTCGGCTGTCTGGCGGAGCGAAGCTCCGCGGCCTTAGCAGCATGCTGAAGAAGTCGGTTTTTGGTGGCGCAGCGCTTTCAGCGCTGCGATAAGCGGCGGTGATTACATGCGGCTTTAGCCGCGGAGGGACGCCCCCAGTCCTCACCCCGGCACGACCCGCAGGCTCATATCGGCCGCCGGGGGCGAATGCGTCAGCAGGCCCACGGAGATGAAATCCACGCCCGTCTCGGCGTACGCGCGGACGTTATCCAGGCTAATCCCGCCCGCGCATTCGATCGGTATGCGGCGGCCCTTCCTTTGCCCGTCGGGTTGCGAGCAGCGCTCGACCGCGCGGCGCACGTCCTCGACCGGAACATTGTCCAGAAGAACCACCTCCGCGCCATGGACCAATGCCTGCTCCAGTTCGTCCAGATTGCGCACCTCGACCTCAATCAACTGGTTTCCGCGGCGATTGCGCCGGGCATGCTCCAGCGCAGCCGGGATTCCGCCCGCCAAAGCGACATGATTGTTTTTGATCAGTACGCCGTCGGAAAGATCGAGGCGATGATTTTGTCCGCCGCCGCAGCGCACGGCATATTTGTCAATCACGCGCAGGCCGGGCGCGGTCTTGCGCGTGTCGAGGATGCGCGCGCCCGTGCCCGCCACCGCGTCCACGAACTTGCGCGTAACCGTGGCAATGCCGCTCATGCGCTGCAGCAGGTTCAAAATCACGCGCTCGCAGGAAAGTATCACGCGCGCGTTGTGCCGAATCACGGCCACCGATTGCCCCGGCCGCAGCCGCACGCCGTCAAATATCTCCGGATGGCTCGTGACTTCGTAATGCGCTGTCACCGCGCCGTCGAGCGCGGCGTATACGTCCAGAATCCGCGCCACACAGCCGATCCCGGCCAGGATGGAATCCTGCTTCGCGATAATCGTCGTCGCCGCCCGCTGGTTGGCGTCCACACAAGCGTAGCTGGTGGCGTCGCGCGTGGCCCGGTCTTCGAGCAGCGCGTTCTCCACAATCGCGGTCAGTCGGCGTGAATTCCAATCCATAAGAGCAGTTGCCAGCACCCAGTTGTCAGTCGCCAGTACAACCCATGTGGGGACAGCCGCCCTCGGCTGTCCGGGCGGGTCGAAGACCCGCCTGCTCTACTTCATCAGCACCCCAACTCTTCCATCTTGCTCCGCGTCTTCCCGCGCAGCACCATCAGTTCCTCGCCGCGCTTGCGCAATCCTTCCACTACTTTCGCCGGAGCTTTCGCCAGGAACTGTTCGTTCCCCAACTGCTTCTGATTGTTGGCCAGCTCCTTCTCGATTTTCTCCAGCTCTTTCTTCAACCGCTCACATTCGGCCGCGAGATCAATCTTTCGCTCGTAAACCACGTGCACCTCGAAGCGCGCCGTGTGGCGGGCTCCGGCCAGTTTCGCCAGCGACGTCTCTACAAAGATGATCTGGCTGACGCCCGCCAGGCGCTCGACCGCCCCGGCATTCGCTTCGATCAGCTTGCGAATCTCCGCCTCGTGCGCAAACACTTCGATCGGCACCTTGACCTTCGGTTCGATCTTCAATTCCGCCCGCAAATTGCGCACGCAGACGATCAGGTCCTGCAGGTTCGCCATATTGACTTCTGCCGCGATGTCAATTTGCATGTCGTCAGCCTGCGGATATGCAGCAAGTGCGACCGACTTCAGAGGAGGCTTGCCCTCATACATCGCCTGCCAGATTTCTTCGGTGATGAACGGCATCACCGGATGCAACAGCCGCAGGGAGGCATCGAAGAGATTGACCAGATTTGCACACGCAGCCCGTGCCGCGCTCTTGTCCGCGCCTTCGTCAACAATCAGCCGCGGCTTGATGAGTTCCAGATACCAGTCACAGAACTCGCCCCAGAAGAAGTCGTAAATGCGGTTCGCGGCTTCGTGAAAACGGTAGTCCTTGAGCGCTTCGTTGGTTTCTTTGGCCACTCGGTTGAATAATGAGAATATCCAGCGATCTTCGAGTGGATGTGTTTGGAACGCTTCGAGACGCGTGGAGGGGTTGGTGGAGGGCCGCAGACCCGGCTCGATCCGGTCCACGTTCATGAACATGAACCGCGCCGCATTCCAGATCTTGTTGGCAAACGCCCGGTAGCCGTCGGTCCGGCTTTCGCTAAAAGCTATATCGGTTCCCGGCGCGGCCATCGCCGCCAAAGTGAACCGCGTCGCATCCGTCCCGAAGCGCTCGATCACATCCAATGGATCAACTACGTTCCCCTTGGTCTTCGACATCTTCTGGCGCTCGGCGTCACGCACCAGCGAGTGAATATAGACTTCGCGGAAAGGCACGCTGTCGTTCTTCTTCTCGCCCCAGCCGCTCGCTTTCTTGATGGCCGCATCCTGCTCGTGTCCCTGCATAAAGTGGCAGCCGAACATGATCATGCGCGCCACCCAAAAGAATAGAATCTCGTAAGCCGTAATCAGCAGCGTGGTCGGATAAAACACCGCCTGATCCCGAGTCTTCTCCGGCCACCCCAGCGTGGTGAACGGCAGCAGGCCCGACGAGAACCACGTATCGAGCACGTCGGAAACCTGTTCCAGCTTCCCGCCGCACTTCGTGCACTTCGCCGGCGCTTCGCGCGCCACGATCACTTCTTTGCAGCTGCCGCACGTCCACGCCGGAATCCGATGTCCCCACCACAACTGCCGCGAAACGCACCAGTCGTGGATGTTGTTCATCCAGTTCAGGTAAATCGTGCGGTAGTTTTCGGGGACAATCGTGATCTCGCCGCTCTCCACCGCCTCCTTCGCGCGCTCCGCCATCGGCCCGACCTTTACGAACCACTGCTCGGAAAGCCGCGGCTCGACGATCGTTCCGCAGCGGTCGCATTTGCCGATGGCCAGCGCGTAGTCTTTTTCCCCGACCAGAAATCCCTGCTCCCGCAAATCGTGCAGCACCCGCTTGCGCGCTTCGAACCGGTCCAGTCCGGCGTACGCGCCGGCGTTCTGATTCATGTGCGCGTGCTCATCCATCACATCAATTTGCGGCAGGTTATGCCGCAGCCCCGCCTGAAAATCGTTGGGATCGTGCGCCGGAGTCACTTTCACCGCGCCCGTGCCGAATTCCGGCTGCGCCAGTTCGTCGGTGATGATCGGTATCTCCCGCATCATCAGCGGCAGCATGACTTTCTTGCCCTGCAGATGCGTGTAGCGTTCGTCTCGCGCGTTCACCGCGATCGCCGTGTCGCCCAGCATCGTCTCCGGCCGCGTAGTCGCCACGGTGATGAATTCCTGCTCCTGCGGGTGCCCCGCCCCAGCCCGGTTTTGGCTTGAGTGGGAATTTTCCGTTCCGATCACCGGATATCGAATCTCCCACAGCTTCCCGGCCACGTCTTCGTGCTTCACCTCAAGATCGGAGATCGCCGTCTCGCAGCGCGGGCACCAGTTCACGATGTACTTCCCGCGATAAATCAGCCCCTCTTCGTACAGACGGACGAACACCTCGCGCACCGCGCGCGAAAGATTCTCGTCCATGGTGAAGTATTCGCGGTCCCAGTCCACCGACGCGCCCAGGCGCTTCATCTGGTCGAGAATGGCGCCGCCATACTCGCGTTTCCATTCCCACACCCGCTCGATGAATTTCTCGCGTCCCAAGTCGCGGCGCTTCTTGCCTTCTTTGGCCAGCTGGCGCTCGACCATCATCTGCGTGGCAATTCCGGCGTGGTCCGTGCCCGGCAGCCACAGCGTAATGAAGCCGCGCATGCGGTGCCAGCGCACAATGATGTCCATCTGCGTCTGGTTGAGCATGTGCCCCATGTGCAGGCGTCCGGTCACGTTGGGCGGCGGCAACAGCAAGGTGAACACGGGACGCGCCGTCTTTTCGGAAGGCGGTCCTGCGGCCGGCGTGGGCACGGAAAAGAGTTTTTCTTTGACCCAGTACTCGGCCCAGCGCGTCTCAATCGCGCCCGGCTCGTAGGATTTAGACAGCTCGTGGGGCATAGAAAGCAGTCAGCACTCAGCCGTCAGCAATCAGCCAGTCGAAACCGCCTTCCAGATAAACGGTTCCGCTGACTGCTGAGTGCTGAATGCTGAGTGTTCCTTGATCTTACAGGCGCAAGAAAAGAAGGGTCAAACCTGGGCTGGGGTGAGAACAGGACGGGACGGAATATGCACCCCTGGCCGCGCGGGCCATTCGGCGACATTTCACGGCTGAGAGATCGCTATAATTCATTTGGTTCTGGTCGGGAGCTTCTGAGTTTCCACAGGAACTGCGCTCGGCTCATTCTCAAGGAACCCGAAGTTTACTATTCGACCGCCTCCCGGATTTTTACAATTCTCATACCACCAAAAACCGTGAAATGCCAGCAGCACATGATCAAGTGCTTGTCTCACTGTGACATCGTGCAAACCTCCGATAAGACTGGGCCTTTTCAGGTCCACAGCTTCGCTCGGCAACCCGAATAACGGACCCCATTCAGCTTCGGGCCCAATGTTGTGTTCCCTTCGGAACGTGATCACTTCGGGGGTCTTCAGGATGGCGGTTATGGCGATATTGGGGCCGTGATATCCAGTCAGCCACCTGAGTTCATGAATCTTTACGTCGAGCAGATCACTCGGCACGTCGGTCTCGACCATGCGGATTTTTCCATCACTATCCTGGCTCACCCTCATTTGATGGTCTACGGAGAACATCTCCCGCAACAACTCCACCGGCGAACCTTCGTGGACCGGCACTACTCGGAGCTTGGGAAAATCCGGATACAACTCTTTGAAGTTGCAGACTCCCCAATACTCAAGGGAGCCCGATGCATCTGCCTTGCTGAAAACGTCCCCTATCCGCATGCGCGCTTCGCCGAGAGATGTGCCGCCTCTGTCCTGGCCCAGTAAGCAAGCAGCCAGCATGAACGTGCATGTGATCGCGAGTTTGACGGGGGTAACGCGATAGACAATTTTCATGATGGTTAGGATTTCTCCTAGGTCGTCAACTCTAATGCCAGCCAGCGTGGCAACGCAACAGTGCGACAAGGGTTATACATCGTAGAATGTGAAATTCCACCGAGGCTGGAATATCGCGGTGCTTTCTCTTATCCAGCGACCGCGTCGCGGAGGGGGTTCGTGACCCTATCTCCCCAAAACGTGACCAGTATCACTGACACTGCACGGTCCCCGGCGGAGAATTGGCCGACTGGGGAACAAGGCCAATCTCCGCTATGATAGCTCGCGCGAGACCCAGTGCTATGTTTCGTTGGAGAATGGTGCTTTGCTCTGCAACAGGGAGGAATTCAAATTCCCGCTGGCCAGGAAGGCCTCTGACAACTGAAACCGAGAGCGGCGCCTCGAAGGGAGGTTCAGCATGAGAAATCTCTGGCTCGGCTTGTGCGTATTGGCAGCCTCAGTGTCTTGTGCTCAACAGAAGGCAACAGCCCCGGTAACGCTGATCACTTCTGATGACGTTAACTACTGGGATAAAACAGAAAAGGAATTGAAAACGCGTGGCGGCACCAGCGCCCCCGTGCCTGCACCCGGCGCTCTACTACAAGTCGAGGCTGTCGAAACCAGCGGACCCGACATCAAGGTGCTGGCTCCAAAGATGGCCTTGGTTGACACTCCCGTGGAACTGGAAGTCCGGTTCGCGACACATGGTGCGGTCGTCGATCCAAACTCCATTCGCGTGACCGTAAAGAAATGGATCTTTGACGACTTCCGGTTTGGACGGGATATTACCGAGCGCGTTCGACCCTATATCTCAGCCGCTGGAATTCATGTTCCTCAGGTCCAACTGCCGGCGGGCACTTACCAATTCGTGCTTCGTGTAGCCGATACTGCGCAAAAGGGCAGTTCGGTGCGATTGGTGTTAGCGGTCATTCCCAAGAATTGACCTGACGCTTCGTCTCGGGATGCCGAGCCTGCGGGGTGCGAGCCTACGGGATGCGACCTAGGATGACTCGCGGCAGAGTGCTTCCATCAAGCGAGATTCATCCTGACGGCGTTGAATCCGGGCTCGCCACTCTCTCCACAACGTTTCCGCCTGTCCCGTTCGCACTCCCGTAGATTGCTGGATGGATTCGCATTCCTGTCCCAGTCCCGCAAGAGCTCGGTCGAAGTCGCCGTGCGCCCAGTTCAGCGCCACTTCGGCCTTCCTCCGCGCCACGGCCGAGGCGCGCTCCGGATGAGCCGCTCTCTTGAACCATACTTCCGCTTTGTGGACGTCGTTCCGCTGCCACGCCATGAAGATTGCGCACTCCAGGAACAGCTCATCCAAACTTTCCTCCCGCTCCTCCGGAGACAGCCGTCCCGATGCTGCCAGGCATCGTTCCAGACACTGAGCCGCGGTTTCCGGATCGGCGGCCAGATCATACTTCAGCCAGTCCGTGTGAAATGTCGTCGGGAGAATTTCCGTCGGAGTCGCTGCCATCGCCATCCACCGGCGGTTCCACTGCGAACGATCCACGCCTCTGTTCTTCAGCATGTAGAGCGCATGGGCCGCAATCTGCTGTTTCGCGCCTTCATACGACCGGAGCAGCGTTCGAAACAGCATTCCATCGCCGGCATAGCGGCCAAATCGCATCCGCCGCAAACTTTGAATGCCGGCCAGGAGCGAAAAAATCGCAAATCCGGCCATCGGCAACCCGATCGCGGGATTTCCGCCAATCTTTTCCGCCCGGCAGCTGATCAATGCCGCCGCGCCTGTAGCGAGGCTGGCGATTGGCCCTCCTGCCACCCATATCAGCAGCCGCATCCGCACTCGTCGCACCCGGTCGATGGACATCAGGATCAGCCCGCCGCCGAGATGGTGGCGCCACGCGACCTCCCACCGTCCTGAATCGCGTTTCAGAGAAATCGGCCCGATGACGAGAAACGTGAGTCGAAGGCCCACGCTGCGTCCAGCCAGCCAGTGCCCGAACTCGTGCACTGCCGCTACGACCAGTCTGATCGTGAAATACGCGAGGAGAATCGCCAGAACCGGAAGATTCGGAAGATGAAGCGCTGCGACAATCCCGGTCAGGATAGCAACCACGTTGCGCAACCGAATGCCCTCAGCCTGGGGTTGAGGAAGTGATTCCGTCAGATCAAGGATGGGCGTGGCGGACGGTGGCTCCCGTTCGGACATTGCAATGGGCTCGGCCTCGCTGTTCTTCCGCGCTCCACAAGAAAGCGAGAATGCCTTTTTACTGACGGCTGACAGCGGGCGGCTGATGGCTGACTACTTCTTTTTCTTTCCCATCTTGCGCGAGATTTCTTCCACGATTTTCGGCCGCAGATCGGCCAAAACGCTATCCACGATGCTGGCGATTTCGGCGGACTCGGAACCGGATTCGTCTGCAGCTTCCTCAGGAGCTTTTTCCGCACCCGCAGCCACCGCCATGGCCGTCTGGTCCCGCTCCGGGGGAGCAGGCGCCGCTTCTTCGGCTGCTTTCGCCGGGGGCTCAGGCGAGGGCTGGCCTTTGGCATCTCCGGTCTCGCGGATGCGCCGCCAACTGGCCCAAGCGGCGGCGGTGGTAGCTGCGATTTCTTTTTCCTTTTTCGCCATATCTTCAGTGCCTCCTGCGGCAGGTGCGGCTTGCGCCGGTGCCTCGGTCATTTGCGGGAAATCCTGGCTCGACAGGGCCGGCTCAGCCGCTACTTCGCTGGCCACAACTTCCCTGGCAAGAACCGGCGCCGCCGTTTCGGGTATCTCTGCACTCGAGGAAATCTGTGCGGGTGCGGCCGCAACCGCCTCTACCTGAGGCTGCGCTTCTTCCGGTTTTCTCTCTGCGTCTTGTTCCTGTGCGACGGGTTGAGGTGAATCCTGCGGCTTGGCCTCTTCCGGCTTCGACTCCACTTCCGGCTCCGGTGCCGCGCGCTCCACAACCGGCTGCTCTTCTACCTTCGCTTCAACTTTCTCTTCAACTTTCTCTTCGACTTTCTCTTCGACTTTCGCTTCGATTCTCTCTTCCACTTTCGCTTCGACGACCGCAGGGGCCTCAACCACCGGCTGGGCTGCGGGCGGCTCGGCTACCGGCTCAGCTGCCTGCACCGGAGCGGGTTCCGGCTCGCGCGCGGCTGCGGGCTGTACCTCGGCCAGTTGTGCCGCCACGGTTTCAAATTCCTTCACCGCCGCCTGGATCGCTTCCGCCGCTTCGCTGGCCACGCTGCTCATGGTCTCGACCACTTCAGGCGCGGAAGTCACTGGCGCCGCAGGCTGCTCGACCATCTCAGGCATGGAGATCGCCGGTGCAGGCGGCTCGGCCACCGGCGCCTCAACAGGCGGCGCCATTACTGCCACCGGCTGAGTTTCCGCAACCGGCTCCGGAGGAGCCGCGTGGGCCATCTCCGCCGCGGCCAGGGCCGCGTAGGTCTTCTGCATCTCCTGTTCAAGAGAAATCGCACTTTCTTCGGGAAGAACCGAGACCGGCACGGCCATCCAGCGCGATTCGCTGCTCGAGAATTCTGCCCCGGCTGCGGCCGCCATGGTCACCGGCTCGTCCGCCGGGGGTTGCGCGCTCGATCCATTTCCTGATCCGAAATCCGCAAACGGGACCGGCACCGGCACGCCCATAACCGAAATCGATATGGTTGCGTCAGGATCCGGCATTGAAGCAAAACTGGGAACCTTTTTCTCGGCCTCGCTGGGCTTCTCTGCAGGAACTTCCGCTTTTTCTTCCGGCTTTTGCTCCGCCACTGCCTCGGCCGCGGGTGCGGCGGCGACTTCTTTCGCGGGCTCGGCCGCAGGCTGTTCTTGCTTCACCTCAGTCTTGTCTTCCAAAGGCTTCTCTGCCAGCGCCACTTCCGTCACCGCTGCCTGAGCTGCAACCGGCGGCTGAGGCGCAGGCTCGGTGACCTGAGGCGCCCTGACTTGCTCTTCAGAGAAACGGCCTTCAGGGAAACGTGCTTCCGAAGCGTGCTCCTGTGGGATTCGTTGCTCGGCCGGTTGCGCCTCTGCCACTCGGCCTTCGGGCTCCCGTTCCCCGCTGCCCGTACCCTTCATCCGAGCCGCTGCTGCGGCTAAAGCGGCAATCTCTTCTGGAGTCACATCTTTCGGCAAACCATGAGGCGCCAGAGCCCCAAGATCCACTCGCGGGTCCTCGGATCTCACCAGCGGCGCCGCGTGCGCATGCGGGTGATCAATCACCGTGCGCAAGTCCTTATTGAGCGCGTTGTAAATCGCGGGATCGTCACCGTCCTCGGGTTCGACGACCTTGCTCTTCTTCTTCGACGGAAATGAAATCCGCTCCTTCCACCCCGAATCCTCTTCCACCGCCATGCTCTTGTCGTATCGTCCTTCCTCAACCGCGGCAATGGCACGGGCAAAACGGCCCGGCTTGGAAGGCTCCGGACGGGGCACAATCTTGTCTTCGAGTTTGGTGAGCGCGCTTAGTAACTCACTGGCTTCAAAGGGCTTTACGATGAAACCGTCGGCTTTCGCGCGCTTCGCCTCTTCCGGTTTGAACGGCTCCAGCTTGCCCACCGTCAGAAGAATCGGAATGCGCGCCGTCTCCGGCACTTCCTTGAGGCGCTGGCAGACTTCCAGCCCGCTATAGCCGGGCATATAGACATCCAGAACGATGACGTCAGGCCTGGTCTCGGCGACCTTTTTCAGCGCCGCGGAACCGTTATTGACGGTGATGACTTCGTAGCCGGCGTCGGCAAGGATTTTCCGCCCCATATTCTGGGCGGTCACGCTGTCATCGGCGAGCAGTATCTTCCGGGCCAAAGGTTTCCTCTGATGAGGGGAGATACCGCGAAGGTAACCCGATACACAACGTAAGTCAATGACGCAGAAGGGAAGTAACAGTTACCAGTGGTCAAGTCCTACTGCGCAATTGGCTTGACTAACGCCCGAAAGGTACCCCGTCGGTTGCCCCACCCTTGTCCCGCGTCCTTGGCGGAAACAGAGCCTGCCCTGAGTGAGCAGAGCGAGTCGAAGGGGTGGAAATTTTGATTCCTTCTGCGTCCCTCTGTCTTCTCTATAGTTTAGATCTTCTTGCCGCCTGATCCCTGACCCCATCTAACCTTTTCCCGTCCACGTGCGTCCAAGAAAGACATACAATGCTCCTCATTCTGGGAGGGCCTTTTCATGGCCAACTCTGCCGTTCGCTCCCTGGTCCTGAGTCTTTCTCTGGCTGGCCTCGCGTTCTCTGGCTCGGCGGCTCCACATCCTCGATCGTCCCAGTCGGCTGCCGACGATCTCACCGTGCATGAATGGGGTACCTTCACCTCCATCGCCGATCGCGACGGCAAAGCCGTGAGTTGGAACGCTCTCGGCGGCGTCTACGATCTTCCCCGGTTCATCGAGAATCTCCACGGCGTCAACTTCAAAGCAGGACTGCGCGGCACCATCCGCATGGAAACTCCGGTCATGTACTTTTATTCGCCTTCGCCGGTCACCGCTTCCGTGCACGTGGGATTCTCTAACGGGGTCATCACTGAGTGGTATCCCCACGCCAGCCACGTCGAGCCTGATCCTAAGAGATTCCTTCGTGAGGACGCCCTTTATCACTGGCTGCAGGTGGATGGCAGCATCGACTGGGGCTCGGTCTCGATCGAACCCGGCGCTACCGCGCACTTTCCTGCGGGCGATGGCGAAGGCCCTTATTTCGCCGCCCGCGAAACGTCCTCTGCTCCTCTCACGGTCACGACGCCCAAAGGCATCACCCAGCAGGAAAAGTTTCTTTTCTATCGCGGAGTCTCTGCCGTTCACCCTCCCATCTCCGCCCTGGCTACGGGCGACGGCAGAGTGACGATCCGCAATCTCAGCGATGACGAGATCCCCGGCGTCATTCTTTTCGAACGCCGCGGAGACGCTCTCGGCTATCGCGTTGGCGGTAAGCTCGACGGCGAAATGCAGCTTGACCCTCCCGCACTGACTTCGAACAACATCGACTCGCTCGCCAGCGATCTGGAAGCCGCTCTCACTGCGCAAGGTCTTTATCCCGACGAGGCCCGCGCTATGGTCGAGACCTGGCGGACATCGTGGTTTGAGGAAGGCAGCCGGCTGCTCTACATCGTGCCTCGCGCCTTCGTAGATCAGGTTCTTCCGCTCACCATCAGCCCCACTCCGTCGGAGACCGTGCGGGCTTTCGTCGGCCGCATTGAATTGATCACGCCTGCGATCGAGCAGGCCATTGCAGCCGCGCTCGCCAGCCACGATCGTCGGACGATCGCAAAATATGGCCGCTTCCTCACGCCAATCCTCAATGAGATGAAGTTTGAAGATCCTCGCCGCGCCGACCTCCTCGACAAGCAACTCGAGGAAACCTACAACGTGCCCCTGGTCGACCCGCCCGCAAGGTAACCGGAAAACGAGTACCGTGGGAAGAGCGACGCCTCGGCGCCCGGTCAAGAGGCCGCTCAGTTGACAGAAGGATTGCGGACAGTTGCTCCTAGAACGGAACGATCTTCCTTAAGCCCTTCTTTTTCTTCTTCTTGCTGCTGGAGATCTCCTGGTCGCTGGCCGGAGTATTGTCGGCACTGGCAGAGGAAGACGACTCGCCTTGCTGAATTTCGTTTACCTGCGGCGGTGGTGGAGGCAGCGACTGATCGCTCGCGTTGTCCGCAGGCTTCAGTTCGTTGGAATCGGCGGGCACATTGGGTTTCAGCTCGTTAGCGTCCGCAGCGGCAGGCTGTTGGCTGCCAGAAACCGCAGGTTGTCCGAAGGGCGAAGTGCCCGGTGGCGTCGCGTCCGCGCCGGCGGCAGTTTCCCCAGCCGGCTGGTCGGGCTTCATGATCTCCACGCCCAGACTATTCTTGCCCGGTGGAGACATCGCTGCCATCGCCTCGGACCTGACAATATTGGTCGCGCTCAACGGCTCCGGGTCCACCATGGTTGGTTCGCCCACTTTGGCCGCCTGCGTCATGTCCGGCCCTTTTCTCACGATGCCCATCAGTCTTTGCACCGCGGTGGTTTCGCGCCGGCTGGCGTCCTCGGCCTTATTCTGCGCCAGCGCCGCCTTGGTCGGGCGAGGAACCGGCTGATGCAGAGCCACCAGGCGCCTCTTGGCGTCATCGGCGCGATCCATGACCGGGTAGCGCGTGAGAATCTGGTCGTAAGCTGCGGCAGCCTTCTTGGAGAGTTCTTCGATGTAACGCGCCTTCGCCCCCTCGCTGGCGCAGCCCCTGGGCAAGCCATGCGCATCGCAAGTTGGAGCGGCTCGCAGCCGCGCCACCTGCCCTTCATAGTTCTGCCCCAGCAAATACAGCGCCTCGTCGGCGCGGCTGTACAGCGGATACCTTTCCACCAGCGATTGCAGGCGCGCAATCGAGGCCGGATAGGACTCGCGCAAATAATAGAAGCGCCCGATCTCGAACTCGCGCTCGGCCAGCACTTCCTGCACTTCCAGCAGGCGCTGCTTGGCCTCGGGGACGAGCTTGCTGTCGGGGAATTGCAGGATCACTTTGCGGTATTCATCCTCGGCGCGCTTGGCGTGCGTGTAATCGCGGTCCGCCTTCTCCATCTGCTGGTAATGGATGTTGGCGATTTTCAGCTGCGCTTCCGCCGCTTCCGGCATGTTGGGAAAGAAAACGATGAAGTCGCTGTACTCCTGTTCGGCCTGCGCCAGCGATGCCGTGCCGCCCTCGGCATACCAGGAATCGCCCACCGCCAGCTTGGCCCGGGCCACGTACTCGGACTCGGGGTAGGTGTTGATCAGGGTCTGCAGGGTCAGGCGGGCCACGTCAAACCGGTTGTGCCGCATGGAGTCCATCGCCTTGTCGAACAGAACCTTATCCGGCTGCTTGGAACCGATGTTGGCCAGCGGGTTGACAGACTTCTTGTTGGTGCAAGCCGCCGAAAACGCCAGCAGCATGCCCAGCACCACAATCCACGCAATTCGACGTGACATAGAACCCCTACCATTTCCGATTGCCGATTTTCGATTTGCGATTGTCCTATCTTTACGAATTCAAGGTCAGCCAGATTTTCAATCGGCAATCGAAAATCGGCAATTGCAAATCGATTCAGATTCTCTGCAGCGCCGCTTCCATCGCCGCCTTCAGCAGCGCTGCCGCATTCTTCCTGGGATCACCGTTGCCGAACACGGCGTTGCCCGCCACCAGAATTTCTGCCCCGGCGCGGACCACATCGGCTGCGGTATCGAGAGCCACCCCGCCATCTACTTCGATGCGGTAATTCAGCCCGCGTTGGCTGCGAATTTCGGCTAATCGTCGCATTTTGTGCAGCGTCGTCGGAATAAACTGCTGCGCCCCGAAACCCGGATTCACCGACATGACCAGTACATAGTCTACAATGTCGAGCACTTCCATGAGCGTTTCCACCGGCGTCGCCGGATTGATCACAACCCCGGCCCGGCAGCCGTGATCCTTGATGTGATGCAGCGTGCGGTTCAGGTGACGGCAGGCTTCCTGATGCACCGAAATCCAGTTCGCGCCCGCTTCGGCAAACACGGGAATGAACTCGTCCGGATTCTCGATCATCAGGTGGCAATCCAGCGGCAAATCCGTCGCCCGGCGCAGCGATTTCACCACCGGCGGCCCGATCGTGAGATTAGGCACGAAGTGTCCGTCCATGATGTCCACATGGATGACCGTCCCGCCGCCTTCGCCCGCCGCGCGCACTTGCTCGCCCAGCCGGGAAAAATCCGCGGAAAGAATGGATGGTGCCAGTTCGATCGCTGAACTCACAGAACTTGGGGCCTCAGAATCTGAGTTTTCACGAAGGAAATCGCTTGCGCAAATTCTAACACGCGGCTCGTGTGGCGCAGGCACTCCCGCCCGCGCAGTTCCTGTGCTATTGAACTGGTTCTCAATCCGGTCGCCGACGACCAGCCATCAGTTCTGTGCCGGCGGCGCGCTGCCCTCGGTGCTGGCTGGGGTACTCGTCTCTGCCGGTTCGAGTTCCCGTTTCATCCTCTCATGTGCCTCGCTGAGGTACTTGCTCAGGATGGGCATTGCCGCTTGCATTCCTTCTTGCATTACCGCGGGCAGTTCCTCCAGCACTTTCTGCCCGACAGGTGACGAATAGAACGCATTCATGGCCTCAATGTCGCCGTGCGTGAAATGCTTCTGGTAGGCGGGGATCATCGCCTGCACGACCTCGTCCATCGGCATGTTCTTGAGCAGGTCGTCCATCCCCTTCTTGAATTGCGCATCGAAGTTGGCGGGGACCTTGCCTTTCTCCTTGAGGATCTGATCGTGCATTAACTGCTGCATGGACTGAAGCTGCACTTGCATCGTTCTCTGCATCAAATCATGCGAACGCATGGTCCTCAAGTACAGAATCACGTCGTCTCTCGAGGCCGGTTCTTCCGCAGTCTGGGCAAAAGCGGGAACGATAAAGGCAAGACACGCAAGGGCGATCAGGACTCGTTTCATACAGCCTCCGTACTCATTCACAGAGTATCCCACCGGCCGCTCCTAAGCTATGGATTTTGTCGAGATCCTAATAGGCCAGTTTGAATCCCCACTTGGCCGCGGCGTCATCCCGAAGCCCCGCGTTTTCACCAGCGGGGCGACTGCCTTCCCGGTTCCCCGCGTGTTACCCTCGTCCCGCGTGCCCTCGTTCGGCCAATTTACGCCCGCAGCCTACTCCGTCGCCGCATTCTTGTTCTGGGGCACATCTGACTTTGCCGGAGGATACGGCTCGCGCCGCGCCAACGCCTTCACCCTGACCGCGTTCTCCCACATCTGCGCCTTCCTCCTCATGCTGGCCATCGCGCTCGGAGAGCACGGCGCCTTTCCTTCCCGCGCCAGCGTTCTCTGGGCTCTCCTGGCGGGCGCGGTCGGAGGATTCTCCCTCGCCATCTTCTATCGCGCTCTGGCCTCGGGACAAATGGGCCTCACCGCTCCCATCGCCGCGTTGATGGGAGCCGCTATTCCAGCGCTCGCCGACATCGCCATGGAAGGCGCGCCCCGCCGCTGGACCATCGCCGGATTCGCGCTGGCCATTGTCGCCATCTGGCTGATCACGCGCCCGGAGCCACGCGATGAAAACGACGCCTCCGGCCAACCCAAAGGTGTCGCCATGGCAGCCCTGGCCGGCGTGGGATTCGCCGCTTTCTACCTCTGCATTCACCAGGCACATGGCTCGGCAACGTGGCTCGCCGTGGTCTCCCGTGTGGGGTCGTTCACCACCACCGCCGTGGCCGTCGCCGTCACCCGCGCTTCCCTCGCGCTCGATCGTCCTCGTGTCGCTCTCGGCATGGTTGCCGGATTTCTCGACATCACCGCCAGCGCTCTGTTCATCTACGCCAGCCAGCGCGGACGCCTCGATGAAGCCGTGGTCATCACTTCGCTCTATCCCGCGGTGACCGTCCTGCTGGCGCGCCTGGTCCTCAAGGAACATTTCAGCCGCTGGCGGTTCGTGGGGCTGTTGGCCGCTCTGGCCGCCGTGCCGCTGATCGCTGCGGGATAAGCCACGGATTAACACGGAGCAGCGCGGATTTCAGAGGAAAGTCCCCAGGCTTCCCGGCAGTTCCAGGAAGTATTCCAGGGTTCTATCCGTGATGATCCGCGTAAATCCGTGTAAATCCGTGGCGCGGTTTGTTAGCATCCAAGCGTGCCACTGATCGAAATA
>JBKQRC010000104.1:0-6012 GCA_052326105.1 Candidatus Sulfotelmatobacter sp. | reverse complement strand
CTGGTAGGCCTCGGCCTTCACGTTCATGGCCTTGGCTTCCGATACACCCTTCTAGAAGATGATCTCGGCTTCGGCCTCACCCTGCGCGCGAATCGAAGAAGCATGGCCTTCAGCTTCGGCGATCAGGCGCTGCTTCTCGGCTGCGGCCAGCGTTTCGATGCGCTGACGCTCGATCTCCGCCTGCTTGAGCACGGTTGCGATCAGCTCTTTCTCGCGCCGGTTGATCTCAGCTTCTTGCACCTTCACTTGCTGTTCTTTTTCGACTTGCTGCACCTTCACCTGCTCAGCGATCACTTGCTGCTGCATGATGTTGGTCTGGATGTCATAAGCCTTATCCGCCTGCGCCTGCTGGCGCTTGGTGACCTCCAGGTATTGTGCCTTCTTCACTTCCAGGTCACGCTGCGATTCCGCCTGCTTGGCCAGCGATGCGGTTTCGGCCTGCACGCGTTCCTGATCGGCCTGCGCCTTGGCGACCGCCGATTCCCTCGTCGCCAGTGCGCGCCGGATCGCCGTATCGCGATCCGCTTCCGCCGTGGCCACATCGGCGTCGCGCTTGATGCGGGCCACATCCGGCTTGCCCATGTTGGTGATGTACTCGTTCTTGTCGCGCACTTCCTTGATAGTGAACGAGATCACCTCCAGGCCCATCTTGTTCATGTCTTCGGCGCAAGTGGAGCGCATGCGGTCGGAAACCATCTCCGGCTGCTTGACGATCTCTTCCACCGTAAGTTGTCCGATAATGCCGCGCAGGTGGCCTTCCATGACCAGGCGAATCAGGCCTTCGCGCTCCTGGTCGCTCTTGGTGAGGAATTGCTCGGCCGCGGTCAGCACCGATTCACGATCGGACTTCACCTTAATCTGTGCGACGGCTTCCACCGTCACGGCGACGCCTTGCTTGGTGTAGAGATCCTGCTGCGGCGCCACGTCGAACGACATCAGTTCCAGGGACAGATCACGGCAGACCTGCACCATCGGGAACACGAGCGTGCCGTGTCCCTGGACGACGCGCGTTCCGCCCAGGCCATACACGATGAGTGCTTCGTGCGGCCCCGCTTTGCGATATAGCCTGGCCATTCCGCTCATCAGGAACAGGATGACCATCACTCCCAGCCCGGCGAAAATCCAAATCGTTACCATCGTCGGCAACCCGAACATAACGCCTCCTGTTACGAATGCAGTTTGAAGAAACCTATATTCCTACGTGTGAGCAGGCTACTGCTCTCCCGCCATCTCACTCCACAACTCGACGTAAGCAATTCCTTTGTCGTAGCGCGTGACCACGACTTCTGTTCCCTTGGCGATGGCGCTGCCGTCCTCGCTGCGGGCGCCACAGACGCGGCGGGTTCCTACCTGCGAGTAAATGATCTCGCCCGTCCCGCCTTCGCGGATGGATACGGAAACTCGGCCCAGCACTCCAACCATTTCGTAGTCCGCGGGATCCATGTTCTCCTCGTCCGACATCAGCACCTTGCTCAGGAACAGAAAAATGATTCCGCCACCCACCAGCCCGCTGACCACCGAGAACAGCAATCCCAACCCGACCCACACCGACGAGAAGCGCGTGAACAGATATCCGGTGCCGCCAAACCACGCCAGAAAAGCCGTGAGCGTGACAAAGTTGAACGGCGAAACACCGCCGCGGGACGCCTGATGCGCGCCCGGCGCATGCGCTGCCGCGGGACCGTGTGCCGCCACCGGTGCGTGAGGGCCCGCGGGACCGTGCACGGCAGGGCCGGCCGTCGGCGGAAAATGCGGGATGCCATGTCCGGTAACGTGGGCGTGAAAATGCGGCAAATGCAGCCGTCCAAAACGCGAACCTCCAAACACGAAGGAAATGAAGCTGAAGCAGAAGCCGACTGCAAAACAGATCAAGTAGAAGTCCGCCCAGCCAAACCCTGTCGAATTCATCGGATTCGTCTCCCTTCTGTATGCGGCGCACGGCGTTGGTTGGCTGCGGCCGCGAGCTCGGGCCGCAGCGCTTCCAGCAACCGCTCAGCCAGCCCGGGCGTGTCGAGAATGGCGCCCAGCAGCAGCAGACAGCGCCGTGTATCTTTTTCGCGCGCGGCCTTGATCAGCACATTGCTGACCTCGGGATCGCCGGCAAAGCGCTCCGATCCCTGCAGCAGCCAGACATCGAGCTGGCCTTCGGTCGTGCGCAAGTCCGAAGTCAGCTCGGCGTGGTAGCCGTCGGGATCATCCACCAGGAAGCCGGGATGCACTTTGAAAAACTTCGCCAGCAGGGCGCGCGAGGACTGCGTCATGTGCGGACGCGCGCCGCTTTCGATCTGCGACAAGTAAGACTGGCTGATGGTACTTCGCTTCCCGGCGCCTTTCCCGGCGCCGCCCAGTTCCTTGCGGATGGCGTGAACGATTTCCTGTTGCGTCATGGGCCGCCCCAGGCCGCGAAGCGATCCCTCGACTTCGCGGAGGTAGCGGATTTTCTCGCCCAGCTTCACCGTGCCCCACCTCGAGCCATATTCCAACTCGCAATATTTATATTGCAATATGCGATGTTTGTCAAGATTTTGATCTGGCCTGTTTTCAGTGAGTTAAGGTTGCTCGAAAGTCCGCGCCAAAGAAAATGGCGTCCCCGGATGGATGCCGCGCTCAGAGTCCAGCTTCGATTCGGGATCGCGGATCAAGATAGTCGCGCAGCGCGTCGCCGATGAAATTGAACGACAGCACAGCCAGCATCACGGCCAGCGCGGGAAACAGAACCAGATGCGGCGCGTCGAACAAATGGGCGCGGCCGTCATTGAGCATGGTTCCCCAACTGGCAGTGGGCGGCGGGACGCCGAGACCGAGAAAGCTCATGGTAGCTTCGGCGAGAATCGCTCCAGCCATGCCGATCGCCGCCTGCACGATCACGGGCTGAATAATATTGGGCAGAATGTGACGGACGATGATGCGCAGATCGCTCGCGCCGAGCGCGCGGGCAGCTTCGACGAATTCGCGCTCGCGGGCGGCAAGAACCTGGCCGCGGACCAGACGCGCGTAGCCCACCCATCCGCCGAGAGAGAGCGCGAGCACGAGATTGAAAATGCCGGGCCCGCGGAAGGCGACGAAGGCGATGGCCAGCAGGATTCCCGGGAACGACAGGAAAGCGTTCATCAGGACGACGTTCACGAAGCGGTCAATCGCACCGCCGTAGTATCCGGCGATGGAGCCGATGATGAGCCCCAGGGTGAGCGACGTGGCGACGACCGAACTCCCGACCAGCATGGAGATGCGCGCGCCATAGATGACGCGGGAGAGGATATCGCGGCCGAGTTCGTCGGTGCCGAACCAGTGCGCATGGGACGGCGCGTCGAGGCGCATGGGTAGATCGATGGCGGCGGGATCTTGCGGCGCGATCCAGGGCGCGAACAGGGCGAAGATTACGAACATCACGACCAGCATGACGCCCGTCGCTGCCAGCGGATTATGGCGGGCGTTTCCGGCAATGCTTTGGCGGAACGAGATGGCGGGGGTGGACATGAGGGGAATCGTGTCTCGGTCCATCCTACGTCAGATGTCGTTGGCCGGCACGGTTAAAGCTTTTCTCCCGCGGCGACCTGAGCGGCAAGAAGAAACGTCTCCGGGTACTTGCCTTCGCCACATAATTTGAACGAGCCGAAATCTTTGTACCACGGCCTAGTGGGGACCTTGGGTTTAGTCTCCAGCCAAACTCGAAGCTGGTTGAGGTCATCGAGGCTGATGTTGCGGTCGCGCATGCGCTCGACCAGATGGTCGCGGATGGCGGCGGGGATTCGCGGCCAAGTTTCGATCTGGGGCATTATTCACCGAAAACCATGCGGCCCAGTTCGTCGCCCAGGCGCTTGGCTTGTTCGACATCGCTGGCGGTGCGAAAACGTTCAGCCAGTTCGAAAAATGCTTTTTCTTTCCGTTTCCGCGCTTCGATGCCCAACTCGATGAGTTCCACCAGGACGCGGTTGTCGCTCAACCGCTGGCTCCTGGCGATGCGATCTACTTTCCTGGCAATGGGAGCGGGGAGCGATACGCTTCTTCGCACGTGCTTCGTGGCTGGCATAGCATCATTATACACCAGTTTGGTGCAGAGGTTTGAGAAGGAGAGATCGCACAGCCCACCCCTCGCAAAGAACGCGAAGGATGGGGCACCCGGCCCCCCTTCACTTTTTCGGCACTTTCGGGAACGCCTTTACGAGGGCCTCGCGTATGAGAAAAAAAGCCGTCAAGGACAATTTCTCGGGATGGTCAACGAGATACTTCTCCACGACCCGCACCATCTGACCCCGCTGGATACCCATTAGGTCGGCGTTCTGTGTTGTGTCGGCTACGCCAGACACGAATCCATGACAGTACCCGATGTAATAAATCTCCTGTTTGGTGAACTCCCGTGAAGGCTCGTCCAACATCTGCACAGCTGGTTTGCAGGCTGTAATGAGTTGATTTCCATCTCCGCCTACAGCCCAACCCAAATCATCACCGACGGCATTCGCGCTGGAGAAAATCAAAATCGGCAACAAGACGAATCCCAACTTGTGTGCAGTGAAGTATCTCATGGCGCGGATTGTAGCCAAAAAAGGCAGCGCATCGCCAGAAAATGTTGAGATAGGAGCCGTCGGCGCAGCGCGAATGAGCAGCGCCAGAGCAGGTGTATAATCGGGCATGGTTCACATCACACTTTACATTCCCAATTCGGCGGCGCCTGAAGAATATGACGTTGAAGGCTACGGCTTCCATGAGGGACGCCTGCATTTTACTGTTGGTGAAGGCGCGAAGGCTGTCAGCGTGGCCACCACGGTTCCGTTCCTGATTCGGCAGCCTGTGGAAGAAAAAGCTGCAGTAGTGTCGAGAACACAACCGCGTCCAGCGCGGCGCAGCAGTAGCCATACTGCTTGGAGTTAGGCCGGAAAAGCTTCGCCAAGAGTTTCACAAGACCAATTCAGGCCTTTCACCGCCGCACGGCGTAGCGAACCCAATCAGTTTTAATGGGTTATTCGCATGGGGTGGTGGTCAGTTGCAATTGAGAATCTTCCGTCCTCACTGTCTAATCCTCGGGTTGGCCACCGAATACAGCACGTCCGTCAGGAAGTTCACGGCGACGTAGGTCAGGCCGATCGCCAAGATGCAGCCTTGCACCAGATAGTAATCGCGGCTGGAGATGGCTTGGATCGTCAGGCGGCCGATGCCCGGCCAGGAGAAGATCGTTTCGGTCACGATGGCGCCGGCGAGCAGCGCGCCGAATTGCAGGCCCAGCACGGTCAGCACGGGGATCATGGCGTTGCGCAGGGCGTGGCGATAGACGACGGTACGCTCGGGCAGGCCTTTGGCGCGGGCGGTGCGGATGTAGTCCTGGCTGAGCTCTTCGAGCATGGAAGTACGCACCATGCGGGTGAGGATGGCGGCCAGCGCTCCGCCCATGGTGATGGCGGGCAATACGAGATTGGCAAACGTGCCGGCGCCTGAGACCGGCAGCCATCCGAGCTTGATGGCGAACAGCAGGATGAGAATGGGCCCGAGCGCGAAGTTGGGGAACGACAGGCCGAACAGGCTGACGACGGAAAGCAGGCGGTCGTCCCAGCGATTGCGGCGGCGGGCGGAGCGCACTCCGGCGGGGATGGAGAGGACGATCGCTACAAATAAAGATGCCAGCGTGAGGCGCAGCGTGTAGGGATAGCGCTGAATCACAAGCTGGGCGACGGTCTGGTTATAGCGGATGGAGCGGCCGAGATCGCCGTGCAGCACGCCTTTCCAGTAGCGCAGGTATTGCTCGCCGAGCGGGGCGTCGAGTCCGTAGGCGTGGCGGATGGCGGCGATGTCGGCGGGCGCCGCGCCTTCGCCGAGCATCTGCTGGATGGGGTCCCCGGGGACGAGGTGGATGAGAAGAAAAACAAGGCTTACGACCAGCCAGATCACAGGCAGGGTGTAGAGGACGCGTTGGAGGAGGGGTTTCAAGTTGTCAGTTGTCAGTTGTCAGTTCCACACTTTCGCATTGTCATCCTGAGCGCAGCGAAGGACCTGTGCACTTTGCTGGCGGTGCCTTGCTGC
>JBKQRC010000103.1:0-56348 GCA_052326105.1 Candidatus Sulfotelmatobacter sp. | reverse complement strand
CTTGATGGTGAAGTCCAGTTTGGCCTTGTCTATGTCATAGTCTTCGCCGAAAGTCTGGAATCCGGAAGCCAGCACCTGGACGCGCAGTTTGCCGTAGGGGATGCCGTCAAAGCTGGTTTTGCCATCGACGTCAGTTTTTAATTCGACGCCGCCCTTGCTTTGCTTTCCACTGGCGCTTATGGGATGCATGATCACAGCTGCGTTACGCACCGGTTTGCCGTTGTCTTCCTTGACCACGATAAAATTTAAGATCGCGGTGGGTTCCTCGTTTTTGTCCCGCTGCGCGGACGCTGTACCGAGGAGAGCCAAAAGCAAGAGCAGGCAGGCGGTCATTTGTGATTTTATTTCTGTAGGGAACTCGAGGTCCGAAAATATGCAGGTCGGTTTCATATTTGACATTCTAGCGAGGAGGGACGGAAGCGGGAAGGGTGAAGTGAAGTGAGCTTAGAAGGGTCCAGGAAAATGTTTGCTGGCTGACGCTCCTCCGCGGCTAAAGCCGCGCCCTTTCAAAGTGGAGTTTTAGGGCTTCACAGCGGACCGGGTCTTGCGCTCGACGCTGCTTGGGTGAGACCCAAGTTGCACCAGGTCGCTGGCAACGCGGGCCGTGTTGTGGCGGGCGACGCCGGCTTCTTCCAGATAGTCCCCTAGAACCGGGATTACATCAAGAGCTTCAATGGCATCGAGATCGGCAACGATCTGGCATGCGCCTTCGAGCGCGTACTTGGCTTTGAGTTCACTGGAAACGGGCGTGCGGTTGATCAGAGCGTAGTCGAAGATCTGTTGGCCGGCGTGACGGTTGAGAGCGCGGATGTGATCGGCGGCAGTAAGCCCAAGGCTCTCGTTGGCCTGCGTCATCAGGTTGCAGATGTAAACCTTGGTGGCCGGCGAACTGACGATGGCATCCGCGATGCCGTGTACCAGCAAGTTGGGGATGAGGCTGGTAAACAGCGAACCGGGGCCGATGCTGATGATGTCGGCGCGAGCGATGGCGTCGAGCGTCTGGGGCAAAGGATCGACGTCGGCGGGTACGAGGGAAAGTTCCTGGATGCGGACCTTGCTGGCGGTGATCTTGGTCTCGCCGCGCACACGCGTACCGTCTTCCATCAATGCTTCCAGTTCGATATTCGACGTGGTGGCGGGATGGATGTGGCCGCGCGTGACGAGGATTTCCGAAGAAAGGCGCACGGCTTCGGAGAAGTCGTGCGTGATGGAGGTGAGAGCGGCGAGGAAGAGATTGCCGAAGCTGTGGCCTTCGAGGCCGGAGCCCTTGTCGAAGCGATGTTGGAAGAGCTGAGAGAGCAGAGCTTCATCCTCGCTGAGAGCGACGATGCAGTTGCGGATATCGCCGGGAGGAAGCATGTTGAGTTCCTTGCGCAGGCGTCCGCTGGAGCCGCCATCGTCGCTGACGGTGACTACGGCGCAGAGATCGCGGATGACCGGCGCATCGGGCCGTGCCGCAGCCATTTCCGCAGGAGTGAGAGCAAAGCGCTTGAGTCCCTTGAGCAGAGTGGAGAGCCCGGTACCGCCACCGATGGCGACCACGCGGAGGCCACGCTCGCGCGTAGCTTTCTCCAAGGTTAAGAGTTCTGAGATTTTGGTTTCCATCGAGCGATTCTCGATTGCCGGACTAACTAGAAAGACTCGTCTTCCCGGAAGGAGCTTTCCGGCGAGGCAAGGTCGGCAGCGGGATCCGGGTACAACAGTTCGGTGAAACGAGGGTCTTCGGCCAGATTATGAAAATCCGTGTCATTGCGCGCCTGGTAGCGCAGACTGGCGTTCAGGCGAAGCGCCTCGTCCAAATGCTTGAGCGAGTCTTCCACGTGGCCAGTGAGACAATCGAGCGCGGCCAGGCCGTAAATAACAAAATCGGTCTTAGGCGCCTGCTTGACGAGCTTTTCAATGTGCTCGCGAGCTGTGACGTAGTCTCCTACATTCATGAGGGAGACGGCATAGTCGAAGTGTTCTTCAAGAGTCTTAAACTGCGTCGTGGTCGAGCGCTCGAGATGCTGGTTGCAGATGCTAAGATGAATGGCCGCACGATCGGTCAACTCCCGGCTGGCGCCGGCGAGCACCTTCTGAAACAGTGGCTTTGCCTTGTCGAACTTGTGCTCCTGCAAGGCACGCAGTCCGGCTTCGTAATTCTGCAGCGCTTGCGTGGCGCGCGGGTCGTCCGCAATGGAGGATTTCTTCGGATTAGCCTTTTGAGCCATGTGGAGAATTTTTCCTGTGCTCGTCGTAATGAGTACTCCTTAGCATGTACCTCGAAGAACTGATATTCAAGTATCACTCAAAGGGCGGGTAGAGGGCAATTCGCGAGTACCGAGTGGCTAGTACCGAGTACCTGGTTGCGAGTACCGAGCAACACCGTAGTAACCCGCTTGTCAGAGATGCCGCAATCGCTTTTTCTCGGTACTCGGTACTCGCAACTCGGTACTAATTCATCGTGGCGGCTGTATCGAGGTCGATCTGCTTCCAATTGCCCTTGATGATGCCGGCGCGAATCTGAGCTGCAGTCTTTCCCGCCTGGTGCTGCTTGTAAGAATAGTAGAGTTCTTTCAGGCAGGTGGCGCATCGGGCGCCATGGGTGCTTTCAAAGCAGCTATGCAGGCTGTTGTGGCCAATCCGGTCGCAAAAGCAATAGCAGGGCTGTTGGTGGAGAACGGCCGGAATCTTCGCCGCCAGGTCGTAGGCATGCGTCTGGTAGGGATACTGTGCATCGGCTCCCCAGAGTTGATCCTTGGCGAGGACGGCAGGAAGCTTGGTTCCTTTCGGCGGAGGGCCCGCGTTGTAGGCGGGAATGCCGGTTCCTTCTTCGTCCTGAGGAGCGGCCCAAAGGGAAGTCATGGTCAGAGTCACCAGTAAAAGCAAGGCGAGTGTGAACGCACGGTGGGCGAACTTGTGCCGAAGGAATCGAGTCGCTGGCATGGCTGTCTCCAAGAGTCACTCTATTTTAACCTGCTTTTAGAAATGATGAGAGGCATCCGCGAAATGGAGGCCGGTCAACGAACGTCCGTACAAGTAGCTGCCGCGGGGGCGTGATCTGTATACAATAGGGAATCGCATGGCAGAGGCACCAAGTCCCGAATCAGGAACCAGGCCAGTACAGTCACTCCCGCTGGCAAGCGTGAGCGAACCGGCGAATTCGGCAGTCCGCCTGCGCCCAGGGTTGGGGGTGTGGCTGCGTGACCTGATTCTTTCCCTGGCGATCTCGGCGTTCATCATCGTTTTCATTTATCAGCCGGTAAAAGTGGAAGGCACCAGCATGATGCCGTCCCTCGAAGACCAGGAGCGAATCTTCGTCAATAAGTTCGTATACCGTCTGGAGCCAATTTCGCGTGGAGACATCGTGGTGTTCCGTTATCCGCGCGATCCTTCGAAAAGCTATATCAAGCGCGTGATTGGAGTGGCCGGAGACCGCATCCGCATCGACGGCGGACAGGTGTACGTGAACGGCGAAGCGCTGGATGAGGATTACGTTCCGCCCGCGTATGCCGACTCGCGGTCGTATGCGGAGATGGTGGTACCGCCGCATTGCTATCTCGTGCTCGGAGATCATCGCTCGATGTCGAACGACAGCCGGGATTTCGGGCCGGTCAATCAGAGCTATATCTACGGAAAAGCGGTGTTTGGCTACTGGCCGATGGATAAATTGGGGCGGGTACGGTAACTTCCAGAGCGGAAATTTTCCTTCTACTTTAAGACTTTCAGGAGACAAAAGATGCGTTTCTTCGTTCTCGTATTGATCACGGGCGGGATTTTGGTGGCTGGCACGAATGCGCAATCCACACAAACATCGGCGCAGAATCAAACAGCGCCGCAAAGCGAAGAGCAGACCAAGTCAAACGCCAAGCCAAAGAAAGCTCAGGAGCCAGCGGCGAAGCCCGAGGCGGCTGCAACTCAGCCCGAAGAGCCGAAACCTACCGACGATAAAGACAAAGGCAAGGAAGAGCATTTCGACGTAAGCGAGGTTGCGCCCGTGGTGACGCATCATCAGATGACGGTGTACGGAAAAGCCCTCAAGTACACGGCTACGGCGGGACGGCTGCCCATTAAGCGCCCCGATGGAAAAATCGAAGCCGAGATGTTCTTCGTCGCCTACACTCTCGATGGCCAGGACGCCGCCAAACGCCCCTTAACGTTTGCATTTAACGGAGGGCCGGGATCGGCTTCGGTGTGGTTGCACATGGGAGCTCTGGGCCCACGCAAAGTGGTGCTTCAGCCGGATGGATTCATGCCTCCGGCGCCGTATCGCATCGAAGACAATCCACATACCTTGCTCGACAAAAGCGATTTGGTGCTAATTGACGCCATTGGCACAGGATTCAGCCGGGCGGCCGATCAGGAGCTGTTCAAGAAATTCTGGGGAGTCAAGGGCGACATCGAGGCTTTCAGCGAATTCGTACGGCTCTACATCAGCCGCTATGAACGGTGGAGTTCGCCACTCTTCCTGTTGGGCGAGAGCTATGGGACCACGCGCGCGGCTGGAATTGCGGGATATCTCGCGGATCGTGGCATCTCTTTCAATGGGATTACGCTGCTCTCGATGGTCTTGAATTTTGAAACGCTGGAAGAAACCAAGACCAACGATGAGCCCTACATTTATTTGCTTCCTTCCTTCACCATGATCGCGGGATACCATCACAAGCTTGCGCCGGATCTGGCGCAGGACATGAATATGGCGCGCCGGGAGTCGGAAGAATTTGCCTCCGGAGCGTACGCCCAGGCGCTGGCGAAAGGGGATTCACTCGCGCCCGAAGAACGGCAGAAGATCATCGAGCAGGTGTCGCGCTTCACCGGCCTATCGAAGGAAATAATCGACGAAGCCGATCTTCGGATTGATGTTCGCAAATTCACCCACTACCTGCTGATCGACCAAAAAGTGCGTGTGGGGCGTCTGGACGCCCGCTTCACCGGGCCCGATCCGGATGGATTGCTGGACACGCAGTCTTACGACCCCACGGGATCCGCGACCCGTCCTCCGTTCACTTCGGTCTTTAACAATTACGTGCGCACCGAACTGGGCTACAAGACGGATATGCCGTACAGCGTATCCGCCCAAACCTCAAGTTTTGGAACTTGGGAATGGGGATCGGCCATTCAAGGATTCCCCGATACCGCATCGGCGCTGCGGCAGGCGATCGTGAAGAACCCGTATTTGAAAGTCCTGGTGATGGAAGGCTATTACGATTTGGCGACTCCGTACTACGCGGCGAACTACACCATCGACCACCTGAACCTTCCCCCGAAATACAGGAGCAATATCTCGACCGCAACTTACGAATCGGGCCACATGGTCTACCTGGCAGGCGAGAGCCTGCAGAAGATGAAAAGCGACCAAAGCAGCTTCATGGAGAAGAGCGGCGCGCAGTAGGGTTACCGGGAAATGTAAGGCGAAAAGGCGATCTGTGTCATTCGTTTCTGGAATGGAGCGTTATCCGAGCTCGCGATCTGGATCGAAGATTGGCTTTCCGGGATGCTTGCAAGTCTGTCCGATCTTAAACTTTCTACTTTGAGACAGCGTTCTATACTTGGCCGCTGCGGCAATCCCTGATAATATCGATAAAATCCACTCCCTTGGAGCGAGAATGCAAGCAATCCTTGCGCTGGAAGATGGCAAAATCTTCCGAGGCAAAGGCTACGGTGCCAAAGGCGAATGCTACGGCGAAGTCGTTTTTAATACTTCCATTACCGGCTACCAGGAAATTTTCACTGACCCTTCCTACTCCGGGCAGATTGTCGTTCTGACCAATCCGGAAATCGGAAATTACGGCACCAATCAGGAGGACAACGAAGCCACGCGTCCGTGGATCGAAGGCCTGATCGTGCGCGAGTTTTCGAAAGTGAGCTCGAACTGGCGCTCGCAGCAGGTGGCCGAAGAATATCTAGAGCAATTCAAGGTGCCCGTGCTGTCGGATATCGACACGCGCGCGCTGGTGCGCCATCTGCGTGATCACGGCGTGATGCGCGGCGTGGTTTCGACGATCGAAAACGACCCGGAGAAACTGGTCGCCAAGTCGCGCTCCATCCCGAAAATGGACGGCACCGATCTGGCCAAGGAAGTCAGCACCAAGCGTTCCTACGTGTGGGAAGTAGGCGAGCGCTCGCATGAGCCCGTGGCCGTGGTCGGGGTGAAGGACGAGCCGCCGCGATTTCACGTGGTCGCCTACGATTTCGGCATCAAGCAGAACATTCTGCGCAAGCTGCGCGGCGAAGGCTGCAAGGTCACGGTCGTTCCCGCTCAGACCTTGGCAGAAGATGTTCTCGCACTCAAGCCTGATGGAGTTTTTCTCTCCAACGGTCCCGGCGATCCCGAGCCCTGCACGTATGCGGTCGATTCGATCCGCCGCCTCATGGGCCGCCAGCCGATTTTCGGAATCTGTTTAGGACATCAGCTCACGGGGATCGCCCTGGGTGGCAAGACCTTCAAGCTGAAGTTCGGCCATCACGGCGGGAATCATCCAGTGAAGCAGCTGAAAACGGGCAAGATCGAAATCACCGCGCACAATCACAACTTCGCCGTCGATCCCGATTCGCTGCCCGACAGCGAAGTTGAACTGACGCACGTGGACTTGAACGATCAGACGCTGGAAGGCTTGCGCCATCGCAATCTGCCGCTGTTCAGCGTGCAGTATCACCCGGAAGCCGCCCCCGGCCCGCACGATTCGCATTATCTGTTCAAGGAATTTACGAAGATGATGGAGGAGTGGAAGAGCAGTGGTTAGTGGCCAGTGGTCAAGGATAAGTGAAATATGAAATTCGTAATAGCGATTTTCGGCTTGTTGAGCACCCTGTCTGCACAGGTAATCTGCCGCCCGGTTGATTTCAACGGCAGCCTCGATATTGCTTCACTCTTTAGTGCGAAGACCGCCAGTATCGACAACAATCTTCCTGTGAACAGTTATCTCGTCACGGAATATCCGACGCGGCCAGTGCGATGCTTTGAGCGCCTTCAGGGAACCTTCGGTTTGGGAAACGGGAAATTCGTTCACAGCCTCTGGGTTGAATTGAAACCGCTCGAGCGATGGATGTCGGATGCCGCTTTCTGTTCGGCGGCGCTATCCAAAGAGCCGCTTTTTAGGTTCAGCCATGAAACTGCCCAACAGTCGGGCCGTGAAGCTGAAAGGAAGCAGTTATCAATTCCGGCAGAGTTTTGCCGATCCGCTGATCAATGAGGTTTTGAAAGGGCGCGCCTTTCAGGCGCGCCGTTCGGATGCCGGAAACAGAAGCGGCTTTAGCCGCTGGGGTAATGCAGTGAGACCGACCCGAGAACACGCCACCAACACGGGACAAACGTACATGGTCACCTCCTCCACGTGGGGGCGTCGTTCTCTGTTTGGTAGGGAGCCGTGGGCTCGCCTCCTGATCGACACCCTTTACCATTACCGCGGCAATGCGTACTTCCTGCACGAGTTCGTTATCATGCCCGACCACATTCACGTGATCTTGACCCCCCTCCCCAGCCTGGAGAAGGCTGTCCAATTCATCAAGGGCGGATTCTCGTATCGTGCGAAGAAGGAACTCGGCTCGAATATGGAGGTTTGGCAGAAGGGATTCTCGGACCACCGAATTCGCGATACAGAGGACTACCTGCGGCATGTTTTCTACATTCGGGAGAATCCGGTCAGGAAACATTTGTCCGAACGAGCGGAAGAGTTCCCGTATTCGTCTGCGTTCCCCGAGTTTGGACTAGACCCGGTACCTCAGGGGCTAAAGCCCGCGATTTTAGGAGACCCATTTACGGCGCGCCTGGAAGGCGCGCCCCTTCAAACCAACACCGCGAACGGCGCGGCTGAAGGCGCGCCCTCTCAAAGCTGCCCCGTCAGCGGCGACAAAATGATCCGCGGTCACGATGAGAACAAGATTGCATAAATGCCCAAACGCACTGACATCTCGAAGATTCTGATTCTCGGCTCCGGGCCTATCGTCATCGGGCAATCGGCCGAGTTCGACTACTCCGGCACGCAGGCTTGCAAGGCGCTCAAGTCCGAGGGCTTCGAAGTGGTGCTGGCCAACTCCAACCCGGCCACCATCATGACCGACCCGGAGTTCGCCGACCGTACTTACATCGAGCCGCTCACGCTCGAATATCTGGAAGAGATCATCCGCATCGAGCGGGAAATGTCGCCCGGCGCGGGTTTTGCCGTCCTGCCGACGGTAGGCGGGCAGACCGCACTGAATCTGGCGATCGAACTTTCCGACGGCGGCGTGCTCGAAAAATACGATGTCAGCCTGATCGGCGCCAACGTTGAAGCCATCAAGAAGGCCGAAGACCGCCTCTTCTTCAAAGACGCCATGCAGCGCATCGGCGTCGACGTGCCCAAGTCCGCGCTGGTCAACAACACAAAGGACGGCCTTGAATTCGCGGGCAAAATCGGTTTCCCGGTAATTGTTCGTCCTTCGTTCACGCTGGGTGGAACCGGCGGCGGCCTGGCCTACAACCGCGAGGAGTTAGTGGACGTGCTGGCTCGCGGGCTCGACCTTTCTCCCGTGCACGAGGCGCTGATCGAAGAGTCGGTGCTGGGATGGAAGGAATTCGAACTCGAGGTGATGCGCGACACCAAAGACAACGTCATCATCATCTGCTCGATCGAGAATTTCGATCCCATGGGCGTGCACACCGGCGATTCGATTACGGTCGCGCCCGCGCAGACCCTCACCGACCGCGAGTATCAGGCCATGCGCGACGCGTCGATCGCCGTGATCCGCGAAATCGGCGTCGACACCGGAGGGTCCAACATCCAGTTCGGAGTGAATCCCGAAACCGGCCGCATGGTCGTGATCGAGATGAATCCGCGCGTCTCGCGGTCTTCTGCATTAGCCTCGAAAGCCACCGGATTCCCCATCGCCAAAATCGCCGCCAAACTCGCCGTCGGCTACACGCTCGACGAAATCCCCAACGACATTACGCGCAAAACCCCGGCCTGCTTTGAGCCGACGCTCGACTACGTCGTGGTCAAGATTCCCAAATGGCAGTTCGAAAAATTTCCCGGCGCTGACGACACGCTCGGTCCGCAGATGAAGTCAGTGGGCGAAGTGATGGCGATCGGCCGCACCTTCAAGGAAGCATTGATGAAGGGCATCCGCTCGCTCGACACCGGCAAGCGCGTGGGCGGAGCCAAGATCGAGCCCAAGATTCTTACCCAGCGCCTGGTCACGCCTCATCCCGAGCGGCTGGCGTACGTGCAATATGCGCTGCGCCAGGGACACACGGTCAAGCAGGTCGCGAAAATGACTTCGATGGATCCGTGGTTCCTCTACCAGCTCAAGGAAATCAACGACCAGCAGCTCGAACTGGAAAAGCATCCCATGGAGTCAATTCCCACCGAGGTGCTGCGCGAGTCGAAGCGCATGGGGTTTTCCGACGGACGTCTGGCCGCGGCCTGGCGGCTGGAAGGTCAGGAGAAAGTCCGCTACCTGCGCGGCAAGCATGGCGTGCTGCCGGTCTACAAGCGCGTGGATACCTGCGCCGCCGAGTTCGAGAGCTACACCCCGTATCTTTACTCGACCTACGAAGACGAAGACGAGGCGGCGCCCACGGAAAAGAAGAAAGTCATCATTCTGGGCAGCGGCCCCAACCGCATCGGGCAGGGAATTGAATTTGACTATTGCTGCTGCCACGCCTCGTTTGCCCTGCACGAAGACGGCTACGAGACGATCATGATCAACTGCAATCCTGAAACCGTCTCGACCGACTACGACACCAGCGACCGGCTCTACTTTGAGCCGCTGACGTTCGAAGACGTGTGGGCGATCTACCAGCACGAGACTTCAAAAGGCGCGCCGGTGGGCCTGATCGTCCAGTTCGGCGGACAGACTCCGCTCAACCTGGCGCTGCCGCTGAAGGCTGCGGGCGTGAACATCATCGGCACGTCGCCCGAATCGATCGATCTGGCCGAAGACCGCAAACAATTCAACAAACTGCTCGAAGACTTACAGATCCCGCAGGCTCCGGGCGTCATGGCGACCTCGATCGAGGAAGCGGTCGAGGGCGCGAAGCAGATCGGTTATCCCGTGCTGGTGCGGCCTTCCTACGTGCTCGGCGGCCGCGCCATGGTGATCGCCTACGACGAAGAATCCGTCGTGCGCTACATGAAAGAAGCGGTCGAGTATTCGCACGATCGTCCGGTGCTGATCGATCACTTTCTCGAAGACGCGATCGAAGTGGACGTGGACGCACTTTCCGATGGAGAAGATGTCGTCATCGGCGGCATCATGCAGCACATCGAGGAGGCCGGCATCCACTCCGGCGATTCGTCGTGTGTGCTGCCGGCAGTGGATATTCCCCAGCACCTGCTTGAGCGCATGCGCGAGTACACCTTCAAGCTGGCCCGGGCGCTGAAGGTGGTGGGGCTGATGAATATCCAGTTTGCGATTCCGCGCGGCGATGGCAACGCGGGCGGTAATGGCTCTGAGAGCGGAAAGGTTTACGTGCTCGAAGTCAATCCGCGCGCCTCGCGCACCGTGCCTTATGTTTCGAAGGCGACGGGCATTCCCCTGGCGAGGATTGCGGCGCGCCTGATGACGGGCCGCAAACTGCGCGAATTCCTGCCGGAATACGTGGAGCGCCGCGCCGATCTCGATACCGGCAGCTGCTACTACGTGAAGTCACCCGTGTTCCCGTGGAACAAATTTCCCGGCATTGATACCGTCCTGGGGCCGGAGATGAAATCCACGGGCGAGGTCATGGGCGTGGCTGACAATTTCGGCGAGGCCTTCGCCAAAGCGCAAATCGCCGCGGGGCAGAAACTGCCCACGCAAGGCGCTGTCTTTCTCAGCGTAACCGACAGCGATAAGCGGCACGTCGCGCCGGTCGCGCGCAAGTTCGTGGACATGGGATTCAAGCTGGTCGCGACCGACGGCACCGCGGAAGTGATCGAAGCCGCCGGCATGAACGTGGAGCGCGTGTACAAAGTGAAGGAAGGCCGCCCCAACGTGGTGGATTTCATAAAAGGGCAGCGCATCCAGCTCGTCATCAACACACCCACCGGCCAGGAGCCCTGGTTCGATGAGAAAGCGATCCGCCGCGCCGCGGTGGTCGCGCGCATTCCGACGATCACGACTTTGGCAGCGGCGCGGGCTGCGGCCGAAGGCATCGCCGCATTACAGCGCGGGGAAGTGAATGTGAAGGCGCTGCAGCAGTTGCACGCGGAGCGGAGTGTGGGCAGGACGTGATTAGGTCCACGCGAGTGGCCCGCCTTCGGAAAATCTGGCCGCGGCGGAGGCATTCTTTGTTCGGACGAAAGCCGATTTTTGTAAGCTTGACCCAGAAAAAGTGAATGACATCTGCGAGTCGCAGGCGTTGGCCTACACCCTTCGTAGTGCGTACCATTGTGTTACAATAATTCCAGATGAGTAATACACTAACCATTCGACTGCCGGAGGAGTTGCTGGAGCGCCTGCGGGAGAAGGCGCGCCGCACGGGGCTCCCCATGGGGCGTGTGGTCCGCCGGTTTGTGGAGAGCGGGCTTTCGCAGGAAGTTCCTGCAAAAGACAATCAGGCTTGGCGCAAGTATGCGGGCATTGTAAAAGGTGGACCTCGGGACCTTTCTACGCGCAGGGGGTTCTCGCGCGGATGAAGGCCATCGCCGATACCGGCCTCCTGGTCGCCATGCTGCGTGAAAACGACCAACATCACGACTGGGCGGTGGAAGTCGCGGAGCAAATTAGCTGGCCGGTTTTGACCTGCGAGGCCGTGCTGGCCGAGACGGCGTTTCATCTCCATTCCAGCCAGGAAGTGCTCGGGATGTTGCGCGACAACATTGTCCGCGTTGCCTTTGACTGTGAGAGCGAGATGGAACATCTGTACGCTCTCGCAGCCCGCTACGCCGACCGGCATCCTGACCTGGCCGATGTGTGCCTGATTCGAATGAGCGAGTTATATCCTCGGCACCAGGTCGTTACTACGGACGAAGACGACTTCCACGTCTACCGGCGGAACAAACGGGAAGCCATTCCGCTGCTTTGTCCGCCCAAGGGGTGATACGCTTTAAATAAGGTGAGAGCCATGCTCCTTCACGGAATTCTTCCACCCATCACCACGTCGTTTTATCCCGACGGCAAGGTCTATTTCAAAAAGCTCGAATCCAACGTCGAGCGCTATTCGCGCACGCCGGTCGCTGGCATCGTCGTGCTCGGCTCAACGGGCGAGGCGATCCTGCTTTCCGATCAGGAGCGGCGCGACGTGCTCAAGTCCGCGCGCGAGGCCGCCGCGCCGCATAAAGTCCTGGTCGCGGGCACTGGCATCGAGTCGGCCATCGAGACGCTGCGCCTTACCGAATACGCTGCCGAACTCGGCTACGATGTGGCCATGGTGCGCACTCCGCATTACTACAAGAAGCAAATGGCGTCGGCCAACATCCTCGCGTTTTACCGCACCGTTGCCGACCACTCGCCGCTGCCGGTCATCATTTACAACTTCCCGCAGGCCACCGGATACGACATTCCCGCCGAAGTGGTGATCGAACTGGCCGAACATCCGAACCTGATTGGCATCAAGGAATCGAGCGGCGACGTGGAAAAAGTCCGCAAGATGGTCGAAGGCGCGCGCCACATCAAGCGCAGCGCCACCGTCACCGAGACTTTCGATGCGGTCACGCCGCGCATGCTGGCTGCCGCTTCGGGCGCAAACGGGGGCGGGGAACTGGTGCCGGTCGGAGCCTTGTCAGGAAATTCGGAAGCGAAGCCGTCGTCCTCCGCCGTGACGGTCGTCGGCAAAATGAAGACGCGGCAGAAGGAAGTTGGATTCCAGGTGCTGGTGGGTGCGGCGCAGAAGCTGCAGCCGTCGCTCGATGCCGGCGCGGTCGGCGCGATTCTCGCCTTTGCCTGCCCAGCGCCAACCGCGTGCTACGAAATCTATGCCGCATGGAAAGAGGGCGACGCCGGACTCGCCCGATTGAAGCAAGAGCGTATTGCCAAGGCCGCGCAGCGTGTGGTCAGCGATCTCGGTGTCCCGGGCGTGAAGCATGGCATGGACTTCAACGGCTACCACGGCGGCCCGTCGCGCCTGCCTTTCCTGCCGCTGACCGCCGATCTGAAGTCGGAGATCGAACGCGCGCTGGCCGACATCCGCAACTAAGCGAGGCCGGTTAGTGAAGAAGAAATCCGCGCCGCGACCAAAACTTCCCGCCATCTCCGAGCAGATGAAAGCCTGGTGCGCCGCGCTGGGCGGCGAAATCGCCGGCTGGCCGCAGGTTCACACCCGCGTGTTCTTTGGTTTCACTGCTCTTTATCGGGGCGAGAAGATCTTCGCCATACTCCCACGGACGCGTGCTATGGGAACGCCCAACACGCTGGCCTTCAAGTTTGATTCTGTACCGCGGCGGCTGCGCGCTCGCCTCAATGAGGACAAAAGAATTGGCGCAACTCAGATGCAGGCGGCCCGCTGGCAGACCTTCGAAATGTCCTCCGATTCCGATCTCCACGACAGCCTGGGGTGGCTCTCAAGAGCCTACGAAGCCGCAGGCAAGTCTAAGAAAGTAGGCTAGTTAAATCCCACTTGTGATCAGAACCACATTGCGCTATACTTGATTCGAACGAACGTTCGAATTATTTGATGCTGAGGGTTATGGGGAGCCCTTCCGCCACATTTCCGGTTTCCGCCCGTCGCCCGCGTGCGGCTGCTGCATCGGTTCGCTCGGACACTCGCTACGACCGGCGCCTGGCCGAGATCCTCGCCCACGCCACCGAGGTCTTCTGCAAAAAGGGATACGAGGGCGCCTCGATGCGCGATCTCTCGCGGGCCAGCGGCATGTCGCTGGCGGGGCTGTATTACTATTTCGAATCCAAAGAGCGTTTGCTCTTCCTGATCCAGAAACACACTTTCTCGACCATCGTGGAACGGCTGAAGTCGCGGCTCGAAGGCGTCGACGACGCGGAAGAGCGCGTGCGGATTTTCATCCTCAACCACCTCGAATATTTTCTGGCCAATCAGGCCGCCATGAAGGTGCTCTCGCACGAAGCCGAAGTGTTGAAGAACGGTTTCGCCGCGGAGGTCGCGGCCATCAAGCGTGAATACTACCGCATCTGTGTGGGCCTGCTCGACGATTTGAAGCGCGACCGCGGCCTGCAGTTCTCCACGCGGATCGCCGTGCTCAGCCTGTTCGGCATGATGAACTGGATTTACACCTGGCACAACCCGCGCGTGGACGCCGACGCGGCGTCGCTGGCCGGTGAGATGAGCGACATTTTTCTGCGCGGTGTGATGGCGGGCACGAAAACCCGCAAAGAGCGTTCGGGCGGAAGCGGGCGCGGAGAGTTTTGAAAGGGCGCGGCTTTAGCCGCGCCGTGAAGGCATAAATAGATGTGGGGCTTTAGCCCCTGAAGGATTTCGACACAGGAGACTTCCACATGGCGACCACACTTCAGCCGGCAACCGGCGAAACTACGAAACAGCTGATCAACTACCGCACCGACGGCGGCGTCGCCGTCATTGAGATGTGCGATCCGCCGGCCAACACCTATACCTACGAAATGAACCGCCAGCTCGACGACGCCATCCTTAAGGCGCGCATGGCGAACGACGTTTACGTAATGGTGCTGACCGGTGCGGGCGACAAGTTCTTCTCGGCGGGCGCCAACATCAAGATGCTTTCGACCGTTGATCCAACCTTCAAGTACTATTTCTGCCTCCACGCCAACGAAACCCTGTTGCGCCTGGAGCACACGCCCAAGCTGGTGATCGCCGCCATCAACGGCCACTGCGTCGGCGGAGGCCTGGAGATCGCCATGGCTGCCGACATCCGCATCGCGCGCAAAGACGCGGGCAAGATCGGCCTGCCCGAAGTGAACCTGGGCGTACTGCCGGGCACGGGTGGCACGCAGCGGCTCTCGCGTCTGGTCGGCAAGAGCAAAGCCATCGAACTGATGGTCACGGGTAACACGTTCTCGTTCGAAGAAGCGCAGGAGCTCGGCATCGTCAACGACATCTATGAGCGCGACGGCTTCATGGAAAACATCATGGAGTATGCCAAACAATTCTGCCCGCCCAACAAAGCGGCGAAAGCTGTCGGCCGCATCAAGCGCGCGGTGCAGACCGGCTGGGAGATCCCGATGGAGTCAGCGCTGGCGGTGGAGCGCGAGAATCAGCAGTTGCTCTTCCAGAGTGAAGACGCGAAGGAAGGCCTGGCCGCATACGTGGAGAAGCGGCCTGCGGTGTTTAAAGCGGGATGACAGCAATTGGCAGTTAGCATTTAGGGGCGAGCTCATGGCAGCTATCAACTCGACTGGCCAAGTGCTAATTGCCAACTGCTAACTGCTCGACATTCGACGAAGGCGCGATAAGGGGAGTTTCGCTATGCCCGGCAAAGTAGCCAAAATCGGAACCTTCAGCGACTGGATCGGCCTGTTCAACGACTGGCGCAAGGAAATCGGCGTCAACACCGACGACATCGAGGCCTTCCACTTCGACACGCTCTATGGTGCCATCGGCACGGAAGAAATCGAGTTCGGTTCCTACAAAGGCCGCCGCAAGTGGGAGAACCTGCGCCAGATGCCCACCCAGCAGATGCGAGACGCGCTCATGAATATGATCGTCTACCAGGGCGACACCGAGTTCGCCAGCGTCGAACAGCAGCGCAACCTGTTCGAGATGGCGCCCACCGACTGGGACCGCCGCGCCATCACCCGCGTCATGATCGAAGAGATGCGACACGGCTGGCAGATGTGCGCCCTGCTGATGGACCACTTCGGCTACTCCGGCAAAGTCGAGGCGCAGAAGATGCTGGAACGGCGCGCCTTCGAGAACAAGCGCCTGCTCGGTGCATTCAACGTGGATGTCGACAACTGGATGGATTTTTTCACCTACACCGACTTCGTGGACCGGGACGGCAAATTCCAGCTGCAGATGCTCAAGTATTCTGCTTTCGCGCCGCTCGGCCGCTCCATGTCGTACATGCTGCGCGAAGAAGCCTTCCACATGGGTACGGGTAACGACGGGCTCCGGCGCATCGTGGAAGCGGGCGTCATCCCTGCGTGGCTGATTCAGAAATATCTCAACAAATGGATTTCGAGTTCCTACGATCTGTTCGGCACCGATCACTCGTCATCGGCGCATTGGGCCTATGTCTGGGGCATCAAGGGGCGCTACGACGAGCCGAAGAACGAACAGCCGCCCAACCTCGACGATCTCAACGACTACAACCGCAATCTGTATCGCGACGAAGTCGCAGGCCTGATCGAGCGCTTCAACAACTCTCTCAAGCCGGGCGAACCAAAGCTCTACGCGCCGCACATCAAGTTCAACCGCGCGATCGGGAAGTATGCCGGACAGAAATTCCACGCGCAAACCGGCGAGCCGCTCGATGACCGCGCCTATGGGCAGCACGTGAAAGAGTGCATGCCCTCGGCGGAAGACAAGAAGCTGCTGCTTGAGATCATCGCCAGTGAAAAGAAGTGGATTGCTGAGAAAACGGGCGCGCGTGATCCGCTGGCGACGATCGGAGAAGTGCGCAAGTCGGCGATCAATCTGTGAGCCGGTTAGGGACGGCACGAGGTCTTGCTTTGAAAGGGCGCGGCGTCAGCCGTGCCGTCGCGAGCGATGATAGGGAACACCGGGAAGGGCGCGGCTTCAGCCGTGCCGAAGCAGGACCCGATTTTTGTTGGCACAGCGCTTCAGCGCTGCGATCAGCTTCGCTTTCTAGGGACGGCTTTAGCCGCTGAGGTGAGCTTTGAACTCCATGGCATCGATTGAGACAGCTACGGCGCGCCTAATCTGTGTCTTCGCTCCTCCCGTCGCACGCGTCATCCTTCGCAATCCCCCGCTGAACGTCATCGACGTTGCCATGATGCAGGAACTGTCGCTCTCTCTGGCGGAGATCGAAACGCGCCCTGACATTTCTATCGTGGTCATCAGCGGCGCGGGCAAAGCGTTTTCCGCCGGCGTGGACGTCGCCGCGCACACTCCCGACAAAGTCGAGGAGATGCTCACCAAATTCCATGCCGTAATCCGCACTCTGGTGGCGACCAGGAAGGTCACCATCGCCGCCGTCCATGGTCACTGCCTCGGCGGAGGCGCGGAACTCGCGATGATGTGCGACATCGTCTATACAGCCGACTCGGCGCAATGGGGATTCCCGGAGATCAAACTCGGCTGCTATCCGCCCGTCGCCTGCACGGCGCTCGCAGCGCTCGTGGGCCAGAAGCGCGCGGCCGAGTTGATCTTGACAGGACGCACGATCACGGGCAAAGAAGCCGCGGAAATTGGTCTGGCTACTCATGCTGTCGCAGAAAGTGAGTTGGGTGTGGCTGTAGAGAAATGCATTGCAGATTTGCACCTGCTCAGCCCGGCCGCGCTAGCCGTGGCCAAGAAAGCGTCCTACGCCTGGGATTCGATGCACTTTGACAAGGGCCTGGCCCGGGCCGAGAAGATTTATTTTGAGGATTTGATGAAGACCGAAGACGCGCACGAGGGCGTCCGCGCGTTCATGGAAAGGCGCGACCCGAAGTGGACGGGGAAGTGACAAGCGGCGGAATGGATTACGAAATCAGTCCCGAAGAAGTGAAGGCCGGACTCGATGCCGGGGACGAGTTCACTCTGCTCGATGTCCGCGAGCCGTGGGAGTTTGAGACCGCCCGGATTGATGGCGCGAAGCTGATGCCCATGGGGGACGTGCCGTCGCGGGCTAATCAGGAACTCGATCCTGAAGAAAGTATTGTCGTACTGTGCCATCACGGAGTGCGCTCGATGAACGTCACGGCGTGGCTGCGGCAACAGGGATTTGACAAGGCCCAGTCCATGCGCGGCGGTATCGATGCGTGGTCGCGTCGAGTGGATGGGAAAGTGCCGAAGTACTGAAACTGCAGCTATGAGCTATGAGCCGCGAGCTTGGAGCGAACCAAGATCACTCGAAGCTCGTAGCTCAGAGCTCATAGCTATGAAGAAAGAACTCGTCGAACTCCGGATCAACGGCCGCGTGCAGGAGCTTGCCATCGAGCCCAACGCGCTGCTGCTCGACGTCCTGCGCCAGGACCTCGAACTCACCGGCTCCAAGCGCGGCTGCGACGATTCTTCCTGCGGGGCATGCACGGTGCTGGTGGATGGCGTCGCCATGATGTCGTGCACCTTGCTGGCCGCCAGTTGCGAAGGCCAGGAGATCACTACGATTGAAGGCGTCAGCGAGCACGGCGCGCTGGCGGCGATTCAGAAAGCTTATGGCGATTGGGGCGGCGCGCAGTGCGGATACTGCACGCCCGGTTTCATTATGACGGTGAAGTCGCTGCTGGCCGAGAATCCGGATCCGTCGGAGGACGACGTCCGCTCCGCGCTGAGCAGCAATCTCTGCCGCTGCACCGGCTATAACCAGATGTATGAAGCGATCCGAGCGGCGATAGCGGCAGAACGGGTAGCGCCGCCGTCTCGGCGGCCCGAGGGGCGGGCGGGACGCCCGCCGGACAGCCGGCAGGATGCCGGCGCTACTCCACCAGGAGCGATGAAGCCCCGTGTCTGACTTTTCCATCATCGGTAAACCGACCGCGATGATCGACGCGGCCGAGAAGACCACCGGCGCGGGCAAATACACCGACGACTTGAGCCTTCCCGGCATGCTGGTGGGCAAGATTCTGCATTCGCCTTACCCCCACGCCCGAATCAAGCGCATCGACACGACTCGCGCCCAGCAACTCGACGGCGTTGTTGCCGTTGCTGTTGGCACCGATGCGCCCAATCCCTTCGGCATTCTTCCCGTCGGCCACGACGAATATGCGCTGGCGCTCGATAAAGTTCGCTACGTCGGAGACAACGTCGCCTGCGTCGTCGCCGTTTCCGAGAGCGTCGCCGAAAAAGCTCTCGAACTAATCGACGTCGATTACGAACTCCTGCCCGCATATTTCGATCCCGAAGAGTCGATGAAGGCCGAGACCGATCTCATTCACGACAACAAGCCGAACAACGTCGAAAAGGATTACCACCACGTTTTCGGCGATCCCGACAAAGGGTTCGCAGAAGCTGACCACACGGCCGAAGCCCGCTTCATCGCCAACGAAGTCACGCACGCCGCCATGGAGCCGCACTCCACGCTCGCGTCTTTCGAACTCGATCCCCATACCGGCAAGCTCGGCCGCCTTACGGTCTGGTCCTCCACGCAGGTCCCGTACTACCTGCAGCACAAGTTGTCGCTCGTGCTGGAAATGCCGATGTCGCAGATTCGAGTGATCAAGCCGCTGGTCGGCGGCGGGTTCGGCGGCAAGAGCGAAGTCATTCCGCTGGAGATTATCGCCGCCATCGCCGCGCGCAAGGCCAAAGCGCCGGTGAAAGTCACCTACACGCGCGAGGAAGTGTTCTGGGCGCATCGCGGACGCCCGCGCACCATCATCGATCTCAAAACCGGCGTGAAGCGCGACGGCCGCATTACCGCCGTCAAAGCGCGCGTGGTGCAGGACGGCGGAGCCTACTGCTCCTATGGCGTGGTGACGATTCTCTACTCTGGCGCACTGCTGGGCGCGCTCTACGACATTCCGAACATTCAGTATGACGGCTACCGTGTGCTCACCAACAAGCCCGCCTGCGGCGCCATGCGCGGCCACGGCACCGTCAACGTGCGCTTCGCCTTCGAGTCGCAACTGGACGAACTCGCGGCGAAGATCGGCATGGACCCCGCCGAAATCCGCCGCCGCAATCTGCTGCAACCGCCGTGCATCACGGTCAACGGCCTGCGGGTGCAGAGCTACGGATTGCCCGAGTGCATCGCGAAAACGGTCGAACGCTCGGGCTGGAACGAGCGTCGTCGCAGGCTGCCCAAGGGACGCGGCCTCGGCATTGCCTGCAGCCACTACGTGAGCGGCGCGGCCAATTCGATCATTCGGTCCGACATGCCGCACTCGACCGTCAACATCAAGATTGACCGCGACGGCGGAGTCGTGGTTTACACCGGCGCTTCGGAAATCGGCCAGGGCTCCGACACGATGACGGCGCAAATCGCCGCCGAAACGCTCGGCTGCTCGCTCTCGCGCGTGCGCGTCATCGCCGCCGACACCGATCTCACCCCGATCGACATCGGCTCCTACTCCAGCCGTGTGACCTTCATGGCGGGAAATGCCACGCTGCGCGCCGCAGGGGAAGTGAAGAAGCTCATCGCGGCGGCTGCGTCGAAAAAGATGGAGTGCCTGCCCGAGGAGTTGGTTTTCCGCGACGATGCAGTTCTCAGGAAAGTCCGTGTAGGGACGGCCGCCCCCGGCCGTCCGGCCGAGCAAAGCGACCTGCAAGAATCATGTGGGGACGGCCGCCCTCGGCCGTCCGGCGAGGCGGAGCCTCGCAGCGTTGTCGGTACTCAACCCTCCGTCTCCGGCCATGTCGAAGGCCAGATTCTCCGCGGCTCGTTGCAGCAGAAACGCAAAGACGAAGGCCCCAAAGACGCCATGACCTTTGAAGAAGCCGTCGTCGCCGCCATCGATTTTCACGGCGCCCTCACAGGCACCGGCTCCTACGCCCCTCCGCAGGAAGCGCGCGGCGGCAAGCACAAAGGCGCAGGCGTGGGCCCGTCCCCGGCGTACTCCTATTCCGCGCAGATCGCCGAGGTCAGCGTCGACGAAGAAACCGGCGAAGTCACCGTGCACAAAGTCTGGGCCGCGCACGACTGCGGCCGCGCGTTGAATCCTGTTTCCGTCGAAGGCCAGATCATCGGTTCGGTGTGGATGGGTATGGGACAGGCACTGACCGAAGAGATGATCTGGAAAGACGGCATGCTGATGAATCCCGGCCTGCTGGAATATCGCAGCCCGTCGGCGGTCGAATCGCCAGCGGTCGAACCGATCATCGTCGAGAGCATTGACCCGGAAGGGCCGTTCGGTGCGAAAGAATGCAGCGAGGGATCGTTGGCCGCGACCATTCCCGCGATTGCCAACGCGATCTACGATGCGGTCGGCGTACGGCTACACGAATCGCCGTTCACGCCCGAGCGGGTTCTGGCCGCGCTGCGCGCGAAGAAGAACGCCAAAGCCCTGAACTTGACCGAGGGCGTGGACCCTACCGCGCCCGACCATTTCCGTGAGCATGGCGGCTCGCTGTGCTTCGCCGGCAAAGGACCAGAGCGCCATGCGCTCGATCCGGCGCGGTGCCGAGTTCCAGCCGGAGGTCCGGATTGAGCCTGCCGCGATTCAAGCTCCTGCGGCCGCGGTCACTGGACGAGGCCGTGGATCTCTTGGCCAAGTACAGCTCTGATGCTGGCAAAGACCATGTGGGGACGGCCGCCCCCGTCCGTCCGGCCCGCGCGGTTCTTGCGTCGGCGGCCGTGCCAGGGCCCAGCGAACGAGGGCATCCGACGCTCCAACCTTCTATTCGCGTCCTCGCCGGCGGCACCGACCTCATCCCCTCCATGCGGCAGAAGCTTTTCGAGCCAGAATGCGTTCTCGACCTTCGAAAAATCGCCGCGCTGCGCGGAATCAAGCCTGACGCGCAAGGCGGAGTCGAAATCGGCGCTCTCACCACACTTCGCGAAATCGAGCGCTCCGACTTTCTGCGCCAGCATTATCCAGTCCTCACAGAAGCTGCGGCCACCGTCGCTTCTCCCGTGCTGCGCAACATGGGCACGATCGGAGGCAATATCTGCCTCGACACGCGCTGCCTCTGGTACAACCAGTCGCTTACCTGGCGCAAAGGCTGCGGATTCTGCATCAAGAAAGACGGAGACCTGTGCCACGTTGCTCCCGGCGGCGCCAAATGCTGGGCGGCGTTCTCTGGCGATACGCCTCCGGCGCTGCTCTGCCTGGATGCGGAGATCGAAATCGCAAGCTCTGCGGGAATCCGCCGGTTGCCTCTGCGCGACTTCTACACCGGGCTGGGCGACACGTATCGCAAACTTCAGCCGGACGAACTTGTCACCCGCGTTTTCCTGCCAGCGTCATCCGCCGGCTATAGCGGTGTCTACCGCAAGCTGCGCGTGCGCGGATCGATCGATTACCCGTTGGCCGGAGTCGCAGTCGTGATGAAGCGATCTTCAAATGGCAATGGCCTCAGCCACGTCACCGACGCGCGCATTGGGATTACAGCCGTGAACCCCGCGCCGCTGCTGGTCAAAGGCGTTAGCGAGCTGTTCGCGGGACGAGAGATGAACGAAGAGTTGGCCACGGCTGCGGGTGATCTGGCTGCAAAGACCGCGAAGCCGCTCACCACCTCGGCTCTGACCCCCGAGTATCGTCGCGAAATGATTCGCGTGTTCACCAAACGTGCTGTGCTGGCCGCTGCAAGTTCCTGAGATTCTGCAACCACGGGTTGTCATTCCGACCCTGAGCGAAGCCGAAGGAGAGGAACCTGCTTTTTCGTCTGCAGTAATGAATCGCCCTTCTGATATGCTGCTGGCGCGCAGCTGACACCGACCCTGACCCCTGATGATCACCGACTGCCACATCCACATCCAGCCCATGGAAATGTTCAAGCCCCACGCGCTGGAGCTGATGAAGAAGAAGCGGGCGAACTTCGATCAGATCGTCGAATTCTGCCGTTCGCCCAAAGCCTTCCTCAAGTTCCTCGACGCGAGCGGCATTGATCGCGCCGTGCTCATCAACTATGTGGCTCCGGAAGTCATCGGCTTCACCAATGGAGTGAATCAGTTCGTCGCTGATTATGTGAAGGAAGACCCCAGGCGACTGCTTTCCTGCGGAAGCCTGCATCCCCGCCACACCACGAACGTGCTGGCCGACGTAGAGCAGATTCTCCGGCTGGGCCTCAAGATGATCAAGATTCATCCGCCGCATCAGTTGCTGTTTCCCAACGACTATCTGAGCGGCGCGAAAGAGTTGGAAATCATTTACCGCGCTGCCGAGGCAAACGGGGTTCCGGTGATGTTTCACACCGGAACGTCAATCTTCCCCGGCGCCCGCAACAAGTACGGCGATCCGATCTATGTGGACGATGTCGCCGTGGATTTTCCCAAGCTAAAGATCCTGCTGGCGCACGGCGGCCGTCCCTTGTGGATGCAGACCGCTTTCTTCCTGGTCCGCCGCCATCCCAACGTCTATCTCGACATCAGCGGCATTCCGCCTAAGACGTTGCTCAAGTACTTTCCGCGCCTTGAAGAAATCGCGTCGAAGACGCTCTTCGGCACGGACTGGCCCGGTCCCGGCGTGCCCGATATCAAGCAGAACTTGGACGAATTTCGCGCCCTTCCTCTCAGCGAAGGCATTCAGCAGCAGATCCTGAGCAGGACTGCACTCTCCATCTGGCCGGCCTGAGGACAACGATGGGCAAGAAGGGTCTTAGGTGTCAGGTCTTAGGCGTTAGAAGCGCGCTTGCGACTCATTCCTAAGACCCAATGTTCGACCCCGCTCTGCCAGCGCGCGTCAACCTTCTACTGCTCATTTTCGCAAAAGCTCGGAGATTCCGCGCTTTCGGTTATCATCGCCCGCTTGGAAAGTGGCCCGCACTTCAGGTATAAGAAAAGGTTGCGCTTCCCGCGTCCCTGCTCGCGCGGCCGGCAACGAAAATCCATCGAACCAAGCGAGAGACGAATGTCCAGCGTGACTACAACTCATGCCCCGAAGGGACTCGAGGGCGTCGTTGCCACCACTTCCAAGATCTGTTACATCGACGGAGATCGCGGCGTCCTGGCCTACCGCGGCATAGACATCCACGAACTGGCCGAGCACTCCAATTTTGAAGAGACCTGCTACCTGCTCTGGTTCGGAAGGTTGCCCGCACGATCCGAACTGGAGAAACTGCGCGAGCGGCTCGCCGGCGAGCGTCACCTGGACAAATCCATCATTACGCTGCTCGGCAACGCGCCCCGAACCGCTCTGCCCATGGACGTGCTGCGCACCGCCGTTTCCGCCTTATCGTTTTACGATCCTGATGATAAGAAGAATGATAAGAAGAACGACCACGACGCCAACGTCGCCAAAGCCATCCGCCTGACTTCGCAGATTGCCATGATCGTCGCGGCCTATGACCGCATTCGCAAGGGAAAGCCGCTGGTTGAGCCGGACCGTTCGCTCTCGCACGCTGCCAATTTCCTGCTCCTGCTTACCGGCGAGCGTCCGTCGGAGACCGCGGAGCGCGCTCTCGACATCGCTCTGATTCTGCACGCGGACCACGAACTCAATGCTTCGACGTTTGCCGCGCGCGTGACCGCTGCGACTTTATCCGACATGCATTCCGCGATCACTTCGGCGATTGGCGCGTTGAAAGGACCGCTGCACGGCGGCGCCAATGAAGCCGTATTCCGCATTCTGGAGACGATTGACGGCAGCGGTGCCGACCCGGTCGAGTACCTGAAAGGCATGCTGGCGCAGAAGAAGAAAGTTCCCGGTTTCGGACATCGCGTCTATCACACCGAAGATCCGCGGGCGACGCACCTGCGCGTCATGTCGCGGGATCTGGGCCGCTCCAGCGGCCAAGCCAAATGGTATGAGATGTCGCACCAGATCGAGGAGTTGGTAAAGGCGGAAAAGAAACTGAATGCCAACGTCGATTTCTATTCGGCCTCTACCTATCACACTTTGGGCATTGACGTGGACCTGTTCACTCCCATCTTCGCCGTCTCCCGCATCAGCGGCTGGGCCGCCCACGTGATCGAACAACTCGACGACAATCGCCTGATCCGCCCGCGCGCAGAGTATCTCGGTCCGGAATATCCCGCTCATTACGTGCCAATCGAGCAGCGGTGATGACATCGCAGCTGCGGCAGTGAATATGTGGGGACAGCCGCCCTCGGCTGTCCGGTCGAGCGCAGCTCGACAGCGTCGCTGAGAACATAACCATCGCGTTAAAATAGATCTGGGTTCTGTATGCGCCGGGTTTACCTCGACAACAACGCCACCACCCCGCTTCTACCCGAAGTGTTTGAGTCCATGCGCCCCTATTTTGGGGAGCGCTTCGGCAACGCTTCGTCGATTCACCATCACGGGCAGGAGACGCGGGCCGCGGTCGAAAACTCCCGCGAGTCGGTGGCCGGGTTACTCGGCTGCCGCGCTTCCGAAATCGTTTTCACCAGCGGCGGGACGGAGAGCGACAACCTCGCTGTTGCCGGTCTGGTCGCGCCCGGCGATCACGTGATCACTTCGAGCATCGAGCACCACGCCGTGCTCCATGCCTGCAAGCATCTGGAAGAGATTGGCTGTGAAGTTACATATCTGCCGGTGGATGGCCGTGGCCTAGTGGATCCCGGAGACGTGCGCCGCGCACTGCGCCCCAACACGAAACTGATCTCGATTATGATGGCGAACAACGAGACGGGAGTTCTCCAGCCGGTTGAAGAAATTGGAAGAATCGCCACCGAAGCCGGAGTTTTGTTTCATACCGACGCGGTGCAGGCCGCGGGCAAAGTCCCGATCGATGTCGCACGCATCGGCTGCCATGCGCTCTCGATTTCCGGCCACAAGATGCACGCGCCGCAAGGCGTCGGCGCGCTTTGTGTGAGGAAGGGAACTCGCATCCAGCCGCTGTTTTACGGCGGCCGGCATGAGCGCTCGCGCCGCGCGGGCACGGAGAACGTTCCCGGAATTGTCGCTTTGGGTAAAGCTGCCCAGCTCGCGAAAGAAGCGCTGGATCGCGGCGACGACAAGAAAATGGCCGCGCTGCGCGATCGCCTGGAGCAGGGAATCCTCGCTCAGGTTGACGAAGCAGGCGTGAACGGAGCGAGTGCGCCGCGTGTGCCCAACACTACCAACCTTCACTTCGACTACATCGACGGAGAAGCGATTGTGATTGCTCTCGATTTGAAGGGGCTCGCGGTTTCAACCGGCGCGGCCTGCTCCTCCGGCGCAATTGAGCCGTCGCACGTTCTGGTGGCCATGGGCCTGCGCCCGGATCAGGCTCGCGCCAGCATTCGTTTCAGTCTGGGCAAGCAGACGGTTGCGGAAGACATTGATTTCGCGCTGGCGCTGGTGCCGGAAACGATCACGCGCCTGCGCGACCTGAGTCCAGCGTACAAGCGCTAATCACGTTGTCATCCTGAGCGGCGTTCTTTGCCGCGAAGGACCTATGCAACTCGCGTTCGCGTCGATGGCAGCGTCAAAACTGCATAGGTTCTTCGCGTCGCTCAGACAAGCGGTAAGCTAGGAGCTAGAAGCTAGGAGCTAGAAGCTAGGAGCTAAGAAGCTGAATTCCGACACCATCGCCGTGGCCATGTCGGGCGGTGTGGATTCCTCCACCGTCGCGGCCATGCTGCGCGCCGAAGGCCACAACGTCATCGGCTTGACCATGCAACTCTGGAACCAGCGACGCCTGGCCGGACACGAGGGCATGCCCGAGTCGGTGCAGGGGCGCTGCTGCTCGCTCGACGACGTTTACGACGCCCGTCGCGTCGCTCAGCAGATCGGCATCCCTTACTACGTCGTCAATCACGAGGAGCGCTTCGAGCGCGACGTGGTGCGCCCGTTCGTCGAAGAGTATCTTTCCGGACGCACGCCCATCCCCTGCAGCCTCTGCAACAATCACTTGAAGTTTGATCAGTTACTTATCGTGGCCCGGCAGATTGGGGCCGACCGCATCGCCACCGGCCACTACGCCCGCGTGGCCTTCGACGAAGCGCGCGGCCGTTGGCTGCTCAAGCGTCCCGCCGACCACAGCAAGGATCAAACATATTTCCTGTTTGGCCTGACGCAAGACCAGCTCAGCCGCACGCTATTCCCGCTCGGCGACATGACCAAGCCCCAAGTGCGCGAACTCGCCCGCCAGCACGGCCTCGCGCTGGCCGAGAAGCCTGACTCGCAGGAAATCTGCTTCGTTCCAGGCGGCGATTACAAGCGCTTTATTGACGCCTACCTCGCCGAGCAGGGCGAGTCGTTGCCCGACACCGTGGGCGAACTGGTGACGACCGCAGGCGAAGTTCTCGGCGAGCACTCTGGGATTCACAACTTCACCGTGGGCCAGCGCAAGGGACTCGGCGTGGCCACCGGATCGCCGCTCTACGTCATCCAGATCAGCGGCGCGAACAAGCAGGTTGTGGTGGGAGGCGAAGACCATCTTTATTCGCGCACCCTGCGTACCCGCCGCGTGAATCTAATCTCGGTCGCCGATCTCGTCGCGCCCATGCGCGTCACGGTGAAGATTCGACATCGCCACGAGCCGGCGCCGGCCTTGATCGAGCCAGTGAGGACGGAAGCATCTGGCGACGACGAGATCCTCGTCACCTTCGATGAGCCGCAGCGCGCCATCACCCCCGGCCAGGCCGCAGTTTTCTACGATGGTGAGATTGTGGTGGGCGGGGGTTGGATCGCGTAAGAGACTGAAATTCGGCAGCTCTGGCAACAGTCCGCGGTGCCCCCGGCCCCCGGGTTTCAGCGTGGCCGGTTCGGATTGTGGGTGTGTTTCCGGTCGTACTTCTCCATCTTGCGTTGCGCTTTTCGTTGCGCCTTCGCGTATTTCCTCTGGGCTTTCTGTTGCTTCTTCTCCATCTTCCGGGCAGCCCGGGCCTGGGCGTTAGCGTTGCCCGTCTGCGCACCCGCTGGAATGGAGCAGCCAAGGCACAACATAGCCAACAGTAAGAAAGTAGCGGATCTTTTCATAACGTCTCGGCGATTCGACCTCTTGCCATGATTCTACAGCAGTTCCTCAGCTCGTCAGAAGCGGCCACCCTCGCTTAGCGCCTTTACTCCTGTGCTATGCTTCTCAGCTTTACAAAACATAATCTTCAGGAGCGCACTATGAACCGTCTCCGCGGATGCTTCCTGCTGTCCGCAGCCGTCGTTCTTGTTCTCCTTTCTCTCTCTTCGCCCGCCATCCCGCAGGCCGCTATGGCCGCACCCAAGGCCGGCGCGCAGTCGGCGCAGGCGGCAACCGCATCGCCCGCGCCCACGCCGGCCATCACCGAGTACAAGCTCCCGCCTGACAAGCTGGCCAAGGCGACCGCGCTTTATCACACGCGGATCCTCATCGCCGTCTGGGATCCGGTCTTCGGGATTGTGCTGCTGGTGCTGCTGCTGTGGGTGAGGCTCGCCCCGCGCTACCGCAACGTCGCCGAGCGCGCCAGCCGATACCGCTTTGTGCAGGCGCTGATCTTCGTGCCGCTCTTCATACTCACCATGGACGTCCTCAGCCTTCCGTTTGAAATGTACAAGCAGCACGTGCAGCGCGCCTACGGTCTATCGGTGCAGGGCTGGGGCTCGTGGTTCGGCGATATGGGCAAGAACGAGGCCATCACGCTGATCATCGGCATCCCCATGATCTGGCTGCTGTTCGCCATCATCCGCAAGAGCGCGGCGCGCTGGTGGTTTTACTTCTGGCTGATCTGCGTGCCGTTCGCCGTATTCCTCATCTTCGTCGAGCCCGTAATTATCGACCCGCTGTTCAACAAGTTTGAGCCGCTGGAGAAGGCGCAGCCACAGCTGGTGCAGCCGCTACAGGATGTCGCTCACCGCGGCGGTCTCGAAATCCCTGTCGCGCGCATGTATGAAATGAAGGCCAGCGAAAAGGTCACCACCTACAACGCCTACGTAACCGGCATCGGCGCCACCAAACGCATCGTCGTCTGGGACAACACCGCCAAGGACATGACCATCCCCCAGACGCAGTTCGTCTTCGGCCATGAGATGGGTCACTATGTGCTCAACCACATCTACAAGCTTCTGGCCTTCTTCCTTGGGCTGTTGTTCATCATGTTCTGGCTTGGGCGCAGGATTGCGCTCGGGTTCCTGGCGCGCTGGGGAGGCCGCTGGGATATCCGGGACATTGCCGACTACGCTGCCCTGCCGGCGCTGCTGCTGGTGTTGAACCTGCTTTTCCTGGTGGGGAACCCGATCGTGAATACATTCAGCCGTCATGTCGAGCACGATGCCGACATTCATGGGCTGGAGGTAACACACGGTCTGGTGCCAGAGTCTCCCCAGGTAGCGGCTCAGGCCTTCCAGAAGCTCGGCGAAAAGGCCTACTCCTATCCCACGCCGAACTCGGTGTTTGTCTTCTGCTTTGCCAACCACCCGCCGATTCCCGACCGCGTGAAGTTCGCGCTCGGCTATCATCCGTGGGATGAAGGCAAGCCAAACCAGTTCGTTAAGTAAGCGCCACCAACAAACGCCCCGCCCTGTCTTCGCAAAGTGCGCAGCGACAAGGCGGGGCATCCGTCTTAAATTCTCTACTGCAGTCCCGCCTGTGCCAGCATTCCCAGAAACTGGTTTCTGGTGCGCATGTCGATGGACTGCGCCACCAGCTTACCTTCCCGGTCGTATACAAAGCTCTTCGGAATCCCTTCCACGATGAAAGCGTCATTCACCTTCCGTCCAGGATCAAGCAAAACGGGATAACTGATTTTCCGTTCCGCGATAAACGGAGTCACCTTCGCGGCTTCTTCGTCTGAAATTGCCAGCACGATGAGACCCTGTTCTTTGTATTTCTCGTACAAAGCTTGCAGATCGGGCATCTCTTTCCGGCACGGCGGACACCACGTCGCCCAGAAATTCACCAGCACCACCTTGCCCTTCAGTTCCTGCAGGTGCCAGCTCTTGCCCTGCAAATCCGTAAGAGTAAAATCGGCGTTCTGCCGTCTCACGTCATCCGCTTCCAACTGGGCCGTGGCCTCGGCCAACTGCGGATCGCTCGATTCCGCTTTCATGTGCTCATATCGCACCAAAGAAGCAAGCTCCATGTAAAGATCGTTGGGCTCGCCCTTCTTACCCCGTGCTGGCGGTTGCTCCCGCATCGATGTAGCCAGAGTAGTGGTGACCTCCTGCAATGTGTCGCGGCCAAAATCGCCTTCGGTCGAAAGACTGGACAGCGCCCCCGCCAGGATCAACTTGTTGGGAACGGCCGGCAGCGCCCGGATCCGCAGTGCCAAATCTCTGGTCGTTCGCGCACGCACGTTGTCGTCGAGCTTTCGCAGGCCCTGCAACTGCACAACAATCGGCTTCTCCTGACTGCTCCAGACGACCTTGGTCTGCGCACCTAGGCCGGCAGTCGAGAGGATGAGAATTCCAGCGCCAAGAATGCTGGCAAAAACGCGATTCCACCGAACGGAAAAAGGACGCAACATGCGGATAGACTACATGAATTGGAAGGGAAGAGTCGCGTTGGTCGAAGTTCGGTAGGGCAGCCCTGTCGGGCAGATCAGATGAACATTTCGTCCTGCGGCACGGGCCGCCGTTCTTCGCGCCGGCCGCCGTTCTTGCGGCCGCGGCTGAACAGGAACTCCAGCCCCACCGTGATCCCCTCCATCAACCCGGATAGCTGGCGGACGGGCGAGATCACGGTCTTATGCACCATGTCGGAGGTTTGTTCGACGCGGTCCAGAGTGCGGCTGAGCAGTTCGTCGGCGCGGATGACCTGCAACCGCGCGCGGTCCACCACATCGTTGACCGTCGCGTCCACACGCTGCACCTGGCTGCGCACCGCGGTGGTGGTTTCTTCGAGGTTGTCGGCAATCACCTGCAGCTTGGGGCGAAGATCGGTCAGCATCGCCTGGGCCTGCTCGACCGTGGGCAAAACCTTCGTTTTCACTTCCGTCGCCATCGCTTCCAGGCGCGCACTGCTCTTGCGCATGGCCAGGTACATGGCCAGCAGGATGCCCGCCTGCAGCATGACGGCAATTCCGGTCAACAGGATGAACAGATTCAGCTTGTCCATAAACGTACCTCCCCTGTCTGAGTCAACGCCGCACTCGGGAGGGATGAGCCGGCGCTATGTCTTACAGATTCTTGGGCGCGCCCGTTTCCGCCGTGTGCTCCTGATACGCGGAGCGGCCGGCTTCGTATGCGGCGCGGAACTGCTCTTTCTGCTGGCTGAGCACTTCGCGGCCGCGGTCCGTCCAGTCCGAGGCCTGTTCCCGCGCCTCGCGGGCTCGGTTGCGCACGTAATCCCGGCCTTCCTCGGCCCGCTGGCGCAACGCCTCCCGCGTCTCACTGCCCGAGCGCGGCGCATACAGCACGCCTACCAAAGCTCCCAAACCCAATCCCGCGAGGAACCATACGAAACTATTGCTGTCACGATCCGACATGAGGGTACCTCCTGGCTAAAACGCCTCTAGCGGATGGTAGCATCCTGAGTGCGGGATTACAATTCGGCGCGCAATTGAGATGGGCTCACGTTGCGGAAACAAGCGTCTGTAGAAGCAACTGTGTGGGGACAGCCGCCCCCGCCTGCCCTGAGCTTGTCGAAGGGGCTGTCCGGTCGAGCGAAGCGCGACAGCGCAGTTCGTCAGAGCCGCAACGACTCTCGGGCTCCGGATGTCCGGTAGAATTTGGTGTGCATTCCTACCGCCGAACGGCTTCCTACTTCTGCTGAGGCGGAGTCGCGGGCTTCTGCGCCGGCGCAGGCTGCGTCTTGACCGGTTGTGACTTGACTCCCTGCAGGACCGAAGTCGGTCCGGTGCGCTTGGAAGCGTAGATGGATAACGTGATGGAAGTAATCATGAAAGCCACGGCCGACCAGGTGGTTGCTTTGGAGAGGGCGCTGGCGGCGCCGCGCGGACCGAACGCGGTCTGGCTGCCTTGCCCGCCGAACGCAGCGGAAATGTCGCCGCTCTTGCCGCTCTGCAGCAACACGACCACGATGATGAAGAAGCAAACCAGAATGTGCAGCGCTGTCATCAGATAGATGATCATAAGTTCAAGTGTTTCTGGGCACGCAAATCCGCGCGCCCGAAACTTAATTCCTCAATTGTTCGGTCGGATCGTCTACCAATGAACTTCCGGCGAACAGAATGTCTGGTGCGGAAGGGGGGATTTGAACCCCCACGCCTTTCGGCGCCACCCCCTCAAGATGGTGTGTCTGCCAGTTCCACCACTTCCGCACGAATGTGAACTATCAACACCAGGGCAGCATTTCATTATAGCAAAGCAAACGCGCCGCGCCGGGGGGGTATCTGGCAAAACTGCCGACGGCGTTGGGTCACTTGGCGAACTTCGTGGGAACTTTGCGGCCTCCGCGGGCAAGAGCTTTTGACCGCGAGAACCGCAAAGCCGAATTTGCTTCTAACAGTTTCTGCCCCGCTGCCAAAGCTGATCCACGACCCCGACCTTCCAATATTCCTTCTTGACATGCCTCTGCCCGTAGCCTACGGTAAAGCGTTCAGGCATTCGTGTCTGAAACAAAGCCGTATCTCATGCAGAGTGGCTGAGGGTAACGGGCCCGTAGAAGCCACGACAACCGGATCAGGAAACAGCCTGATCGTCCGGTGCCAATTCCCGCCCGGTTTGCGGGGGACATGAGATCGCGGTGAGCATGTGCCTCATCCCCTCAATCCCGGATGAGGCATTCGTGTTCTTAGGGCGCGCAGGGCCCAGCGCAGCCAGTGGGAGGAACCTCATGAGTTCGCGAATTTATTTTGATCATTCCGCCACGACGCCGCTCGATCCACGCGTGCTCAAGGCGATGGAGCCATTTCTTAGCGGAGCATTCGGAAATCCGTCGAGCCTGCATCAGGAAGGCCGTGTTGCCCGCCAGGCGATTGAAACCGCGCGGGCCCAGGTTGCGTTTCTGATCGGAGCGCAGCCGGACGAAATCATTTTCACCGGCAGTGGCACCGAGGCCGACAACTTGGCACTCATCGGCGCGGTGCGCGCGAGCGGCCGTCCCGGTCATGTCGTGACCAGTTCCATCGAGCATGCGGCGATTCTCGAGACGTGCCGGTTTCTTGCCGAGTCAGGAACCCAACCCGGAACCCAGTCAGGAACAAAGATCACTCATCTTCCGGTCAGTTCCGAGGGACTCGTCAGCACCGAAAGTCTGCTGCGCGCGTTGCAGTCGAACGTGACCATCGTCTCCATCATGGCCGCGAACAATGTGGTAGGAACGATTCAGCCGATCGAGGAACTGGCCCATCTGACCAGGCTGCACGGCGTGCTATTTCATACTGACGCGGTGCAAGCTGGAGGAAAGATTCCGCTCGACGTGAATCGCCTGCGCGTGGATCTGCTGTCGCTGTCGGCGCACAAGCTGCATGGACCCAAAGGGGTGGCTGCGCTCTATGTGAGGAACGGCGTGAAGCTTGCTCCCATCGTCTTCGGCGGCGGGCAGGAACGGGGCATGCGTTCGGCCACAGAAAATGTCGCGGGAATTGTCGGCTTCGGCGCCGCAGCGGCGATCGCCCGCGAAGAGCTGGCTGAGGAGGCAGGACGGCTGGCGCGGTTGCGCAACCGGCTTGCCGGCGAACTCTGCGCGAAATTTCCGGATTGGTATTTGTTCGGACATCCGGTCGAGCGCTTGCCCGGCCACCTGAGTTTCGGATTCCGCGGCCGGGAGCGGGAACTGGGCAAGCTCATCGCAGCCCTCGACCGTGCCGGGATCGCGGTCTCTGCCGGGAGCGCGTGCAGCGCGCATCATTCGGGCGAGCCCTCCGGTGTGTTGCTGGCCATGGGCTACGACGCCGAGCGCGCTCGCGGTTTGCTCCGGCTGAGCCTGGGCCGCTTCAACACGCCAGAGGAGGTCGAGCGCTTTCTGGAGATTTTGCCTGGCGTATTGGCCACGCTGACGGACGGCTCGACCCTGAGCCATGCGCGGCAGGTGGCTGATACGCATGCCGCAGCTACCCTCTGAATGCGGTTTCCGTGACCGCCGCGTGAAAAACAACGGCCCAGCAGGTTAGAAAGATGCGGTGCTCGAAATGACAGAGCTGAAATTACTCGGGCGATTTCTCAGGCGATCATCAACAATCCAATACGCAGGTTACCGACATGAGCACTGAAGATTCGATGCAGGAGATTGTCCGTTTCTACGGCGGCGCCGAGGAAGCCACCCGGCTGCGCACGGGATGGTTTCAGTTGGAGCAGGCGCGGACACATGAATTGATTCTGCGCCACCTGCCGCCGCCGCCCGCCACGATCATAGATGCCGGCGGAGGCGCGGGAGTCTACGCTTGCTGGCTGGCTGCGCGCGGATATCAGGTCCACCTCATTGATCCCGTGCCGAAACATGTCGAACAGGCGCGGGCGGCATCAGCCGGGCAGCCCGAACATCCGCTGGCTTCGGCTGAAGTTGGCGATGCGCGTCGTCTTCCGCACGCCGATGCCAGCGCCGACGCGGTGCTGCTCCTCGGCCCGCTCTATCATCTGGTGGAAAGGGAAGACCGGCTGGCCTGCCTGCGGGAGGCGCGCCGCGTGCTCGGTCCCGGAGGATTGGCCTGGGGCGCAGGCATCAGCCGCTTCGCGTCGTTGTTCGATTCGTTGTCGAACGGATTCTTCAGCGATCCGGCGTTCGCGCCGATCGTGTCGCGCGATCTGGAAGACGGCCAGCATCGCAATCCAACCGGCAATCTTCTCTATTTCACGGACGCGTACCTCCATCGTCCGGGCGAACTGTCGCGCGAGTTGCTGGCCGCGGGATTTCAGGTAGTCGAAGTGACCGCGATCGAAGGTCCAGGCTGGCTCGCCCGCGATTTTGACCGCCTGTGGAACGATCCGGCGCTCCGGGAGCGCCTGCTCGCGGTGGTGCGCAAAGTGGAGCGCGAGCCCTCCGTGCTGGGTGCGAGCTCGCACATCATGGCGATCGGACGAAAATAGAGACGGCAGTTTCCCCTCGAAAATCTTCTCGCGCGTAGAACCGGCCTATGCGGCAGCGGCGGAACGATGGGTCAGGTTCACGACTCTCGGATTCACCAACCGCACCATGTCAGCCCAGTTCATGCGAACCAGTTCGCGATGGGTGCCGGCGTTGAAGGTAATCTCTTCGTTTTCGCCAAAACTGGCATCGGCGTAGACAGCCATCTCATAGAGATTGCCGAACGGAGGCATGGCGCCGGTCTCGCAGTCAGGAAAGGCGTCTTTGAACTCCTTCTCGGTGGCGATTTCCACCGTCTGGGCGCCGGCAGCGTTCCGGAGCAGATCAAGATCCACGTGAAACGACGCCGGGACCACCGCCATGGCCAGTGCGCCGTCCACTCTTAGGATGACGGTCTTGGCCAGTTTCTTGCCCGAAAGATGTACCAGGGCGGCTATCCCCTGGGCGGTGTAAGCGACTGAATGAGAGAGCACCAGGTACTTGACGTTGTGCGAATCAAGGTATTCACGAAGTTTGGTCAGCTGCATACGACCTCCTCGGAGGGTGGGAACGGAAAATGAGGGGCCCGCTTGCGCGGCTATCTGACGCTGACCATTGTATTCCTGCGATGACGCTTTGCGGTGATCGCCATCACATTTCCGCAACCTCACGAACTGTCGTCCCGCAACCTCAGGAATTGTCATCCCGAGCGCAGCGAGGGACCTGGGGTTTTGACTGCGGCGGCGATACTGCTGGCGCAAGCAATAACCCAGATCCCTCGCGATGCTCGAGACGACAAGCGTGTGTACCCGCGCTGTAACTGAAGCAAGTCTAGTACTTCACAATCGCAGCAAACGACTTAGGGTCGAGCGAAGCTCCGCCCACCAGCGCGCCGTCAATTTCCTCCTGCGCCATAAGGGTGGCGGAATTGTCCGGCTTCACCGATCCGCCGTAGAGAATGCGCAATTTCTCCGCGAACTCGTCGCCAAAAGTCCGGCTCGCCTCGATGCGAATGACGGCATGAGCTTCGGCCACGATTTCCGGCGTCGCCGTCTTGCCCGTGCCGATCGCCCACACCGGCTCATAGGCGATTACCAGCTTGGCCGCCTTCTTGGCGGAGATAGCGTGGAAGGCCCGCACGCATTGCCGGCGAAGCACATCGTCGGTGGCGCCGGCCTCGCGTTCCTCGAGCACTTCGCCGACGCAGCAGATGGGCGTGAACCCGGCTTCCAACGCGGTTTTCAGGCGGAGATTCACCGTGTCGTCGGTCTCGCCAAAATATTGCCGGCGCTCGGAATGGCCGATGATCACATGCGTGATGCCATACGCGAGCAGCATGGTCGTCGAGATCTCGCCGGTGAATGCGCCTTCTTCCTTCCAATGGACATTCTGTGCGCCGATGGCGACATTCGATCCCTTGGCCGCTTCGAGCGCCGCGGCCAGATCGAGAAACGGCGGGCAAACGACAATTTCGTCGCGGGTGTGCCCAGAGACCAGCGGGAGGAAGTCGCGGAAGAAGTTGCGAGTCTGGTCGGGAGTCTTGTACATCTTCCAGTTGGCGGCGATCAGTTTTGTTCTAGGCATTTGTCATTCCTATTGAGACGTTGTAGGGATTTCCCGAACCAGGTCTGCGTTGCGCGGTGGCAGCCATGGCGAAGGCTCGAAGGGTTGTCCTGTCGAACAGCACAAAAGATATGAACACCAGACATTTTGCCGATCGAAGGTGTTCCACCACAGTAGAGGTCGCTACCCAAGCGGCTTGTTCGATTGGGTATCCAAAAATGCCTGTCGAAATCGCGGGGAAGGCGATATTGTGCAGTTTTAGTTCGTCGGCAATGCGCATCGATTCACGATAGCAGCTTGAGAGCAGTTCGGCCTCACCTTGATTTCCGCCATGCCACACTGGGCCTACCGCGTGGATTACATAATTGGAGTTGAGTTGGCCAGCCGTGGTGGCGACCGCCTGGCCGGGCGGTAGTGGTCCTCGTTCCGAACGGATACGACGACATTCTTCGGCGATGGCTGGCCCGCCCGCGTGATGAATCGCGCCGCAAACGCCTCCGCCAGGCAGCAATTCAGAATTGGCGGCGTTCACAATAGCCTCGGATGGATACGTCGTGATGTCGCCGCGTACCAGGCGAATCGCGAGCGGACCGTCAAGGTGGAGGGTAACGGCATAGTCCTTGTCCAGTGGCAGGTCCATTTGCATCCAGCCAGATCGCTTTTACCGTAATCCACAGCGATGTCATCCTGAGCGGCGTTCTTCGCCGCGAAGAACCTATACAACCTGTCGAAAAGTGCACAGGTCCTTCGCTCCGCTCAGGATGACAAACAAAAGAGTCCCAACGCGACGGGGAACTCGCTTGGCACTGCGCCCCGCTACTTCTTATCCGTCAGCGCTTCGACTCCCGGCAGCTTCTGTCCTTCCAGAAATTCCAGCGACGCGCCGCCGCCGGTGGAGATGTGCGTGATCTTGTCGGCCACGTTCGCCGCCTTCACCGCCGCCACCGAATCGCCGCCCCCCACTATAGAAGTTGCACCGGCATTGTCGGCCACCGCGTGCGCCACCTTGAAAGTTCCCCGCGAGAATCCGGGAACCTCGAATACGCCCATCGGCCCGTTCCAGACAATGGTGCGGGCGCGGAAAATTTCCTCGCAGAAAAGTTCGATGGTCTTCGGTCCGATATCGAGCGCCATCTTGTCGGCCGGGATGGGCTGGCCTTCACCGATCTGCTGGATCACCGCGTTGGCTTCGGGTTTCAGTGCGACAACGTGATCCACGGGCAGCAGGAACTTCAGGTTCCGCTTCTTCGCTTCCGCCAGCAACTGCCTGGCGAGTTCGATCTTGTCGGCTTCGACGAGCGACTTGCCGATTTCCTGGCCCTGAGCCTTCAGGAAAGTGTAGGCCATGCCTCCGCCGATGATCAGCGAGTTCACCTTGTTCATCAGGTTCTGAATCACGCCGATCTTGTCGCTGACTTTAGCGCCGCCAAGAATGGCGACGAACGGCTCTTCGGGATTTTCCAGGGCCTTGCCCAGGTATTTGAGTTCCTTCTCCATGAGCAGTCCCGCGGCGGACTGCTTGACAAACTTGGTGATGCCCACAGTCGAAGCATGGGCGCGATGCGCCGTGCCGAAGGCATCGTTGACGTAGTAATCGCAAAGGTTGGCCAGCTGGCGCGCGAATTTCTCGTCGTTGGCTTCTTCTTCGGCGTGGAAGCGCAGGTTCTCGAGCAGCAGCGTCTGGCCTTTTTCCAGCTGATTGGCGACTTCTTCGGCCTCGGGGCCAACGCACTCCGGGCAGAAGCCGACGTTTTCTCCGCGCGCCAGCTCTTTATCGAGCAGCATGCGCAGGCGCTCGGCCACCGGCTTCAGGCTCATCTTGGGATTGGGCTTGCCTTTGGGCCGGCCCAGGTGCGAAGCCAGGATCAGGCGCGCGCCATGGCGCAGTGCGTATTCGATGGTGGGCAGGGTTTCGCGGATGCGGGTATCGTCCATGACGCGGCCGTCTTCGAGCGGCACGTTGAAATCAACGCGCATGAACACACGATTACCGTTGAGCGGAAGATCACGAATAGAAAGCTTAGGCATGGCTGGTCGTCCTTTTCGAGACTATCTGCGGCTTAGAAGTGAATTGTCATCCTGAAGCGGGCGCAGTTTGCCCGCTGAAGGACCCGCGCGAGCCGCGCGTTGCGTCGCGTTTTCTGCGACGCAATATTCGCGCGTTTGGCTCGCATCCTTACAGGCCCTTCTTGGCGATGTAGTCGATCAAGTCCTTGACGCGGCAGGAGTATCCCCACTCGTTGTCGTACCAGGAGATCACCTTGATGCAGTTGCCGCCGACCACCATGGTGCAGGGCGAATCCACGATCGAGGAGCGGGCATCGCCGCGGAAATCCATCGATACCAGCTCATGCTCTTCGTAGCCCAGATATCCCTTCAGCGGCCCGGACTCAGACGCTTTCTTCAGCGCGGCGTTGACTTCTTCCTTCGTCGTCTTCTTCTCCACCCATACCACGAGATCGACGACGGAAACGTTCGGAGTGGGCACGCGCATGGAGAATCCATCGATCTTGCCGGCCAGCTCCGGAATCACCAGTTTCAGCGCTTTGGCCGCGCCGGTCGTGGTCGGAATCATGGATAGGGCTGCAGCGCGGGCACGCCGCAGATCCTTGTGCGGGAAGTCGAGAATGACCTGGTCGTTGGTGTAGGAGTGAATCGTCGTCATGGTGCCGCTGACGATCTTGAATTCGTCATGAATGACCTTGGCCACGGGCGCCAGGCAGTTCGTGGTGCACGACGCGTTGGAAATGATGTGATGCTTGGCTGGATCGTACTTGCTTTCGTTGACGCCCAGCACGATGGTGACGTCCTCGTTCTTCGCCGGCGCCGAGATGATGACTTTCTTCACCGGTCCGCGCAGGTGCTTGTTGGCTTCATTGGCGTCGGTGAACTTGCCCGTGGATTCGATCACGACCTGCGCGCCCACCGACTCCCAGGGCAGAGCTGCCGGATCCTTCTCTTTGAACACCTTGATGGTCTTGCCGTCCACCGTAATGCTGTCGGGGCCGGCAGAAATCTGGTTCGGCAGGTTGCCGAGAATCGAGTCGTACTTCAGAAGGTGGGCCAGAGTCTTGGGGTCGGTGAGGTCGTTGACCGCGACGAACTCCAGGTTCGGGTCCTTGAGCGAGGCGCGCAATACGTTGCGGCCGATTCTTCCGAAGCCATTGATGCCAACTTTTATTGCCATGTTTCCTCCGTAGGTTATGAAGGCGTGATCGTTTGGTTCAAGGTTGAGGGTGAACACAAGATGTTAGCAGGGAAGGGGAAGCGGCGTAAACGCCGGAGAGCTGCTTTTTGCATGCTCCGATTCCAATCACGGAACGGGGTGCGCCGGATCACATCCAGGGGGTGGGCGGAATTCGCATTCCTTTCAACAGCAAGACTGGCTTGGGTTTCATGGGGGCTGTCGCCGTGCTGTGACTTTGATCACAAACCCCAGCGACCATTGTCACTGTTGAATAGCCGGGCCAGGCCTCTAATAGGATAGCGTGGGAAGGGCGCGGAGCGGCGCCTGGAACCGCGATTTCCCCAACAAGAGGCTGGCCATGATAAACGACGACGTTGTGAAGTGCCCGCTGTGCGGCGGATTTACCCACATCGACAAGCCCGACCTTCTGGCGGCCCTGAAGCATCCCCGGGTGCGCGAACAGGTCGAAAGCTATGTGGCCGAATTGTTGAAGTCCCCCCTGGAGGAGTTGAGTCCGGTCGGCGCTACTCAGTCGAGCGGCGATTTCCAGAAAGACGTTCACAAGTGGAACCCGTGTGTGCCTATGTGGCGGAGAAGTCCGAAAGAGTGAGCCTGCGCGGAGCAGGGCACAGAAAAACGACGCAGCAAGTTGTGTTTGTGCGATTGACCAACGGAGCCCAAAGAGGTGCAATCCATGAAGGCGAAGAAGATCCTGATTCTTGGTGCGGCAGGAAGAGACTTTCACAATTTCAACGTGGTATTTCGGGGCAACGCTGACTACAGCGTGGTCGGATTCACAGCCACCCAGATTCCCGGCATTGCCAACCGGCGCTATCCCACGGAACTGGCCGGACCGCTGTACCCGGCGGGCATCCCGATCTTCGAGGAGAAGGATCTGGAACATCTGATCGAAGAGCACGAGATTGACGTCGTGGTTTTTTCCTACAGCGACATCTCCCACCAGAACCTGATGCACCTGGCCTCGCGCGTAGTGGCGGCGGGAGCCGACTTCTGGCTGCTGGGCGCAGAGCGTACGCAGCTCAAGGCGACAGTTCCGGTGGTCTCGGTGTGCGCCGTGCGCACCGGGTGCGGCAAGAGTCCCATTGGAAGAATGGTGACTTCGGAACTGCGGCGGGAAGGCCGGAAGCCGGTCGTGGTGCGCCATCCCATGCCCTACGGCGACCTGGCGGTGCAGGCGGTGCAGCGCTTCGCGGTTATGGAAGACCTCGACAAACATCAATGCACCATCGAAGAGCGCGAGGAATACGAGCCCCATCTGCGCGAGGGAACCGTAGTTTACGCCGGCGTGGACTACGGCAGAATTCTGCGCCAGGCGGAGAAAGAAGCCGACATCATCCTCTGGGACGGAGGGAATAACGACACTTCCTTCTATGTGTCGGACCTGGAGATTGTGGTGGTTGATCCGCACCGCCCCGGGCACGAACTGGCCTACTATCCGGGCGAAGTCAACCTGCGCCGGGCCGATGTGGTGGTGATCAACAAAGTGGATACGGCCGCCCCGAAAGACGTCGAGACCGTGCGCAAGAATGTTCGCGCCAGTAACAGCAAGGCGAAAGTTGTGGAGACTGCCTGCCGGGTAGCCGTCTCGGCGCCGGAATTGATAAAGGGACGCAGCGTCCTGGTGGTAGAAGACGGTCCAACGCTGACTCACGGCGAGATGCCTTACGGAGCGGGAGTCGTAGCCGCGCGGCAATGTGGAGCCGCCGAACTGGTAGACCCGCGGCCATTCGCCGTCGGATCGATTCGCGGAACCTTCGACCACTATCCGCATCTGACCGCCCTGCTGCCGGCCATGGGCTACAACGCCATCCAGCGCCACGAACTGGAAGAGACCATCAATCGTGTGCCCTGCGACCTGGTGCTGGTGGCGACGCCGATCAATCTTGGCCATCTGATCAAGCTGAATAAACCCAGCCTGCGCGTGACCTATGAGGTCGAAGATTTGACCCATCCCGGACTGGCCGAGATTCTGGCCCGGTTCACGCGGGAGCGGGCCGGAGTGGGGGTCTAGGCAACGGCTCTCTACTCACGGCCTTGGGTGATCGTAATCACTGCCCGGCATGAGGGCGGAGCGTATAGCCATGGATATGGATTCTCTCTAGCGGCCGAACCTTGTGCCGCGAGGAGGTAGCCATGCCCACCGTTGCGGAAGTCACGCGTGTCTCCCTGAAGACCATCCTCTTTCCCACTGATTTCTCATCCGCATCAAGCGCGGCCTTGCCTTTCGCTGTGGCGCTGGCGCGAACCTATGGTTCGACTCTGGTGGTGATGCACGCCCTTCCGCCGGAACCGCATCGCCAGGTCGTGCTCGATCAGTTGCCGGCTGAGAACGATCGCGTTTGGCAGGATGCGCGCCACAAGCTGTCTGAGTTCGCACATGACCGAAACCTCGGACACACTGCTTGCCGGGTTCTGCTGGAGAGAGGTGATCTCGCGGACGTGATTCCCGAGCTCATTCAGGAGCAGGCAGTGGACCTGGTCGTGCTGGGAACACACGGACGCAGAGGAGTCAGTAAACTGGTGTTGGGTTCTGGCGCAGAAAAGATCTACCGGACCGCGCCCTGCCCGGTGCTGACGGTGGGTCCGAAAGTCCACGGGGGAGACTGGAAGCTGCGGCGCATCCTCTGTCCAGTTGACGTAGTTGAAGACCCTGAGCCGTTTCTGCACTATGCTCTATCTCTGGCGGAAGAGAATCAGGCGGAGTTCATCGTGCTGCAGGCGATACCGCTGGTGCCCTGGCAACATCGCGCCGCGGTGGAAGCACAGATGCGCGAACGCCTGGAGCGATTAATTCCGCAGGAGTCAAAGGACTGGTGCAGGCCCCAGTTCCTGGTGCGCTGGGAGCATCCGGCAGAGGCTGTTCTGTTGGCCGCCGCCGATCGGGAATCCGATCTGATTGTCATGGGCGTGCGCAAGGCGCGAGCTGCAAGATTGTCGGCGCACTTGCCCTGGCCGGTGGCTTCCGAGGTAGTGAGCCGGGCGCCATGTCCCGTGCTTACGGCACGAATTTAGAAATGTTTTCACAAACCGGGTATTGGGTAGGGCACGGCTTTAACCGCGCCGTCCAGGGCCGAAACCGAACGGACTTTAGCCCCTGAGGGGGTCGGTAGCACTCGGCGCGGGCAAAAGTATTTGTGAAACCAGTTTAAGTTTTAAGCGCAGCTTCCACCGGAATCTCGGGGCGGCCGAGCGCAAAGAAAGTTACGGAGGAAATCATGTCAGTCAGCAAGCAACAGGCCCTTGATTATCACTATGGATCACGCCCCGGGAAAATTGAAGTTACACCGACTAAACCCTGCCGCACTCAGCGCGATCTGAGTCTGGCCTATACGCCGGGTGTCGCCGTGCCTTGTCTGGAAATCGAAAAGAACCCCCACGATGCCTACAAATACACCGGCCGCGGCAACCTGGTCGCGGTGCTGAGCAACGGAACCGCTGTACTGGGACTGGGCGACATTGGCGCCCTTGCGGGCAAACCCGTCATGGAAGGCAAGGCCGTGCTCTTCAAGCGGTTCGCCGACGTGGACGTGTTCGACATCGAAGTTGATACCCACAATCCCGATGAAATCATCAAGGTGTGCCAGTTGCTGGAGCCCACATTCGGGGGAATCAACCTGGAAGACATCAAAGCTCCAGACTGCTTCTACATTGAAGAGACGCTGCGCAAGACGATGAAGATCCCCGTTTTCCACGACGATCAGCACGGGACAGCCATCATCTCCGGGGCGGCGCTGCTCAATGGTCTGGAAATCGTGGGCAAAGATATCCGCAAAGTGCGCGTGGTCTTCAACGGCGCGGGAGCAGCCGGCATCGCTTGCGCCGAGCACTATGTCCGGCTGGGAGTGAAGCGGGAGAACATCACTCTTTGCGACACCAAAGGCGTGGTGTACAAAGGCCGCAAAGAAGGCATGAATCCTTATAAAGAACGCTTCGCCCAGGACACCGAATTGCGCACGCTGGCCCAGGCGATGGTGGGCGCCGACGTCTTCGCCGGACTTTCCGTGAAAGGGGCGATCAATCAGGAGATGGTCCGCTCCATGGCTGCCGACCCGATCGTTTTCGCCATGGCCAATCCCGATCCCGAGATCACCTATGAGGACGCGAAGGCAGCGCGCAGCGACGTCATCATCGCGACCGGGCGCTCGGATTATCCCAACCAGGTGAACAACGTGCTGGGATTCCCATTTATTTTCCGCGGGGCGCTCGATGTGCGCGCCACCGCCATCAACGAAGAAATGAAACTGGCGGCCACGCGCGCGCTGGCGAACCTGACCAAGGAAGACGTGCCCGATTCGGTTTGCCGCGCCTACGGAGTGGAGCGCATGAAGTTCGGCCGCGAGTACCTGATTCCCAAGCCTTTCGACTCGCGCGTACTGATGTGGGAAGCATCCGCGGTGGCCGAAGCCGCCATGCGCACCGGAGTGGCGCAGGAACCGGTGGATCTCGAGGTCTACCGGGCGCAACTGGAGCGGAGACTGGGCAAGGCCTACGAAGTTTCGCGCACCATGATTCACAAGGCCCAGGCCAACCCGAAACAGGTGGTGTTCCCCGAGGGCGACAATGAAAAAATCCTGCGTGCCAGCCACGCGCTGGTGGACGAAAAAATCGGCAAGCCGATCCTGCTGGGCAACGCGGCCGTGATTCAAGCCCGCGCCCAGGAGTTGGGAGTGGATGTGGAAGGCATGCAGATTGTAGATCCGGTGACCTCCGAGCATCGGGAAGCCTACGCCCTGGAACTGTTCCGCCTGCGGCAGCGGCGGGGCGTCACGCTGAACGAGGCCCACACTCTCATCAACGACCGCAACGTGTTTGGTTCGATGATGGTGCGCATGGGCGATGCGGACGCGCTGGTTTCCGGTGTGACCCAGCATTTCCCCGACACCATCCGCCCGGCACTGCAGATCATTCGCATGCGCGAAGGACTGCACCGGGTCTCCGGCTGTTACGTCGTGATCACGCGCAAAGGCGAAGTCTTCTTCCTCGCCGACGCCAGCGTCAACATCGAGCCGACGACCGAGGATCTGGTGGAAATCGCCCTGTGCACGGCACACATGGCGCGCCGCTTCGACATCAGCCCGCGCGTGGCCATGTTGTCGTTCTCCAGTTTCGGAGCGGTGGACCACCCCATTTGCACCAAGGTGCGGAAGGCGGTGGAACTGATTAAGTACGCCGATCCAACACTCATCGTGGACGGCGAAATTGCCGCCGACGATGCCGTGTCTCCCGACGTGATTGAGCAGCAGTATCCCTTCAGCGCCCTGAAAGGCGGCGCCAACGTGCTCATCTTCCCCGACCTGGCCTCGGCCAACATTGCCACCAAGCTGTTGGCCAAGATCGGAGGCGGCGAGACGATTGGCCCGATACTGATGGGGATGAGCCGTCCGGTGCATGTGTTGCAGCGTGCTGCGACGGTCGAACATATCGTCAGCGTGGCCGCCATCGCCGTGGTGGACGCGCAGGAAAGCGACACCTACTCCCGTCCGCATGTGCACGTGCCGGTCGAGCCGGAACTGGTAGGCGAAGACTGATAAGACAGGTTTCAAGGTTTCAAAGAGCCTCGGGTTTGTCTTTGCAACTTTCGAAACCTTGAAACTTTGAAACCTCGAAACTTCGCAACCTGCCTCCATACCCATGCAGGAGAGTGCACCATGTCCACGCTTTGGAAGTCGCGGTACGCCCAGCGCACGCTGGGGATCAAGAGTTCGGCTATCCGTGAGCTTCTGAAGGTAACCCAGAAGCCGGAAATCATCTCGTTCGGCGGCGGACTGCCGGCCCCAGACGTATTTCCGGTGAAGCGTTTCGAGGACGCCTGCCACAAAGTCCTTGCTGAACAAGGCGCCCAGGCCCTGCAGTATGGCGCCACTGAAGGCTATGAGCCGCTGCGGGAGATGATCGCAAACAATCTCGCCCGCTACGGCATCTTCGCCCAGGCCGAAAACGTTCTGATCACCTCCGGCTCGCAGCAGGCGCTCGACCTGATCGGCAAGCTGCTCATCAACCGCGGCGACCGCATCGTGCTGGAAGCTCCCACCTACCTCGGCGCCCTGCAGGCGTTCAACGTCTACGGGGCACAGTACGTCTCGGTTCCGGTGGATGAGGATGGTTTGATCACCGACCATCTGGACATTTCGCTCCGTTCCGGACCGAAGTTCATGTATGTGCTGCCGAACTTCCAGAACCCGGCAGGAGTGACGCTGTCAGAAAGCCGCCGCCACCAACTCATTCTGCTGGCAGATAAGTACGGCGTTCCGATCGTCGAGGATGATCCCTACGGTCAGTTGCGCTACGAAGGCGAGCACATCGCGCCACTGGTAGTGCTGGACCGCGAGAATCTGCGCCGCGATAGCACCTTCACCCTGGGCAATGTCATTTACCTGAGCACGTTCTCCAAGACGCTGGCGCCGGGAATCCGCCTGGCCTGGATGGTGGCGCCGGAAGACGTCATCGTCAAGCTGGTGCAATTGAAGCAGGGCGCGGATCTGCATACCTCGACGTTCAATCAATACGTTGCCTACGAAGTGGCGCGCGACGGCTTCCTCGATCAGCACGTCCGGCTGATTCGCCAGGTCTATCGTGAGCGGCGGGATGCCATGCTCCAGGCTCTCGAGCAGTACTTCCCGCAAGAAGTCACGTGGACCCATCCCAAGGGAGGGCTGTTCCTCTGGGTGACGATGCCGGAGGGCACCGACTCACACGCGCTATTCGAGGCGGCGCTGGCGGAAAACGTGGCCTTCGTTCCCGGAGACAGCTTCTACGCCAATGACGGCCGCGAGGGCAGCCGCCACATGCGGCTGAACTTCTCCCACTCCCAGCCGGAGCAGATTCGCGAGGGAGTCCGCCGTCTGTCATTGGCTGTAAAGAAGCAACTGCAAGGCAGCCATCGGCCGAACGCGCTCCGCGATCAGGAATGGGTGGTCGACTGAGCCCCATCCACTGCGTCTGAAACGCCGGGAGATTCCGATGCCAGAACAACCCGTGGTTGAAACGCCGCCGCAGCCCAAACCGAGCGCTGTCAGAAGACTCTTCCAGGTTCTCATCACTTATCTCTGGTTCACCGGTTCGCTGTTCGCCTCGGCCGGCCGAATCCATTGGATCCGGGGCTGGATCTCAGTCGCCTTGTGGGTCGTCGGCACGACGGCCCTGGGTCTGATCACCCAGCGCTACAACCCTGAGTTGATGGCCCAGCGCGCCAAATGGCGCCGCAAAGACACCAAGCCTTTCGACAAAATATTCATGGCGATCTATATTCCGCTGATACTGCTTCACCCCGCCGTCGCGGGACTCGATGCCGTCCGCTTCCACTGGTCGTCCATTCCCTTTGCTTTTGTCTATGTCGGAGCTGCCATGTTTGTGGCGGCTGTACTGCTGATCGGCTGGGTCATGGTCCTCAATCCGTACGCCGAAACCAGCGTCCGCATTCAAACCGATCGCGGGCACGCGGTCGTCAGTTCCGGCCCCTACCGTTTCGTCCGCCACCCCATGTACGTGGGCATGATCCTGATGGGCGTCTCGAGCCCGCTGATCTGGGGATCGGTCTGGGCACTGGCTATGTCCGGCGTCCTCATCCTGCTGTTCATCTGGCGCACCGCGAACGAAGATCGGACCCTCCGCCGCGAACTTCCCGGCTACGAAGATTTCGCCGCACACACGCGCTACCGGCTGTTGCCGGGAATCTGGTAAGGCGGCTGCAAGAAGACGGATTTGGGAAGTTTACGACTTCAGTCGAACCGCAAAAAGACTAGAGCGTGTTTCATAAATCGGTTTTGGGTAGGGCACGGCTTCAGCCGTGCCGTTTAGGACTAAGAAACACGGGCTTTAGCCCCCGAGGCCTGGAAGAACGAGCAACCCAACATGGACGACCAGAGAATCTACCGCTGGACTGGCATATTCGCCTTGGCGACCCAGGCCTTCTTCTTCATCGAGTTTCCCTTCTATCTTGTGCGCGGCGCCTTTCCAGGTGTCACGGATTCAGCGCGCCTCGCCGACTTCGCCGCCCGCAACGCCACCAACATCATGACCTGCGTCTTCCTCGACTTCATCATCCTGACCTTCGTCATGATCTTCCTCGCAGGCTTGCGCCACCTCATACGCCAGGCCGATCCCCGGCAGGAATGGCTTGGCACTCTCGTGCTTGGCGTCGGTCTGGTTTATGTCACCCTCACCCTGGTGGCCGATTCGCTGCAGGCCGCCACCGTGGTTGACGCCCGCACCCTGCCCGCCGACCCGACCATCATTCGAACCATGATGGAGAGCATGTTTCTGATGTATGGCTCCGTGGCCCTATTCCTGATGGCGGTTCTGATGGCGGTGGCGAGTTATGCGACTGTGGCCGGCCGAGCTCTGCCCGCGTGGAGCGGCTGGGTTGGCTACGGCTGTGCTCTGGCTTGTCTCGCCTTCGTTCCTACGATGTTTGTAGGCCATCCAGATGTCACCGGTTTCTACAATCCGGCGGGCTGGGGGCCGTTGGCCCTCGCCGACGATCTCCCCTTGACGGTGTGGATGATCGTCGTCGGGATCCTGATGGTCCGAAAGGGCAAGCCGCTCCATTAGCGATTGTGAAATAGGAACGGAGCGGTGCAGTCTGGGGCGTAGGCAAATCTCTCACGGATGGCCGGGGTAAGCACTGAGAGGTAAAGATCGAAAGGACCAGCGCGGTGATCAGTCAAACCAATCATGCCGAAATGAGAGACTCTAACTGGAAGACTCTTTACCGCGTCGGAGGTGTCGCCGCCTTGCTGGCCGCATTCCTCTTCCGGCGAAATCTGGCCGAGGAATTCCTGCTTTTCAGGGGGCTTGGAATCATTCGCTCGGGACCGAGCGCGCTGCCCAACACCGTAATGGATTGGTATTCCGTTCTTCACCACTACCGGCTCATTGGACTCACGTTTCTCAATCTTTTTGACATGGTCAACTATGCCCTGATTGGTCTGATGTTTCTCGGCCTCGACGCCGCCCTCAGGCGAGTGAATCGAAGTTGCATGCGACTTGCCACCACGCTTGTTCTGGTTGCCGTCGCAGTCTACTTTGCGTCGAATCAGGCGTTTGCCATGGTTTCCCTGAGCGATCAATACGCCACGGCAGCGACCGATGCCCAGCGGTCAGAATTGCTGGCGGCAGGGCAGGCTTTGCTGGCCATTCACAATTCGGGCGCAAACTACGGCCATGGCATCTACCTGAGCTATCTGTTCGTGAACCTTGCCGGCCTGATCGCCGCAACTGTCATGCTCCGCAGCAGAGTCTTCGGCAGAGCGGCGGCATATACAGGAATTCTGGCGAACGCTTTCGGCTTGGGCTATTACGTCACGCAGATGTTGGCGCCGACCATGAGTGTCATCCCCATAAGCGCTGCGGCGCCGTTCCTGCTGGTGTGGTACATCCTGATCGGCCGCAAACTGCTGCAGTTAGGGTGGGGAGGACTGAAGGAAGAGGCGCCTTAGCCCGGATTATTCGTGAGGATTGCTGCGGTTTTGAAAGGCCGCGGCTTCCAGTGCGTGTGCGTGAGAACTCGAATTCTCGCTCCGCGGTGGGTTAGACCATGGCGTTCTTAGCCGCGAAGCGGCGCCAGAGTGCAGCCCATGGCGTAAGCCATGGGTCAAAGTGGGGAAATGAGTAAGCCCCGGAGGGGCGGAAGACCAGTTCGCGCGCACATACTTCCAGCCGCGCCCTTTCATTGCAGCTTCATGAATAATGCCCCCTAGAACCTCCGGAAAACGCTGTCTTTAACCGCGCCGCGTGACCGAAATCACATTTCCGGGTGATGCGGGGCACCGTCTTTCCCTCAGTTCGCGCCCACACTCATGCCAGAAATAGTCCGGCGACCTCGAGCAAGGCCGCGAGGTGGCCCCGCCGGCCAGGAGGTGTTTCCATGACAGTCACCGTGCTCATGGTCGCTGTTGTCATCGTGCTGGCTCTCGGACTATTTGTGTTTCGCGCCATTCCCGCAGTACGCGCTTACTTTGGCTACCGCGGCAAACGCCTGATCACGTGCCCGGAGACGCATACGCCGGAGGCCGTTGATGTAGCTGCCGGAGAAGCCGCCGTGGGAGCGTTTCTTACCGAGCCCACGCTTCGCCTCAAAGAGTGTTCGCGCTGGCCCGAGCGCCAGGATTGCGGCCAGGCTTGTTTGCAGCAGATTGAAGCGGACCCTGAGAACTGCCTGGTGTGGAATATCGTTTCGAAGTGGTATGAAGGGAAGACTTGCGTGTTTTGCCATAAGCAGATCGGCCCGCTGCATCATCTGGACCATGCCCCGGCGCTGCTGGGTCCCGGTTTCAAAACGGTAGAGTGGAATCAGGTTTACCCGGAACAGCTTCCGGAGATATTTACCAGCCACCAACCGATTTGCTGGAACTGCCACGTCGCGGAGACCTTCCGCCGGACGCATCCCGAACTGGTCGTGGACCGGCAGCCGGAAGCAAGGCGCATGCGGTAGACGAAGATCGTCTGATGGCCTGGGGTGATCCTCGGAGAAAAGTTTGCAATTCTGTCGCCGCGGGGCGGCTTTTCCGCCTCAGCCTTACGAAAAGCGCCCATCATGGAAAATTCTCAACCCCGATTTCTCCCGCTCGCTGCCAAAACCATCGTCAGCCACACTCTCACTTATTTTCTGATGGGAATCCTGGCCGCCCACTTTCTCAACTACGCCGCTCTCATGGCGCGTCCAGACTCCGGCATGCGACCGATCACCAGCCCCTGGATCATGGCCGGACCGCTGTTCCAGCCATTGCGAGGCCTGGTGTTCGCGCTGGTCTTCTATCCGTTCCGCGAACGCCTGTTCGGCAGGAAGCACGGCTGGCTGCTTATGGGATGGATGCTGATTGCGCTCGGCATCCTGTCCACGTTCGGCCCGGCCTCGGGATCGATTGAAGGCATGATCTACACTCCCGTGCCGATCCGCTACCAACTGCGCGGCTGGCTGGAGGTTGTCCCGCAGGCGCTGTTGCTCTCAGCCTTACTCTGTTACTGGGTGAATCATGCGGAAAGGAAATGGCTGAACTGGCTTTTGGGGATTGTGTTCTTCGTCATGATGGCCCTCCCTGTCCTTGGTCTTCTGGCGCACCGAGGGTAGGAGCAGCGCTCCGCCACAGGAATCTTCTCCAAAAGAAAGACCCGCACCAGTGAGTACGCGGACGCTCATGGATGCCGATGCAGCACATGCGTGGCGATGTCGGGCCAGTACTCGCGAAAAACATTCGTGAGCGCGTCGCGCCCCATCGCCCATCCAAACTTGACGGCCAGCGCGCCGATGGTGCGATCGTGGCTGGGGTAGTAAGTCGTCGAGATTCCCTGGGCCATCGCGCGCCCTAAGATTTCAGAAGCGTTAAACGTATTGTGTCCGTGATAATCCGGGGTGATGAGAATGCGGGAAGCCGCGTAAATACCACGCTTGAAGAAATTGCCTTCGCCCATGGCATAGTAGCGCTCATCCTCGTGCAGCACCGTGGGCAAGGCAAAAATCACCAGATAATTTCCGTCCGTCTTATCCACGAAGCCGCGCCAGTAATACCTTCCAAAACCCGGCACGCCCTTACCCAGCTGGGGGTGGGCGTCTGTTCCCTCGGCCAGCATCGAGGTGACGCCCACGAAGATGAACGACGAGTAGTCGAAGCTGTTGTTCGTCGCGATAACGAAGGCTTCCTTGGGTGTGGGCGGCGGAGGGATCGCGCCCGCGCTGACCGCGCGGAAGTTTGGCATAATGCCCATGATCCGTTTGGGCTGTTGTTTCGAAGTTGGAACGGATTGCGCCGCGGGGGCTTCGGAGACTGACTCTGGCTCGTCCTGGGGTTCGGACTGCGTAGTCTGCGGCTGCGTCGTCGAATTCGCGCCCGATGGCATTGCTGTCTGCTGGCCGCCGCAGAGCGGCGAGAGCAAGAGCAAGAGCAAGAATCCAATGGAAAAGACGAGTTCTGACGGCTTGGTTGACACTCAGCCTCCTTGGAGCGAATCAAATGTGCGAACCGAACCCTACAGGAAAATAAGTGAGTGGCCCCCACTATCCGAGTCCTTCGGCCACTCACTGGTTGCTCTGGTCTAAGATGCGCCGAAGCCCCCACGGTTGCATGCTCAGCCGATCCCCTGCAGGTGAAGGAAGCCTGGGTACCTTGCTCGGGCCCCCAATGATCGGCCCCCAATGATCGTCCTCCCTATATCTCGGCCCACGAGCGCAGATCAGACCGGGGCCCTGTTGCGGCTGACGACCTGCTCGCCCGCAACTGCCTCTTACTGGTAGAGTGGGAGAGACGTTCCCTCGCTGGCGACGCCATCCGAGCGTGGAAATCATCTTTGAGCAAGTGAGGGAAACCGACCGCAGAGTCTTGCGGACGACTCGTTGAATCTCGGGATTTACCAAGACTGGCATGCGGGCAGGATTGCGGAGTCTGTTTGCGGAATGATTGCCAATAGTGGACTGCCAACATCGCCTCGGCGGCATCCCAATCAACTGGACTTGGAGCCATCATCAATTTGAAACTGAGCAATTCAGCGCGTGTGGGCCTGCTGACCGCGTCGATCTTATTCTCTGCGGCTTTTTGCACAGGTCAAAGCACCCCACAAACTCAAACACCGGACCCTGCCCAACCCGCCCAATCACCCGCGACCAGTTCTTCGGGGCAGGATAAGCCCGGAGACCAACCGTCTGCCCAGAGTAATTCTCAGAATCCAAGCAGCCCGGTCCAACAAGATACGAAGAAAGTCAAAAACGACCGGATGTTTTACGTGATGCTGAACTATTTGACGGTGGATAATGAATCACAAGTGAAGCCGGTCTCCTGGAAAGAGAAGTTCGCCATGGCAACGAAGGGTTCCTTCGACCCCTATGAATTCACCATCATCGGTATCGTGGCGGGCATCCGCCAGGCGGAAGATTCCGATCCGGCGTTTGGGCAGGGAATGAAGGGATATGCGAAGCGGTATGGAGCGGCTTTCGCCGATCAGGTGGATGGCAATGTCATGGTGGGCGGCCTTTACCCCACCATCCTAAGAATCGATCCTCGCTACTTCCGATTGGGCAGGGGGTCGTTCGTGCACCGCTTTGGCTATGCCATCGACCGTATTTTCGTCGCTCGAAAAGACTCCGGAGCTCACATGTTCAACGTTCCTGAGTTTGCCGGCAACGCAACGGCGATTGCCATTTCCAACGTCTATTATCCCGCCGCCGATCGAAACGCCTCGTCGAATTTCAACAACTGGGGAACGCAGATGGGCCTCGACGCCCTGGGGAATGAGCTGAAGGAGTTTTGGCCAGATGTTCACCACTATTTGCAGAGGAGACACGCCCGCCACCTGCAGAAACAGCAGCAGAAAGCACCCGACTGACCCTTCCAATCCGGGATTCACACTTAGCCGTTTTCTGCCGCTGTCTGCATCCAAATGCCTGGTTCAAACAATCCAAACTTTTGAGGGATTAGCAGAAATTGAGTGAAAAGCACGCCCGACAGGACCCAGAAGGAAAAATACAACAGTGGGGGAAGATGTGAAAGCGATTCGATTGTCTTGCATGGCGATCGCGCTGGCCGCGATGTTGGCGGCAGTGTCTGTTCAAGCTCAGGAACCAGCGAGCGCGCGAGAAGAATCGCCAGAAGCAACGGTACCGCCGCGTCTGGACGATCTTTCCTTGCTCACCCAGGACCCTCAGCAAGCCAGCCAGACGGCGGAGGGAAAATTCCCTTTGCCAGACGCTCCGACGCCCAACAGCAACCCCGCGGATCCAGGTAACCCCAATGATCAGTATGGTAAGCAACCCAAAAGAATTCTGGGGATCATCCCAAATTACCGTGCGGTCAGCGCCAACACGCATTTGCCTTCGCAGAGTTTCAAGAATAATCTCTGGCTGGCGACGCAGGATACGTTCGACTACTCCGATTTTATTTTCGTGGGAGGGCTCGCGGGAATTGCGATGGCCGGCAAATCGCAGCCGTCCTTTGGGCACGGCGGTGAGGGCTACGGTAAATACTACTGGCACGTCTTTGTCGACGGCGCCGTCGAGAACTACATGACGGAAGCGATCGTGCCAGCGGCAACAAGAGAAGACCCGAGATACTACACCCTGGGCAAAGGGGGATTCATTAAGCGGACCGGTTATGCGGTAAGCCGGCTGTTCATCACCAGGACCAACGCGGGAAAGAGCACCTTCAATCTGTCGGAGGTCGTGGGGGCAGGAGCGGCCGCGGGCATCGGCAATGCGTATTACCCGGCAGAATCCAACCCCTTCGTGAAAACGTATCAACGTTGGGGAACGCAGGTGGGCTTGGACGGCGTGTTCAACGTACTAAAGGAATTCTGGCCGGACATCAATCAGGCGGTATTTCACGCAAAATACTAATCCCCGACGATGCCCCTAAGAACCGAAGCAACCGTGAAGAAAGCGGCCCGGCCAGATCTGAAAGTGGGCTTAATCTGCGCCGATCGCGACGGCAACCGCATTCGCATTGATCGCATCGATCACGGCGCCGGAACACTTTCCTGCCATTTTCTAAACGACGAACTGCGTGTGCAAGAAGGTATTCAGGAGCGCTCCATCGAGCAATTCCTCGCGGAAGGCTGGTACATGGCAGCCTCAGGAGGATCGCTGTGACAGGCACCGAAAAACCGCCGCTTGGCTGCAGTGGAAGCAGCCTTCTCAGGGCCTCAAACCGCGTCAGGGGCGGCATTCCGCACCAGCGCCAGCGTGGTTAGATCGTTATGCGTGGGAGCCGTCCGCGTGAACTGCCGGGTCGCCTGCAGCATGCTCAGGCAGAGGTCGCGCGCGCCGGTCGCGGTCGCGTCCTGAAAAGTTTGCTTCGCCCTGTCCAGCCCGAATTCCGCATCCTCGCAGTCCCCATTCTCGCAGTCCGCCTCGACAAACCCGCGAGTGACCAGCACCACGGCCGAGCCCGGCACAAGGTGGCAGATGGCCGCGTCCTGCGTCGTATGCGAAAACAAGCCCAACGGCAGGCCGGTGGCCTTGAGCAGCGCGATTCCCGTGCGGTCGCGAAACAGCCCCGGAATGTGGCCCGCATTGGAGTAGCACAAAGTGCCCAGCTCCTGGTGATAACAACCGATGAACGCCGGACAGCTGCGAACGCCGCCACGCAAGATCGTACGATTCATCTCGTGGCACAGTTCGATCATGGCGGTGGCTTCGTTGAAGTCTTCGCCGGCGAAAAGAACGGGCGCAAGGGTTCGGAACGTCTTCTGCACGGCGATCAGGATTTCACGCGTGTCCGCCCGCAGGCCGGCGATGTCCAGCAGCACGAACAGCATGCGCGACGGCCCCACCCTCAGGAATTCATAGAAATCGCCGGCCACGCGCTGCCCGGTGTAGATCGCGGCAATCTCGGCGTGACGCAGCGCCGGCGCATCGCAATGGAGCGGGTCGGTGAGAGGCGGCGTGGGGGCGCCCGGGCCGAGCGCGAAACTCCGTAACAACGACTGCCAGAGGCCGGTCGAGAGCGGCTTCGGTTCCACAACGTCGGTCTTCTGCGTCATAGTGTGGCTCCAGGAATGTGGGTGCCAATCGCCGGAGGAAAGAGCGGAGTCCGCTGCCAGACGAACCCGAGGCGAAGAGTATGCACCTGCCAATGTAATCGGCAGATTGCCTGCGAGGCTTTACTGCAACTGTTTCAGTGCGAATGACCGGGGCTCTGCGGAGCGCCGCTTGCAGGACCGCATCCCTCAGAACCCCATGATGTTGTATCCGCAATCCACGTAGATGGTTTCGCCGGTGATGCCGGAGCTAGCGTCGGAAGCAAGAAACACCCCGGTGCTGCCCACCTCGCCGACTTCGACATTGCGTTGCAGAGGCGCGCGCTCGGCGTGGCCTTTCATCATCTCTCCCAGGCCGGAGACGCCGCGCGCAGCCAGCGTCTTGATCGGCCCCGCGGAAATGGCATTGACGCGAATCTTCCTTCGGCCCAGATCGTAAGCCAGGTAGCGCACGGTGCACTCCAGCGCCGCCTTGGCCACGCCCATCACGTTGTAATTGGGGACAACTTTTTCCGCGCCGTAGTAAGTCATGGTGATGACACTGCCCCCGTCTTCCATCAGCGGCGCCGCGGCCCGGGAGACCGCGATCAGCGAATACACGCTCACGTCGTGCGCCACCCGAAAGCCCTCGCGCGTCGTGTTGACGAAGTCGCCTTTCAGTTCTTCGGGCGGAGCGAAGGCCACGCTGTGCACCAGCACGTGCAGCTTGCCGTAGCGCTCCTTCAGCTTCTCGAACAGGCCCGCAATCGCCGCATCGCTCGAAACGTCGCACATGAATCCTTCCGCGCCCGGCAGCGACAGAATCAGGTCCCGCGCCTCCTGCTCCAGCCGCTCGTTCTGATAGGTGATGGCGAGGTTCGCGCCGGCCGCGTGCAACCCTTGCGCAATTGCCCACGCGATCGAGCGCTTGTTCGCCACGCCAAACACAACCGCCGTCCGGCCTTTCAACTCCTCAAACATGAATGGAAGCTCCCCCTGGAGAAGAGTAAGAATAGCAGCATTGGTAGAGACGCGGCAGCACCAGGGTTGGCAGGGGAGTCGATCTAGCCTGAGCTTGCCTGGGCAAAGCCTCTGCCCTTCGCCATCAGTCTTCCCACGAAGCGGGCAACCGATTCCAGTTTCCGCAGATCGTCAGGAGTGAAGTCCGGCCCCGCCGCGGCTGGGCGGGGAGCCTTGCGGGAGACTTGAATCACTCCAATTACTTCTCCGTTAATGGCTTGAACGGGCGCCGACATGAGCTTCTGAATTACCTGCGCGTCCAGTCCAGTATCGCCCAGCTTGACGAGTTCAAAAACGCTGAAATGCTTCACTTGCGTGAAGCCATTGAAAAGCTCGGCCTGCCTGGTCCGCGCGGTGCGCGCCGCTACCGACGAACTGGAAACAGGGATCGCCCCCGCCGCTTTCAACTCCGCGGGGTATAGGAAGTTCAGCAGCCTTCCGCTAAGCTCCAGCAGCGCGACTTCCGTTTCTCTAACTTGGAAGATCCTGACTACGCAGGCGCAAATCGACTCCGGAGTGTTGTCCGAAGAGTCCAAGCCCCGAAGCTGTTCGATTTCCCACATCGATCCAAGCATGCCCGAAGATAGGGTGATCGGCAAAGTAACCAACGTGCCACCTCCTGCCTCTTTCGTGTTAGTAACTCGGGCGGACGGGAGAAGTCTCGGAATGCCTGGACCGGGCAGCCTGCCTTCCGACCTTCTCCGGCGTCGCCAGGCACAGTTTCACGATGGTTCGAGCAATTGCGACGATCTCACTTGCAACCCCGTCAATGAGTGAAATGGCGAT